>CACXLJ010000015.1 GCA_902768435.1 uncultured Bacteroidales bacterium | reverse complement strand
TTTGATAACTTTTGCAGCGGCCTTGGTGCCATCGGTGTAAGTAGTAACCATGATGTTCACGCCGTCGAAGGGCTTGTTGCTCTCAACGCCTGCAAGGTTCACATACTTCACGCTCTTGACTGCCTTAGAGTTGATGTCGGCAACACCAACTGCAGGACTTTCGTTCAAGAGAACCACCATCTTGAGGCCTTCAACAAGACCCTTGCCATTGCCTTCTTCATCATCAACCAGCTTCACGGTGTAGTTGCCAGCAGCGGGCAGACGGAAGTTAGCATAGTTGGGAGTGGTCTCATCGTTGACATAGAGTGAAATCTCCTCGCCAAGCATCTCATTGGTGATGTCGAAGTGATGCACGCCAGCCTCGTCGATGCCACCAATCCAGATTGTACTACCATCTTCGTCAAATGTGATGATCTTGAACTCTTGAGCAGTGTCCTCAGTATCTTCGAAGTTCTGTGCGATAACGGTGAAGGTAGCGCCTTCTTCGGTGATTTCGAGAGGCTCGGTTTCAGTCCAAGAGTTGAAACCACCAGTCACGTAGTACTTAACAGGCTCTTCAGTTTCTTCGAGCGTGGTGAAGATAACAGACTCGGTCCAAGCGGAAGTGCGGTTATCGGCAGCAACACCCTGCACTTGCACCTCATAGGTTGTTTCGGGAGTGAGGCCCTCGATGGTGTAAGGATTCTCGGTCACATCATTCACATAGATCCACTCGTTACCGGGAGGAAGTATCTCGATGTCGTCAACATCGAGGATGAACATGTCGGTGATGCCATAATGGCGGATGGCTACATAGCCTTCTTGTCCGGCATAAGCACTCAAGTCAAACTCATACTGTACCCAGTCGCCAGTGGAAGTTTTCTGCTCACCCACCATAGTGAAGTCAGATGCATTTGTGTTGCTGGCTGTAGAAACTGCAACACCAAATGTCTCGGCAGCATAATTCACATCCTGGCCTTTAGCCCAGAAGGTGATTGCACCTCCCAGCTGCACCTTAGGCGAAACAAGATAATTGTCGGGAGTGAGAGCGCCCACAACATTGCTGTAAGAAGCCGAAACCACCAAGTCTTGTGAACTGTTATGACCATTTCCGGCCAATGAGCCACCTTCCACGAGATAAACACCGCCTACGGTAGAGCCAAGAATCCAGTTGTAACCGTCACCGTCGGCATCAATGGTGGTCCAGCCGTCGAGTGTGCTCTGGTCAAAGTTCCAACTTGCGGCCTCACCAACCTCAACATACTCGCGATAGCGCAGATTATAGCTTGCGTTGTTGGCACCGGCTTCCCAAGCGATCTTAGCCGTTGTGGCGGTAGGATCGGCAGTGAGATTGGTGGGAATTTCGGGAGCTGTGGGGTCGATGACAACCAGGTCAACCTGGTCGTTAGTGGTACCCAAGCTTACTACGAACTCGTACGAGACACCCGAGGCAAACTCGAAGTTGTCGTAGCGGCCACCCACGGTGCCATTAGCCGATGCAATCCAGACGCGATCGCCCGGGGATGGGTTGGTGATGCACCAGTCGTAGGTGCCGGCAGGAATCAAAATGCTGACGCTGTTGTCCAGTACAATGTTAGCGGTAGTGAGAGCGCCGTCGGCATTCTCGGGAATCTTGTACTCAAACTCGGCATAAGTTGCGGCCGAGGCATCGCCACTAGTGGTGAGACCACCTGTTTCAGGGATGATTGAGCCGTAAGCAGTAGCATCGGCATCAAGGAGCATCTGATAGCCGGAGCCATCGTCCCACACATTGCCGGCAGTAAGGGTTACGCTTGCATAGCCATCGGGCACTTCGGCCTTGGGAGCAGTAAGCATAACAGGTTTGGTGGGCTTTGGAGCGGTAAGAGTCTTGTTCACTCTCACATTTGGGTTAATCACGTTTTTTGAAGTCACCGGTTGCGCACTCAGTGTCATGGGGACCAGCAACGCAGCCGATAACATTAACAAGGTAATTTTTTTCATAATTTTACAGATTTAAAAATTAAACATAATATATATTATCACTAAAAAATTTCAAGATTTATCGAGTTGATATTGCAAATTTATCACAAAAAAAATAAAAAACAAAGGAAAACGGCATTTTTTAGTAATCACTAATCGTTTTTATTGTAAATCCTAATGACCGAATTGGGTTTAACGCTGGTTTTCTTTTTTTATGGTTACACATATTATAGCATATAAAAAAACGAAAAAACGTTGATTAATATTATACTGTGTATCAAATAAAAAGATGAGCCAGACACGCGTGCGTGTCGGCTCATCTTCTTTTATGATTACGTGCTCAAAACTGCATCAGGATTGAGCTGCGAGTGGGCGACGCTTATTTCATGTAAGTGTAGCGGTAGTCGGTGGGCGAAACGAGAGTTTCCTTGATCACGCGCGGGATAATCCAGCGAATGAGGTTGAACTCGCCACCTGCCTTGTCGTTGGTACCGCTGGCACGGGCACCGCCGAAGGGCTGCATGCCAACCACAGCGCCAGTAGGCTTGTCGTTGATGTAGAAGTTACCTGCAGTGTAGCACAGTGCGTCGGTAATCTTCTCCACTGCCATGCGGTCGCGGCCAAACACAGCACCGGTGAGGCCGTAGGGCGAAGTCTCGTCGCACAGTTTCAGCACTTCTTCCCACTTCTCGTCGTCATAGGGATAGACGGTGAGCACGGGGCCAAAGATTTCCTCTTCGAGCGATTTGAAATGCGGGTTGCTGGTCTCGATCACTGTGGGTTCTACGAACCAGCCCTTAGAGTCGTCGCACTTGCCACCAATCACGATCTTGGCGTCGGCTGCCTGCTCAGCATAGTCGATATAGGACTTGCACTTGTCGAACGAAGCCTTGTCGATCACGGCATTCACAAAGTTGGCTGGATCCATCACATCGCCCATCTTGATTTCGCCGGTCATGCGCTTGATGCCTGCCAGCACATCGGGCCACAGGCTCTTGGGAATGTACATGCGCGAAGCGGCCGAGCACTTCTGGCCCTGGAACTCAAAGGCACCGCAAAATGCTGCTGTTGCGACAGCCTCCTTGTCGGCACTGGGATGCACGAAGATGAAGTCCTTGCCTCCGGTCTCACCCACCAGGCGGGGATAAGAGATGTACTTGTCGACATTCATGCTCGCCTGTTTCCACAGCGACTTGAAGGTGGCGGTGCTGCCGGTGAAGTGGATGCCTGCAAAGTGCTTCGATTCGGTAGCCACCTCGCCAATGAGGGCGCCGCTACCGGGCAGGAAGTTAACCACGCCGTCGGGCAGACCAGCCTCCTTGTAGAGTTGCATCAAGTAGTAGTTGCTCAGCAAGGCGGTAGTCGAGGGTTTCCACAGAGCCACATTGCCCATGAGCACGGGAGTCATGCACAGGTTAGAGGCAATCGAAGTGAAGTTGAAGGGAGTCACGGCCAGCACAAAGCCCTCGAGGGGACGATACTCGGTGTGGTTCAGCTGTGCCACACCGTCCTTGGGCTGCATGGCATATATCTTGGATGCATAGTGCACATTGTAGCGGAAGAAGTCGATGGTCTCGCAAGCCGAGTCGATTTCGGCCTGATAGAAGTTCTTGCTCTGGCCCAGCATGGTTGCTGCATTCATGATGGGGCGATACTTGGTAGCAAGCAGTTCGGCCATTTTCATCACGATAGCGGCGCGGGTGGTCCAGGGAGTGCGGCTCCACTCCTGCCATGCCTTCATGGCAGCCTCGATAGCCATCTCCACCTCTTTCTTGCCCACCTTGTGGTAAGTGGCAAGCACATGGTTGTGGTCGTGGGGACAGGTAACCTTGCCCACATCACCGGTGCGGATTTCCTTACCGCCGATGATGATGGGGATGTCGACCACCAGTTTGCTCTGGCGTTCCAGTTCTTTCTCAAGTGCTACGCGTTCTGGCGAACCTGCCAGATAGGCCTTCACCGGCTCGTTGGCGGGAAGGGGGAATCTAATCACTGAATTGTTCATGACGTTAGTTGTTTTATATTAAATCGTATTAGTTATCTCAAAAATAACGAGATGGTTTTTACTTTGGGCAAAGTTAAACATTATTACTTAATTCGCCAAACCTCTCCCCCACTTTTTTAGCACCCATGCCTTCACTTTGAACAATGCACCGGCAACGGTCAACTTCTTGCCTTGTCATTCTTAGACGGGTGAGAATTGTTATCTTCATTCAATTCTTCAACAAGGTAGCTATAAACGTATCCCGACGATTGAAAATATAAGCCTGTTTTAGGGTCGTTCAGTTTCTCAAACAAGCGCGATGTGTAAACTGCGTAAAACGCTTCTTGCATCGAGAGACCGCGCTCAACCATCAGCCGAGATATCATGTCTTTCACGATATCCTCCTTCATATTCTGAAATTCGGCTTGAGAAACTTTCATGTCACTGTTTGATTAATGTGTCAACTGCCCTTTGTGTGCAAAAAGCATATTGAAATGTGATGCCTTTAATATATTTAATGCGTCTGAGAAACTCCTTGAAGGTGATGTATCCTTGTTTCAGACGCGTTATCTGTGCCCCAATTCGGTCGTTAGCAATAGGGCCATAAACAATGTCATAGTCATGAGGGAACTGACCTGCAGGATTTGTCCGATTATCGTAGACAAAATGCGCCCATTCCTCAGAGTATTCTTCAAAACGCTTAACCCGCAACTGCGATAAGAGCGATTCGTCAAATTCAAAAGCATTGACCACCGGTTCGGCTTCTTCGAATGCAGCCTTAAACAAGGCCATTTCCATGGCCTGTTCTCGGTCGACCGAGAGATAAAACGCACGGCCAAAATCCTTGTTGGGTTTTGACTTCGAAAGGTCGATTTGCACAATATCGATTGTGGAGCCGTGATAAAGAATCATAGGTGTCCCCCTTTCCTTTGACAGAAGGATTGCAAGGTGTGAATATTCTCTTCGAGGGGCAGTGTGTGCATGATGTCGTAGTACTTCTCGCACAGCGACAATGCACCATAGCTGTTCAAGTAGCTGTAGGCCTGCGCCTCCGAAACCTTGCTGTGCGTGGCAAATCCTGCCACCAGCAAAATGAGATATTCTATTTTATCAAGCACCAACTGCGACATGATTCAGATTGTTTTTCAAATGCAAAGATAATCATTATTTCATGATTTGCAAGCGTTTTGGCGCAAAAACCGCCTATGCCTTCTTGGGGTTGGGATTGATTAGGTGGATTGAGGAAAAAATCTTTCAGAAAAACTTGAGCAAAATATTCGTTAGTTCAAGTAAAATGCTTACCTTTGTGCCTTTAAAAGCTAAGCTTAGACCAACATAAACATTGAACCATGAAAGGAATTCATGTAACAAGTGAGATAAAACCTCTGAAAAAAGTCCTGCTGCACAGGCCCGGACGCGAACTGCTCAACCTCACACCCAACACACTCGAGGAGCTGCTCTTTGACGACATCCCCTACCTGAAGGTGGCCGAAGAGGAGCACGATGCATTCTCGCAGGTGCTGCGCGACAACGGCGTGGAGGTGGTGTATCTCGAAGACCTTGTGGCCCAGGTGCTCGACATCAGTCCTGAAATCCGCGAGGAATTCTTGCGCCAGTTCATCGACGAGGCTGGTGTGCGCAGCGACAAATACAAAGAAATAGTCTATAACTTCCTGAACGGCATCACCGACAGCAAGAGTCTCGTGCTCAAGACCATGGAGGGAATTCACATCAACGAGCTCCACGGCAACTGCAACATCGAGAACTCGCTCGCCTATCAGGTGAAGGGCGACAGCCGCATGGTAATCAACCCTATGCCCAACCTCTACTTCACCCGTGATCCGTTCGAGAGCATCGGCACCGGTGTGGGCATCAACTGCATGTTCTCGCAGACTCGCCGCCGCGAAACCATCTACGGGCACTACATCTTCAAGTATCATCCCGACTTCAACGAGGTGCAGCATTACTACGACCGCACCATTCCCTTCTCGATTGAGGGTGGCGATGTGCTCAACCTCAACAAGCAAACGCTTGCCATAGGCATCTCGCAGCGCACCGAACCCGACGGCATCGAGCAAATGGCAAAGAACATCTTTGCCAACGAAGATACGGCCATCAACACCATCCTTGCCATTCGCATCCCCGAGACACGTGCCTTCATGCACCTTGACACAGTGTTTACACAAATCGACTACGACAAGTTCACTGTGCATCCGGGCATTCTGGGACCGCTCGAAGTGTTCAAGATCACCCCAGGCGACGCTTGCGGCAAGGTGAAAATCACCCGCAAAGAGGAGTCGCTCGAGGAAATCCTCGCCGAGGCGCTGGGCGTGAAGCAGGTAACACTCATCAAGTGTGGCGGCGGCGACCGCATCACTGCCGAACGCGAGCAGTGGAACGACGGCGCCAACACCCTGTGCATTGCCCCAGGCAAGGTGGTAGTGTATGAGCGCAACAATGTGACCAACGCCATCTTGCGCGACTACGGACTCACCGTGCTCGAGATACCGAGCAGCGAACTCTCGCGAGGCCGTGGAGGACCACGCTGCATGAGCATGCCTCTGTGGCGTGAAGACTAAAAAACCGACATCACACACATTACACATTATTTTATAATAACAACAACTAAAAACTTTTTTAATTATGCCAAGAAGTTTATCAGGAAGAAGTTTCTTGAAGTTACTCGACTTCTCTACCGAAGAAATCCAGTATTTACTCGAACTTGCTAAAGATTTCAAGCGCCTCAAACGCACCAACACTCCTCACAAGTATTTAACCGGCAAGAACATCGTGCTCTTGTTCGAAAAGACCTCGACCCGCACTCGCTGCTCATTTGAAGTAGCAGGCAATGACCTGGGCATGGGCGTGACTTACCTCGATCCCGGTTCGTCGCAAATGGGCAAGAAAGAGTCGCTCGAAGACACCGCAAAGGTGCTCGGTCGCATGTTCGACGGAATTGAATATCGCGGTTTCGACCAGCAGATTGTTGAAGACCTCGCCAAGCATGCAGGTGTACCCGTATGGAACGGCCTCACTACCGAATTCCACCCCACTCAGATGCTCGCCGATGTGCTCACCATCGAAGAGAACTTTGGCTACTACAAGGGCCTTACAATGGTGTTTATGGGCGATGCCCGCAACAATGTGGCAAACTCGCTGATGGTTGTTTCGGCCAAGTTGGGTATCAACTTTGTGGCTTGCGGCCCCAAGGACAACATGCCCGATGCTAAACTCGTGAAGACCTGCAAAGAAATCGCTAAGCAGAATGGTTGCACCATCACACTCACCGACGATGTGAAGAAGGGCACCAAGAATGCCGATGTGATCTACACCGACATTTGGGTATCGATGGGCGAACCCGACGAAATTTGGGAACAGCGCATCAAACTGCTCAGCCCCTATCAGGTGAACGACGCCGTAATGGCCAACGCCAACCCCGGTGCCATCTTCCTGCACTGCCTGCCTTCGTTCCACGACCTCGAGACCACCATTGGCATGGACATCTACAAGAAGTTCGGTCTGAAGGAAATGGAAGTTACCGACAAGGTGTTCCGCAGCAAGCAGTCGAAGGTGTTTGATGAGGCCGAAAACCGCATGCACACCATCAAGGCTGTGATGTACGCAACCTTGAAGTAAGATTTAACGCTTAAACCTTTATATTCATACCATCGATATGAACAAACGACTTGTAATTGCCCTGGGCGGAAACGCCCTGGGCAATTCTCCCGAAGAGCAGCTCAAGCTCGTCGAGGGAACCGCTTCCACCATCGTAGACCTCGTTGAGGAGGGCTACGATGTGGTTATCGGTCACGGCAATGGCCCTCAAGTGGGCATGGTGAACCTGGCATTCCAGTTCTCGGCCAAGAATGGCGGTGGCACACCGCGCATCCCCTTCCCCGAGTGTGGCGCCATGACTCAGGGCTACATTGGTTATCACCTGCAGCAGGCAGTGGGTCGCGAACTGGTTCGCCGCGGCATCAATAAACCGTGCATCACGCTCGTAACGCAAGTGGTAGTCGACAACAACGACCCCGCTTTCGAGCACCCCACCAAACCCGTGGGCATGTTCTACAGCAAAGAAGAAGCCGAAGCCATCATGGCAACGACCGACTACACCTTTGTTGAAGATGCCGGACGCGGATGGCGCCGTGTGGTGCCCTCGCCCGCTCCTGTGAAGATTGTGGAACTTCCCGTGGTTGAGCACCTTGTTGACGCTCACGCAGTGATTATCACCGTGGGTGGTGGTGGCATTCCCGTCATCGAGAACAAGCCTGGCGACTACACCGGTGTGGCTGCCGTTATCGACAAGGACCGCGCCAGTGCACGCCTTGCCCTTGACCTCAAGGCCGACATGCTCGTAATTCTTACGGCTGTAGAGAAAGTCTCTATCAACTTCGGCAAGCCCGACCAGCGTGACCTTGATACCATGACAGTCAGCGAGGCTAAAGAATACATCAAGCAAGGACATTTTGCTCCTGGCAGCATGCTGCCCAAGATTGAGTCATGCATCCGCTATGTGGAACGCAGCAAAGGCAGCAAGGCGCTCATCACCTCGCTTGAGAAAGCCCGTGAAGCCCTCCAGGGCCGCACCGGCACAGTTATAACAATAGATTAACACACAATGTGAAACGGTGCCATGAGGGTTTTGCCCTCACACACCGCAACACACAAGCGGGAATCTCTTCACCAGGGATTCCCGCTTGCTATTATGCACCCAAACTTCGAGCTGGATTACTCATTGTTCAGCAGTTGCCGATGGGTTTTGGTTTTTCCGACATAATTACCAAGATACCACTTCTTGAAGTCGTTGCCATAGTTGGGTCCCCCGCCATAGCCGCCGCTCCAATAATCATAACGACTAAACAATATTGCCTTCAAGCCTAATGGCGTGCCATCTTCGGGCAACAAATTTGGAAGATTATACTGTTCGGTGTAGTACTTGATGTGTTTTTCTATATGTGGATCACCTTCAAGCATCCACTTCACCCACACTTCTTCATATCCCCAAAACAATGAATCAACATTCTCTGGTGGCTCTTCCTCGCCATTATAATAGCGGCAATCTAATATCAGTTCCTCTCGTGTCATAACGGTTACAAAGATACTACTTTTTTCAAATAATCATGCCTTTTGCCCAACCAGTCTGAACAACAATGAGGCAGGTTATTGCGAAATGCAACTATTATTGCTTGAGCTGGGGCTGCAGACTCTGGCGGAAGGCGCTGGGTGACTGGCCGAGGTGCTTGGTGCAGTAGCGGCTGAAGTAGGAAAGCGAGGCAAAATTCATGCGCTCGGCTATCTGCGTGAGCGAGAGGCGTTCGTCGCTCAACAAATCTTTCAGTATGGGCACCGTGTGGCGATTGATGAAGGAGCTGACGCTGTGGCCAGTAACTCGCTTGATGGTGGCCGAGAGGTATTTGGGCGACACATGTAGGCGGTCGGCATAGTAGCTCACATCGCGCTCGGTGCGGCTGATGCCGGTTGAGAGCAAATCCATGAGTTGTCTCACGATATAGGCCGTGCGGTCGGTATGCGTGTCGGTGGCATCGCGCTGGGCGTGAGGTTCGAAGATGTCGTACATCATCGTGAGGCACAGGCTGCCCATGAGTTCGTTGTAGAACTGAAGGTGACGGTCGCCCAGGCGGTCGCGGAGTCGGTGAAAGTCGTCGAGCAGATGCTGAGCCTGCTCGTCAGTAAGCGGTACCACGGGGTCCTGGTTCAGCGAAATGCTGCCGCCAATGCTGTAGTTGTTCGAGGGCAATTGGTTCTGCAAGAACTGATAGTCGGCAGCGAACCACTCCACCTGCATGTCGGCATGAGCGGCAAGGTTCTTGATGCGCTGGGGCGTGGGTATCACCACGAGGTCGTTCTTCATGATGTGATAGCAATGCTCATTGAACACAAAACTGCCCTCGCCTGCCGTGCACAGCAGGTGCAGGCAGGTGTGGCTCAACTCTTGCGTGTTTATCGCATGAAAGTCAGTAGAATAAATGAAATCAATCTTCATGATGCGATGCTTTTCTGCAAAAATAGCCAGAAAAATGCGCTAAAACAAACGAATTGTGCAAAAAGTGAAAATTATAATGTTTTTTGTGAAACTTTTGCCTTATTAATCCGTAGTAACTTTGCGGTGTAAATGATTTGCAAAATTAATAAATAACAACAAAAATGAAAATCAAGAATATCATCATGGCTGCTATGGCACTGCTCGTAACCATGTCGTGCAGTGGCGGCCCAAAACAAGAGACAAATATGGAACAGAAAGGCAAAGCATTGGTAGTGTTCTTCTCGCATGCGGGAGACAACTACGCAGTAGGTAACATCGAGGTGGGCAACACGAAAATAGTGGCCGACTACATCAGCGAAATCACTGGCGCCGACCAGTTCGAGATTGTCACCCACAAATACGACGGCATGGCCTACAACCCGCTTATCAAACTGGCACAGGAAGAGGCTAACAAGGGCGAGCTGCCCGAGTATGAGGGCGATGTGGACATGAGCGGCTACGACACCGTGTTCATTGGTGGCCCCGTGTGGTGGGGCACCTATCCTCAGGTGATGTTCACCTTCTTCAAGAAGCATGAAAACGACCTTGCCGGCAAGACCGTGATTCCCTTCACCACCCACGAAGGTAGCGGCCTGGCCAATTGCGTGGAAGATGTGAAAGACGCTTTCCCGGGAGCCAAGGTCACCAAGGGCTTCAGCATCTATGGCCACGAAGTGCGCACCGAGCGTGCCAAGGTGGAGAAATGGCTCAAAGGCTTAGGCTTTTAATTGACAAACCCTAATCATTCATCAGAATTAAGAATCAAAACAAATAAACAAAACCTTTTAAAAATACACTATTATGCAGAACTTTGATTATATGACCCCTACCCGCCTGATTTTTGGCGAAAATGTGATTGAGAAATTGCCCGAAGTAATGACAGCTATCGGCAAGAATGTGTTGCTCACCTACGGTGGCGGCAGCATCAAGAAAATCGGCCTTTATGACCGCGTGATGGAATTACTGAAAGATTTCAACATCACTGAACTACCAGGCATCCAGCCTAACCCCAAATATGACCCCAGCGTGCTCGAAGGCGTGCGCCTGTGCAAAGAGAAAAACATCGATGTGATTTTGGCAGTGGGTGGCGGCAGCGTGCTCGACTGCTCCAAGGCTATTGCCGCTGGTGCCAAGTATGACGGCGATCCCTGGGACCTGATTTCCTATAAGGTGAAAGCACAGGCAGCCTTGCCCATCGTCGACATTCTCACACTGGCTGCAACAGGCAGCGAATATGACTGCGGTGGCGTGATTTCGCGCACCGAGACCAACGACAAGATTGGTTACCTGGATCCGCTGCTGTTCCCCGTGTGCTCGTTCCTTGACCCACGCTACACATTCAGCGTGTCGAAGAAACAGACCGCAGCAGGCTGTGCCGATGCCATGAACCACATCATGGAGCAATACTTCTGCGAAGACGCCACGCTGCTCAACGACGGCTTCTGCGAAGCTGGACTCAAGAGCCTCATGGTGAACACCAAGAAATGTCTCGAGAATCCCGAGGACTACACTGCCCGTGCCGAGATGATGTTTGCCTGCACCCTGGGCTGCAACGGCATCTATGCACTCGGTAACAGCCATTCGGGCTGGCCCTGCCACGGCATTGAGCACGCTTTGAGTGCCTACTACGACATCACGCACGGCGAAGGCTTGGCCATCATCACACCGCGCTGGATGCGCCACATCCTTTCGGAGCGCACCATCGACCGCTTTGTGAAATACGGCATCAATGTGTTTGGCATCGACCCATCGCTGTCCAAGCAGGAGATTGCCGAGAAGGCTATCGACGCAACCTATGCCTTCTTCGAGAGCATCAATATTCCCATGCACCTGCGCGAAGTGGGCATCGGTGAGGAGCGCATCGACGAGATGGCTCACCACATTGCCGTGAACGAGGGGCTGGAGAATGCCTACGCTCCCCTCACCGAACAGGATATCAAGGAAATTCTTGTCGCATCGTTATAATATCTCATCATGGAATATATCACATTATCCAACGGCGTTGAGATGCCGACATTGGGCTACGGCGTGTTTCTGGTGAGCCCCAAAGAGTGCGAGCGCTGTGTGAGCGATGCGCTGAGTGTGGGCTACAGGCTGATTGACACAGCTCAGGCCTATCAGAACGAAGAAGGCGTGGGCAATGCCTGGCGCAAGAGTGGCCTGAAACGCGAAGACCTGTTCCTCGTTACAAAAGTGTGGATTTCCAACTCTGGCGAAGAAAAGGCAGCAAAGAGCATCGATGAGAGCCTGCGCAAGTTGCAGACCGAGTACATCGACCTGCTGCTCATCCATCAGGCCTACGGCGATGTGTTCGGCTCGTGGCGCGCTATGGAGAAGGCCTATCGCGACGGCAAGGTGCGCGCCATTGGCGTGAGCAACTTCCAGGCTGGGCGTTTCTTCGATTTCGCCCACTATGTGGAGGTGAAACCCATGGTGAACCAGTTGCAGTGCAATGCGCTCATCCAGCAGACGGGCATCGAACCAGTTCATGCCGAGTTCGGTACCAAAATGATGGCTTGGGGCCCGCTTGGCGGTCAAGGTGTGGACGGCATCGTGAAGAGCGAAACGCTTGCCGCAATGGGTGCAAAGTATGGCAAGAGTGCAGCGCAGGTAGCTCTGCGCTGGCTCACCCAGCGTGGCATTGTGGCCATTCCCAAATCGACTCACAAGGAGCGCATGGCCCAGAATTTCGACATTTTCGACTTCAAGTTGAACGATGACGAGATGGCTCAGATTGCCACTCTCAACCAGCACGACACCGGCACCATTAACTTTGGTGACCCGCAATTTGTAAAATATCTCATCGAGAATTACGGATAAGCATCAACTCATTAATAAATATATGGAATCATTCGTAGTAGATCCCCGAAAGACCACGCCCGAAGAAATGGAGCGCGGCATGAAAGATGTGAAACTCGTGTTTCAAATCAACCACACCATGCCCTATACCGAGGAGTATAACAACCTGGTGAAAGAACTCTTTGGCGATAACCTGGGCGAAGGTGCCATGGTGATGCCTCCGCTCAAGGGCGTGTGCTTCGACAGGGTGAAGATTGGCAAGAATGTGATGATCATGCCCGACTGCCTGATGATGTCGCGAGGCGGCATCACCATCGACGACGATGCCATGATAGCTGCCAATGTGCAACTCATCAGCAACAACCATGACTTGAACGACCGGGCATTGCTCATCTGCAAACCCGTGCACATAGGCCGCAAGGCATGGATTGGCGCAGGTGCCACCATTCTGCCCGGTGTTACCGTTGGCGAGAATGCCGTTGTGGCTGCTGGTGCTGTGGTGACTAAGGATGTTGCCCCCAACACCATAGTGGGTGGCAATCCTGCAAAGTTTATCAAAAATGTCTAAACACACATCATGAACCGCCATTTGCCGGGAGAACTGACATATCCCGGCAGATAGATGGGGCATAAATATAAGAACATGAAAATAAAAAGCTTATTGATAGCATCACTGATGAGTGTGACAGGATTTGCACAGGCCCTAATTGATGTGCACAGCCACATAATCACACCCGAGTTCGTGTCGGCACTGGAACAGGAAGGGCGACTATGTGCCTGATGCATCAAAGATGCTTGTGCGCATTGCCGAAATCGAGGTCTATCAGCAGTATCTGGAAGAGTACTTGGCCTTTGCCAACGAGGTAGATCGTCTCAGCGTGGAGCGCGAACCTGGTGTCGTGTGCCTGTTCCCGATGCAGAGTGCCGAGAATCCATTACTCATTCGCATCCTCGAAATCTATGCATCCGAGGAGGCCTACCAGAGTCACCTGAAGACCGACCTCTTCCAGAAATACAAGCAGGGCACGCTGCACATGGTGAAGGACCTGAAACTGCCTGCCATGAACCCGCTAGACCCTGAAATGATGAGAATGATATTCAAAAAGCAACGATAACATGGAATATGTAAAACTTGGAAACTCCGACCTGCGCGTGTCGCGCATCTGCCTTGGGTGCATGGGTTTTGGTGACCCCACCATCGGTCAGCATTCATGGACGATTGGCGAGGAACCTACGCGTGAGATTATCCGTCGTTCGCTCGATTTGGGCGTGAACTTCTTTGATACGGCCATTGCCTATCAGTTGGGCACTTCCGAACAGTTTGTAGGACGGGCATTGCGTGATATGGCCAAGCGTGACGATGTGGTTGTTGCCACGAAGTTCCTGCCTCGCACCGACAAGGAAATCCAGAAGGGCATCGATGGCCGGCAGCATGTGCTGAACAACATCAACCTAAGCCTACAGCACCTGGGCATGGATTATGTAGACCTTTATATCTACCACATCTGGGACTACAAGACTCCCGCCGAGGAAATCCTTGAGGGCATGAACGAGGCTGTGACCTCGGGCAAAGTGCGCTACATAGGCATTGCCAATGCTTATGCCTATCAAGTGGCAAAAATGAATGCACTGGCCGAAAAGAAGGGATGGGCAAAGTTCATCTCGGTACAAAACCACTACAACCTGATTATGCGCGAGGAGGAACGCGAGATGTTCCCCTACTGCCATGAGGAGAATATCGCCATGACTCCCTATAGCGCGCTGGCATCGGGCAAACTTGCCAAGCGTCCTGGAGAAACCTCTCTGCGCCAAGAGAAGGATGCGTTCATGCATTTCAAGTACGACAGCACTGCCGAGCAGGACAATCGCATTGTGGAGCGCGTCGTTGAACTTGCCGACCGATACGGTGTGGAGATGACGCAGATTTCACTGGCCTGGCTACTCACCAAGGTAGAGTCGCCCATTGTGGGCGCCACCAAGCTGCACCACATCGAGGGTGCGGTGAAGTCGCTCGATGTTCAATTGACAGCCGACGACATTCGTTATCTTGAGGAGCCCTATGTGCCTCACAATCTTTCGGGCGTGATGGCAGTGAACAAACCCGTCATGAACGAAGACCCCGTGTGGGTGAAAGCAAGCAAGAACAAGTAGAAACAACTAAAATAAACCAAATGAAAAGAATCATAACAATATTAATCGCTGTAATGACCATGACAACAGTAAACAGTCAGACGCTCACCGAGCGTCAAAAAGGATTGGCGGCATGTGCCTGCCTGATGGCACAAGGTGATTTGGTACGCTTAGAGCCCGCTGTGCGGCATGCTCTCGACCACGGAGTAACCATCAACGAACTCAAAGAGGCTTTCTCGCAACTCTATGCCTACACGGGATTTCCTCGCTCGCTGAATGCACTGGGAGTGTTGAGCAAGGTGCTGGAGAACAAACAGGCCAACTGGCAAGAGGGCAAACCATGGACCCGCCCTACTGAATGGGACAATGCCCAAAAGGCCTACGAACTGGGTGTGAAGAACCAGACACAACTCTCGGGACGCCCGTTCAACTACGACTTCTGTCCGCAGGATGACTACTATTTGAAATCGCACCTCTTTGGTGACATCTTCGCTGGTGACCAACTTTCACATGCCGACCGCGAAATAGTGACCGTAGCGGCGCTGAGTGGTCTTGAAGGTGTTGCGCCCCAACTGGCCGCCCACAAGCAAGGAGCCGTGAACATGGGCAACTCGCAAGAACTCGTGGATGAACTTTGTGCCTGGCTCAACAACGAGGGCTACACATTGCGCAGCACTTGGCCCAAAGGCGAACTCAACCCTTACGGACAATTCTTCACGGGCAAAAGTTATCTTGCAGAGGTGGAAAATGGGTTATTCAATGTGACCTTTGAGCCCCGCTGCCGTAACAACTGGCACATTCACCACAAACAGGTGCAGGTGCTTATTTGCGTTGCCGGCCGTGGCTGGTATCAGGAATGGGGCAAAGAAGCCATTGAGATGACCCCCGGTACCATCATTGCCGTTCCCGCCGAGGTCAAACACTGGCACGGCGCCGCCAAAGACTCGTGGTTCCAACATCTCACCTATCACAAAGATGTGCAGGAAGGTGCCTCGAACGAATGGCTCGAACCCGTCACCGACGACACCTACAACACCCTGAAATAATTCCAAACAAGTAGATAACCGATAAGAGGAAAGGCCTTATTGGTCGCCCCCTATCCACAAAAAAGTGCCGCGCCTGGAGAGGTGCGGCACTTGTATTGAAAAATATGTAATTCTTTACTGTGAGGGAGAATCCCTTATTTCGACATCTGTTCGAAAGTCTTCTTGATGATGCCGATAGCCTTGAGAATTTCTTCCTTAGTGATGCACAAGGGAGGTGCAAAGCGAATGATGTGGTCGTGAGTGGGTTTAGCCAGCAGACCATTGTCGCGCAGTTTGAGGCAGATGTCCCAAGCAGTTTTGCCCTTCACTGGTTTGGTCACGATGGCATTGAGCAAGCCGCGACCGCGAACTTCCACGATATAGGGCGAATTGATCTTCTTGATTTCTTCACGGAAAATCTTACCCATCTTCTCGGCATTCTGCACCAGTTTCTCGTCTTTCACCACCTTGAGGGCCTCAACGGCAACGCGAGCTGCCAAGGGGAAACCACCAAAGGTTGAGCCGTGTTCACCGGGCTTGATGTTGAGCATGATGTCGTCGTCGGCAAGGCAAGCCGAAACGGGGAGCACACCGCCACCCAGGGCCTTACCCAAAATCACGATGTCGGGACGGATGCCGTCGTGCTGGCTGCAGAGCATCTTACCAGTGCGGGCAATACCGGTCTGAACCTCGTCGGCGATGAAGAGCACATTGTGCTTGTGGCACAGGTCGAAGCATTTCTTCAGGTAGCCATCATCGGGCACAAACACGCCTGCTTCACCCTGAATGGGCTCGGCGATGAAGGCACACACTTCCTTGCCATATTTCTCAAGCGCTTTTTCGAGCGCTTTGGGATCGTTGTAAGGAATGCGAATGAAACCAGGAGTCAATGGACCGTAGTCGGCATACGAACTGGGGTCGTCGCTCATGGTAATCACAGTCACGGTGCGGCCGTGGAAGTTACCCTCGCAGCAAATGATCTTAATCTTGTCGTTGGGTATACCTTTCTTCACAGCACCCCAGCGGCGAGCCAGCTTCAGAGCGGTCTCGACACCCTCAGCACCAGTGTTCATGGGCAGCACCTTGTCGTAGCCAAAGTAGCTGTGCATGAATTTCTCATACTCGCAGAACACATCGTTGTAGAAAGCACGCGAGGTGAGGCAGAGTACATTAGCCTGATCCTTCAACGCCTTCACAATGCGGGGGTGGCAGTGACCCTGGTTCACTGCTGAATAAGACGACAGGAAGTCGAAATACTTCTTGCCTTCCACATCCCACACATAGATGCCTTTACCCTTGTGAAGCACAACAGGCAGCGGATGATAGTTGTGAGCACCATAGCGCTCTTCCATTGCCATGTAGCGCTTCGATTCAGTTTTGTTTGCTTTAGCTTCTTTCGAAGCCGGTTTAGTTGATGGTTTAGTTTTAGTTGCCATATTGATAATTGTAATTATAGAATGGTTATCTAAGATGAATACAAAGTTACAACTAATTTATGAAAACAAGCAATGGACGACCATTATTTTTCCATTTTTCATGGCACTTTGCACCTTTTTTCTGCCCATTGCTTTCTTACCGGCATTTCTCGGCTGGAGCGTAGAGCACAAAGTGGCTATTCTCAAACACCGCCACATAACCATGCTCTTGCCTGAATTGCGCCATCACTTTCAGTTTCGAGTTGCGGTGATACACGGTTTCCTCGCCATAGTCAATCAGGTAGGTGTCGCTCGGTTCGGGCCACACATCGGCTATTGTGTTGAACTTTTGCTGTAGCAGCCAAGGCAACGGACCATCGGCCTCTTTGAGTTTGCGCTCCAAGGCTGCAGCGCTCAGCTGCTCAGGCCATGAACAACCTATATAGGGGCGGGTGCCCGTCAGGTGATTGATCGTGGCCAGACTGCCATAAGCCATGAGCGTGTCGCCCTCGTGCACATGTGGAGCAATACCCGTGAGCAGGTCATCGACAATGCGCTTGCGCTCAGGAGTTGTAAGCACACCTTGTGCATGCTTGTTTTCGATTGCCGAGGTCTTTTCAACAAGACTGCCGCCGTCGAAGTAGACACCATCTTTCACGGTGCGCACTGCAACCACGGCAAAGAACAGGCACAAGAACCCTACAACCACACGATGCCGGCACAACACACTTGCAGCCACTGGAGCAGCCATCCATGCAATGATGGCACCATTGTTATAGGCCCCGTCGCTGCCCAGCGGGAACAAGAGCAGCATGGCAAGTCCCAGCCATGCCAGCAACCGAGTTTCGGCAGCACCTTTTAGCAACACTGCCACACAGCCCACGAACGAGAATGCCCAAACCACCTCGAGCGGATGCATCCTGTAGATAAACCATACCAGGGGCACAGCAAACACCACCCATGCCAGCACCTTGAGCCACCAGCGGCGCAATCGTGCATCGGCCAGCACGCCCAGCAGCACAATCAAACCTATTTTCACACCTGCCCACAATGCACGGCCATAGAACTTCACCTGCGTGCCTATCATCTGCCCCATCGAGTGCGACTGCTCGCCGCTCTGGTCTTGAGCAATAGAGAAGAGTTCTTTCACATTATTCAAGAAAAGGCGTTCATGCCCTAAGGCAAACATCACTGCCACAACCAGTCCCCAGGCAACAGCCACGCCTGCTACAAACAGGAGCACGCCACGCCACAGCCACGCACGGGACCGACGGCAATAATAACAGCCCAGCGGCACCATCACCACGAGCGAGAGTGCCACCACATTGGGCAGACGATTAAAACAATTCAGCCCCACCACAAAGCCTGCTGCCATGACCAGCTTGAGCGTGCCACGCGACAGACCTCGATACAGTAAAGTGAGCGCTACGACATAGAACAACGAGGTAAACAAGTCATAGCTGAGTGTATAGACTGGCTTGAAGTAGCCTATGATAACCAAAGCAAAGCCCAGCAGCAGTGCCTTTTGCCCCAAATGTGGCCGCAAAGCACGATAAAGCAGTAGCATGATAGCCAAGTTCACCAGCACACCTGCCACGCGCATGAGCAGCATGCTGCACTGGGCAGGCAGCACCTTGGCCACCAGACCGCCAAGCAACCCGCTCAGGTAGTACATGAAATTATAGCTTACCGTGTCGGGCGCATCATAGATGTGGTCATAGAAAGTGAGATAGAAACCCGAATCACACAGTTCAAAGCCCCAGAACACCCCAAGCAACTGATACAGCACCAGACCGGCGATTGCCGCCCAGAAGAGCGTCCGTGTCATTCCTTGTGATTGTGAGTCTGCGATCATATCATCTATACATTATTTTATTAAATGAGTTTTCTGGGCATGACTCATCAAGGCAACATCGCCCTTGCTGTCGCCATACACCTCAAGCTGTGTGTCGTCGGCAAGAAAAGGTTGCATGCGAAGCCACTTTT
Source organism: uncultured Bacteroidales bacterium (assembly GCA_902768435.1). Classification (GTDB taxonomy): domain Bacteria; phylum Bacteroidota; class Bacteroidia; order Bacteroidales; family Muribaculaceae; genus Sodaliphilus. Next base: position 66,983 of record CACXLJ010000015.1, on the reverse strand, counting down.
GCTCGCCATTACAGTTGGGGGTGGAAAAACGGCCCGTGAGCACGCCATTGCTCACCTCGAGGCCAGTGGCCACCACAGGCACATTTATCGGCGCAAGAAACGCTTCAACCCAAGTGGCAAAATTGGCCGAACACACATACACGGCTGCCCCACTGGCAACATGCGACTCCAGTTTCTGTAGCACATCGTTGCGCAGCAGCCTCGCCCGATTCTCGTGGGCAATCGTCTGGCAACGGGTCTCAAACTCGGTTTGCGACATGCCTTTCACTAAGTGTGAGGTCAAGCGCTCCTTTGCTTTTCCGCCCTCAATGAGTCGCAACTTGTAGGCCATAAGCCACGGGGCGCATGCCACAAGGCCACACAGGTAACGCCAGCGGCTACCAGCAAGACCTCGCAACAGACATGGCAGAGTGTCACGCACAGTGAGCGTGCCATCGAAATCAAATACAACTACGCTGCTTGGCACCATTGCGGGAGATAAATAATCAATACAAAGGCAAGAATCCACCCTATGAGGCACAGCTGCACAAAACGGTCCTTGAACAGCACCTTGGTGGGGCTGCCGCTCTTGCCCGCCACAATCGTCACCTGCATGTAACGCAGAATGCCGGCAATCACAAACACCGAAGTGGCATAGACATACTCAGTGTGGAAATGACTGATGGTTTCGGCCGACATCGTGTACATGATGTAGCACACAATGGTGATGGTCGCCACCAGAGTCAAGGCCAGGTTGATGAATTCAAGGTTATAGGCCTGGGCACTCTTGCGCACCGACGAGCCGCCTTGCTCCATGACCAGCACATCGTCGCGACGCTTAGCTATCACCAGGAACAACGCCAGCAAGAATGCCATGAGCAACAGCCACGAAGTGGGATGTATCGACACTGCCGCACCACCAAACAAGATGCGCAGCACATAGAAGAACGCCACTATGAGCATGTCGAGGATGCCCACCTGTTTCAGTAACAGCGAGTAGGCCACATTGAGCGCCACATAGACCAGCAGAATGTAGAATGCCGACATGGGCAGCAGCAACAGGCATGCAGTCACGGCAAGCGCTATGCACAGCAGCATGAGCACAAGCCCCTCGGCGCGACTCACCCTGCCCGATGCCAGTGGACGCTGGCACTTGACGGGATGCAACCGGTCGGCTGCCACATCCACTAAATCGTTAAGACAATAAACGGCGCTCGCGGCAAGCGAGAAACAGATAACCGCCACCAGCATGAGCCACAGGCGATGCGTGTCGGTCATCGAACCGTCGAAAAACAGCGGCAAAGCCACAAAGGCGTTCTTGGCCCATTGTGGCACACGCAGCAACGATATGTAATCTTTCAGTTTTGTCATAGAATCAACCTTCTATAGCCTTAACGACACAAAAATACAAATTTCTGCCTTTTTAAAAATTAAGTGACAATGATTATCACTCTTTTCAAGAAAAACACCCGGTGCACCAGACTTTTCAGTCACCGGGTGTTTCTTTTCTGTTTTTCGATGCCCCGAAACTCAAGGCAACGATGCGTTTCTTAGTTGTTCACAGGGTCAACAACAACAAGCGTCTTAATGTCGGTACCGCCATAGGTGCCGAGTCCGTCGTTGTAGCTGCCGAAGTAACGGTAAAGACCTGCAGGAACCTTTTTGCCATTCTTATCCTTGAGATTCCACTCATAGGGGAACGAAGTGACATCGGTCTTGAATACCAGGTTGCCGGTGGCATCGGTAATCTTGAGCGTCACAGCCGGAGCATTCTTCATGTTGGTGGTCATGTCGATAGTGGCCTTGGTGATCACAGGATCTTCCTGTACATCGAGCGCCATATCGGAGGCAGGATCAACCACAAACGAGATAGAACGCACTGCAATGTTGCCGGCAGCATCATACACGGTGTAGGTGAGCATGTGCTCGCCCTCGGTAAGACCGTTCATGGGGAAGGCGATTGAGAGCAGCTTGCCCTCGTCGCTCATGTGAGCGAAGTTCCTCACCTCGGGATAACTCAACTTGCCGTTATCCATGACAAGCGACATGACACCTGCCATCGACACCGACTGCATGTTCACCGACAGGTCGTCGGTCACCTTGATGTAGAGCACCGAGTTTGTGGGCACTGTAGCGCCCTCGCTGAAGGTCTGAGCATCGTTAAAGTACATTTCGGTAATTACCGGTGCGTTAGAGTCGCTGCCGGCAGTGGCTTCGTCGTAAGCCAGCAGTTTAATCTTGTCGCTATATCCGTTCACCATCTCTTCGCTATTGTCCTGATGAGCATAAATCCTGATCATGGCAGTATCGTTCTGAGCCACCAGATTTCGGGGAACAATCACCGAACCGGTGAATTCACCATTCACCACGCGGCCCGAAACCTGTGCGAGCAAATTGCGCGGATAGTGAATACGGCGGGTTTTCCACACCTTGTCTTCCATGAATTTATAAGATTTATAGAATTTCTTCACATCATAGAGCGTGAGCGTTGCATCGCCGTTGAAAGCAGTGTTCACACCCGAGCCGTCTGGTTTCATCACCTTGGCGTGTACCTCGAGTTTAGTCAATGGAGCTACCGACACAGCCGAGGCATTGGTTGCAGTCACATCGGTACCGTTGATTGAAGTCACCTTGAAGTAGGGCTTAGGATAATTGACCTTGATAGCAGGGTCACCCAGCAGACAGAAACTCATCTTGTTGGCGTTCGAAGAAGTGCCTTTATACTGCTTAGCCTTCATGTAGGCATAACCGATAGTGGGCATCACACCTGTCTCGTTGAACGAGAACAGACCGCGAATGAATGCTCGGTTGAGCGGGTCGTTCTCAGCGGCATAAACGCTGCGGGTTGAGGTCATCAGCGCAATGGCACCACCATTGGGATAGTGGAACATGTGCTCGGCAATACCGCGTGAATCAGAGTCATATTGTGCCACATCGCACGAGGCTGTGGTCATGATGGGCAAGAACTGGTTGTTGGTGCTCTTCACATCCATAGTTCTCCACAATTTTGCCTCTTTGGTGAAAATACCGCCGCCCGAGTGGCCAACATAAGAAGCGAAGAACTCGCCACGCAGCCAGTCTTCTTTCCATTTTTCACGGCCTATGAGTGTTGTGCGCTTTGAGAGTGTCGAACCAGGTTCGCTTGTTTCAGAAGCACGGGGATACATCTCGACATACACCTTGTCGACATTTATACCTAAATCAAGGTCAGTTTCCATGAGTTCGGCAGCGGCATCGCCCTGGAAGGTGTGCATGCCGGAATTATAATCGTCGGCAGCAACAAATGCGCTGTTACGCCACACACCATAATCAGGATTGGTCACATAGTTAATAGTCTTGTCAACATCGGTACGAGCCTCGTCGGCATCGATCGAAGGCATGCGGCCCACGCCTATGAGCAGCTTGTCTGCGTTAGGATCGTGTCCCGAATCATCGGCAAGATGACCGAAGAAGTCGTCACACACATAGGTCTTGTCACCATCGTGACTGTTATCGCTCTGGTAAGTGATAATACGGTTTGGCTTGTTCGAAATCATACCACGGTTGTCAAACGAACCGCAACCCAAAACCAGGAAGTGTTGGAATTTAGTCTTGTTGCGGTCATAGAACATCTTGTTCATCAGGAGCACTGCCATAGCATCGGGCGTACCGCTCGAGAACTCGTTGAACACCTGTCCCTGCTCCACCACATGAACAATCATGTTATCATGCTCACGGTGCATCTGAGCCAGACGCTCGGCATGCTCCAGATACTCCTTGTCGGTCAAGATAACCATGTCGGGGCTCGGCAGACCATGGATGTTCTGGTTTGCGACATCCTCATAGGCCGTAATCTTTTTCAGCGTCATCGTGGGGTCAAATGCCACAAACTGAGTCCAGTTCTTGGTGTAACCCGGGGTGAACGCCTTCACTGGAGTCGAACCGCCAGTATAATCGCTGTAGTTATATTGCACAGGGTTGGATTCATTGTCGATGTTCCACACCACCAGATTTTGCGATGCATTGGGGAGGTCAATACGGTCAGAAGGAGTCACCTTGAGCAGATTCATTCTGAACTGGCCATCGTCGCCAATCACATTTTGGCGAAGATAAGTCAAAATGCAATAATCAAGATAGGCTCTGGTTACAGTACCCCCTGTTGTTCCACTCGAACAAGTCACACCAAAATCAATTGTACCATTGTCTTGATCGCGCTTAGGAGTAATCGTGGTCGTTGGAGTAGCATAATTATAGGCTATCTCTCCCGTCAGACTATAGATGCGTGATGAAGAACTCGTAAAACTCAGCGTGTCTCTTTCACTGCCAGAGTTCATGTACGATTTCACATAACCCGACACGGTAATGCTTGAAGTATTAGGCGAAATCGAGGCGGCAACACAGCCTGTCACAGTCACAGGCGAACCCGGTTCCCTGTTAGGAAGCGAATAGGGCAATGTGAAATTATCAGGCGCAGGAATCACCTCACCCAGGAGATTCTTTCCCGAAAGCGTGAGTGAAGTCAACTCTGCTTCATGATAGGTGTAATCGTAGCTTGATGCATGTCCTATCGTTCCAGTTGAGGGAGTTGCCGACGACACATTCACCGAAAGTTCATTGCCAATGTTCTCGGTCAGGAAATAGTAGCCATACTGAGAATAAGCATTCACTGTGCGCGAGAAATGGGGCGATGTCGAAGTCAGATCGTCAAAAGAGAAACTCACCGGGCCCTTGGCATAGAAGCAAAGCTTGTCGCCATAACGCTGCACAGGAACCTGAACCAGATCATCGGGCTGCGACCCGTCGAGCACCTCGCTGAGCATATAGCCGCCACAACCGTAGACCCTAACACTATTAGCATTATTGAATCCCATATCCCTGAGTTCGTCATAAGTGATCTCATAAACACCACTCTCAGGAATCTGAATTTTCACCCAGTGTCCATTGGCCAACTTGGATGTTGTCGTAAAGGTCGACAGGCTCAATGCCTGTGCGCTGGAGATGGCACCCATTGCCAGCAACACCATACCTGCAAACTTTAGAAAATTCTTTTTTAGCATAATTGTATCTGTTTAGTTATTTATTTTTCTTCAATATCATCTGACTCTTGTTATCAACGATGCTTCGCCACACACCGAGCCGTGTACTTCACCGCCCATATTCAAGTCGACCACCTCCTTGCCGCTATCGCACAGGATCAGGTCACCCATCTTGAGTGTGAAGTATCGGCTCAATTCCTCGATGAGCCCATGAAATATGGGGGCGGTTTTTGGCAGCAGCCATGTCCCTTCTTGCCCCTTCTCGTTGCAAAGGCTCACATTCAGGTCGCTTTGACCGTCATAGGGCAGAAAGTCGCCCAGCAGCACCGATCCGTCGAACGACAGCAAGCGGGCATCCTCCTCGGCATTCATGCCATTGCATTGCCCTTCATGAGGGGTTACCATGCAACAGGCTGCCACAGTGCTGAAGTAACGGTGCGCAAATTTGGCAGCGATGTGCTTGCCAAGCCTGCCCATGCGCAATGCCAATGCAATGCGGCCTGTGAAGCGCGTTGCAAAGTCGGGCACAAAAAACGGCTTGCCGCTCGGCAGCAATGCCGAGTCGGCCACGAGACGCACTCGCAGGTCGTTGGCCGTCTTTGCCGTTTCTATGTCCTTCACCACCAGTATCTTCACAGCAGTTATTTCATTTTAGCACTCATGCGGTTGTAAATGAGCGCAAGATGTGCATAAATCGATGTATTCTGTATCACAATATCGTCAGGTACTTTAATTCTGAAAGGCGTGAAATTCCATATAGCCTTCAGCCCTGCCGACACAATGACATTGGTCGCTTCCTGGGCATGCTCCACAGGAACCGAGAGAATGGCGATGGTCGCGCCATATTCTTGCTGGCGCTGGGCCAGTTGGGCCATGTCGTAGATGGGAATGCCGCCCACATGGGTGCCAATGAGTTTGGGGTCAACATCAAAACCCGCAACGATATTCAGGCCATATTGCGACAAGCCCGAATCCTGCATCAAGGCAGCGCCCAGGCTGCCTGCGCCAATCACAAATGCCGTGTGACGGCTCTTGAATCCCAGGAAATCGGTCAGTTCCTTCACCAGCATGCTCACCTCGTAGCCTATGCGGGTCTTGCCTTTGATGTTCAAGAACGACAAGTCCTTGGCAATCTGCGAGGCGTCTACATTTATCTCTTTTGATATCTGCGTCGATGAGACATATTCAATGTTCCTGCGTTCAAGCAGACGCACATACGCCAAATACCATGGCAATCGCCTTAGTGTGGGCTCTGGCATGGTCATTTTGGGCATATTTTTGTTGACGCTCATCTATGTTAATATTAAATATCTATATATATCAAAGTGCAAAAATAATCATTTTTTGTTTAACAAACAAAATGTTCTTCCATTATCGTTCGTCAAGGTATCTACAAAACCATTCAACAGCCTCATTGGGCAGTGACCGCAATCTTGCGCGACTTGGTAGCCTCGCGTTCGCCATCGGTCGATACCGAAGCGCGGTAAACATAGATGCCGCGAGGCACCCGGTGGCCGCTCATGTCGGTCAAATCCCAACTGATGGGGAACGATGTATTCAGGTCAGAGCGACCCGTTTGGGTGGTGCTCCACACCATGCGTCCAAGCAGGTCATAGATTTCAAGTCTGATGGTAAGCACGGCATCGGGCCTGTTGTGCTTCACATAGAAGTTGGCCGAAACCGATGCGGGATTGGCGTCGGTATAGATGTCATACAGGTCGGGTTTCAGGCCTGTCACCACATTGAAGACAACGCTTTTTTCCGATGAATTGTTGAACACATCCCACACCTTGATTGTGAGCGTGTGGTGGCCATTCTCAAGATTCTGCAGCACATAGTTGATGTCGCCTGCCGTACCCTCGTCGGTGGCGATAGGCGTGTAGAACGAGGTCACATCATTGAAGGTCTTCTCATCATCGAGCGTGAGCGTGATAGAATGGCCAATGCCGCTTGTCGACAAGTTAATGCCCGACTTATCGCGCACTGTGGCGAGAACAAGGGGCGACTCGTTCACATCGTCACCATCCTTGAAGTCAACCGAGTTGATGGCAAACACACTGATTTCGGGACCTATGGTGTCGGCCACAATCGTGTCGTCGTAGCCATAGATATAGAAGTCACCGTTAGAGCCTTGCGCCTCACGCAAACCGCCGTTCCATTTTTTGTTCGACAACGAGTGGTTGTCATAGGCGTACAGGCTGATCCACGCAGGCTGGAAGTTGTCGTAGGTGGCCATCACCTCCGACGGGATGGTGAGCCTGAACGAGAATGAGCCGTTGGTCACTGTATCTACATTCACGGCCAACTTGTTAAAACGGTCGTTGTAGATGACTTGTCCGCCTTTGTCGTTTGGAGTGCTGTAGCCATGCGTGATGACCGACTGTTCACAGTCGAAGAGCGTCGACACCAGCGGGCCATTGAAGTCGCTCAGTTTGTTGCCTTTAGCATCGACCACCGAACCGGCAAAAGTGAGCGTCTGGCGAGCCTGGAACACTGGCATATTGTTGGGGTCAATTGCTTTGCCGTTGATGGTCTCGACCTTGATTTTATAGGTCGGGAATGCTGGACGCATCGCTGGGTCGCCGAAGAGCAGGAAGCGTGAATTGTTGCTGTCGCGACTTGTATTGTTCTTGCCCTTGCGCACAATGTCGCCCACACGCAGTGGAAGGCCTTGCTCATCGTGCGTATAAACAAATTCTGCTATCGAGTTGTGCAGGCGCAGGTTGTTGTCCATGTACACCTGGCGTGCCGTGCTTATCAATGCCACTGCACCGCCACGCGAGTTGAGTATGATTTGTTCGCCCCCCGACTCTTCGATCTCATCGAAACGGGTAAACTCACAACTGGCGGTCATCAAGATGGGGAGATGACGGTAGAACAGGTTCTGCTCGATGTCTCCACGCATGAGCAGGCCATTGTCGGTCCACACATTGGTGCTCGAGTGACCTGCATAGTTCCACCACACAACACCCTCTTTCAGCGTGCCGTACATCTTGGTGCGTGCATCGGGATAAGTGCGGCCCGAACCAGCACTCACCTCATCAAAAGCATCAAGGTAGACACGGGTGTTCACCATGTCTTCGCCGTGGTGCTTGGTTGACACATCGATGACCGATTCCTGATGCCTCATGTGGTTGCCTTTATCGCCGTCGTCGGCAACATACAGCACATTGTTTTTCCATGCACCATTATCGGCATTGGTCACATATTTGATCACTTTGTCGACCATCACTCTTGCCTCGGCCACGCTCTTCACCGGGAAGCGGCCCACAGCAATGCTCATGTTGCTGTTATAAAAATCAGGACCCGTATTGTCGCCGAGCACCACCAGGGGGTCGTCGCTCACATACGAAGTGATTTCACTGTCGCCTGCATCGGTCTGCCAGGTTAGCAAAGCCGGATAGGAAGCAGTCTTGAAACGGGTAGTAATCTGTCGGTTATCGTAGGTGCCATTGCCCATGAGCAGCAGGTAACCCAACTGGTGACCCTCGGCATCTTTGCCACGGTCATAGAAGAGTTTGCACATCATTCTGTAGGCAAGGGCATCGGGAGTTCCGCTCGAAAACTCATCAAACACATCGTCCTGGTCAACCACGAGCACCCGCATCGAGTCGATTGTGGTGTGCATGTCGGCAAGGCGCTGAGCCTGCGACATATATTCTCTGTGACTGATGATAATCATGTCGGGGGTGGGCTCGCCATGCAGGTTCTGATTTTTCATCACACCCACCATCACGGGCGAGGGATAGCTGCTGCCACCCTCATCAAAGGCCACAAATTCCCTATTGCCCAGTTCGGGACTGAACGAGGCCTTGTCGCCCTCGAGATTCACATTCATTGCCACTGGTTTGTGGGGTGTGGTCACATCCCACACATGGGTGTGGTCGGTGCAGCCCGATATCTGATACTGCATGTTGCTTTTGGCATTATACTGGCCAAAGTCAATCACGCCATTGTACAACGCCAAAGCGCGTTCGTAATTCACTGCAATGAAGTTTAGACGAGCAAGATAGACGGTTCCCACTGGATTGAAAGTCACCTCATAGGCAAGATTCTTGGTTCCCGTCATGGTGAACGACTTGATCGAGTTCGTTGTCAAATAGTGCTGAGTAGTGTTGTTTGATACCTGCGTCAACCTGTCATAGATTGAGTTATAGGGCAAATTGATATTGTTGTACTTGTAAGTGAGTCTGCCCGTCTGGCCTGTGTTCATGCCATCCGACATGCTGGCGGCAAAGTTTGTGCAGATGTTGATATTACCCCCATCGATATAGCCTTCAAGGTTAAAGTTAAAGGTCTGGGTAGTAGTGATGCTGAAATCCTCGCCCAGCAACTGATGGCCGGTTTCGCCCGGATTCACCAGTTCCTGCTCATGATACACGCGGCCGAAAACCTTGTTTTGCACAGCACCGCTCACTGGCTGTGACGACCTGGTTATCTCCACATCAGTGAATCGGCTGTCGTCGGTCACGAAGTAGTAACCGGCCGTGGAGTAAGGATGCTGGCTGGGAGTAAAGTTCACATTCAGCGATGTAGGTTTCCATTGCACGGGACCTTGGGCATAAAACAAGATTTTGTCGCCGCAACGCACCACAGGAATCTGAGGCAAGTCGTCGGGAATGTCTTGGGTCAGCCTGTCAGGAATCCTTGCAGCACCAAAACCAAACACATGCACCTTGCTCAGGTCGCTCATGCCCCACTTTTGGGCATCGGCGGCTGTGATGGCATGTATTCCCGTCTCGGTTACCTTGATTTTCACCCATCGGCCCTGTGACAGACGCGACGAGTCGGCCTTGAGCGAGGCATCAAAGGCTGCGGCCTTAGGCATAGCGGCAAACAGCAGCACGAGCGCCAAGGCGTACTTCACATATCGTGTTTTTTTCAAAAATTTCATACTTCAATCATGATTGTTTTAATACTCTTAACGCAACTTTCCTATATTTATTGTGTGATGACGCATTTTTCTCGCACTTTTTTGCGTTTCACACAAAATCAGGACAATTTTGCCCAATTAATTTCAAGAAAAATAAAATATTTAGTAAATTTACAACTTGAAAATAAAATCTACATATATGAAACGCTTCCTCCACTCCTCCCTGCTCATTACCCTGTTCGCCCTCAACGGTTTTGCTGCCATCACACTCGGCGGCAACACCTATGAGACCGACACACTATACCGCCGCCAGGTAGGACCTGGCATGGTCACTACCATTGTGCGCATTCCCGATTATCCGCTCAACATCTACATTACCGAAACCGACCTCAACAACCCCAACAACCGTGTTGAAACCACACTGGGCTACAGCACTGTGGGCCGTTCCGAGTTGCTGCTCAATGCCGTGAAACGCAATCGCACGGCAACCAAGAGACCCATTGTGGCATGCAACAGCAACTTCTGGTGCGTTTCGGCCGAGTGGCCCCCACGCGAGTTTGAACTCGGCACCCCCTACTGCTCAGTAATCAGGAACGACAGCATCTGTGTCAACGCCGAAACCAACGAAGACAACTGGTGCTATGGCCCAGGTTACACAGGAGGCACGGCCATTTCAAGAGACAAAACACTCTATTTCGACCACATCATACCCAGCGCCACCATCACCAGCGAGAGGTTCAATGCTCCCATCGTTTTCGAGACTGTGAACCGCCGGTGCATCCTCAATCATGTTACCTTGTGGACACCCGCCTACACCCGCACACGCCAGTTCGAAACCGACTGGATATCAACTGGTGAGCGAGGCAATACGCACACCGACAACTACTATCTCACGCTCAAAGCGGGCGAGCGGTGGGGAATCAACCACGACATGACTTTTGTCGTGACCAGAATTGTACGCGATGCCGACCGGCAGACGCTGGGCAACTACGACGCCTGCATCACCTGCTCGGGCACACAGGCACAAGTGATGGCGGCGCTCGCCGAGGGCGATGAAATCACCATCAACTATGGCATGACGGCGCAAGGCAGCGGCGATCGTCCTGAAATCGAAAACATGGTAGAGGGCATAGGCCTGGTCATGAAAAATGGCGAACTCACTAATAACAACTACGATCTCGACTATAACACCAAGGTTTATTCACGCACCGGTTATGGCGCCAGCGCCGACGGCAAGCACCTCATCATGATGGTCATCGACATGTCGCTCAGCAAGAAATATGGCCGCTCGGCGGGCTGCAACACCGAGACCATGTGCCTCATCATGCAGCAACTATGCCCCTATGTTTCCGACATCACCACCATGGATGCCGGTGGCTCGGCCATGATGATTGTGGGCGACGAGTGCATCAGCACCACCACCGAAGGCACACCCCGAGCAGTGGCTTGCGGATGGATGGTCGAGGCCGTTGGCGAAGAAGACAACACCGTGGCATCTATTGCCTTTGCCGACTTCAAAGCCGAGGCTCCCATCTACTCGAGCTATGTGCCGAAAATCCTGGGTTACAACGCAATAGGCGAACTCATCAACGAGGATGTGAAAGGCTTCACCCTCACCTGCGACGAGGCGATAGGCAGCACCGAGGGCGACACCTTCATTGCCGCCGGACAAGAGGCGCACGGCACACTCACTGCACACCTTGGCGACATGACGGCAACCCTGCCCGTCACCACCCTCATGGCACAACCCGCCATCAAGGTAAAACCGCTGCTCATCGACAGCCGCGACTACCCCATCGAGGTAACCGCCACAGTCAACGACAAAACTTACACCTACGACCCGTCGAAACTCGTCTGGAGCATCGACGACCCATCGATAGCCACCATCGAAAACGGGGTGCTCATGCCCAAGCGCAATGGCAGCACACGCTTCACTTGTCAAATTGGAGAATTCAACGACCAAGACAGCGTCACGGTCGAAATCAGCACAGTCCCATTTCTCAAACAATCGTGGAACGATTGGACACTGAAAGCCTCGGGTGCTAACAACCTCGTGCTCAGCACCGACGGCACCCTGTCGTTTTACTACAATTCGTCGCGGGCGCCCTATCTCTCGCTCAAGAAGGACATCACCTTCTACAGCCTCCCCGACACCATTGCTCTCACCTTCAACAGCACCATCCCAATTGATTATGTTCAAATCGATGCCCGCAACCGCTATTTCACCTCACTCAACTATGAGAAATATGAGCCTGAGGGAGGTTTTGAAGCCAACAAGGACTACACCTTGCGCATCAACCTTGACCAAATGGGAGGAATCGACCAGGTGGGCACCTACCCCATTACGCTGAAAGAGGTAAAATTCTCGCCAAGCAAGTCGGCGCCTAAAGGCGATTACTCCATCAGCCTCAAGGTATTATATGCCCACTACCCGAATGTGGCAGCCACCATCACGGGCGATGTGAATGGCGATGGACGCATCAATGTGAGCGATGTTGCCGCGCTCATCAATATGATTCTGGGATTAGAGGCTATGAACCAGAGCAGTGCCGATGTGAACGGCGACGACAAGGTGAATGTGAGCGATGTGAGCGCACTCATCAACATCATCTTGTCGTGAACCCCTAATTATCACGAAAAATGGTCTTTTTGACGACATTTTCATTTCTTTTGTCTAAAAAATTTGGCACAATAGTTGTTTATATTGTAATTTAGCACTTTGCAAACACTAAAACAATAACTATTAACACATAAAAAACGATGAAAAAGACTTTAGTTTCAGCATTGAGCGCTGCCCTTCTGGTGTTGAGCAGCTGCTCCTCGTCAAGCCAGTTCTTTGGCGCAGCCACAGGAGCCTCGGTAGGTGGCATGTTTGGCTCGGCCGTCGGCAGCATTGCAGGCGGATGGAGAGGCAGCCGAGTGGGCACTCTGGCAGGTATGGCTATAGGTGGCGCTATCGGTGCTGCCGCAACAGCCCCCAAAACCGAGAAAAGCCGCACATCGGACTACTACAACGGATATGACTACGACGACTATCGACAGAACGGCTACAACAGCCCCTATTCTGGCCTCGTGGTCGAGAACTTGCGCTTTGTCGACATGAACAGCAACGAGTATATCGATGCCGACGAGCATGGCAAACTTATTTTTGAGATTCGCAACGAGAGTCGTGATTTCATCTACGACATCGCACCGGTCATCACGGTTTCTGGTACCAAGGAGATTTACCTCTCTCCCACTGCCATCATCAGCGAGTTAGGTCCTGGCAAAGCTGTGCGTTACACTGCCGAACTTGTGGCTACCCGCAAACTCAAAAATGGCTATGCCGACTTCTCTATCGGTTTCTCGAACGGAAACGAACTCTACACGGTGCGTTCGTTCCAGCTGCGCACTCGCGCACGGCGCTAATCGTGCACAATGGTTTACCGCAGTATTCACTCACAACCCTGGCCCTCCCGCCAGGGTTTTTCTTTTGCCTCACCAATACCGTATTTTAAAGATTTATATTAATTTATAGGTGATAGTTCAAGAATTATTAGTAAATTTACAAATTAAATTTAAATTCTTTCAAAATTTGAACAACGATGAAAAGAACTATACTACTTCCTTTGCTGTTTACTCTCGTTGCCTGCACTGCTATGGCGCAGGTGGTGATTGGAGGCAGCGAATACCAAGTCGACACCCTGTTCAGGCGGCAATTGGGGCCGGGAATCATGAACACCATCATTCGCATTCCGGGCTATCCCCTCAATGTCTACCTGCTTGAGGCCGACATGGACAATCCCTACAACCGCATCGAAACCATGCAGGGGCAAGGCATCGTGGGCAAGACCGAACTGCTCACCACGGCCGCCCAGCGCTACTCCACCCCGTCGAAACGCGTGCTGGCAGGCTGCAATGCCAACTTCTGGTGCGTGAGCGGACAAGGCACTTCAAGCATCTACATGTTGGGCTCGCCCTACGGTGCTGTGGTGCGCAACGACACCATCTACACCAACACCAACAACGCTAACGACACCTGGGATGGCGGACCATCGAAAACGGCCGGAACAGCCATCGACCACGACAAGAACCTCATATTCGGCCACTTCACCTGGGCTGCTCAACTCACCTCGCCAAAACTCGATAATCCGCTCGCCATCAACAAGGTGAACCGCCGCAACCGCAACAACGAGATGTGCCTGTGGAACGAAGCGTTCGGCCGAACTCGCCAGTTCGAGACCAACTGGGTGAGTGCCGACGAAACCGGCAACAACCACACCGACAACTATTATCTGGCGCTGGCCGAAGGCAGCAGCTGGCAGGTGAGCAAACCTATGACCTTCGTCATCGTGAACATCGTAAATGACGCCGACCGACAGACGCTGGGCAACTACGAGGCCTGCCTCACTGCCACCGGGTCGTTCAAGGAGGCCATGGCAACACACACTGTGGGCGACACCATCACCATCACACAAGGCTGGACCACCAACGAACCCGAGAGTGAGCACATCACCCCATGGATCGAGAACATGGTGGAGGGCAATGCCCCGGTCATGCACCTGGGCGAGCTCACCATTCGCAACACCGACGAGGCCTATAACTCACAGATTTACTCCCGCACAGGCTATGGCTGCAGTGCCGACGGACGAAAACTCTATATGATTGTCATCGACAAGTCAACCCATCCGCAATATGGCCTCTCGGCAGGCTGTTCCACCACCGTCATGTGCGAGATTCTCAAAAGTCTCTACCCCGATGTGAGCGAAGTGGTGAACTACGATGCCGGCGGCTCGGCCGAGATGCTGGCAAGCGGCACCATCATCAACAAGACCACAGAGGGTAGTCCCCGAGCCGTGTCCAACGGCTGGCTGCTCGAATCTATCGCCCCCATCGACAACGAGGTAGCAACTATTCGCTTTGCCGAGCACAAGGTGCAACTGCCCATCTATGCCTCGGCTACCCCGCAAGTGCTGGCCTACAACCAGTATGGCGACCTCATCAACGACGACCTAAAGGGTTTCACTCTCACCTGTGACGAGGCCATTGGTACCACCAACGGCGAGACTATCACGGCAGGTGGCAATGCACTTACAGGCACACTCACAGCCACTTACAACGGCATCGCTGCCACCGTGCCCATCGTCACACTGCCCGCCCAGCCCGCCATTGCAGTCAGCCCCATGATGCTAGTCGACAACCGCGAGTGGGATGTTGATGTCACCGCCACAGTAGCCGGCAAAACCTACTTCTACGATGCCACCCAACTAGGCTGGAGCATTGACGACCCCACTGTCGCCACAATCAACAACGGCAAGATCAAGGGATTAAAAAACGGCAGCACACGCATCTCTTGCCAAATTGGCGAATTTCTCGATACCGACAGCGTGACTGTCGAAATCAGCAATGCACCCTATTTTTTTCAGCAATGGACCGAGGGATGGATGCTCTCGGGTTCGGGCGCTAAAGAACTCGCCCTCGATGCCAACGGCAATGTCACTTTCACCTACACCAGCTCACGGGCACCATATGTGAGAATGCTCACCGACCGCTTCTTCTACAGCCTGCCCGACACCATAGGGCTCACCTTCAACAGCACGCTGCCCATCGAGTATGTGCAGATTGATGTGCGCAACAACCAGTTCACCTCAATCAACTACCAGAAATTTGAGAATGGCGGCAACGGCTTTGAGCCTGGCAATGACTACACCCTGCACATCGACATGGACCAGTTGGGAGGCGCCGACCAGCTCGCCACCTTCCCCATCAGGCTGCGCGAAATTCGCTTTGTGCCCGACAAGGCTGCCGCCACTGCTGGCGACCATGCCATTCACATCAAGGCATTCTATGCCCACTATCCTGTGGAGCAAACCATTGCACAAGGCGATGTGAACGGCGACGGCCGCGTGAATGTGAGCGATGTGAGCGCTCTCATCAACATGATTCTGGGCATCACGCCGATGAACGAAACCCTTGCCGATGTGAACGGCGACGGCCGTGTGAATGTGAGCGATGTGTCGGCACTAATCAACATCATCTTGGGCATCAGTTAGATGCCAAAGTTGAGAGTTTAGAGTTGAGAGTTTAGGGTTGAGAGTTTAGGAGTTGAGAGTTTAGGAGTTGAGAGTTAAAGAAAGCCCCCCTTGATGCATTCATCAAGGGGGGTATTTCATAGGGTACCTTTATGTGCGGTGGGTTCCAAGTTCTCCGAGAACTCCAAGTAATTAGAGATTATATCTCATAAATTTTCTCGGTGCGGCGACGCAGTTCGCGCTCACGCTCCTCCTGCTGTTTCTTCAGCTCAGCCTCACGCTTGCGCTGCTCTTCAAGTTTCTTTTGAGCCTGTTTCTCGGCATCGTCTTTCGACTGTACTTTTTGCTTGCGCTTCTCGCGATTAGGCTGTTTCTGGTCGTTCTCGGCAAAACTCTTGATGATGTCATCAACCTCCTCGCGGTTGCCGTAGTAGTAGTTGGTTGAAATCTGCACCACCAGGTCGCTCTGTTTCGACACCAGGTTAGCAAGCACGCACCGCGAGCCGTCGGGCATGATGCCCTCAAGGGTGTAGCCGTCAAAACCTTTCACCTTGATTTTGCCGCTCTTGGTGTCGTACATATTATAACTCATCGCGAGGCTCTCAAGCGAGGTCTTGTACACGTCTTTCTTATTCTCTTTATCCTTGCTGTAGAGCTGGATGGTCATCACCATATCCTCCCATGCCACCTCAAAGCGGGTGTTGGTGTTGTAGGTCACCATGCCGCCGTCGGGCACTTCAAAGGTGAGGTTGTGCTTGCTCCACGTGTAGACCGATGCCTGCGCGTTCAGTCCCCACGCAAGCGTCAGTGCCAATAAGATTGTAGCCACCGGGTGTCTCATAACTGAAAAACGTTTTATATTTAGACGCAATAAGGCGAGAAAAGTTTCATCGCCTTATCACGTTTTTAGAATAATTCACCATTATTAGCGATGGCCCTTGCCATTACGGTTCTGCTTGGCCTGCTGCTGGCGAATGATTTCCTGCTGACGCTTTTGTGCCTGTTCCAGACGTGCAGCCCAGCCACCTTTCTTTTTGGGTTTCTTGGCGTTCTCGGCCATGACGGCACGCACGCTTGATTCCTTGATGCGGGCACGGCTAATGTAGGTCTGCACGATGGTGATGAGCAGTGAGATGAAGTAGTAGTAGCTCAAGCCCGAGGCGTAGTTGTTGAAGAACACCAGGAAGAAGATGGGCATCAAATACATCATCCACTTCATGCCGGGCATGCTGCTCGACGACTGCGACTGCATCGTCAGGTAAGTGTAAATGAGGTTGGTCGAGGTCATCAGCAAGCAGAAGAGGCTAATGTGGTTGCCGAAGTAGTTGGTGATGAAAGGAATCTGGCCGGTCCAACTCACAATCGCATCGGGGGCCGACAGGTCGTTTGCCCACAAGAACGACTGACCACGCAATTCAATGCACGATGGGAAGAACGTGAACACCGCAATCAGGATAGGCATCTGCAGCAGCATGGGCAAGCAGCCGCCCATGGGGTTGGCACCTGCCAGCTTGTAGAGCTCCATCGTCTTCTGTTGTCGCTTGATGGCGTTCTCCTGACCGGGATATTTCTCGTTGATTTCCTTGATGTCGGGAGCCAGTATCTTCATCTTGGCTTGCGACGAGTAGCTCTTGTTCACCAGTGGCCACAGCACCAGTTTGATGATGAGCGTGAGAATGAGAATCACGATACCATAGTTGGCAATGAATGAGCCCAGCCAGTTGAACAACGGGATGATGATGCCGGTGTTGATCCAGCGGAACAGTTTCCAACCCAGCGGAATCACCTTGGTGAGTTTCAGGTCGCTGTTGGCATCGTTGTTGAGCTTGTAGGCTGCCAGCATGTCTTCGTAGTTCCTGAGTGTGCGGTAGCGGTTGGGACCCAGATAGAAGGTGAACGAGACGGGATTTGGCATCGTCGATTTGTAGTCAAACGATGAGTGCACCGTCAGGTCCTTGAGATACTTCTGATAGTCGGCAGTCTCTTTCTCAAACGGAACACTCAGCAGCTTGGCGCCGTTGAAGTCCTTGTCGGCAATAAGGATGGCCGAGAAGAATTGATTCTTGGTCGAAATCCACTTCAGTCGGTTGTTGGTGCTCTCTTCTTGGCGCGACGACTCGGTGAGATATTCCACATCGTCATCGTTCAGATACTTGTAGTAGAGGGTGCTGTTGCGTTCCTCAAACATCTTGCCGGCCTCGTGGCGCATCATCTTTTGGTGCCAGTAGAAGTCCAGGTTGGCGATGTTGGTGGCTATCACCTTGTCCATGTTCTTCTGAACCACTTCCATGCGCACCATGTAGTTGCCGCCGCGAGCCAGCGTGTAGCGTAGCCCGAACAAGGCGCCTCCCGGTAGCTCCAGGTCCATCTCCACGGTAGAGTCGTTGAGCTGCTTGGGCGTGAAGTAGTAGTCCTTGGTCTGGTAGCGGTTGCGGTCGGTGTTGAGAATGAAGCTGTACTCGTTCTCGCCGGGAGAGAACACCTCAACGCGCGGCGCGTTGTAGGCGGTGTAGCCCTTGAGTGTGGCGCGTGAAATCATGCCACCCTTTGTCGAGATTTCCAGTTTCAGCGAGTCGTTCTCAAGTGTGACCACACTGTTGGTGCCTTTCATCTTTGAGGCAAACACACCGTTGTCAAGTTGTGTGTTAGCTAATGTGCGTAGGCTTTCCACTGCCTTGTTATGCAGGGCAACGTCGGTGATTTTAGCGGCGGCCAGATCGGCGTAGCTCACGATGGTGTCACCCACCTTCACCGTGCCGTCAATGGCGTTGCCGTTGAGTTTCAGGTTCACGTCATTGTCGCTCAGCGTGTGGTTGGCATTGTCCTCGGCATTGAGGCAGAGCATGAGGTTGTTAACGTCGTCGGCTGTAATGGAGTCAAGCATGGCCTCGCTGCCGGCCTCGGCGTTGCGCTTTTGCTGCGCAAGCTGCTCTTGCTTGGCGGCCTCCTGCTGTCGGGCAATCTCTTCTTGCGAGGGACGGTTGCAGTACATGAAGCCGAAAATCACGGCGCACATGAGCAACATCCCTATAATCGTATTTTTATCCATGTCGTTAAAATAGATGTTTTAGCAAATTGTAGTCGTTAGCGTGTTGTTACGTTATTTACTTGTTTTCTCTTCTTTGTTCTCGATGGCGGCACGAATGAAGTCCATGAACAGCGGGTGCGGATTGAGCACCGTGCTGCTGTACTCGGGGTGATATTGCGTGCCTATATACCACTTCTTGTCGGGCAATTCCACAACCTCTACCAGCCGGGTGCCGGGATTCTCGCCCACGCACTGCATGCCGGCTGCCTCAAACTGGGCGCGGAAGTCGTCGTTGAACTCGAAGCGGTGACGATGACGCTCCTCGATGTCGAGCTTGCCATAGGCCTTGGCCACCTTCGAGCCCTCGCGCAAATGGCAGGCATAGGCGCCCAGACGCATGGTGCCACCCATATTGGTGACGCTCTTCTGCTCTTCCATGAGGTCGATCACATTATAGGGCGTGTGCGGATCCATCTCAATGCTGTTGGCTTCGTGCATGCCCAACACATTGCGGGCAAACTCGATGACCATGCACTGCATGCCCAGGCAGATGCCAAAGGTGGGCATATCGTGCTCGCGGCACCATTTGAGCGCCACATATTTGCCCTCGGTGCCACGCTGACCAAAGCCTGGTGCCACAATCACGCCATCCAGGTCGCGCAACTGCTCCTCGACATTGCCGTCGGTGAGTCGCTCAGCGCCAATGTAGCGCAGGTCGAGCTTGTGGTCGTGATAGGTGCAGGCCTGGAGCAACGACTCGTCGATGCTCTTGTAGGCATCCTGCAACTCCACATACTTGCCCACGAGACCTATCTTCACCGACTCCTTGGCGCCACGCATGTGGTCGAGGAACTTGTTCCACTTCGCCAAGTCGGGTTCGCCCTGATAAGGGGTATTGGTCTTGTCGAGTATAATCTTGTCCAGTCCCTGCTCATGCATCATCAAAGGCACCTCGTAGATGGTGGGGGCGTCAACGCTCTGCACCACAGCATCGGGCGATACATTGCAGAACAGCGCCACTTTGCGGCACATGGCGGGTGGAATAATTTGCTCGGTGCGCAACACCAGCACATCGGGCTGGATACCAGCTTGCTGCAACTGTTTCACCGAATGCTGTGTGGGCTTGGTCTTGAGCTCCTTGGCTGCACGGATGAAGGGCACATAGGTCAGATGCACACACGCGCAACGGTTACCCATCTCCCACTTGAGCTGACGCACGGCCTCCAGGAAAGGCAGCGACTCGATATCGCCCACAGTGCCACCAATTTCGGTAATCACGAAGTCATATTTTCCCGTACTGCCCAGCAACTTCACATTGCGCTTGATTTCGTCGGTGATGTGTGGGATAATCTGTACCGTCTTGCCCAGATAGTCGCCACGGCGCTCCTTGTCGATCACGCTCTGATACACGCGACCAGTGGTGATGTTGTTGGCACGGGTAGTCTTGATGTTGGTGAAACGCTCATAGTGGCCCAAGTCAAGGTCGGCCTCATGACCGTCGACGGTCACATAGCATTCGCCGTGCTCATAGGGGTTGAGCGTACCGGGATCGATGTTGATGTAGGGGTCAAACTTCTGAATCGTGACATTGAAACCACGAGACAGCAACAAACGAGCTATCGACGACGAGATAATGCCTTTGCCCAAGGATGAAACCACGCCGCCTGTTACGAAAATGTATCTTGTCTCCACTGTTATTGAGGTGTTTTGAATTTTAAACTGCAAAATTACAAAAAATTCTGCAATTCACCCACACCTCCCCACGAAAAATGCACAAAGCTTTCACAAGAGCCTTCTTACACCCAGCATAACTAGCAGACCTAGTATGCCTAGCACGACTAGAAAACCTAGCGTTTCTAGTATTTCTAGCATTTCTGGTGTTTCTAGTAAATTAAGAATGGCTATAGCCTCTAGCACTCCCTGCAAGGTCAGCTGCGACCTTTTTTGTCGGCGGCACGGCGGGCCTTGGCACTGCGGAAACCGCGTTCCGAATCGCGGCGGGTTCGTTTGCCGCCACGCTTGCGGTCGAACGCATACTCGTCAACATACTGCTGCTTGCGGCGCGCACGACTATTTCGAGCATGTTTGCCGCTACTGCTCATGGTGGCATAATCCTTGTGCTGGTCGGCAATCTCAAGATAGAGGCGCTTGCCGTAGAAGTCGGCATTCTTCAGCGCACTCACCACCCGGTGCGCCTCGCCCTTGCGCACATCAAACAGTGAGTAGTTCGACATCAGGTCGATGCGTCCCAGTCCGATGCGCTGTCCGTGCGTGTTCTCGTTGATGAGCTTGATAAGCGATGGGGCAAAGAAGCCGTCGGCTTTGCCCACATTCACATACACGCGCTCATAGCCCTCCTCGCCCACGCGACGATCCTTGTCCTGATCGGCAGGTCGTTGTTGAGCTTCGCCTTTCTTGCCACGCGCAGCACGCTCCTTATGTTCTGACACATTCTCTACTTCAGGCGAATTTTTGTAGTAGTCAAACAGACGATTGAACTCGTACGACAGGAATCGCTTCACCAATTCCTCGCTCGAGAGCCACGACAACTTGTTGAGGATGGGTGGCAGATACTTCGCGATGGCCTCTTCGTTCACCTCCACATTCTCAATGCTGCTCGCCATGGAGAAGAGCTGTTTCTCGATAATCATCTGGGGTGTGGGCACTTCGCGGCGCTCAAATTCCTTGCCTATGTGTTTCTGGATTTGTTTGAGTTTGCTCTTCTCGCGGCTGTGAATGATGGCGATGCTCACGCCATACTTGCCGGCACGGCCTGTGCGGCCGCTACGGTGGTTGTAGATGTCGTTGTCATCGGGCAGACTGTAGCTGATGATGTGCGTGAGGTCATCTACGTCGAGTCCGCGGGCGGCCACATCGGTGGCGACGAGCAACTGCAGGTTGCGCTCGCGGAACTTCTTCATCACGGCATCGCGCTGTGCCTGCGAGAGATCGCCATGCAGCGCATCGGCATCATAACCGTCCTGGATGAGCTGCGACGCCACCTCTTGTGCAGTGGCACGGGTGCGGCAAAAGATGATGCCATAAACCCGCGGCAGGTAGTCCACAATGCGCTTGAGTGCCAAATACTTCTGCTTGGCGTTCACCATATAGTAGATGTGATGCACATTGGCGCTGCTCTCGTTGCGCGTGCCCACCACATACTCCTGCGGATTGTTCATGTAGTTCTTGGCAATCTCGGCAATTTCGCGTGGCATGGTGGCCGAGAAGAGCAGCATCTTGCGGTCGCCAGGCACATAGGCAAGAATCTCGTTGATGTCGTCGACAAAGCCCATGTTCAGCATCTCGTCGGCCTCGTCAAGCACCACGGTGTTCACATACTTGAGCGTGATGGCCTTGCGGTTGATCAGGTCGATGAGGCGGCCTGGTGTGGCCACCACCACTTGCACACCCTTTTTCAGCGCCTTCATCTGCGTCTCGATGTTCGAACCGCCATACACGGGCAGAATCTTCACATCGGGCATATACTTTGAGTAGGCGGTAAGGTCGCTGCAGGTCTGCAGGCACAGCTCGCGTGTGGGATCAAGAATCAGGGCCTGAGGTTCGCGAATCTCAGTATTGATGCGCTGCAGCGTGGGCAGACCGAAGGCGGCCGTCTTGCCCGTTCCTGTCTGGGCAAGGCCCACCACATCGGTGTCCTCGTTGAGCAGGTGCGGTATCACCTTCTCTTGAATGGGCATGGGCTGTTGGTAGCCTAACTCGGTTATCGCGCGCAGTAAATCTTCTCTTACGCCTAATTCTTGAAATGTTGCCATAATGATGTTGTATAACGGGCTTTAGAATGCCCAAGTTGCTGAAAAACGCCTGCAAAGGTAAGCACTTTTACCGCACCCACCAAATTATCAACGAAAAAGCATTTGAAAGCGTCTTGTTTAGAAGCCTTTCCAGGTCTCGTACCAGAGGTGGCGGGCCAGTTCGTCCCAGCGCACGATGGTGGCGCCGAAGAAGTCGGCCACATAGCCGTTGAGCATCAGTTGCGCCTCGTCCTTGTTGGCGGCATTGAGCTGCATCCAGGTGTCCTGCACAAAGGGGAGTTCGCGCAGCCCCTTGTGCATGAAGTAGTCGCGCAGCGGTTCCAGTTTCTTGCGGTGCGTGCCCCAGCGCACGGTGGCCAGGCGATTAGCCTTGCGGTAGTGCCAAAGGGCGGCATCGTCGCGTTCGCTGTGCTGTCCGCACACCTGCAGCATCTTGGGCAGCTCGGTGGTGCCGGCAAAGATGGGGAATCGCGGACTCTCGCCCGGGTTGTCGAGTGCCATCCAGGTCACGCCACCCACTTCGTCGGGCAACCACGAACGACACTGAATCACGGTGCTATAGGCGCACCACGACACGCTCACGGTGCGAATGTTCTTCATCACCGAGTCGCCCATGGCATAGTACATATTGATCTCGTCGGGACGCATCCACGGGTTGGAGAATGGCGACACAATGCTGTCGGGCTCGTTTTCCACCAGTTTTCCATCTTTATCTTTGCGCTTGGGATTGGGAATTTTGTTGCGGCCGCTCAAGTTCTTGTCGGTGCCCTCGTAGTAGCTCATGAGCAGCTGCATCACGCGCTCGGGGCTCACCAGCGAGTCGGGTTTCACGCTCAGCGGCAATATCTCGGTAGTGTCACTCAAGTTCAGCGACGGCGCCAGCTGGCTCATGATGTAGTGCTCGCGCACGCTATAGTTTTTCTTCTCATGAAAATAGTTCTCGCCGCTATACACGCGCCAGAAGTTGAATTCCTCCTTGCCGTCCCACAGTTTCAGTTTCTTGGCCACATCGTACACATTGTCCGAGGCCATGTAGCGGTCGGGGTTGTTGAGGTCGAGCGTGGTGATGCGCGAGATGTTGGCCGACACGGCAATCTCGTCGTCGGGGATGCGCACGGCAGCCCACACGCCGCCCGCTTTTTTGGGCCCTTCGCCGAACACCTCAAATATCCACACCTCGTTCTTGTCGGCAATGGTAAGGCACTCGCCGCTGTCGCCATAGCCATAGTCCTTCACCAGTTGGCCCATGAGCCTGATGGCCTCGCGGGCAGTGGAGCAGCGCTCCAGAGCGATGCGCTCCAGTTCCTCGATGTAGAACATGCCCTTCTTGTTGCGCAGTGTGTCGCGGCCGCCAATGGTAGTCTCACCCATGGCAAGCTGCTTCTCGTTCATGCACGGATAGGCTGTGTCGAGGTAGCGATAGGTGTGGCGCGCCTGCGGAATCACACCCAGGCGATACATCTTGGTGCTGTCTTGTGCCGATTGGGTGTGCATGCGGCCCTCATAGATGGCGGTCACCGTGTCGCGCTCATAGTCTTGGGCTGGCACCATGCGCATCCAGGTGCGGTACCACGAGTCGCATGTGTGCGAAGTCATCACCGAGCCATCGGTCGAGGCACGCTTGCCCACCATGATGCTGGTGCACGACATGCGCGCATTGGGTTCACTGTCACGGGCCTGAATGCCCATTGTAGCCATCAGGGCGGCCACGGCCATCAATAGTACTTTTTTCATGATATGATAAGTTTTTTTAGCAGTTATTTTTTAGTGAATGTAGCGGTTGCAGAAGGCGGTAATGCGGGCGGCATACTCGGCACGGTGGTCGCCCAGCGTCAAGGCGTGGGCCGAGCCTTTGCCCATATAGAGTTCTTTGGGCTGCGGTTTAGCCGCATAGAGGTCGTTGACCATGGCAGTAGGCACAAAGTCGTCGTTGTCACCGTGAATGAAGAGCATGGGCAAGCGGCACTTGCGCACCTGCTCGAGCATCGAGGCTTCGCCAAAACCCCAGTCATACTTCATGCGGCACACAAGGCTTGCTGCATTGAGCAAGGGGAACGACGGCAGACCGAACTCGTCCTTCAGGTTGTGCTTGAACTGATCGAAGACGCAGGTGTAGCCGCAATCTTCCACGATGCACTTCACGCTGGGCGGCAATTGCTCGCCGCTCATTGCCATCACCGTGGCAGCGCCCATCGACACGCCGTGCAACACCATCTGCGTGGCGGTGGAGTCGCCCTTGAAGGCAGCATCGGCCACTCGCAGCCACTGAATCACATCTTTGCGGTCGAGCCAGCCCATGTTGATGTGGTCGCCCTCGCTCTGTCCGTGCCCGTACAGGTCGGGCAGCAACAGGTTGTAGCCCAGCTGCTCATAGTAAATGTGGCCATAGTCGAGCATCATCACATTCGAGTTCTTGTAGCCATGAATGAGTACCGCCACCTTGTTGGTGGGTTGCTTGGCAGCGACAAGCGTAGCATGCAGCTTGTTGCCGTCGATGACTACAAAGGTGTCGCGCAGGGCTTCGGCCCGCTTGAGGCTGTCGACCCACGGGCGCAGTTCGGGATGATGCTCATAGAGGCTCTGGTAGGCTTCCTGCTCGTTCAAGTGGTCGGCCGTGAGGGCATAATCCACAAGATAGAATGCCCCTGCAACAGTAGCGGCAAGCAACAGCACAAATACTGCCACTACTGCCCAAAGCAGCCTTTTAGTCCGTCGTTTCATGGGCTTCACTGTTTCTCTTCGTCGAGTTCGGCAAGAATCTTCTTGAGTTTCTCGTCGGTTTCGGTGAGTTTGCTCTTGCACACCTTGAGCAGCTGCAGCGAGCGTGCGGTATAGTCGCTCAGGTTGTCGATAGTGCAGTCGGCGCTCTGCATCTTCTGTACAATTTGTTCGAGTTCGGCAATTGCCTGCGTGTAAGTCAACTGTTTAAGTTCTTCTTCCATATAGAGTTTAGTGTTTAGTGTTGAGGGGGAGGGTTTAGGGTTTTATGGGAATTATCGATTTTATTTTACGGTCGATTGCACATGACCCGTCTTGAAGTGCGATGTGATCACATCGCCTGCTTTCAGCTGACTGGCGTCGGTCACCGCCTTGCCGTTGCACAAGGTGAGCGAGTAGCCACGATTGAGCGTGTTGCGAGGCGAAAGCAGCTGCACCTTGTCGTTCATGGCCTCGAGCCGCATCTGCTCCTTGAGCATGGCTCGGGCGGCAGCATCCTTGATGCGGTCGGCGGTGCGTCCCAGTTTCTCGCGCTCGGCATCGATGCGCGACTTGGCATGCAGCGGTATGTTGCTCATGAACTGCTGCAGTTGCATGCGGGCACGCTCGGCCAGGTGACGCGCCGCCATGGGAATGGTGCTCGACAAGTAGGCAAGTTGCTCTGAAGAGCGGCTTATGTAGTTGCGGGCAATGCTCACAACATCGTTAGTGAGTTCGGTGAGATGCGCCAGCGCAGCACTCCCCTTCCCTATCAGCAACTCGGCGGCGGCTGTCGGGGTCTTGACGCGCTCGGCGGCAACATAGTCGAGCACGGTCACATCGCGCTCATGCCCGATGCCCACAATCACCGGCAGCGGGAACTGCGCCACATTGGCGGCCAGCGTGTAGTCGTCAAACCAGTTGAGGTCGGTCGTGGAACCGCCTCCGCGAATGATGACCACGCAGTCGAACAGGTCCTCGTTGGCCCCGATTTTCTCCAGTGCGGCGATGACCGAGGGCACCGTCTGCTGTCCCTGCATCACGGCACCGAACAGCGCAGTGTAGAACTTGAGCCCGTAGGGATTGTTGCGCAGCTGGTTCATGAAGTCGCCATAGCCTGCCGCTCCCTGTGCCGAGATCACGGCAATGCGCTGCGGCACCTCGGGCCACTCCAGTTCCTTGTTCATGTTGATAATGCCCTCGCTGGTGAGCCGCTGAATGATCTCAATGCGGCGGCGGGCCATATCGCCCAGCGTGAACTCAGGGTTGATATCGTTGATAACCAGCGATATGCCATATTGCTCATGAAAACTGGCACTCACCAGCACCATCACCTTCATGCCATTGTTGAACGGCTGCCCAGTAACCTGCATAAAGTTGTAGCTCAATCGCTGGAAGGTATTTGCCCATATCACAGCACGAATGCGGGCTATGGTCTCGCCCGTGTTAGGATTCTTCTGCAGCAGTTCCAGGTAGCAGTGGCGGTTGATGCGCACATCGCTCGTCTCGGCCATCACCCAGCAGTTGAGCACACTGGAGTCGTTCAGCAATCGTTTAATGCGCCCATTGAATTCCAGCAGACTGATAGCCTGCGGTTGTGATAAATTGAGGTCTTGCATTATCGGGGTGCTGTTAAGGTGATTTTATTCTTGACTATCGTGTAGATGAGTTTGTCGTAGAGATAGGGTTTCCAGCGGGCAAAATCGGTCGCTGTGTAGAAATCGGCCAGATGCTGGCGTGCCGTCAGCTGCATGCCATTGCCCTCCAGCTCATAGTCGATGAGTGGGAAGGTCACATTCTGCTTGATGTCCTTCACCACATTTTTGGGGGTGCCGGGCCGAATGAAATCTTCCATCTTGGGAGCCTTGAACAGTTTGTCGGTTTTGAGCGCTTTCCACTTGGTGTCGTAGAAGGTGACCACACCATCGGGATAAGGGGTCTTGTAGTGGTCAATCACCATCACCACGCTGTCGGTGCCCGTCACCAGCAGCTGCAGCTCCACCGTGCGTCCCGCCGACATCTCCACCACCATGTGGCGAGGCTCCAGCGCAGCAATGTGCGAACTGTTGCCAGCGCGGTTGGTGGCATACACATTCTGCTCGTTCTCATGATACGATATCATGCTGATGCGGGTTGCCTCGGGCAGCAGTTCAAACACCACGCCCGGCTCGTTCATGAACAGGTCCTTTATCTCTACGGCGCCCATTGTCGCTGTGCTCGTGAGCAATAGAGCCACGGCACACAACGCGCCTTTCATCTGTTTCAGTATTATTGTCATGTCTACCTTATTTCTTTTGCCTGATAATTGACTAAGCACACAAAGTTATTCAAAAAACTCTAATTCTCCTAATAAATCTCCCATTATCGTCAATAATCCCGATTCGGTCATTACGATTTTGGGGTAACCGATAACTGATATTTTCTATCAAAACCAATGAGGGCTGGCGGTGAGGCCAGCCCTGCACACGGTCTGTCGCCCCGATGGGGCTAATTGATTTAAATTGCTTTGAAACAGGGGCTCACACCCCTGCCTATTATCTGTCGCCCCTAACGGGGCTTGGCGGGTTAAATGCCTTGCGCTAAACGCAAACACTAAACAGTCAACCCTAAACTCGAGCGCAGCGAGAGTTTACTTGATGCCGAGGATGAGGTTGACGAGAACAGCGACATCAGAGACATTCACCTTGCCGTCACCGTTCACGTCGCCAGCGGGTTTTGTCTCAAGATATTTGACATAGGCTGAACCCTTGTATAAAATATTGCCATCCTTGTCCAGCATCATCACCAGACCATCATCGTCTTTATAGTCACAATGTGAGCATGTTGTACCATGTTGAACAGGATAGAGCAAATCACCAAAACCATCAGCGCCTATGCCTTCAATAATATCAGTATTATAATACCATTTAAAGACTCTTCTCCATTTTCCCGCTATGAAGACATCGATAATATCCTTAAATTCTTCCTCAACATTACTCATGTCCTCAAAATTATAAATACAACCTTCAGGTCCTCCGTAGAGGGGTTCATCGTAAAAGCCATTATTTTCATTATCTACAGCGAAAATCAATTTCCCTTCCTCTCTCATATAGGCAATTGGATAGTCTTCATTTGCCCAGCCATAACTATTTGAAGAAAGAGACTTATAGTAGCATTTTAAGTGCTTTTTCCCATCTATTACTGTATCACCTTGAAGATAAAGTTTATAAAACCCTATTCTTGTTGTTAATTCTTCACCCAGCCAAATGCCTTCTTCAAATGAATATATCCATTGGCGACCATCTTCGAGCAGGGGGACATACTCGTGTTCATGGATTTCTGCCATCATCATGTTGCTCCAGCATGCCAGAGCTAACGTAATTGAAAAAAATAAACTTTTCATTGTTATAATTGTTTAGTTATTGCAAAATTAAAAAATAAACTCAAATTAAAAGAATAATTACCGATTTTTATAGGTTGATGCACCCAATCTGGCCTTAAAAATACCTCCTTTATTGACCTTGAAACCTGGTGCCAGCACCACCTTGTCGCTGTATTCAACTTCAAATTGTTTAGCTGATGGTATGATGAAATCACCGCTTGTTCGGTTGGCATCAACATGATTGCCCGCCGTAAGGCTTGTCGCTATAACATACATCGATTGATCACATCCAGTTCGC
Source organism: uncultured Bacteroidales bacterium (assembly GCA_902768435.1). Taxonomy (GTDB): domain Bacteria; phylum Bacteroidota; class Bacteroidia; order Bacteroidales; family Muribaculaceae; genus Sodaliphilus. The sequence continues at coordinate 37,948 of CACXLJ010000015.1, read as the reverse complement.
TGTTGTAGTACACATCGGGCATATCGGCTGGAGGATTCACCTCAATATGAGGGATTGTTTGGCCAATTTGTCGTAAATCGACTTGCTCTTGTGCGGGTGATAAAACAATGGGATTTGCAGAAACTGCAGCGAATAAAAACAAAAAGATTGGAAAAAAACTTCTCATAATTTTCTGGTTTTGGTTGTGTTGCAAAGTTAATGATACCACTAGTTTTGACAATAAAAATGATAATCCTATTTACGCCATTGGTTGTTGGATTATATTTAGTTGATTGCCAAAGAAATAAATGGGAGATTACTATAAATAACGAAATGTTAAAAAGTCCTTTAACATTTCAGGGCAAAACCTTGTTTAGAAGAAAACACAAATTTTGGTTTAAAGTGCACCATTCAAATACCTTTTCTTTACCTCATTCAGATTCATATCAAGTCCCATAAATTCAACTGGAATTGTGCGCTTCTTATTTGTGATCGTGTGAGTGCTAGTGACATTTGCACAATAAGCTATTGCTGTATTGGAAAAACCTGCAAAACACAAACAAATGAAGCGTATGCAAGATGTGTTGATGGCAGGATAAGTATCTTGCAAATATGTAATGATATTGTTGTATTTGACATCAAGATATATTTTGAGGCTTTTCCAGAAAGAGTTGTCGTTACTATTGATTGACACAATGCCTGCAAGGTGGGCGATAAGTTCAGAATCTTTGCCTCTTCTCTGCGATGCCAATTTCTCTAATATGCTTTGTGTGATATGGATCTGTGATTCGGTAGATGCTATCAGTTTTGACATGGACTCTTCTTTTGACATGTCATTAGTTTGTTGAAGCTGTGTTGTCACATTCAACTGGTTAATAGCTTGCTGAAGCTGTTCAGCCATCAAAGACATCTTGCACTTAGCATGTTTGTGCTTTTTCCTATATACTATAATTATGATAATAAGTGCAAGAATTAAAAATGCCAATATGAAAACTCTTCTAATATGAGATGAAACCAGCTCATTATGCTGCTTGCTTGATTTGAACGCCCTCTCCTCTTCTGGCAAATTGACTTCAGAAGCATGTATAAGAATAGAATCCGCTATTTGATTACCTACAAGTAGCTCATTTGAATAAGCCTTATAATTGTTTCTGGATTTATGTAATTCTGATAGTGTACGAGACATTCTCATACTGTCTTCAGCTCTTTCTGGAGTCGGTGTATTGTTGATAATGAACTGTGCTGAATCTAGCATTCCCAACTTAATGTAAGAGTCAGCTGCAATATAAAACTGCTGAGTTTCCCTAAAGTCACTTTTTGCGTTATTTATAATATTGACAGCTAAATTTTTTGAATTTTGATAACTTCCTTGTTCATACAAGAGTCTTGCCAACATCATTTGAGATGAAAAAACATAGTTTGTATCTTCTAGTTTCGAGGCAAGTGAAATTGACTTATCAAGATAAATTAGAGCACTATCTGTATTAAAAGCTCTATATAAAGCACCTATTTCTCGATAACATACAACCTGAAATTTTGTTTCATCTGTTAAGAGATAGTGGGAAAGAGCTTCTTTATATTTGTTGATGACTATTGGAACGGATGTGTAATTTCTTTGATATATGTTAGCTATCAGAAATTTAGAGTGACCCATATTGTGGTGGTCGTTGGGGTCAGCGGTGGACTCGGCCTCGAGGTAGTGCTGCATAGCCTGCTGGGGGTGGCCGAGTTCTTCGGCTACGGCACCGCTGTAGATAAGGGCGCGGGTGTAGCGCTCGTGGTCGGCAGAAGAGCCATGATGGTCGGTATAATAACTAAGGGCGCTGTCGATGAGGGCGCTGTCGGCCGGCTCGGTCACATAGCACTTGTATCGTGCCTGGACGAGCAGCAGGGCATGGCGGGCGCGCAGGGCTTCGTCGGCCTGCAGGGCGCGGGCGGTGTCGAGTGCGAGCATCTGTCGCAGGGCGGCGCTGTGGGCAGCGGTGTCACTGGTGCGCAGCAGCGAGTCGGCACAGTCAAGCTCGGCGGTAACACGCGCATCGTGGCTGTCCCCACAACCCACAAGCAGGGCGGCGAAGAACAAGAGCAATATGACACGATCACGCTTCATGAATCAACAAAAAACCTATGATACTACGGAAACTTGCTCGATAAGGGCGACGGCGTAGGCGGCAATGCCCTCTTCACGGCCGGTGAAGCCCAGCCGCTCGGTGGTGGTGGCCTTGATCGAAATCTGGTTCTCGTCGCAGTGCATAGCAGCGGCGAGTTGCTGCTTCATGGCGGGGATGTGGGGATTCATCTTGGGCCGCTCGGCGCAGATGGTGATGTCGCAGTTGCCCAGCGTGTAGCCTTGCTCGGCAAGCAGTTCTATCACCCTTGCGAGCAGTTTGCGGCTGTCGGCCCCCTTCCACTTGGGGTCGGTGTCGGGGAAGTGATAACCAATGTCGCGCAAGTTGGCGGCACCGAGCAGGGCGTCGCACAGGGCGTGAATCGCCACATCGGCATCGCTGTGACCCAGCAGCCCCAGCTCGTGGTCAATCTTCACACCGCCAATCCACAGTTCGCGGTCGGGCACCAGGCGGTGCACATCAAAGCCCATTCCTATTCTTGTCATGTCGTCTATATCTGTTTTTAATCGTTTCTATTTAATTATATGAGCCCAGCGTCAGCAATCCACTAAACCCTTAAAAAAGCGCATAAGATTGCGGTGATAACACTTAACACCTCAACCTTATGCCCTAAAATATCGTTTGTCGTTACGCGCAACTACCGCTTATTTCCTGCCAAAGAGGCCCTTGATGCCCTCCATGTCGAACGACAAGGTGAAGCGCAGCGTCTGGTCGAGCGGACTGTTCTGTGCGGTGGCAATCATATAGGCGGCATCAATCTTGAGCACATTCAGCGAGAAGCCGGCACCCAGACTGAAGTAGTTGCGGTTACCTTTCCACTTGTTCTCGTGGAAGTAACCGGCGCGGAAGAAGAATTGCTGGTTATAGGCATACTCGGCACCTACCGAGAAGGTGATTTCGCGCAACTCCTCTTTGGCACCGCCGGGAGCGTCGTGGAACGACTTGAAGATACCCGAAATCGACGATTCGTCTTTCCATTCCTGCAGCGCCTTCTCATAATCTTCCTGATTGTCGAAGTCCGAGAGGCGTGGCTTCACGGGTACCAGCAGTTTGTTGGCATCAACAGCCAGCGTCAGGTTGTGATAGTCGGCAAGCGGGAAGGTGAAAGCAGTACCCAATCGCAGGTTAGCGGGCAAGAAGGCGGGGTTGTCGCCGTTGTCGTACGACACTTTCGAGCCGATGTTGGAGATGTTCCAACCCAGCGACCACTGGCACTCGTTGCGGCCTATCACAGGATAGGTGGTGAAGTAACCCGAAATGTCGGCCGAGAATGCCGAAGCGCCTTTGGTGCGCTCGGTCGATGAATACTCCGAATAGCCCAGGTCGCTATAGATGTAGCGCAGCACAACGCCCATCGAGAATTTCTCGCTCAGTTTGCGCGAGTAACCCACATCAAACGCCATTTCAAAGGGGTTGATGCTGGCCATGGCGCTACCGCCGTCGTCGGTCGTCTGAATCTCGCCAAGTGAGAAATAGCGCATCGAGGCACTCACTGCCTGATTGTCGCCGCTACCCAGTTTCCAGTAACCCGACAGGTTGGCAAGGAAGATGTCGTTCACAATCTTGCGCAACCAAGGGGTGTACGACAGGGCAACGCCCGCACTGCTGTAGGCAAATGCATATTTCGATGGATTCCAGAACTGCGAGTTGCAGTCGCTCTCGGTGGCGGCACCCAGGTCACCCATCGAGGCACCGCGAGCATCGGGGGTGATGCTCAGCGAGGTCACACCGGTGGTTATGGGGTTGAATTCATTGTCTTTGATGTCGTCTTGGGCCATACCCGCAAGGCTTGTTGACAGCAGGGTGGCTACCAATATCGCTTTTGTTTTGATTGATTTCATTGCGCAAATAAAAATTAGTTTCTATGCTTATAACTCTAAAAACATATTTTTATTGTGTAAAGTCAGAAAAAAAATCTTTCTGACAAAAAAAAGAACCGCCGTGAGAAGGCGGTTCACCTTATTTCTCTTGAGTTTTTCAACCCTGTTTTAGTCACGGCTGCCAAAGATGCGCAGCAGGTACAGGAACAGGTTGATGAAGTCGAGATAGAGCTCCAGCGCACCCATCGTGGCAACCTTGCTCACATTGCTATAGTCGCTCTGTGCGGCCATTTGCTTAATGGCCTGGGTGTCCCATGCTGTGAGGCCAATGAAGATGGCAACACCGGCAAACGAGATAATCCAGTCGAGCTGCGTGCTGTGCAGGAAGATGTTGACCACCGACACCACAATGAGGCCCAACAGGCACATCATGAGAATGGAACCCATCTTCGACAGGTCTTTCTTCGTTACCCAGCCATACACGCTCATCACACCAAACACGCCGGCTGTGATGAAGAAGGTCTTGGCAATCGAGGCGCCCGTGTAAACGATGAATATGGGCGACAACACCACGCCGTTCAATGCCGCATACACAAAGAATAGTGCTGCAGCCGTCGTGGGACTCATCTTGTTGATGCGGGCCGACAGATAAATCACCAGACCTATCTCGGCGATCATCAGCACCCAGAAGGCCCAACTGTTGCTCACAAACCACATCATGGCACCCTCGCTTTGCACCATGAGCCACGAAGCCACTGCAGTGACCACCAGACCCAGGAACATGCGGAAGTAGACTTGCTGCATCACCTTGGCAACAAAGCTGCTCAGTGCCAATTCGTTCTCGGCTGTTGCCGAGTTCATGTATCCATTCTGATACTGATTGAGATTGCTGAAATCGTTCATATCTTTAAAATTTTAGTTGTTTTCCTTTTGTAATTGCAATAACCATGCCAATCACATGCGCGATGGCATTTCGATGCCCAGCAGACCGAATCCGCTCTTGAGCACCTTGGCCACCGTCTGGCTCAGCAGCAGCCTGAAGGCGCGCGTCACGGCATTCTCTTCTTTCAAGATGCTGCAGTCGTGATAGAACTGGTTGTAGGCCTTGGCCAGTTCATACACATAGTTGGCAATCACGGCAGGACTGTACGACTTGCCGGCCTCGGTTACCACGCCCACATAGTCGGCAAGACGCTGCACCAGTTCCACCTCTTTCTCGATGGGTTCGTAGGCGCTGATGTCGACCTGCATGTCGGCGGCATCGCTCTTGCGCAGCACCGATTGGATGCGGGCATAGGTGTACTGGATAAACGGACCAGTGTTGCCGTTGAAATCGATTGAATCCTGCGGGTTGAAGAGCATGTTCTTGCGCGGGTCAACCTTCAGGATGAAGTATTTCAAGGCTCCCAGGCCTATCATGCGCAGCACATCTTCTTTCTCCTCGTCGGGCACGCCGGCCAGACGGCCAGGTTCGTTGCTCATGGTGCGGGCGGTGTCGATCATCTCGTCCATCAGGTCGTCGGCATCCACCACGGTGCCTTCACGGCTCTTCATCTTGCCGCTGGGCAGTTCCACCATGCCATAGGAGAAGTGAATCAGGTCCTTGCCCCACTTGAAGCCCACCTTGTCGAGCAGCAGTGCGAGCACCTGGAAGTGATAGTTCTGCTCATTGCCCACCACATATATCATCTGATCGATGGGATAGTCCTGATAGCGCAGCTTGGCGGTGCCAATGTCCTGCGTCATATAGACCGATGTGCCGTCGCTGCGCAGCAGCAGCTTGTGATCGAGGCCGTCGGGCGTGAGGTCGGCCCACACCGAGCCATCTTCTTTCCTGTAGAACACACCTTTCTCCAAGCCTTCGAGCACCTTTTCCTTGCCTTCAAGATAGGTTTCGCTCTCATAATATATCTTGTCAAACGACACGCCCATGCGCTTGTAGGTCTCGTCGAAACCGGCATACACCCACTCGTTCATCTTGCGCAGCCTCGTGCATCAGGGTCGACTGCTTTTCGGCCTCTTCTTCGCCGATGCCCTGCTCGGCGGCAATCTGCTTCACCTCGGCCTTGTAGTGCTGGTCAAAGAGCACATAGTAGTCGCCAATCAGGTGGTCGCCCTTCTTGCCAGTGGACTCGGGAGTAGCGCCTTCGCCCCACTTGAGCCAGGCCAGCATCGACTTGCAGATGTGAATGCCACGGTCGTTCACAATGTTGGTTTTCACCACCTTGTTGCCGTTGGCCTCCAGAATCTTGGCAAGGCTGTAACCCAGCAGATTGTTGCGCACATGGCCCAGGTGCAGCGGCTTGTTGGTGTTGGGCGACGAGTATTCAACCATCACCAGCTTGCTGTCGTCAGTCACCGGTTTCATGCCATAGTCGGGCTCTTGCGCGATGTGCTGCAGCACGCCCGTCCAGAAACTCGGTTTGATGGTAATGTTCAGGAAACCCTTGATCACATTATATTTCTCCACAGCCTCGCAGTTGGCCACCAGGTAGTCGCCAATTTCCTGCGCAGTGTCCTCGGGGCGCTTGTGCGATGCCTTCAGGAACGGAAACACAACAATCGTCAGGTTGCCCTCAAACTCCTTCTTGGTAGTCTGCGGAACAATACTATCCACGGCAACTTCCACGCCGTACAGAGCCTGCACAGCCTGCGCCGTAGATTCAGCTATAATTTTATCAATCGACATATCTCTATCTAACTTTATAATAAAAATTTGCACAAAGTTAGGCATTATTACCGAATTTCACCCCATCCCCCCCCAAGAAATTTCACAAGAACAATTAAAAGCTCACAAGAGCAAAAGCCACCTTAAGCCAACACTATGCTTTATGCTTCTTATTGAAACTTGTTATGATAAGATAAAATAGACCAGCGGCAACAATGATGTCGATAGCATTCCAGAGAGTTCTCCCTAGAGCAATCTTGAAGAACGGCTGGAACAGGACTGCAAGAAGTGCAAAGATTACGCCTTTCACATCTTGATTTGACTTAAAGTAATCGTAAGATAAATAAACAAAGGCAGCGGTCGCGGCAAAACGCACTAGCTGATAGAAACCATACGGCATATCAGCCAAACACACCAGCAGCAAAACAGCGACAACAAGTTTAATTATAGGCTTCATTGTATATAAATCTTACTTTTTCTTACCAAAAAACACAGAAATAATCTTATTGCCAATTTTGCGCTCCAAGCCTGCTTTAGATGTAGGTACACCTATTTTGCGTGCAAGCCGTTGTCTCGCCTGCGTAATGCCTAAGGCCCGTTTCCATGAAAATGTTAGTCCTGGTATTTTCATGATTAATTATCGTCAGGTTGATGATTTCCTTTGATATAAAGCGACGGGTCTTGAGCTATTTTTGTCATTTCATCCTCTTTCCACTTGTCAATAGCGTTTTGCAACAATTCAGCTTGAGTCTTGGCAAGTTTCTTCATCAATTCCTTATTGGCTGTCACCTCAGTCTCAAGCCGTTCTTTATTCTTAGCAGTTGAAATTTGAACCTGCGTATTAACCTCATCGTTCAAATCAGAAATCCGCTTGTCGGCCAACACCCTGGCTTTATGCATCTCCGCCCTCAACAAATCATCGTATGGCCCCGATGCAATCATCATCTTAAAGAATGTTGGAATAACTTCAATAGTAATGAAAAGCAACATTATCATCATTCTTGAAATGAAAAGAATTAAAGATTCTTTCGGAGATGTCAGCTCGTATAAAGCCCTCAACTCTGCAGTAAATCCTCTTTCCGATTGCAGTGCCTTGTGTTTTTGTTTCTCATAATTATTCTGTTCTTTTATTTTCGGATTCAACCTTATATCAATGGCATCATTCTTTTGCTTAGTTTCTTTTTCTAGATTACCTACTTGACGCTCTAATTCTTTCTTTTTCTTCTCAAGCTCTTTATAAATTATTCCATTTCCTCGTTGCCCAGAGGTTCTACGTCCATTATACTCCGCTTGTAAAGAATCTGAAATAGCAACTAATTGGTCCTGTTTAACACGTAAAAGTGAATCATTATGATTCTTCTCACGAGATAATTCATTTATTTCTCTTGTCAAATCACGATACTCGGCATCAATTTTTTTCTCAGTTTTCCCTTGCTCAATCATCAATTGTGTTTGTATCTTATCTTTAAAGATTCTCATTTCAATAGGAGTAGATATGACTATGCCAAGAAAAATTGCTAATATAATTCTCGGAATACCTCCTTTTAGCTCATCTTTGGTAATTTTATGTGTACCATCTGAATACATAGTGTTCACCATAAATCGATCGAGATTAAAAATCAAGAGCCCCCAAAAAATGCCAAAAAACACGGCTGTCAATTGGTTGTTGAATATGGTATAAAACGCATAACCACCAGATAATATGGCCATCAGTGCAGTGAAAAGTATGGTACCTCCTATTCCAGCATATTTTGCATAATCGGTCGGACATTGACGAAGCACTCTTCGGTTCACCCCAGCACAAAGCCACAAGAATTCATTGATGTGACCACCCGACTTCACGATTGTTTCTTCGTTATCGGCAACATTTCTATTAATGTTTTTCATTGTCTTTATTTTTTATGTGATTAAATACTTTTTTTATTGACTCCTTCAGACTAAACCTGGGTAATGGTGGAGATAGCTCAACATTAAGCCCCAAATCAGTCAGCGAGGCGACCTGTGGAGGTTCTATGTCAACGCCCAAACCCATTTCCGGGAACTTGGGCACATGAGGAACCTCTGTATCAACAAGCGGCATATTAATCTTGGGGAATTTGACATTTACATTATATCGTGGCTGCTTTACATTGATAGCCATATTGTTGGTTATAGTTGGTGTCGGCACTAGTATGCTTTTGACTTGTGGGATTGGAAGCATCTGAATTTCAATTTGTTCTTCTTTAATCCCAAATTCATCTTCAGCCTTGATGGTGTAGGTTGAATTCTTGACCGGTTTAACTGTTTTCGAACCTTTCGTTTTCACCTCGGCCGAATCAAGCCACACCTTTTTAGCATGTTTCACATTCCACGACAACTTGACTGGAACAGAAGGGAAAACAAAATACTTTTCCGCTTCAAACTCAATCTCACACTCATCAAACACCTTTATACTAACCTGCTTTGAAAACAATGTCTCACCATCTAACGCAGTAGCTTCTATAGTATATTCACACGCAGTATCGTGAAACACAGTTTTAGTCCCATGATCACTTATTCTTATGGTCTCATTCAAAGACCTTAAAACTGAGCTACTCGCATTATAAATTCTCCAAGATAACACTATACTTGTTTGTTCGCCTCTTTTTAATTTTAGTTTATCCGCACTGAACTCTATAATTGGAGCACGGAAAAGATGCATAACAAAACTGAATCTCCTATCATCTGTCACATCACTCGAAAGCAGGAATTGTACAGCCTCATCTTCAAATGATTCTATCTCCAGTTTATAGGAATTCATATCCGTAACATCATACTGTTTTTCTCTATAAACTATCACGACTCTATCGCAACACTCAGCATTCCATCGTATAACAGTAGAATCATCATTGATTACTCTATCATAAATAAAACTATTGATTCGTGGAGCTTGAGCGTCACAAACCTCACAAACATCTACAGAGTCAGGGTTTTCTGTTTCACACCTATGGCAAATCCAGCTCATATATAATATTAGAATTATTTCCCAAATCTAAACTCAAACTTTTCAATAACTTCAATAATTTTCTCTGGGAGGTATGTGTATGCCTTTTCACGCAATTCAGAAGGCACACCATAATACGCCTCCGCAATAGAACCCGCCATACAAGCAAGTGTGTCTGAATCCCCACCTATTGCAATGGCATTTCTTACGCAGTCTTCGTAATTGTCACTCTCCAAGAATGCCGTAATTGCCTGTGGAACAGTTTGCATGCTAGTGGCATTCCATTTATGATTCTTTTGGCCATCTTCAAGGGAACAATCAAGATTATAACTGAACTTCTCCTCGACAAATCTCTTTATATGCCCTTTAGATTCATTTTTTCTTGCAAGAAAAACACAAGTTGCAATAGCTTGAGCTCCTCGTACGCCCTCTTCATGATTGTGTGTACATATTGCAGAATCCCGACTCTTATCTAAAACATCTGTCATTCTTTCATAACCCCAACCAACTGGTCCAACCCTCATGGCGGAGCCATTTCCGAAACTTTGATAAGGCACAAACTGATTTCTAAATTTTCGAGTGAAGTACCATTTCATAAAATTAGTACCATATCCGCATGAGGGGAATTGACTTGTATAAGAATAATAATAGTCTTCAAATCTACCGCCTTTAAGGATACAATCGGCGGTTGCCACAGTTAAAACCGTGTCATCAGTGAAATGACAGCCTTCACCCCAAAGAGGGAAATCTTTACTCTTCATATTCCCATCTTCGTATATACTGCCTACAATATCTCCAATTATGCCGCCTATCATAAATTCGTTCTAAATAATCTAATAAATATCAATCTAGATTCCCTTAGTCTCACTATCGGTGTCTTAGATGAAAATCATATTGCAAGTCTATTAGTCTGTCTTCATTTTCCATGTCTTGCTTCTCAGTTTTCCTTTTTGAGTTTTCTCTTCAACTTTCTTCTTATAAGTACTACGAAGTTTGGGCTTATCCACGGAGCCATCCTTAATAGTGCCAGCAATATGTTTGTCTTCATGAACAAGCAAAAAATCACTGTCCTTAAACCCCTTGAGTTTCTCAAACACCTCATTTATAGTCGGTCGCTCGTTGGGACTCCTTCTTAGCATACAACCAATTAAATCCTTAATGCATTCCGGTAAGGTTTTTGCATACGAAAAAGATTTGCCGCTTTCAACACATATCCAAGTGTTGCTACAATCAGACGGTAAAATGGGTTTTTTTCCTGTGAAATATTCACACAGGATGATGCCAAGAGTAAAGATGTCAGATTTCAATGTCAATGTAGAACCAGATATCTCCTCGTCTTCATCCATGACATAAGCGGCCTGCTCTGGCGAGTAATATTCTGGAGTGCCAACAAGGCTTTCTCGGTCTTCTGAGGGATTGCCACTAAAATAACTATCATCAAAATCAATTAATTTTCCGGAGTATCCAGTAGTTGTTTTCTTAATAAGAATGTTATCCGGTTTCAAATCACCATGAACGATATTTAAATCATGAAGGATGCGAACGCTATGACAAACCGACTTTGCAATGATAAGAATTTTATCAGGTGGTAGTTTAGATATTTCTTCACATGATAGAGATGCTGTATCAATCTTCTCTGTCACCTTGTAATAACAAGTACCAGAGCGGAAAAAGTCTATTGCAAAAACAAGATTACCGCCAAGTGATACTTTTGTGCTTATCTTTTTGTTAAGTTCTCGATGATGTTTTTCAAAGGCTTCACATGCCACACGCCTTTGGGCTTTCATCTTCTCACTGCCTGGACTATCGGGCAAAGGATACTTGGGTGACAGGAATTCTTTAATGAAATATTCCTTGCCACTCTTTTCTGCAAATGAAATCTTACTCATGCCACCGGCCACAATGAAGTCTTGCAATATTGTGTAGCCGTTTATTACCTCTCCTTTAAGTAGTGCCATTATTTACGTCGCTAATGTATTTCATGTAATCTCGTTTATAAATCTCCCAACTATCTTTTTTTGACTGCTCATAAACGCATGAAGATCGGTTCAACTCTTCACGAGCACCTTCCATTGCTTTTTGAGCATCAATCATCTTGTTAATTGTATCGGAAATCTCGCTAAAATTTTGTTTCAAGTCATCAAAAGAAGCAAAACCCAATGCGATCAAAGACAAAGATGTGTCGTCTCCCGCTACCTTTGTAATGCACTCTTTCACTTTATCACCCCAGTCTGTTGCGTCTTTTGCATCTATCAGACAGTTTTTCAAGACATATTCAAAATGCATCGGTGTTGGATAGTAGCCAAAACATCCGTCCGTAGCACTCAAAATAACAACAGGCTCTTTCCCTTCTAATGGTATACATTTATGACGAATCGTGAAATCCCGATCCAAACATACGCAGTTAGATAAGGGTGAATCGTTGTTGAGATTCTCCATCGGATCATTTGACTCTTCTAAATCATCTTTGCTGATTTGGAAGAACTTGTCTTTTGTCCAAAGATAACAGCGTGAATCACCGGCCCAGTAACTATCCACTTGATATTTTTCATCTTGTACATGAAGAACGACCATTGCCATAGTCGTTGGATAATCGCGAACAAGTTTACTTCGCAAAGCCGTTTCAACTTTAGGAGGATGTGACTTTTTCTCTTTGCTTAGTCCGTTTTCAATAACAGTCTTCATATCTTCTTCGGAAACATCGTTAGTAGGAAGATGATTATTAAGATATTCCATCAATGAAGATTGTACCGTCCTTGAAGCAACATAAGCTTTCGAATGTTCTCCATAAGAAGAATCACAGATAGCCGAGCCTGCACCTCCCATTCCGTCAAAAACTCCAACGGCATAAGCCTTTTCTATTGTTAAAATTAAACGAATGGGGTCTGCATCTTCACCAAATCCAGGCTTCTTCTCTGTCATAAAAGAAAAGCTAATCGGTTCGTTTTCCACCTTGCAATTCCTATTTTTAAAAAGTTTCTTATATAGAATTGACAATAGTTGACATAATCGTTTCATAATCGACCTCTTCTAGACCTTGCCCAGCTTTTGCAGGATGATGAATAGTATTATTCCAATTAATACCTATTTCAGACCACGCACTTGCATCTGGAGCAAAAATCACCAACCTCTTAGCCGATTTATTCATTTTTCCAGATTGATCATTGTCCCACCAGTCAGTAAGTTCATCAAAACTGTTAGGCATGTCTTGAGGGTAATACTCATTTTTACACTTGTCCAATCCAACTGGATGAGTTGATGCGTCTGACCAGACGACAACTACATGCCTTCTCTTGTCTCCTCCTTTTGTCCAGTCTGAATTAATGGCCATTGCCAATGCCTCTAACCCATTCTCCGGCTCGTCACCACCACCCATAGGCGACAGACCATTTACAAAATTTTTAAACTCAGACTCCTGGTCTGGAATTCTGAAAAACCCAGAATCCTGAATTGCATCCGATTCATCAGCGTAGAAATCGCGGAACCCAATTACTCGAATACGCAATTCTGATATTTCCTTGCCTTTAGCATCACACCTTTCTTTAAGGTCTGGATAAAACTTTAAGGCATTTGTTTTTACAGTGTCAAGAAGACCTCCCATACTCCCAGTGCAATCAATGCACATAACAATGTCAACATGGAGCCGATTCTTGCTGCTCGGTTCCACCGTATAAAGGCTCTCGCATTGCCCGGAAAGTTAGAACGAGCAACGCTGAAAGCCCCACGTCGATGATATATAACTCACCCCTTGATGGTCAAGAGGGGAAAATTATCACCCTACGGGGCGTTCTCGTTGCTTTGTTTTTGACTTTCACTATAAAAGAACTTGCGAGATTCTTATACGGTCAAAACCAAAGCGTTCAGAAAACGCCTTATTTTATATGTCTTTCCCACCCTCGGTCTTCACGCGACCCTACAAATGGTTGCGACACTTCGACGTGGGCTGTGAGTGATAGACCATGACTGATAAGAGGCAAAAATCTATTTTCTCACATTGCAAATTTACTACTTTTTTCTGAAATTATGAAATTCTTGCAAGAAAAAATATCCACAAAATCCTAAAATGGAATAAGTCACTTTTTTGCATATTAAAAATGGAATAAGCCACCAAACGCCCCTACCATGGGGAGATAACTCCTTTCTGGTTCAAGAGATTACCTGCAAATTGACCTTTAGGCATAAAAGCAGAGGGGCGGCAAGTGATACCGCCCCTCTGGGTATTGAATGGTGAAAAATTGTATTTTGCAGTTGCGGTCGCCATGAATGGCATCATTCGGTCGCCACAGGTGGCGACCCTACAGAGTGTATTGATTCAATAGTTACACAGCTTTTCTAGTATCTACTTTACAATTCTACTAGTTTACTGCTCTACCGAGAATCAGCTGTTCATGATGATGTCGATGAGGGCGGTGATGTCGCGCACATCAATATCCTTGTCGGCATTCACATCGGCACGGGGGTTATCGGTGATCGAGTTCATGATCACATCAATAAGGGCAGTAATGTCGCGCACATCCACCTCGCCGTCGCCGTTCACATCGCCTTGCATGAACGATTCATTGACCGTGACCGTAAATGTGAACGGGTCGATGCCACCATCGCCCACATTGTTGGGCTCGCCCGTAGCAAGCCAGATGTCATAAGCATTGATAGTGTAATTGCCGGGAGTGGCATCGGCGGGAACACGGACGGCAAACAGCGCGAGGGCATCGTTGCCCACAGCAATCGTCTTGCCTTCGGCGTTGCTGTCATAGATTGCAAAGCGGAATGTGCTCTCGGTAGGATTGTTGCCAATGATTGTGAAGGCAGTAAAGCTTTCTTCGGTCTCTTCGTTATAGTACTCATCGAGACGGCCTTCGGGAATAAGCTGGCAATATGCCTTGAGGGGCTTTGTGCCAATGCCGGCATCCTTCTGAGAGAATTTCTCAGCAGTCCAGCCCTGAGGATAGGCAAATTCGCTTTGAATCGAAGCATACTCCACATTGGGGTTATCCAAAATAATGTAGATGAAAGCGAGTTCGCCAGGTTTCACATTTTGGGGATTCATCACCTCAAACCTGATGTGTGTCGAGGCATCAAGTTCGCCCTCGGCGGCTATGGCAGGCACCGCAAACAATGCGAACGCCAGCAGCAAAAAAATAGATTGTTTAAATAACTTTTTCATTGTGTTTTTATAAATATGATTAGAAATGTAGACTGAATTGATGGCCTTGCCCGCCTACCGTAACGAGGCGGTCGAGACGCACATACCACAGGTAACCCTTGACGCGCTCATAACCCATGTTGCGCAACAGGTTCACATAGTTCTCCACCTGATCCCTGTTGATGGCCTGCACCCGTGGCGAGTAGTTGGAACCGAACTTGTAGTCAACGACGATGACTTCGCCATCGGGGCGCATCACCACGCGGTCGGGGCGGTATTTATTAAACGACAGCTCGGTGGCAGTGATGATGGAGCGCTCGTTGAGCACCTTGTTGTCGGGCGCAAACCACTGCTTCATCACCTCGTCATTGAGCATCTTGCTGAACACCGCTTGCAAGCGGGCAGTGGTCCAGGTATCGTCCTCATCGACGATATGCATCTTCTGCGCATAGCGCAAGGCAAACTCCTCATCGCCAGGATAATTGATAAGACTGAACACATAGTGCAACCGCATACCCTCGCGCTGCTTCACCGTCGAGTCCTTGGGCAGCCGCACCTTGAGCATGGGCAGAGCCGATTTCACATAATACTGCGGCAAGGAATCCTTCTCGACCGATTCGGTTTCGCCCTCATCTTCATCTTTGTAGCCCTTTTCATTCTCGCCCAGTTCGCAATAGTCGATGAACCGGGTCACATCACCGTCCTTGCTGATCGACACATCGGCATCAGGCTCAAAGTAGTGAGTGGACACATCATCGAGCGACGGCATGAGTTTATGGAGCCAGTCGCCAGCCGATTCGGGCATGTCGCACTCCTTGCGGTAGACAATGGCAAAAATGTGCAGATGCTGTCGAGGACGCGTAAACGCCACATAGGTCTTGTTGATATTGTCGATCAACGAGTCTTGCATGATTGTGGCCAAATGGTCCTCAAACTGCGGGAAAAGTTTCAGAAAATTGCCATCGACCGGAATGAGCGGCGGCACAATGGCATCGTTGCCGCCGGCACCCACTCCCGCCACAGGATCCCCGTTGCTCATCCACACATCCTTCTCAACCCACTCGGTTTTATTGAAGGTGACCATGTCCCAGCAGGCAAAGGGAATGATCACGCACTTGCGTTCAAGCCCCTTGGCGGCGTGAATGGTCATGATGCTCACGGCCTTGCTCGATTCAGACGAGGGCACCGACAGGTGGTCGCTCTGCTCGTCCCAATAACGCAGAAACTCGTGAACCGTGCCGCCCGACTGGGCCTGCTGCGCGAAATTGATCACGCAGTCTTGAAATGCCATCAGGAACGAACTCTCATCGGTCTCTTTTCCGTTGGCCTTGGCCGAGAAACGGCCCTGCGTGAGCACATATTTGTCGATAATCTTCTCGACAACGCCCACCAGCGACATCAGTTCCTTGTTAGTCTGCGGCAACACATCGGTGAGGTCGTTGGCAAAAGATTCCAGCTGCTCATTCACCGACAACTCGCGCACATGCTTGCATTTCTCAAAACATTTGGCAAGGGCATCGCCACAGTCGGGCTGAGCAGCCTGGTCCGATACGGCATTGACAAAATCGTGAAGCACCCTGTACTGGTACTGCATCGATAGCCGCTGATCCAGCAACCGCGATCCCTCCTTGCTCAACTTCTCTACCCCATCGCTGTCATCCTCGATGCGGCTGTATTGTGTAGCATCGATGAGTCGCAACACGCTCACCACCAGACGCACTGCCGGCGAGTTTTTCAAGCGCAGCGATTCGCCCGACACCACATCGATCACATCACCAGGTTCGGCTGTCTGGTTATGCTCGAGCAGACGCTCAACCACGGCATTGCCGTCGCTGTGCGTGCTGACCAGCACGAGCATGTCTTCGTACCCAATCTGCTGCTGTTGATGAAGATTCAATATGTAGGCGGGCAGCTGCGACAGGATTTGGTCCTTGCTTTTCATTGCATTGCCATCGGCATCGAGTCGCTTTGGCCCGTCCTTGAAATCATAAACATAATTGACTCGCACATAGCCTTTCACGCCCAACTTGTCGTAGTTTCCGCTATAAAGCTGCTTGAGGTGCGAATAGGTATTGGCAAGTTTCTCAAAGCGTGCATTGCTTTGCACATAGGCTTTGATTAATGCCTCGAAAAAGACATTGTTGAATGTGACGATATTCTCGCAGCTGCGGTAATTCACCTCCAGTGCAAGGCTGTCGTCGTAGTGTAGGCCGTATTTCTTTTTCAGTTCATATTGCAGCAAATCGGGGTCACTATTCCTGAAGCGGTAAATGCTTTGCTTTTCATCACCAATGATGAGATTGGAGTAACCGCTTCCCAGACTCTGGTCGAGCAGCGGCGTGAAATTGTCATACTGCTTGCGGCTCGTGTCCTGGAACTCATCAATCATGAAGTGGTTGAGCCAGGTGCCCATGCGCTCGTACATGAACGGCACGCCGCTATCGAGCACGGTGGCGATGAGTTCGTTAGTATCAGAAATGAGCAGCGAGTTGTTGTCTTTTCTGAAATTCTCGAGCTGTTCGTCAATCTTGGCGAGCATTCCCAGCTGCCATATGCGATTCACCAGGCCGTTCAACGCCTTGCTGCAATTCAACGACTGAATCACACTGTCGCGGAAGTCTATGATAGCCTCGCACGCCGAGGGCGACACATCGCCCTTGAAGCACTTTTTGGGATTCGCTATATCATCTAAAGTGTAACCAATTAATGTCTTGTTCAACTCAGCTTCGGGGTCGCGCTCAGTCAGCAGGTAGCGCAGAGCCGATCTTGATGCCAAGTTGCTCTCGTCGAGAGAGTGCCTCGACAGCAAATTCCCGAAATCGTCGGGCGACAAACCCGTTCCCGGCTTGCCCGCATACGCATCCTTATAGCGTTGGGCTGCATTGAGCACCGCTTGCTTGAACTGCTGTATGGGCGACAATCCTGGACCGCTGTGTTGCAGATAGTTGAGCAATTCCGTGCGACACTTCACAAACGCCTCCATGTTCATGGCCTCGGCAAGCTTTTTCAGGTTTGATATCACCCGGCCGCTAAAGAAGTTCCACTCGCCATTGTTTACCACATCATCCTTGACAAATTCCTTCACCCACTTGCTGATGTGTTCATTGGCCTTTTCCTTGCCCAGATTCATCAAGAACTTGCGCACCGCCACCCCAATGGCATATTTCTCATCGAGCTGCAGCTCATAGTCATAGTCGCAATCCAGCTCGTGAGCAAAAGTGCGCAGCACCGTCTGGAAAAACGAGTCGATGGTGCTCACATGAAAATTCTGGTAATTGAACAGCACTTCCTTGAGCGCCTTGTGGGCTGCCTCTTGAATCTGCTGTTCGCTGTCCTGGTGCCGGGCAAGAAAATCTTTCATATACTTGCTCTGGCCTTGCCACAGTTTATACAGTTCATCAACAATGCGCCGCTTCATCTCGTCGGTGGCCTTGTTGGTAAAGGTGATGGCAAGGATGTGCTCGTGATAGTTCTTCTCCTTGGTGCGCAGCGTGGTGGCGCCTGTCTCGGGGTCGGTGCGCCACAGCAGTTGCTCAATGTAGAGCTTTGCCAGCGTGTAGGTCTTGCCCGAACCCGCCGACGCCTTAATCACTTGCAGTCCCTTGTTTTGGTGTTGCGTTAAATTTTGATTCATGTTGTTCATTCTATCTTTCATTATATAATACGAGCCTTGAAGCCCATCTCCTTGAGCTGCGCCACAACCTGGGTCCTGAAGTCGCCTTGAATCAGTATCTCGCCACCGCGTGCCGAACCGCCCACACCGCAACGCTTCTTGAGCGTCGAGGCAAGGTCCTTGAGCGTTTCCTCGTCACACTTCAGGTCCACTACAAGCGTCACCTTCTTGCCGTTGCGACCTTTCTTGTCGAGCAGCACATTCACCATAGCACCGCCCTGCTGCGCCACAGCACTCTGCGGTTGTTCGGCAACAGGCTCAGCGGGTTCGTCATTCACCTCCACATTAAAGGCGGCCCCCAGTTTTGCTTTCCAGTCTTCAGTCATATATTTTTTAAAAAAACACTGATATTTTTAAACCTTCAAAGTTACAAACAATCTAACAAAAAATCAAGATTCGATGCACTGAAATCGTTCTTTTGCAGAGCTTGGAAAAAAATTTTTCAAAAAAAACCGAAAATGTGGAGAATATTCAAAATATTTCACTACTTTTGCCCCCAGTTTACTACTAGTATTAATTTTAAATTTGTGAGAAATGGCATACGTAATTAATGACACTTGTGTAGCATGTGGAACTTGCCAGAGTGTTTGCCCCACAGGCGCAATCAACGAAGGTGACATCTATGCAATCGATCCCGATACCTGCATCGATTGTGGCACATGCGCTGAAGCTTGCCCCACAGGCGCAATTGCTCCAGGCGAATAATTAAAGAAACACAACACGAAAAAAATGCTTTTGGCCCACCGGGTCAAAAGCATTTTTTATGCATTCCTTTATCAAGGGATCAAACCTCAGGCGTTGTAGGAGGATTGATTGACGCTTCACCATGTCAACGCTCTTGATGATGCGCTGCACATGAGCGCTCTCGAAGCGGCGGCAAAGCACCAGCACAATCTTCACATCCTGCTTGGTAAACCAGCCTATGCCATCGAGCACCGTGCAGCCACGATGCGCCTCGGTGTTGATTTCGTCGGCAATCTCCTGCCACTTCTCGCTGAAGATGAGGAACTGCATGGCCTGATTGCGGTTGTTAATGACCATATCGGTCACTATCGAGAAGATGATGAGATAAACATAGCCAAACACCATGGTCTCGATGTTGTGGAACAGGAACCACGACGACGAGATGATGATGAGGTCGCAATACATCATCACGCGACCAAACGACACATTGCTGTGCTTGCTCACCATGGCCGCCACCACATCGGTGCCGCCACTGCTGCCGTTGTGCGTGTAGGTGATGCCCAGACCCACACCACCGAACACAGCACCTATGATCACACTCATAAATGGCTGACCGTTGACAATGGGGTGCGTGAACAGCGGGGTGAGAATACCCAGCAGAATGTTGAAAATGGTTGCACCTATAATGGTGCGAACCACAAACGACTTGCCCACGGTGCGGTAGGCTATCACAAGCAACAACACATTAATCAAATAGTTGGGAATTGCAATATTGATGCCGTGGTTTGTTGCAAAATAGATGATCGACGAGATACCCGCCACACCACCTGTGACGATATTCTCGGGCAGGATGAACGCCGCATAGCCAAACGACATGAGCGCCAAACCCAGCACCATCAGAATCAGGTCTTTGTATGCCACTTTTTTCATTGCTTCAGTATTTTATGACTCTTCTTGAGTCGTTGATTACACCAAAATTATAAATAATACTTCATTATTCGGCCTCGAACTTGAGCGTGTTGCGCGACGCGCTCTCGATGCGGCGATTGCGCCAGCAGCGCCGGCACAGCGACACATACTTGTCGTCGCCACCTATCTCCACCTGGTTGCCATCGGTCACAATGTTGCCTTGCGCATCGATGCGGGCATTGATGATGGTTTTGCGACCACACGAGCAAGTCGACTTGATCTCGTCGATTGTGTCGGCAAGTTCCAGCAGGCGGCGCGAACCCTCGAACAGGTGCGACTGGAAGTCGGTCCTGAGTCCGTAGCACACCACATTCACTCCATAGTCGTCGACCACGCGGGCAAGCTGGTCCACCTGGTCGGCCGTGAGAAACTGCGACTCGTCGATCAGTATCCAGTCCTTCACCACGAGCGAGTGCTCGAACTGCTCCTTCAGGAACCTGTACAGGTCCATTTCAGGATAAATCCACGAACACTTGCGCTCGATGCCAATGCGCGAGCGTATCACATTCTCTTTCTCACGGTTGTCGATGATGGGCTTCATGCACAGGTAGTTCATGCCGCGCTCCTCAAAGTTATAGGCCTGAGTGAGCAGCATCGCCGTCTTTGCCGAACCCATCGTTCCATAGCGGAAATATAATTTGCCTATGCCATTCATTGCAGTTCTTTTTTTTACCCGAATCGGCGATTAGAACTCTGATTTTCAGTTATGTCGGCCTAATCACCCATTCATTTTGATTTCAAACCACAAATTTACAACATTTTTTCTTCACTCAGCCCACATTTTTCATTTCCTTTCTCATCTTCATCAAAAAATCGTTCCTCAACACACACCTTTTAGTGGGTGAAAAACACTTTTTTTGAAAAAAATTCTTGCTACGCAAATAGGCCTAACATTCATCTAAAAAAAATAAATGACGGCATGACGCCGTCATTTATTATCTTGCTCACACTATGTCGTCTCGTGAGGTTCAACCTTCACGATGAACGCTATAGTGAATCTGTTGCTTATTTCACAACCTTGCGGCCGTCGCTGGTAATGTAGATACCACGCGGGGCTTTCTCTAGCGAGGTGCCCACATAGCGACCGTTGAGGTCGTAGTAGCGCACCGAGCGGTTCACATTGTCGGCGTTGAGGTCATCAACACCAGTGACGATTGTCTTGGAGAAGACAGCATTGACAGTCACTGGAGCGGCAGGCATCTTGAAGGTGTAGGTGCCCGGCTCGTCGCCCTGAGTGACAACTATTTCCAACTTGCTCGGTGTGCCCGAAGGCTCGCTGTCATCGATGGCCTCAACGGTAAGTGATTCGAGCGAGTAGCCCTCATCGGGGATGACGGTGAGTGTGACTGTCTCGTTGGTGTAGGCCCAGTCTTTCTCACAAGTGACGGTGCCGTGTTCAAAACTCGATGGGATGTTCACGCCCCACTTGCCGGTGAAATAGCCCGTCTTGGGATTGGCCATACTGACATCTTGGAAATTGCTGTTGTAATGCACGGCACCTACGAGTTTCGTGTCGTAGGTGAACATGGATGTGCTATTATCAATATTCCACGTGTTGTTGCAGTAAATAGTAGTGAGAGCATAGCAATCAAAGAACATATGGTTGACGTCGGTCACATGGGTCATGTCGAAGTTATTGACGTTAATCGTTTTCAAGGACCCACATTCACGGAACATCCAAACCATAGTTGTCACCTCAGATGTGTTGAGGTATTCCAATCCCTCTATCTCCTCCAAATCGGAACAGCCATAGAACCAGTAGGCGCAACCATTAGGACGCACATTGGCAAAAGCAGGTGAGAACACCGCCTTTTGGACTTCAGAGGTATGCCAAGAAGGGTAGTAAATGCTTGTTCCCGTGACCTGCTCGCCGCTCCAAACTGAAGTCACCGAATGGCCATCGTAGGTGTCACCCACATGTGGTTTCAAGCTGCAATCGAAATATAATGTCTTGTTATCGTCACACCACACCACAAAGGGCTCGTTGGCCAATTGGAACAACGCGCTGACAGTGACTGCCTCAGCAGGCATCACAAACGTGCAAGTGGTGTCGTTGGCCATGGTGACCTCAACCTCATTACCAGTCCTGTCGCCCTTCACAACGCAACCATACAGGGCATAGCCCTCATCAGGTGTAAAGAAGACGGTAGCGGTGTCGTTGGTATAGGCCCATGACTGGGCGAGTTCAATGGTTCCGTGATCATGGTCACCGACGTTCAAGTTCCACTTGCCGGTGAAGTAACCTGTCTCGGGATTCGCCATTGCTCCGTTAACCAGGGTATCATTATAGGCAACAGCACCTTTAAGTGACACACAGTCCAGGAACATGTTGTTGGCGTTGGGGTTGTTCCATGTCTTGTCGCAATAGATGGTGGTGAGATTTGTGCATGCGCGGAACATCGAAATGGTAGAGGGGAGTTTTCCGACATCAAAGCCATTGACATCAAGACTGGTGAGTTTCGCACAACCGAAGAACATGCTGGACATGTTGGTCACCTCACTGGTATTCAGGTTTTCAATGCCCTCAATCGTCTCCAATTCTGACATATTCCAGAACCAATAATAAAGGCTTTTGGGTCGCACCGTGCTGAAAGTGGTTTGGAACACGACTTTCTTAACGTCTTTTGCGTAACTTCGCCATCTAGGAACGTTCAATTCGGTGTTGGCAACATCGTCACCAGTCCACAATTTTGTGACTATATGTCCGTCATAGATGCTACCTAGGGATGGGGCATAGTCATAGTCGAAGTAAAGCGTTTGGTTGCCTTCACACCAGATGGCATTTGCCGTCGGACAGAAGAATTCCACATACAAGGTGACGTCTTCGGCTGGCATGACGAACGAGTAAGTTCCGTCGCCATTGTCGGTGAAATAATAGTCGAATCCGCTTGAGTCGCCAGTCAGCGTGAAAGTTTTAACGCGGTAGCCAGCATCGGGCGTCACGGTTATTGTCACCAAATCGTGGGTATAGGGCGTGGCTTCGCTGAGGAGAACAGTTCCGTGTTCTATATTGCCTACATGCAAAGTCCACTGCTTCATGAAGTAACCTGTCACGGGATTCGCCAATGCGCCATTGGTCCAGTTGCTATCATAGGCAATGGCACCTTTAAGTTTGGTGCAGTCCAGGAACATGTTAGCCGAGTTGAGCGCTCTGAGGTCCCATGTCTTGTCGCAATAGATGGTGGTGAGGTTCTCACAACCTTCAAACATGCTGCTGGTGTTGATGCTGCTCATGACATCAAAGGTGTTGAGGTCAAGGGTCTGGATCGACTTGCAGCCAGCGAACATGTGGCTCATGTCCACCGCCTGGCTGGTGCTCAGATACTCGAGGCCCACAATCTCACTCAGATTAGGCATATCTCGAAACCAATCACACAAACTCTCAGGATGAACATAATAGAAGTCGTGTTTAAAAACGACACTTGCGACATTGGATCTGTAATCACTCCATCCGGGCGCTCCCGTGCCTGTATCGGTCAAGGCATCACCGCTCCACACAGCCGTCACCTCCTGGCCTTCAAAGGTCTCGCCCACTTGATACTGATGGACGGGATTGGTGAAGTAGAGCGTTGAATTGCCGCTGCACCAAATGGCTTGTGGCGTAGCGGCAGCGAACCAAGCATCCACATAAACCTCGTGGGGAGGCATCGTGAATGTGTAGGTGCCATTTCCGTTATCGGTGAAGGGAATCAACTCATTGCGGAGGATGTCTTTCGCAATTAATATATCAAAAAAAGCATTACCCATATCGGGGACAGGGGCCACTGTCACGGTCTGATTGGTGTAGGGATTCTCGTCGCTTGCCACTATGGTACCACCGCCAATGAGGTTGAAGTTGATGGGCCAGCGTTTGGTGAAATAACCCGTCACAGGGTTTGCCATACTGCTGGTGACATAGGGTTCGTAATTTCTGTGACTGACAGCACCCTTGAGTTTGTAGCAATTCCAGAAAATATATTGCTCTTCTGAAAACATTTCGCTCCAGTCGTTGTCGCAATAGATGGTGGTGAGGTTCTCACAACTTCCAAACATAGCCAACGCATGAGTCACTTTATGAAGGTCGAAAGAATTGACATCGAGCGTGCCGAGCGACTTGCAGTTGTAGAACATGTCAACCGTCCTCGTCACCTGACTGGTGTTAAGATACTCAAGGCCTTCAACCGAAGTAAGGTATCGGAATTCTTCGAACCAAGATTCGGTGCTTACTGGTCTCACGTCGCTGAACGAAGGATCGAAACAAACGGTCAGGACATCGTTTCGAATATCATACCACTTCGGCATCCCATAACCGTCGGGAATGGCATTAGTGACAGAAACACCGCTCCACACGCTGGTAACGGTCTTGCCGTCGTAAGTGTCGCCAAAGTGTCGCCAGCGGCATACAACGTATCGGAATTGGTGAAATACATGGTGGCGTTGCCTTCACACCAGATGACCTGTGGCGTCTTTTCGGCCATCGCGCCCGTCACTGCTCCTATGAGCAGCACAAGCATGAGCAAAATTTTCTTTTTCATTATAAAACTTATATAAAACGGTTATTTATTTCACAATCTTGCTTTTATTGTGCAAATATACTGCATTTTTTTTAAACAAAAACCATTTCGATTTTGATAATTAAAATTCGTGCGAAAACTGTTCCGTTTCAACCCAACAAATGCAATACCCCCGAAGTTCAATGATTTCGGGGGCACTTTGCGTTAGGATATGTTCGTCACATCGGCCAAGCCGATTGCTGACGATTGTTTACTGGAAGGCGTTCTCACTCAAGCCCTTGCCGCCAATGGCAAGATCCTTCATGTAGGCAGGTACAGACTTGCCCAGATACTTGTCGACATAGAGTCTTGCAAAATACTGACCGAGCATGAAGCCATGACCACGCAGACCCGTGAGCAGACCCACTTCGGGATCGATGATGTAGCGCGGTTCAATGTAGTAGCCAGCCCAAACGGCATGGAAGCCCACCGATGCCAAGTTTGGTATCCACTGAGCAAACATCTCGCTCACAATCTTGAGGAATGCCTGACTGTTGTACTTCAGGTTCTGGCGTGCTTCATAGGCATCGCAGTCGGGCGACGCGCAGCCAATGATTTGACCAGTGTGCAGGAACTGCTGTCCGTACACGGCATTGAATCCCTTATAGTGACGGCGGTCGATAATCATGTCGAGCGAGTCACCGTTCACACCCATGTTGGGCAGTCGGCGGGTGATGAAGGCCTGGTGCTTCACAGGATAGAGTTGGGTGTCGATGCCGAGCATGTCGGCAAATTTCTCTGAGCCCCACCCCATGGCGTTCACAAAGTGGTCGCAGGTGTATTCCACATAGTGCTTGTCGTGACGGCGCACCAGCACGCGATACTTGGCGCCCACGCGCTCCACATGCAGCACCTCGCAGTCCTCGAGCACCTCGCCGCCATGCTGCTTGCCCACCGTGCGCACATAGTCGATGGTGCGGCCCGGTGTAGCCTGCCAGCAATTTTCTGAAATCAGTGCGTGGCTATAGATGTTATCATTAGGATTCCAATAAGGCGAAATCTTCTTGGTGAAGTCCTTGCGGTCGATCATATAGGCCTCGCTCCAGGCGCGTGAAGCATCGAGTGAGCGATAGGTAGCATCGTCGTGCACAAGGTTCACATAGCGGGTCATCTTCAGGTCGATGTTGCAATGCTGCTGGTCGTCGCGGAAGATTTCCAGGTTGTGCATGGCAATGTCGCTGATGTCGGGGTTGGAGAATGCCGGGCGACCGCCGCCAATGCAGCGCCATGTCGAACCGCGGTCATAGTTGACCAGGACAACGCGCTTGCCAGCTTCAGCAAAGTAGCGGAATGCCGCGCTGCCGGCCATACCACCGCCAGCCACAATGATTTCGGTCTCGGCTTTCTCGATCACCGAGCCATGTTCGAACACGAAGGTTTCCTTCGACTCGCCATTATACACATCGCCCAGAGTCACCTGGTTGGCAAGCGGGGCACGCGGAGTGCTGTCGCCGGTCACCTCAATGCCGTGAGCACGAAGGATTTGTTTGGCGCGCGACACACAGCGCTTGCCACGGCAGGGACCCATACCCATGCGGGTAGTGTGCTTGAGTTCGTCGACCGAGATATACTTGCGGTCGCCAATCACTGCCAACAGCGTCTTCACATCCACATCCTCGCAGTGGCACACAAACGATTTGCCTTCCTCGGGGTTGGTGAGCGGACGCAGGTTCAGCGGCTCGGGATAGCGCTCCTTGAGGATAAAGCCGTTCACTTGGTTTAATTCATCCACCTGGTCCACCTTGACGCGAGCCACATTGGTCTTGTTGTCTTTCTTGAGCACTTTCTCGATAACGCCCTCGCCCACTTTGGCGCCGTTGTCATCGACCAGGAACACTTCTTTGCCCTCTTCCACTTCATATTCTACAGGCAGGAACACCACATTCTTGCGTTTGTCGTAACCAAAGATGGCCAGACCCGGGCAGTGGTTCACGCACTGCATGCAGCCGATGCACTTATCGTAGTCGACCATAGGCACCGACGATGTGGTGGGCTTACTGATGGCACCCTGCGGACACGAGAATGTACACGGATTGCAGGCAAACCCATACAGGCAGTTGATCTTCACATAGGGTTTCAGTGCCATGCGCTCCTCACTGGGGATGCGTGGCTTGTCGAGCAGACGCACGGGACGCTGCTGCGAGTCGATATACTGACGCGATACCTCGAGATAATCTTCATAGGGGAAACGGATGCCCAATTCCTGAGCCACCTCATAGGCCACCTGCTTGCCACGAAGCACGGCACTGGTGCCCTCGCCAATGCGAACGGCATCGCCGGCGCCATACACATTGCGTCCAAATACCGAGCGGCCCTTCACGAGCAGCTGGTTGTCGGGAATCAGACCCGTGCAGATGTTGATGATGTCGATGTCGTCAATCACACGCTCGGTGCCGGGTATGGGCTGGAAGTTCTTGCACTCGGCAATCACGGCACCAGTCACACCGGTATAGTCGTCGTTGGGAATGGCGCGAATGAGCACATGCGAGGTCATGATGGGGATACCCAATCGGCGTACGCGGTTAGCCTGAACCGGGAAGCCGCCCTCGTGGTCCATGCCCTCGATAATGGCCTTGATGGTTGCGCCCGCCTGCATGGCCTGATAGCTGGTGAGGTAACCGATGTTGCCAGCACCCACAGTGAGCACGCGCTTACCCAGCAGGGTGTGCTCCTGGTTCATCATCTTCTGGAACACGGCAGCGGTGTAAACGCCCGGCACATCGTCGTTCTCAAACACAGGCATGAACGGCACGGCACCTGTGGCTACCACCAGATGGTCGGCATCGATGTAGCTCACCTCCTGGGTAACGATGTTCTTCAGCGCTATGCGACGGCCTTCGAGCAGGTCCCACACGGTGTTGTTGAGCAAGATGCCGTCGTGGTTGTCGCCAGCAAGTGTTTTGGCAATGTCAAAACCGCGCATGCCGCCAAACTTCTGCTCCTTCTCGAAGAAGAAGAACTGGTGGGTCTGCATATTGAATTGGCCGCCCTCGGTGGCGTTGTTGTCAACCACTATGTTGGGGATTCCCAGTGCGGTGAGCTGTTCGCGGCACGCCAGTCCGGCAGGGCCGCCGCCTATGATGGCAACCGTAGTCTTGTAAATCTTGGTTTCACTGGCTGCACGAGCCTTGCCCTCGGGCAAATAGTCCTTCGGTATCTCGCGCACCTCTTTCACGCCGTCAACGCTCGTGATGCAAATGCGGCGCACCTGTCCGTCGACAAGCATTTCGCAGGCTCCGCACTTGCCAATGCCGCACTCCAGCGAGCGATTGCGGCCTGTGGTACTGTGGCTGTGCACTATGAGTCCTGCCTGATGAAGGGCGGCTGCTATGGTTTTGCCTTTCTGACCGCGCACGGTCCTCCCTTCAAACTTGAATTCCACATATTCTTCTTTAGGAAGATCAATAATGGGATGGTTTTCAATTTTGTACATGATTATTGGTTTTATGGTTTATTGTTCAATAGTCGTTTTATTGGTTGTGTAGTAAACTCTCGGCTCTATTGCCGCTTAAAAGCAATATGTAGTCTTGATGTCCACAAAGGTAACATATTTTTTGCGAAATAAGCATGAAAGTGGCAAATTTCTTGAAAAAAATTAATTCACCTCCACTTGTGCTTGGGTCGGTATGCAAGTTGTATTTCTTTTTTTGGCAAAAATGGAGTTTTTATGGCTGTTATTGGGTTTCGTTTCATAATTACAAGTAACTTTGTAATTCAATTCTACACAAACCTACTAAATGCATCGTTTATGAAGAAATCATCTTTGCTCGTCATGATATTGCTGACATGGAGTCTGGCAACTAGCGCACAAAATGTCAAGACCTATGAGAACAAAGCTTTCAAGATTGATTATCCTGCCGACTGGGAAGTGACCTGGGACAGCGAAACATTCGTAAACCTGGCCTCGGCCGACGAAGTTATCACCTTCGACGTCAGTTACAACGAAATTGGCCCCAAGAAGACGGAGCTACAGGAATGTGTTGACAACTGGGTGTACATGAAAGAAAGCAACGGAAACAAGGTCGACCAGAAACTCGTCAAGGACGACTATGCCCTCGTGCGCTCTATCGCCACCGACCAGAACGATGGCACACAGACCGTGACGGTGTGGTTTATCATGATTTCAAAGGAGCCCGAATGTTTCAGTGGCACAATAAACTGCCCGTTTGAGCGGGCTAACGATGCCCTCGACATCCTGGTCAACATGCTCGCCACACTCAGCCCCAAATAAGAGGGCTCGACATGGACTTTGTTCCAATGAACTGACAATATGAGAATAAAAGCTATTCTACATATTATCTGCATGATGATTGTCTTGGTCAGTTGTGATGATTTTGACGAGGATAATTATGTGTCGCTTCCAGTGGAAACGACACTGATGGACAAGTGGCATACTACCATTGGTTATGCCTATGCGGGTGGTACTGTCAAGGATAAGTATTACGATATGGTTGGCAATGTGTTTTCAGACGGGAAAGTAACTGACACACATGGATATGGTGCTGGCTCAATCAAGAAGCAAACCGAGATCACATATCAGGTCGAAGACAACCATTATAACACTGTGGGTTATGTAAATATAACGACTGGAGAAGTCAAAGACAAGCATTATGATGTGGTAGGCTACGGCAGTGGAGAAAACATTTGGAAGGCTGGAGTTATCTTACTCTTGTTTGACAAGTAAATGTATCGTCCTTTACAGCATCTAGCGTCTGATGAACAACAAATAGCCCAAGAACAAGCGTTGTTAGCAAAATAATGTGTACTTTTGTGGCATTAATATAGCAAATTATCATTATATGTCAGACATTATTTTACCAGATACCACTGACATGCTTCCTGATGGTTATGAAGCATGGCGAAAAGCTATAGAGTCGAGAATTGAAATGGCTAAACTTCAAGCTATTCTAAAAGTCAATTCTGAGCTCTTATCTCTTTATTGGTCAATCGGTAACGACATCTTAGAAAAGCAGCAGAAGTTGGGTTGGGGTGCGCAAGTAATTGACCGACTATCTTCCGACTTGTCGCGCAAGTTCCCTGACGACAGGGGCTTTTCTGTGCGTAACCTCAAATATATGAGAATGTTTGCTGAGGCATACCCCGATTTTCCATTTGTGCAAGTGTCACTTGCACAATTACAGGAATACCCAATTTGGCAAGTTCCGCTTGCCAAATTGCAAGAAGGAGGGAAAGACTTTGTGCAAGTACCGCTTGCACAAATCACATGGTATCACCACATCTCGCTTATCCCCAAAGTGAAGAACTTGGCAGAAAGAGCATTGTACATTATGGCAACGGCTCATGAAGGCTGGAGTCGCGATGTGATGTTGATGCAAGTCGCAAATAACTATCTTTCAGCGAAAGGGGCCTCAATCAACAATTTTGACCTGACATTGCCATCGCCACAGTCAGATTTGGCAAAATACTCCTTCAAAGATCCATATAATTTCAGTTTCTTGGGTACCATCGCCCTTCAAAACGAGTTGGATATTGAGAAAGGGCTTGCTGCACGCGTCACCGAATTTCTGCTTGAAATGGGTAAAGGCTTTTCTTTTGTCGGTAGGCAATATCATGTCAGCGTGGATGGCGACGACTACTACATTGACATTTTGATGTATCATCTTAAACTCCATTGTTATGTGGTGGTAGAACTGAAAGCGGTTGAATTTATCCCAGAGTTTGTAAGCAAACTGAACTTCTATATCTCGGCAGTGGACGAATATGTGAAAACTCCAGAAGATAAGCCAACAATTGGTCTGCTGCTTTGCCGCTCCAAGAGCGACACTAAAGCAAGTTTTGCCCTGCGAGGCGTAACACAACCATTAGGAATCGCAGAATACGAGACTCAAAAACTGTTTGCCGATGTTGCATCAACGTTACCGCAAATTGAAGACATAGAACAAGCAGCTGTTGATGAATAAATATCCCCCAAGAACAAACAAGGATAGAGAAAAATGCCTAACTTTGCAGTCAAATCAGAACGGTAAATCGATTTGAGAATACAAGGATGAAATTTGTTTATAAGAACATTCATATTGGCGCTATAGCCACTTTTTATATAATAGCCTTAGCTCTGCGCCTGACAACAATAATTCTCGGCAACATATACCCGTCACATGGGGTGAACTATGCACTGGAGCTTTCCACGGGGCTCGGACCTATCATTGGAGCACTTGTTGCTATGGCTATTTTCAAGCGCAAGACCGAATATACCATCGCAGGCAAGTCTGTTTGGAAATCCATTGCAACAATAGCAGTGCCTTGCCTCGTTTTTGGCATAATCGGTGGATTAGATACAGCTATAATTTGCTTCATGGCATTCGTGTATGGACTTTTAGAGGAGTATGGTTGGCGAGGATTTTTACAGAACGAACTCAAAGGATTGCCCGTGTGGCAATATGTCCTCATTATCACGGTGATGTGGTTCCTCTGGCATTTAGATTTGGATTCGCGCAACATCTTGCCGTTCTTCTTGATTTTGCTATTTGCCTCATGGGGAATTGGAAAGGTCGCGACAGATACGCACTCGCTGCTGTTCTGTGCTGCATTTCATGGCATCGTGAACTTTGCCAAGCGCGGACGACTCGCCGACACCACTTTCCTTGTGGCCTTCATCTGTGTCATCGTCTTTTGGATTGCCATATGGTACTTTGTTGACAAACCAGCCAAAGACAAAAGCGCTGGTGCAGGAACAGACAAGTAAACTCCAATCTTTCACTCCCCATCTTATACATCATCAAGCGGTTGAGGAACTTATACCAAAGTTATAAAACTCATGAACAACAGCGCAGGACGATTACCAAAGGCTGATGAATAATAAAAGTCCAAAATCCAAGAGAAAATAAAAATTGCAACAAAACTTAATTTTTAAGTTAATTTATTTGGCGCATTGAATTCTTTGACTTACCTTTGCGGCAAGATAACTTAAAAGTTAAGAATGAAACAACGTTATTACATAGATTTGGTTGAAGAATATTCCAATGTGAATTTCTACAGCATCCATTTGGATGGGGAAGAACTCTCTGAATTAGAGCGTTTCTTTGAGAAATTCCCAACTGGTAGTGAATATGACGAGGATATCGATGTCGTCATATCTTGGCTCGACAATATTGCCGAGCGAGGTGCGCTTGAACGCTATTTCCGTCCCGAAGGCCGCTATGGCGACGGCGTGGGCGTGATACCGATTGACATTGGCAACAAAGTGCGGCTTTATTGCCTGCGATTGTCAGATAAAATTTTGGTCTTTGGCAACGGTGGAGTTAAAGATGCACCAACATGGGAAGAAAGCGAGCAACTTGCACCATACGTCAAACTATTGATTGATACAAGCCGCTTTATTTCATCAAGGATTAAAGACGGCACAATAGTTTTGGTAGATAAAGAAATTGTTGGAAACTTAAACTTTAGCAGAGATGAAACGGAGTAAGATAATTGAGGAACGCCGCCGACAGGTCAGCCCCGAAGTGAGAGAACGCGTAAGCCTTTCATTTCAGATTGTTGACCGCATTCATCAGATTCTTGTGGAGCGTAACCTGCGGCAAAAAGATCTCGCGCTCATGCTTGGCAAGAGCGAGGCTGAGATAAGTAAATGGATGCGTGGGACTCACAATTTCACGATTGACACGGTTGTTGCTATCGAAGAAGCATTGCAAGCTCCTGTGCTTCAAGTATATCACGAAGCGGCAACGGTGTGAAACATAGTCATATTATCGTTTTTTGCTAAAACAAAAAATGTAATGAACATGAAGATGATTATTACCATCGTTCTACTTGCATTTGTTGGAATTGCAGCGCAAACACAGACCATAGTCAAAGGCCACGTCATCAACGAGCAAGGTGCCGGTGTGGGGTACGTCAGCATTGGCATCGAGGAAGATAGCGTTGGCGTTATCTCTGATGCAGAGGGGTATTTCACGCTAACGGTACCCTCAGGGCGCAAGGATGAACTGACTGTTACTCACGTTTCCTATCAGACGGCGACGATTCCCTATGCGTCTTACGCCGATGGACGGGAACTGACCGTAACGCTACGAGACAAGTCCGTCGAACTTGCAGAAGTCATAGTTGACGGCAAAAAAAACAAGCCGCAAACGTTGTCTGGTAAGTCATGGATAAGTGTGGGTAAGGCCGCTTTCGAAGGCGATAGCAAGGGTGACTTGGAGTGGGGGCCAATCTTTAAGAAAAAGAAAGACTATCTGCTGACTGACATCATTGTAAGTATCGATAAGTGCGAGTATGAGGAATGCTTGTTGAGTTTCAACTGCTACGAGGTTCGAGACAAAGAATTTGTCAATGTACTAAACAAACCCATCTACAAGTGTGTCACACCTGCCGACAATGGAAAACAAATATATGTCAGACCAGAGGAACTCATAGTGCTTAAAGGGAAAAACAAATATTGTATCACAATAAGCGTTGTTGACATCAAGGGAAAAGGTAGGCTCTCTTTCCCTGTCAACTTCAAAAGCTACTATGCCCGCAACAATGTGAAAGGGAAGATGAAAAAAATCCCTGCCGGTCCTATGATTGTTGTGAAAGGCTATTCTTTAGAGTAAATTCCAATTTATCTGCTACATCTTTTAAGGCATGAAGCGGTTGGTTTACCTTTGTATAACCAATCGCTTTTTTTATGATACTCACAATTAATGGACAATATGCGTCTCACTCAACAACTGAACCGCAGGTACTTGCCCAATCGCAACCGCAGATGATTATACAAGAGAATGCGAAACTGCTGATGAATAACAAGTCGCCGAAATATAACAAGTAACCGAAAAATAAGAGAAAAATAAGTGTTTAGCAAAGAATTTTGCTACCTTTGCCGTACAAATTCTAATAGCAATTGATAATGAGAATGCAATCTGTTTCAATAATAGTTCTTCTTTTGCTGTCTCTTTTCTCCTGCAAGCCTAAGCAGATTAAGCAGCCTGAGTGCCCATTAATTACACCAGAAATCTATGAGCGCGATAAGCGTCAAGTTGCGGATTGTATAATGAGGAATATAGAATACATTCGTGCAAATCATCACGTTAATTCAATTGTAACGTCTGATGTAGCTAACTTTTATGAGCCATATACAGTCTTTTATAATGAAGCGAAAGAAAGGTATTTGCCGCTTCCTATCTCAGCTTATGATTATTTAAAAGTGACGACTGATACAATAATCTACAGCGACGATGGACTTAAGTGTTTCATTTTTGTCGTTCTTGAAGAGAAAACTATTGAAGGCCAAGAATATAGTACAGTCAAAAAAGGAGAGAATTTTGATGCAAAATCATTTGTGGGTGTACGTGAACAGCTTAATGACTCAATCACTATTTATCCTTTTGTTAAGTATAATGTATTTGGTATGGCCAGCTATAAATCAGCGGTGAAAACTCTGAAGCATTTTTACTTCAACCGCTTAAAAGGTGATTACCTTTCGGCCAGTGTGTATATGGATGCAGGCAGGAGTTTTGAAAAGAATGTTGGAGAGCAGGGATTTTTTGATTCGGTAATTTTTCAACACTATAATGATAGCACTTTTTTCTATCAATATAATTATTTCGATTTAATGCAGTATCACTATATAAGATAAAGAAATAACGTCGTCTTTTCGAGGCATAAGCGGTTGATCTACCTTTGTTGTGTAAATCAACCGCTTAACTTATGGGTATAGCACTACAAAATCGGCACTCATTGCTTCAGAAAATGCTTTTCTTCGACAAAGTGCTGTCGAGGTATTCTTTGGCGGTCATGCCTGTTGCACGCTTGAAATAGCGGTAAAACGAAGTGGGTTCAGTGAAACCGAGCATAAAGGCGATTTCCCGCTGGTGCTCCTGCCCTCGCTCCTGGTGCTGCTCAGGCCCCGAACAACTCAAGTGCCAAGCTCTATCGCACGCTGTTCAACAACTCTGGTGTGGGCAGTGTGAGCGATGGCAATGTGCCCGATGCTTATAATATCCTCTACAATCCCGACATCCCCACTCCGTCGACTGGCACATCGGGCATCGAGCCCGTCATCAAGACCGTCGAGGAAGACGGAACACACCGCTACTTCGATCTGTTAGGTCGCCCGCTCAACCAGAAACCTGAGCATGGCATCTACATCGACAACGGTAAAAAGGCGATTGCAAAATAAGGCTGAATCAGTCTTCTGACTCCTATAGCGGTTGAGATACTTCCCATATCTCACCCTCTTTTCTTATGTCCCCACCTTCGCTTCATCGACACCAATGGAAAAATATTGAGAAAATTAACGGCACTGATAAGTCTATTGTGTAACTTTGCAGCATGGAAATCGTTAATCTGCTTGAATTCAGCGACCGAACGCAACTGCGCCAATGGCTCGAGCTGAACCACAGCATCGAAAAGCAATGCTGGGTGCTGTGCTCCCGCTCTAAGCCCGCCCCCGAAGAGGTAATGCCTTATGTCGATGTGGTTGAAGAGGCGCTATGCTTCGGGTGGATTGACTCAACTTTCAAGAGAATTGCCGAAGGCCGTGGCGCGCAACGACTGACGCCACGCAGGAAAAACAGCCATTGGACCGAACTCAACCTGCAGCGCTGCGCCATGCTCGAAAAGCAAGGCCTGATGACTGACGCCGGCCGCAGTGCACTGCCCCACCCTCCAAAACACCCTTAAAATCTCGCCACTTGCCTTTTTTCACTCACACTTTTTCATTGTTTAGAATCATTGTTTTGCTGATTCATGATTCGCCTATATCATTTTTTTCACTACTTTTGCCATATACACTAAAAAAACCGACAGAATGATGATAAGATTGATGACTCTGGCGCTTGCTGCTGCCTTGGCTATGGGCATGGCTGCCAAAACCAAGTCCACCGTACCCACACTGCAGTTCGACCCCTCGCAGGGCGAGGCACGAGTGATGACCATGCACGACGGCACTCAAGTGCGATACACGGCCTACGAAGGAATGTACTTTGTAACCCACATTGAAGATTCCACCTATCAGACCATCAACATATATGTGCCCGATCGAGCCAGTCAGCAGACTCCCATCTTTTTGCGCACCTATGTGGGAGGTTACATGGCTTCGGCTGCCGGCCAGCCACAAGCGACCGATGCCAGCGGACGAGCCTTGAAGGAAGGTTATGTGGTTGCCATCCCTGGCTCGCGAGGCCGCAACTCGACTGTGACCGCAACAAAAAATGACAAGAAGGCCGGCATCAAGCGCGGGCAGACCATCTACACCGGTCGCGCACCTGCTGCTATTCTAGACCTGAAAGCAGCCATCCGCTATCTGCGTCACTTCGACAAAATCATGCCGGGCGATGCCGAGCGCATCATCACCGACGGAACCAGTGCCGGCGGTGCCATGTCGTCGCTCATGGGCGCTACAGGCAACAATCCGGCTTATGCCGACTTGCTCCGGGCCATGGGAGCCGCCGATGAGCGCGACGATGTGTTTGCCTCTGTCTGCTACTGCCCCATCATCGACCTGGATCATGCCGACATGGCCTATGAGTGGCTCTACAACACCACCGACTCGCGTCAGCAAGGCGACCAGCAGGTGCTGGCTGTGAGCAATGAGCTCAAGGCACAGTTCCCAGCCTATCTCGCCAGCCTCAATCTCAAGACGGACGACGGAACCACCCTCACCGCCGACAACTATCTCGATTATATCAAAAGCGAACTCATCCGTTCGGCCCAACTGGCCAAGAATGCCGGAGCCGATATCCCCGACTCGTTGGGATTCACCTTTAGCGAAGAAGGTGGCTTTGGAGCACCGCCCATCAATGGTGGCGCCACCCGAGGCGGCATGCGTCAGCCCATGGCCGGTGGCCAGATGCCGCCCATGATGCGTGGCGGTGGCTTCTCCAGACGGGCCGGGGAGTATATCACTGCCCTCGATATGGACAAATACCTGAACTATGTGGTATCGACCCAGCCACTCAAGACAGCGCCCGCCTTCGACACCCAGGGTGTGGCAGGCCAGCGGGCATCGGGCGAGAACGAAGAGTTCGGCGATGCCAGTGGTTCCAGCGTCAACTTCACCGACTATGGTGCAGCCAAGAACGGCACATCGTTGACTGACGCTGTGCGTCGCAATGTGGCCTTGCTCAACCCCATGAACTTCATCGACGATCCGCTGACCACCGTCGCACCCCATTGGTACATACGCCATGGTGCTCGCGATCGCGACACATCCTTCCCCGTCCCCATCAACCTGGCGCTCAAGTTGCAGAACGCAGGCAAGGATGTCAACTTCCTGCTGGCCTGGAACCGTCCCCACAGCGGCGACTACGCCCTCGACGAGCTCTTCCAATGGATAGCAGAAATAACAAAATAAACAGTTGAATCATAATACGAACAATATCAAACGACTATGAGAAAGATAGCATTTATACTTGTGGCGGGCCTGGTGTGTCTGACCGGCTGCGCCCAGAAGAAGGGCGGCGAGCGTGGTCCGCGTCAGGGTGGCCACATGGAGATTAACAAAGATTCTGACAGCACGTTTGTGGCTCTGAAGAATGAGACGTTGAAGAAGTTCAAGCAACTGACCTTCAACGACGAGCAGACGGGTAAGACGATGGAGTACAACCTGCTGGTTCCCGAAGGAGCCGAGGCTGGAGAGAAACTCCCCTTGGTGCTCTTCATGGCCGATGCCAGCACCGCCGGTAAGGAGGTGACGGCTCCGCTCACACAAGGCTACGGCGCACTGGAGTTCGCTTCCGACAGGGATCAGCAGAAGCATCCCTCGTTCGTGTTGGTTCCGCAATATACCGACTGGGCCGTGCAAGACGACTGGAGCACCACCGACGAAGTGGAGATGACCATCCGTCTGCTTGAAAAGGTCTGCAAGGAATACAACGTCGATACTAACCGACTTTATACCACCGGTCAGTCGATGGGCGGCATGATGTCGTTCTACTTCAACATCACTCATCCCGACCTCTTTGCCGCCTCGCTCTTCGTCAGCAGCCAGTGGGACACCACAAAGATGCATGACTTCGGACGGAAGCATTTCTTCTACATCGTGGCCGGGGGTGACCAAAAGGCTTCTGGCGGCATGAGAGACCTGGCAAAAGTACTGAAAGAGAATGGTGCCCGCATTGAATCTGCAAGCTGGAGTGCAAAACTGCCGTCATCGGAACAAGAGAGATTGGCAGAAGAACTGATAGCCCGTGGTGGCAACATCAACTTCATCAAATGGGAGACTGGCAGCGTGCTCCCGGAAACGGGCCGAGCCATGGAGCACATGGCCTCGTTTGACTACGGCTACAAGATTGCCGCCGTCAGGGACTGGCTCTTCAAGCAGAGTAAGGAATAGATCTCGAAAAGACAAACAGATAAATCGGAATTTACAATGATGAATACGAACTATAAGGTAATTGACAGAGATAAATACTATAGGAAAGGTGTCTTCCGTCACTTTTCCGAAGA
>CACXLJ010000014.1 GCA_902768435.1 uncultured Bacteroidales bacterium | reverse complement strand
AGATAATAGGCAGGTGGTGGAGCGAACCACGAAGTGCTCGAGAACATTTCAAAGCGAAAGTCGCTCGCAAGAGCGGTGCGCGGTGCCCAAAGGGCATTGAAACTGTTCTCAACATTGCGAAGACCCCCTGTTTTAAGGTGGTATTCAATATAATTAGCCCCATTAGGGCGACAGATAAAAACAACTAGATTTACATTCTGCCGTCCCTACGGAACTAATGCTGTATATGCTTGATTGACAGGGGTTCTCGCCTACGGCTTCACCCCTGCCTAAGTTCTTGACAGTCCTAACGGACTTTTAACTGGACATTAATAGTTTTTTATGCACAATCATTGAACACCTGTTATTATTAGGTGATTTGTGGGAAGTGTGCACAATTTAGTAATTATCCTGAAAATGTTCAATGGGGTGGATGTGCTTGTTGAGGCAAGCGCAGTGTCAGATTTTGTCGAGACAGGGCAGTGTTAGATTTTGTCGGGGCAAGCACGGTGTCAGGTTTTGTCGAGACGGGGGCAGTGTCAGATTTTATCGAGGCCTTTGGTGTATTTTCTCCAATAATAGAGAATGGGATTCCGGTATTTGAGCAGTTTCCATGGGCGGCTTGAATGCGGACGATGGCACACTGGCAGGTTCATGAACAGATAGTTCTTGAAACCCAGTTCAAGAGATTTGTGCGATATGGTTACATCGTACCAGCTTTTTGTCGAGTCGAGATCGTGGAAATCAAATTTGCTCAATAGTTCATGGGTCAGCAATGAGCAGCAAAAGCTGCAATGTTTATGATTATCGACCACCGTTTTTCCCCACCTGGCCGCATACTCGTAAGGATAATTGATTTTGCCTTTTTCGTTGACTGTGACAGCTGCAGCAATGCCACATCCAGGCATTGAGCGGGCTCCCTCGCAAAGTGCTTGAATGGTGTGCTTGTCGACCTGAACATCACTCTCGACAATGAGCAGGTCGGCCCCATCGGCCAGCGCTTTTTGCTGGGCCATTTGGAGCACAAGCAGATAATTGGGCGAGGGGTGGCTGGTAACATCGCTCAGGTTGACCAGTTCGAATTGCTTGGATGCTGACAGCTGCTTCAGCTTGGCCGTGTTTTCGTCGGTAGAGAAATCATTATACACCGTGTAGATGAATGGCACGGTAGTATCGGAAGAAACGATTGAGTGAATCGTATCTTGGGCCGTGCTGATTGAATCCTTAACAGGTGTGATAATGTGTAGCTTTTTCATCATGAAATACAAATCGCAGCAGAAAAATCTGAATGCTTGCAAGTTAATCGTTGTCGGCAGAACTCTGGTTGATTTTCTTGCCCTTGTTCACATTTTGCTGGTTGGCGCTCGTCTTGTTGTATTTCTCGGCGAGGGCAGCCTTCTTCTTTTCAGAGGCACGCTTCTTTTCGTCGGCAGCTTTCTTCTTTTCAAGTTCCTCTATGCGCTTTTGCTGCTCGGCCTGCTTGCGCGCACGCTCTTCTTTCTCGAGTTGCTCTTTCTTGGCCTTTTCTTTTCGGTCTTTTTCGAGGCGCTCCTGGCGTTCGCGCTCAAGTTTGTCTTTGCGTTCCTGCTCTTGCTTGAGTTTTTCCTGCTGCTCTTTTTGCTGCTTCTTGAGCAGTTCGCGCTGGCGCTTTTCTTGCTCCTCGCGCTGTTTCTTGATGCGTTCCTGCTCTTTTTTCTTTTCCTTGGCCTCTTTCTCGGCGCGTTTCTTGGCCTCTTTTTCGGCCTTTTCCTGCTCTTTTCTCAAGCGTTCGCGCTGCTTGGCCGACATGGGCACTTCTTGCTTTTCGTCGACTTGCACCTTGCGTGGCGGCGGCACATCTTTCACCTCGCCCATCACATTGCGGTTCTTGCGTTTGCCCGTGGAGTTGTCCTTGATGAGGATGTCTTTCAAGCCGCACCCCTTGTTGAAACGGCTCAAGTCCACATAGTGGTCGATGCCGGCAATGCGTCCGCGCTCGGAGAACTGCCACAGGGTCCACTTGGCGTCGTTGAGGCGCGGCTCGGACTTGGAGTAGCGGGCAATGAAGAGTTTGTAGCCCTTGAGTGTGCGCGACAGGAATGAGTTGTAGAACGAGGCGCCCGTGTAGATCATGGGCTTACACCCGTAGTATTCTTCGAGCATGTCGGCAAACAGTTTCACACTGTCGGCCAACTGCTCGCCAGTCCAGCCCTTGCGGGTCTCCACATCGATGAGGGGCACCAGGTCCTGGTCCTCGGGCTTGACGATGGAGATGAAGTTGCGGAATTGTGATTCGACCGACGATGTGGTGCGGAAGAAGTGGTAGCTGCCCACCTTGATGCCGTGCTTGCGCGCATTCTCGATATTATAGATGTAGCGATGCTGCTTGTGGTTGGCACCCTCGGTGGCCTTCACATAAACGAACTTGATGTTCTTATCCTTGGCTGTGGCTCTCCAGTCGATGTCTCTCTGGTAGTTCGACACATCGATGCCGTCGTAAATCACGCTGCTCGCATCGATCGTGTTGTCGTCTATAACAATCTCACTCTGAGCCTTTGCGCCCAAAGCAGTGAAGATTGTGCAAAGCACGAAACACCAGATGGAATGTCTAAAATTCACAGTTGACAGATAATTATCAAGTCACAAAGTTAATAATAATGTTCAAATCTCACTTAGCGAGTGCTCGTTTTTGAGGTGAAAAAATCTTAACAAAGACCAGAACTCGCCATAACAGTTACCTGAAGAAGCGGCCCACAAGGGGCAGTTTCTTCATGAGCGGAGCCAGATGCTCGCGCTTGTAGATGACGGCGGCAAACACCATCAACAGCACTGTGCGATAGATGGTTGTGAGCCACATGCCCTGCGTGGGCACCAGCACCATAGCGGCAAACAAAGCCGCCGCCACAGCCACATAGAAGGCGATGCTCTTCATGGGGTAGGGTATGGGGTAATATTTTTGCCCCACGAGATAGCTGAGGAGCATGGCGGTGCCATAGCCTGCAAAACCGCCCCATGCGCAAGCAATGTAGCCATACTTGGGCACGAAGAGCACATTCACCAAGATGAGCACAGCGCAGCCAATGCCCGAGAAGATGGCGCCCCAAATGGTGCGGTCGATGAGCTTGTACCAGAACGAGAGGTTGAAGTAGATGCCCATCATGATCTCGGCTGCCATGACGATGGGAACCACCTGCAGCCCCTCCCAATAGTCGGGTGCAATGATATACTTGAGGAACTCCATCCAGGCAATCACGGCAAGGAAGGCCAGCAGGGTGAAGATGATGAAGTAGCTCATCGCCTTGGCATAGGTTTCCTTGTTGTCCTTATCCTGACTCTTGCCGAAGACGAAGGGCTCGTAGGCATAGCGGAAGGCCTGCGTGATGAGCGCCATGATCATGGCAATCTTGGCGGCGGCACCGTAGATGCCCAGTTGTGCCTTCTGGTCGGCACCCTCGTAGATGAAAGGGAACAGAATCTTGTCGGCAGTCTGGTTCAGGATGCCGGCGATGCCCAGCACCAGGATGGGCCAGCTGTAGCGCAGCATGCGCTTGAGCAGCGACTTGCTGAACACATACTTGATGCCGAACAGTTCTTTCCAGAAGAAGAATGTGATGATGCCCGTACACACCAGGTTCAGGTAGAAGGCGTAACCCGCTCCTACCGTCGGGTCATAGATTTTGCCTATGATGTC
Source organism: uncultured Bacteroidales bacterium (assembly GCA_902768435.1). GTDB lineage: Bacteria > Bacteroidota > Bacteroidia > Bacteroidales > Muribaculaceae > Sodaliphilus. The sequence goes on along the minus strand of CACXLJ010000014.1, from coordinate 46,818 downwards.
GGGGTGCGACTTGTAGAGGTGCGGGAGCACCACAAAGTAGAGCAGGTTGAGCAGGATGTTGAGGCCGATGAAGAGCAACTTGAGGGTGGCAAACTTGATGGGTTTGCGCTTGTAACGCAGATAGGCAAAGGGGATAGCCTGGATGGCATCGAGTGCCACCACCACCGCCATGACGCCAATGTACTGCGGGTGCTGCTCATAGCCCATGGCGGGCGCGATGATTGGCAAGAACCCGATGACCGCCACTACAAATGCCAGCGAAACCGTCGCTACCGAGATGAGCGTGGTGGAATAGACCGTGTTGGGGTTCTCCTCGCTCTTGTTGGCAAAGCGGAAGAAGGTGGTTTCCATGCCAAAGGTGAGGATGACCAGGATGAGCGCCGTCCAGGCATACACATTGGTAATCACGCCATAGCCGCCCGATGCGGCCGAGAGCGTCTGTGTGTAGAGCGGGACGAGCAGATAGTTCAGAAAACGCCCGAAAATGCTGCTCACGCCATAGATGGCGGTATCTTTTGCCAGCGACTTGAGATTGGTTGCCATAGTGCCTTTTTTGCTGATTTACTGATCGTCGTTACTGAAAAGCGAACCACTCTCGTAGGTGCGGTTTCGGTGCAGGTGCTTATAGGCCTTTTCGGTCACTTCGCGACCGCGTGGGGTGCGCTTGATGAAGCCTTCTTTGATAAGGTAGGGCTCATACACTTCCTCCACGGTGCCGGCATCTTCGCTCAGCGCAGTGGCGATGGTAGAGATGCCCACGGGCCCGCCGTTGAACTTGTCGATGATGGTGAGCAATATCTTGTTGTCGATCTCATCAAGGCCATACTTGTCGATGTTCAGTGCCTCGAGGGCATAGCGGGCAATGGCGGTGTCGATGTTGCCGCTGCCCTTCACCTGTGCAAAGTCGCGCACACGGCGCAGCAGCGAGTTGGCGATACGCGGCGTGCCACGGCTTCGCAAGGCAATCTCCAGCGCAGCCTCGTCGGTGATGGGGATGTGGAGCAGCCTTGCCGAGCGCTTCACAATGCCCTCCAGCACCTCGTGGCCGTAGTACTCGAGGTGGCAGTTGATGCTGAAACGGGCACGCAACGGCGAGGTGAGCAGGCCGCTGCGTGTGGTGGCGCCAATCAGGGTGAACGGGGCCAGGGTGAGCTGCACCGAGCGTGCGCCGGGGCCCTTGTCAATCATGATGTCGATGCGGTAGTCTTCCATGGCGCTATAAAGATATTCCTCAACGATAGGACTCAGGCGGTGAATCTCGTCGATAAAGAGCACATCGTTCTCTTCGAGCGAGGTGAGGATACCAGCCAGGTCGCCAGGCTTATCGAGCACCGGTCCCGAAGTCACCTTGAAGCCCACGCCCAGTTCGTTGGCAATGATATTGCTCAATGTGGTCTTTCCCAGTCCGGGAGGGCCGTGAAAAAGGGTGTGGTCGAGCGCTTCGCCGCGCATGCGTGCCGCAGCGACAAACACCCGCAGGTTGTCGATAATCTTGTCTTGACCTGCAAAGTCCTCAAACCTCACGGGTCGCAAAGCCTTCTCGAAGTCCTGGTCGGTGCGCAGACGCTCATTGTGTATGTTGAAATCTTCTTCCATAGGAAAACTTGTCGCTAATCATGCAAAGATACTAAAACTGAACAGAAAGAGACTTATTTCTTGGCCTCTTTTTCTTCTTTGGCAATGCCCACAGTCTCGACTTCAAAGACGAGGGTCTCGTTGCCCTTGATGTCTTTCCTGCGCATGTTGTTGACCGAACCGTTAGTGCCATAGGCAATAGCAGCGGGCATGATGGCATAGGCCTTGGCGCCGGGATTCATGAGCTGCAGCAGTTCCACGAAACCGGGAATGAGCGTTTGCTCGTTGAGTTTCATGGCTGAGCCCTTGGTGCTCTGGTCAAACACCGAGCCGTCGATGTGCATGCCTTTGTACTTCACGGTCACATTGTCGTTGATCTTGAAGTTGGCACCCGAACCTTGCTTGGTAATCTTGTAAATCAGGCCACTTTTGGTCTTCTTCAGGTTCTTGTCCGAGGCGAGTTTGTCGGCGGCGAACTTGCTGCCGTCGTCAAGACGCTGTTTCAGGTTGCCATTGCGGGCATTCTCCATCGACGAGTTGAAATCTTTCTGCAATTTCTCGATTTCGGTCTCTGAGAGCACCTTGTCGTTGTTCAGGGCAGCAATTACATTTTCCACGACTTTCTTGCGGTCGAAGGTTACATCGTTGCTGTACTCGAGTTCTGACAGTTGCTGCATGAGCACCAAACCTTGCTGAATGCCACCCAGGAAGTTCATGTCGGTGAGCGATGTGTCGCATTTCATCACCAGTTCAAGACCCTTGATGAACGCTTCCTTGTCAAACAGTTTCTTGGCAGTGGGGTCGCTCAAAACCTGGCCCGACACAAAAGCGCCGAAACCCTTGCCAAAGTTCTGGCTCATGGTGTCTTCGTTAGCAGTGACTGTCACTGCGAGATAGTCTTTTTCGGCACTATCTTCGGCTTTCTTGCTGCCATTGTCGCTGCAGGCGATGAAAGTCATTGACATGAATCCTGCAGCAAGCATGATAAAACACTTTTTCATAGTGAATTGTGTGAATAATTGTGAGATTATTTGCCTAAACCAATTGCCTCGATGTCGAAGACGAGCACTTCGTTAGGACCAATTACCTGATTGCCCTGCTCGCCATAGCCAAGGTTGCCGGGAATGATGCAGTGGGCCTTTGCGCCTGGACGCATCATCATGAGCATCTCCTTGAAGCCGGGCACTACGCCAGTGACGGGGAAGGTGGCGGGCTCGCCGCGGTCGACCGAGCTGTCGAAGGTGCTGCCGTCGATGTGCTTGCCGGTGTAGTGAACCGTGACATTGTCGGCCTCAGTGAATTGCTTGCCCTCGCCGGGCTCGGTGATTTTGTACACCAGGCCGCTCTTGGTCTTCTTCAGTTCGGGGTCGGCCTTGAGTTGCTCTTCGATGTATTTTGCGCCTTTTTGCGCATTTTCCTGTGCCACTTTCTGGCCTTCCTGGTTCATGGCGTCGATTTGGGCATTGAGTTCCTGTGCGGTTTTTTCGTCAACCTTGTTGCTGTTGCCGCAACTGGCCATGAACAGCGATGCGCCTGCAATGAGTGAGAGGAATGTGATAGTTTTCATAAATGTGTGTGAATTGTGATTATGAATAAGGGAGAGGGTGTGATTGGCACCCTCTCCTTGATGAGTTGAAAATGGGCATTAACGGCCCTGATTGTAAGCCTCAACGCTGTGCTTGGTGGCCTTCAGGTCGGCTTCGGTGGCAAGGTTGCCGGTCTCGATGTCGAACACGAGTGTCTCGTTGCCCTTGATGCTGCGTGTGCCGCTCATGCGGTCGATGCTGCCCATTTCGCCATAGGCGAGGTTGGCGGGAATGATGACATGTGCCTTTGCGCCCGGGCTCATGAGTTTGAGAATCTCAACAAAGCCGGGGATGAGCTGGCCATTCGACACCATCATGGGAGTGGCTTTCTGCGACTCGTCGAACACTGTGCCGTCGATGTGTGTGCCTTTGTATTTCACCATCACATCGTCGTCTTGCTTGAAGTTCACGCCGTTGCCTTTCTTGGTGATTTTGTACACCAGTCCGCTTGCGGTCTTCTTGAGATCTTTGTCGGCCTTGAGCTGCTGTGCAATGTAGTCGTTGCCCTCTTTGAGTGTGCGGGCAAGCATTTGCTTGCGTGCCACCTCGATCATGGCTTCCATTTCCTTGCCAATCTTCTGCAAGTCGGCAGTGTTCACTTTGCCCTTCGAGGTCAGGACCTTCTCGATGTTCTTGTAAACAAGATCCTTGTCGAGGGTCACGCCTTCCTGCATGCTGATTTGCATGATCTGACCGAAGATTTGCTGTCCAGCCTGCAGACCATTCAGGAATTCAACATCCGATGTGTCGCACTCGAGCACAATCTTCAAGCCTTTGAGGAATGCGTTGGCGTCAAAATCTTTATTGGCCTGAGGTCCCTCGGTTGCCTGTTGCTTGATGAAGGTGCCGAATCCCTTGCCAAAGAGTTGAGCTATAGAGTCTTCGAGTGGAGTGGTGCCGTGACCACCCTTCTTGTTGCAGCTGAAGAGCATCGAACTCACCAACACAGCTGCTAAAGCGATTGAAAAGAATTTTTTCATTGTAGTGTGATAGAAATTTGATGTTTATGTGTGTTGTTATTTTTTAGTTACTTTGATGAGTTGCACATCGAAGATGAGGGTTGAGTTGGGCTGGATGGGTCCGGTGCCGCGAGAGCCGTAGGCGAGTTCGGCTGGAATGAACAGGCGCCATGCCGAGCCTTCGTTCATCATCTGCAGACCTTCGACCCAGCCGGGAATCACTTGACCCACAGCAAAGGTGGCGGGTTCGCCGCGCTCAACCGAACTGTCGAACACGGTGCCGTCGATCAGGCGGCCGGTGTAGTGCACAGTGACCACATCGTTAGGACCGGGCTTGGGGCCGGTGCCTTCGGTCACCACCTGGTATTGCAGACCGCTGGCGGTCACTTTCACGCCCTCTTGCTTGGCGTTCTGCTCAAGGAATTCCTTGCCCAGACGCTCGTTGTTGTTGCGTGCTTCGGCCTCGAGGTTGGTGAAGAATTCGGTCACCACCTGCTTGGCTTCGTCATAACTCATTTTTTTCTCGGTGTCGTTGTAGACGGCGCGCAGTGCATCGGCAAAGTCGTCGATGTTGAGGTTAGCCACACCGCTACCTTTAAAGTTCTGGCCCATGCTCAGGCCCAGTGCATAACTTAATTTGTCCATGTTTGTATTATTGTTTTGATTTTCTTGTGCTTGTGAGCAAAATGCCATCGTGGCAACTAAGGTGAGAAAAATGACTTTTTTCATTGCTAAAATCAGCGTTTAATTGTTGGTGTTCAAAAATCGGTGCAAAGTTATATTTATTTATATTCTTAACCTTGACTTTTTGAATAAAAAAGATTAAATTTGTTCACTAATTACAAAATTGAACGACTATGGATGCAAAAATGAAGAATTTGGTGGTATCGACGGGTGCTGGAATCAGTGCCGAGAGTGGAATGATGACCTATCGCGATGCAGGCGGCCTGTGGGACAACTATCCTGTGATGGAAGTGGCAAGTGCCGAGGGCTTTGCTGCCAATCCTAAACTCATTCATGAGTTCTACAGCAATATGCGCACTAAAATGACCCAAGGGGTGATGCCCAATGATGCGCATCGCGGACTGGTGGAACTCGAGAAATACTTCAATGTGCAGGTCATCACGCAAAATGTCGACGACCTTCACGAGCGTGCCGGTTCGAGCCATGTGCTGCACCTGCATGGCGAGCTGATGAAGGTGCGCTCGATGCGCCGTGAAGACCGTGTGTACCAATTGCCTTGCGACCAGCTCACCGATAAGGGGCTGACAACCACTGTTGACACGCGCGACCCCTATGGCGACCCGGTGCGTCCTCACATTGTGTTCTTTGGCGAGGCTGTGCCCAACTTCGAACCTGCTGTGCAGCTGGCACAAAAGGCCGACATCTTTGTAGTGATTGGCACCTCGCTGGTGGTGTATCCGGCTGCCGCGCTGCTGCAATATGCCCCTTCCAGCGCTGAAATCTACTACATCGACCCGCGCCCGGCGGCCGTGCCCAGCCGTGTGCATGTCATTGCCAAGAAAGCCACCGAGGGCGTAGCCGACCTCATCGACATCCTCACCAAGTAACTGCTGATGAATTAAATAAATGGCATAAAAAGAGGGAAATCGCACGCGACTTCCCTCTCTTCATTTTGATTGTTCTTGTTTTTAGATGATGCCCAGGATGCGGTTGATGAGGGCTGACACATCAGACACATTCACCTTGCCGTCGTGGTTCACATCGTACTGGTCGAACTGCTGTTCGGCTTTCTTCGAGAAGTTGAACTTCATGGCATCGCTGTCGCGGCCGAAGAAGTAGTAATTGCCATCATTGTCGACCAGCTGGAACATGATTTCGAGCACATAGCTCTTGCCAGCGGCCAGGCTGTTGGTGTCGATCTCCACATAGGCCTTGTCGTTCCAGAAGAGTTTGTGGTACTTGTCGCCCACATCCTGCTGATCGGCATAGGGTATGCCATTCCAGTTGCCGTCGGAACCCTGCTGATACACCTTGTATTGCACCGAAACATCGTTCAAATTTACACCGCTCTCGCGCAGCACCTGCAGCGAGAAACCATCGATGCGCAGGTTGGAGAGCTCTCCTGGCTGGTCCCACGGGTTGCGACTATTCTCGTCGGGGAAGGTGTACTGCATGGTGCGGTTATTGTCAAGAGTCAGGGTCAACGAGGCCTCGGTGAATTGCACACGCTGGTTGCTCGCACCGCCGGCCTTGGTGAATTTCACCTTGTAGTTCTGGCCGCCATTGTTGTAGAAGAACGACTGGCCAGTCTTGTCACTTCCTTCGAAGTAGAATTCAAACACGAAGGTCTTGCCGGCTTCCTCGCCTTCAAGAATGTCGAAGTTGAGTCCCCCGACACCCCATGCGCTGCCGCCATTGTTGCCAGCGGGAATCTCGCGCCATTTGTTGGGCGATTGGCCATCTTTGTACATGGTGCCCACCATTTTCACGCTTTCGGCAGTGCCGCTAACAGTGGTCTGGAATCCGTCGAGCACAAAGCTCTCCATGGGTTCTTCGAGCACAACCATGTCCATGCCCGAGGCGGGCAGGTTCTCGGTGTGATCGCCCAGGGTAATGCTGGCAGCCGTGAAGCTTGCCGAGGCAGCCCAAGCACTTGTAGCTCCAGCGAGGGCGAATAACAGAAGTAAATGGATTTTTTTCATAAGCTAATTGGTTTTTTGGGGTTAGTAATTCTGTGGTTTTGGGCTATTATTTTTGGTACTTATCATCTTTATAATCACAAATTTAGACCAAATTTCCAAAAAACAACCATTTGCTCTTAACATTTAATGTAATTTAACAATCGGTTGCTTAACAGTGAGTTATGCTTGCTGGGGAGTCAAGGAGCATGGAAGTGTGTTTTTGGCGGTATTCTGTTGGTATTTTGAAATGTGGGGAAGTTTCACTAATTTTGTATTCCTAAAAGATTGTGAAACCTCTAAAAAACCATAAACATGAATATTGGTGATAAAATTCCCGAAGTTTTGGGCATTGACCAGAATGGAAACCAAGTGAAGGCCAGCGACTTTGCCGGCAAGAAACTCGTCATCTACTTCTATCCCAAGGACAACACCCCCGGCTGCACCGCCGAGGCATGCAGCTTGAGCGATGGTTACCTGCAACTGCGCAAGGCGGGCTACGAAATCTTGGGCGTGAGCAAGGACTCGCAAGCCTCGCACACCAAGTTTGCCGAGAAATACAGTCTGCCTTTCCCCCTTATTGCCGACACCGATACCGCGCTGAACCAGGCTTTTGGCGTGTGGCAGCAAAAGAAGATGGCTGGCCGCACCTATATGGGTACCGTGCGCACCACCTTCCTCGTCGATGAGCAGGGTGTGGTTACCCACATCATCAGCAAGGTGAACACCAAAGACGCTGCTAACCAGATTCTTGAACTCATCAAATAGTGACTCGATATGAATAACAAAGATTTAGAGATAAAAATCAACTCGCTTGAGGACCTCGAGATGGCCGCCTACAAGTTCATGACCGAGATGGACGACTTCACCGTGTTCGCCTTCTATGGGCAAATGGGAGCCGGTAAAACCACCTTTATCAACGAATTGTGCCGCCAATTGGGTGTGGAAACCGACACCACCAATTCGCCCTCGTTCGCCATCATCAACGAGTATCGCAGCGACACCACCGCCGAACTCATCTACCACTTCGATTGCTACCGCCTTGAGAACGAGCAGGAAGCCGTCGACATTGGTGCCGAAGACTACTTCGACTCGGGTGCTGTGTGCCTCATCGAGTGGCCCGAACGCATCGAGGGCCTGCTGCCCGACGACACCGTTCGCGTTGACCTCACTGTGAACGACGACGAGACCCGCTTGCTCAAAGTCACTTTCCCCGACATTGACTGACACAACATGATCAATTACATAGGCCTTGAAGAGGCCAAATCAACCAACACCTACCTGCTCGAGCATGCCCCGTCGCTGCCCGACAGAACGGTGGTCTATACCTATCGCCAGACGGCAGGCCGCGGGCAGAAAGGCAACAGTTGGGAATCGGAGCCCGGCATGAATCTCGCCTTCTCGCTGCTGCTCAAGCGGCCGCCCGTGGAGGTGCGCAAGCAATTCTACATCAGCGAGGCGGTTTCGGTGGCCATCTGCGACTTTCTCTCGCAGTTTGCCGACGGTTTCAAGGTGAAGTGGCCCAACGACATTTACCACCACGACAGTAAGATTTGCGGCATACTCATCGAGAACTCGCTCGACGGCAAACAGATCGCGCACAGCGTGATAGGCGTTGGCATCAACATCAACCAGACGCGCTTTGTGAGCGATGCACCTAACCCCGTGTCACTCAAGCAAATCACGGGCAACGACTATGACCTCGACCAGCTGCTGCACGATGTGTGCCAGCGCATGAGCGACCTGTGCTTGCTTGAGCCCGACACGCTCGATGCCCTCCACAACCGTTACATGCACAGCCTGTACCGCAACGACGGCAGGCTGTATCCCTGGCAACTGCCCGATGGCACTATTATTGAGGCTGCCATCGACCATGTGGCACCCGATGGCATGCTCACCCTGCGCCATGCCGATGGCTCGCTGCACAGCTACGCCTTCAAAGAAGTGAAACACATCATTAATAATATAACGCTATGAACATTGCCGTTTACTGCTCTTCGCGCAACGACCTGCCACAGGAATATGTCAATTTGGCCGAAACCCTGGGCAACTGGATTGGCACCAACCACCACACCCTGGTATATGGCGGAGTGAATGCCGGACTCATGCACATCACCGCCCAGGCGGTGCACAACAGCGGAGGCCACATTGTGGGCGTGATTCCCGAGGTGTTTCATCATCGTCTCGATACGCTTAACGATGAGGTGGTTACCACACGCGACCTCAACGACCGCAAGTCGCGCATGATTGCCATGGCCGACGCCTTTGTGATTCTGCCCGGTGGCATTGGCACCATCGACGAGTGGATTTCAACGCTGGCGCAAATCACTATCAATGACCAGGATAATCGTGGCATAATTGTTGCTAACCATAAGGGTATGTACGACGGTATGATTGAGCAGCTCAACATCTCGCAACAGTCCATCTTTTCTCGTGGCAAGAATCTGAACCGCTCCATCATCGTCGGCAATGCAACACAAATGATTGAACAACTTACTAAACTACAAAACGAATATGACAAAAAGTAACATCTACACCCTCACCGGCGACAAGGGCACTACTGCTCTGGTGGGTGGCAAACGCGTGGACAAGGACAACATTCGTGTCGAGGCCTATGGCACTATCGACGAACTCAATGCCAACATTGGTCTGCTGGCCCATAACTCCAAACTCGACTATCCTGGCATGCACGAACTGGTGCGCAAGATACAGAACAAACTCTTCAACATCGGGGCCTATCTGGCAACCGACTCCGAGGGCGAGAACCATGTGTTCGGGCTCACCGAGGCCGATGTCAAGGAGATTGAGGCAAAAATCGACGAGATCGATGCTTCGCTGCCCCCTATGCAGGGTTTCATTCTGCCCGGTGGTAGCCGACTGTCGGCCATCTGCGACATTTGCCGCACTGTGACCCGCCGTGCCGAGCGCCGCATCGTCACGCTGGCCCGCGAGGCCTATGTCGATCCGCTCGTGCTCCAGTTTGTGAACCGCCTGAGCGATTTCTTCTTCGTCTTTGCCCGTTTCAACAACATCCAGAACCAGGTGCAGGAGATTTATTGGGACAAAAACCTCTGATTCACTTTTTTTAATAGTTTGTAATCGGCTGACTGGTAGTCGGTTGTGCTGTTATAAGATTTTTTTTGCATTTTTATTTTGCTATCATATTGTTTTGCACTATTTTTGCGCCAAATTTCTGCAAAAATTTTACTAAACATCTATAACTATATTAGGTAAATATTATGTATTGGACATTAGAATTGGCTACTAAACTTGAGGATGCTCCTTGGCCCGCAACCAAGGACGAACTTATCGACTATGCTATGAGAAGCGGTGCTCCGCTTGAGGTAATTGAAAATCTTCAGGAAATTGAAGACGAGGGCGAGGCCTATGAATCGATCGAAGAACTCTGGCCCGACTATCCCACCAACGACGACGACTTCTTTTTCAACGAAGAGGAGTACTAACGCAAGAGATGACAAAAGTCACCAGATAACAACATGATATAGAGGATGCCGAGGTGCAACAAAAACTTCAACATCCTCTTTTTTTGTCATTTATAGTGCAATAGTTGTCCCCAAAATCGATGCCATTTTAAAAAATATTCCTGAAAAGGTGATAACAACTATGGCGAGGATAGTATCTGCATCTCGGGGATAAGTGTTGATAGAGTCATGGATAAACTAATTGATTACAACATTGATGTATGGAAGTTACAATTGATATTTTAAAGGAAAGATTTGACGAATACAATGAAAAGTACTTTGACAGTAAACTCAAAAAGGTGAAATTTGGCTTCATTAAAAAAGGTTTTAAAGGTACCATTGCTCAATTTGAGTTTCGCATAGATAAAAACAGATATCTACGAGACGCTTCAATCAAGATCAACAAGGGAATTGTTTGGGATGAAGAAAGACTAAGGAGAGCCTTATTACACGAAATGGTGCATTTATCATTAACACAGAAGTACAAAAAGGATAAACATCATGGTTTGGCTTTTATTCGAGAGTGTAAACGAATTGAAGAGAATTACGGTGTGAAGATTTCACATTGTTGGATGAAATTTGAACATGTAAACAAAGAGGACAACATTCATATTAATCCTCTTGTGCTATGCTACAATATTGCATCGTTTATAAAATTTAGAATCATTCAGAAACTCATTTAACAATAAATGCTTTGAGACATTGTTTTCATTATACTTTTTTGACTTGCCATTCTCTGAAATGACCTCAAAATAAACCCGTTTCAGCAGTTTTCAATCTTGGTGCTGTTCTTTTTGGTAGTGAGGAAATGGTTGATAGTAGTGGTTGAGCGATAATGTAATTGAATTGTAATAGTTGCGATAGATGATAGTTCGTTTTTTTAATGTAACTTTGTGCCCATGAATGTAGTAGTATTGCCCTTTTGGGCTTGGATCGTGTTCTATGTGCTTGTATTGCTCATGCTGGTGGCCGACTTGAAGATGTTCGGTCGCAAGGGTGAACACGAGGTGAATGTGAAAGAGGCACTGAAAATGACGGCAGTCTGGATTGGCGTGTCGTTGCTGTTTTGTGCGGGTATCTATTTCTTCTATCCCGTCAATTCTCACGAGATGGCGATGGAGTTCCTGGCAGGCTACCTGATAGAGAAGTCGTTGTCGATGGACAACCTGTTTGTTTTTCTCATGCTCTTCTCGTTCTTTGGCATCGACCGCAAGTATCAGCACGAGGTGCTCTTCTGGGGCATCTTCGGCGCGCTCGTACTGCGTAGCATCTTCATCTTTGCCGGTGCGGCTATGGTAGAACGATTTGAGTGGGTGTTAGGCCTCTTCGGTCTGTTTCTGCTCTATACGGGAGCGAAAATGTTCAAACATAACGATAACGAAAAGTCGGACCCGTCGCACAACATCATTGTGCGCTGGTTCCGTAAGATATATCCCGTTACCGACAAGTTGCATGGTGACCGCTTCTTCATCACCGAGGGCGGCAGGCGCATGGCAACACCGCTTTTTGTTGCGCTGCTGGTCATCGAGACCACCGATGTGGCTTTTGCCGTCGACAGCATTCCTGCCGTGTTCAGTGTCACCCGCGACCCGTTTATTGTACTCACCTCCAACATCTTTGCCATTCTTGGATTGCGAGCCTTGTACTTCGCACTGGCTGCAGTGGCCCGGTATTTCACCTACCTGAAGTATGGGCTTGGCATTATCCTCATCTTTGTGGGGTTAAAAATGCTGCTGGCTATGGATGAATACATCAATGGCCTTGGCGCTGCGATGGGCCTGAATCTGAATATGCCCCACATCGAGATACCCACGCCAGTCAGTCTGGCAGTCATCTTCGGCGTTCTGCTGTTGTCGATGCTTTTCTCGGTGATAGTGACCCGAAGCAAAGGGCAGCCTAATCGATAGAATATTTCACGATAAGCACTCTATGATAAAAAGTTCCCCGCGCAGCCAGCAAGCTGTGCGGGGACTGTTTTTTTGATATAGTGCCTAATTCTAAAAAAGTTATCTTTACTTGATGCTTTTTGAAATTGGTACCTGATTATGAGTTCATGATGATGTCGATGAGTTCGGTAATGTCGCGCACATCCACCTCGCCGTCACCATTCACATCGCCCGCAATAAGCTCTTGATTGGGATACAGCCCCACATACATGGCCTGCCAGTCGTCGTAGGTGTACTGAACGGGATTGAGCAAGGCAATGTCGAAGAATCCGTTTTCAATGCCGTACCAGCCCCAGTTGACATGCACCCTATGCCGCTGTGATGCCGAGGATGATGTTGATGATGGCAGCGACATCTGACACATTCACGCGTCCATCGCCGTTCACATCGGCACGGCTCATGTCGATGGGGATGGTGCCCAGTATCATGTTGATGAGCTTGGTCACATCCGAGACATTGACCCTGCCGTCGTTGTTCACATCGCCCGTCAGTGCAGCATAGTCGTCGGTGATGTCCTTCACGGTCCACTTGTCGCTGAATGTGTCGAGCTGGAGATACACATCGCTGCTGTAGGGGCCCAGGTCAACCGTTTGCGGCGAACCGTTCTGGCTGAAGATGAAGTTGACCGAGAAGTTATTTAGGGCCGAGGTGAATGTCTTGTAGTAGAATTTCTCGCCCTTGACCATGGTGGTTGTCGTCCATTCATCGCCAGGCCATGTATTGTGGTTGCACAGGTTGCCACTGTCGTTCCAGGCCCAGTAGTAGACCGATGTCCAGTTCCATGGTGCTGCGGTGGGATCTTTCACATAGATGGTGACGCTGTTGTTTGAAAGCACATATTCACGCGTTTCCACATTGCGCACGCGTCCATTGTGCAGCACACCCGCTGTGAGGGTGGTGTTGCCGGTGAAGTGGAGCGTAACCGAACCCTGGGCCTGATGGCTCGATGGGGTGGGCATAGTGCCGTCGGTGGTGTAGACGATGGTGGCGGTGTCGACCGATGCCGTGATGTGCACATCGATGGACTGCTGGCCCATGTAGTTGCCCGAGGGCAGGTCGATGGTGAGCGTGGGCGCATCGTTGGCACTCTCGGCCACTTCGTGATGCCACACGCCGTCGATGTAGTAGCCGCGATTCTTGAACTCAAGGTCGGCGGTCTGGTCGCTGCCGGCAGTGCTGAAGATGAGTCCTGTGGGCATGTTGCTACTTGAGTAGGAGCCTTGATAGGTCCATTTGAAAATGAGACGGGTGCCGTCGGCCGTCTTGCCCATGAGTGAGGCGTTCTGGCCCGGCCACGAACCGCCTGTGAAGTTGGTGGTGCTGTTCCAGGCCCACACGGTAACCACCCGGCGCGAGGCAGGTGCTTCGTAGAAGACACACATTTCACCGCTCTCGACCGTAGGGGTGTAAACCTCGAGGCTGTCGATGTTGGGGATGGTGCCACCGCCCTGACCATTCACGATGTACTCGGTGTTGGGGTCACCTTCTTCCTGGGTTCCGTCATAGGCCAGCGTGGGCACTGAGGCTGGGGTGCTGCCATAGAGGTAGGGACCGTCGTCGCCCACCTTGCCAGGACCGTTGAGCACATACACGCGCAGATTGCCCTTGCCCGAGAAGTTGGGGGTGGTGAGGGTGCCGTTGGTCACCTGCTGCACATCGCCGGTGATGCAGTCGGTGTAGGTACCGTTGAGCACGCCCGTGAAGGTGGCTTTGCTGTTGAGCGCTATCAGGGCATAACTGTCGATGTTGCCGCTGGTGTAGCGACGCTTGAACGAGTAACCGCCACTTGTAGAACTGCAGCCGCTCTTGCTGTACTGGCCCTTGCGCAGGGCGGGCACAGCAGCGCGGATTTTGTTGAGCCGGCGCAAGTGTGTGGCAAGCGGTTGGGAAAGTGTTGCTCCAACATTGCCCGTGGCGCCTGTAAACTCGCCAAAGTCGGTGGTTGTGACATTGCCTTTGATGTAGCCTCCATAATAGGCTCGGCCTGTGTTGGTGAGCGCATCGTCGGTTCCCTTGTCGCAAGGTTTGCCTTTGCGGAACTCGATTTCGCTGCCATAGTACAGGCAAGGGATGCCGCGCATGGTGAACATGAGCGACAGGTTCTCGGCCCATTGGCTGGTTCCGCCGTTGAAGCGGGTGTCGGCATCGGGGCCGTAGTCGTGACTGTCGACATACATTACATTATAGGTGGCGTCGTTATACAGGTAGTCTTTGTCGAACACGCCCCACACATTCTGGGCGCTCTGATAGTTCCAGTGAGCGGTGAAGTCGATGACGCTCAGGCCGCTGTTCTGGCTATAATCGGGCGTGTGATAACTGTTGCCGTCAAGCGTGGCATTGTTGCTGTGTGGCTGGGTGCTCTCGCTGCCGGCGTTGTTGTGCTCGGTGAGGCACAGTTGCTGGTTGTCGAGCGTGGCGGGATCGGTGCTCTCAAACACCTGCACTCCTTGCCAATAAGCGGGATTGCTGTTCCAGGCGTTGAGCAGGCTTGCATCGCTCTGCCAGGTGTAGAAATAGGGCGACAGCGAGGGCTGACCGCGGTAGGTGACCTCGCGTACGCGTGCGCACACCTCAGCAAACATGAAGAAGGGGCACTGGTTGAGACGCTTGTTCTTGTATTGCTCGCCCAGTTGCTTGAAAGCCGGGATAAAGGCCTTGTTGAAGGCGAGTCGGCTGATGTGCCCGCCTGTGTCGATGCGGAACCCGTCGACACCCATCTTGATAAACGAGCCGTAGCAGTCGATGAGATACTGGTAGGTTTCGGGATTCTCGGTGTTCAGGTCCACGCAGTCGCCGGCAATCTGCGCCCACCAGCGGTTGGGTTCGTCCCAGTTGAAGTTGCCGTAGTGGTGCCACAGGTTGTGTGTGTCGTGGTTCACGCCGTCGGTGTTCTTCATCTTGGAGAGGCGGTCCTGGTATTGCTGTCCCGAGGGCAGGTTCATGTAGTTGTCGTTGAGCAGTCCGCCCTGCGAGATGGTGTAGGGCACCATGCACTGCTTGATGTCGCTCTGGGGCTTGGTCCAGTCGCGGTCAAAGAGGTGGCACAGGTTGGCCTCGCCAAAGTTGCCGGTGTGATTGAGCACAATGTCGAGAATCACTTTCATGCCCTTGCTGTGTGCGGCATCGATGAGGTCTTGAAACTTGCAGTCGTCGCTCTCATATCGCTTGTCCACTTGGCTCATGTCCATGGCATGGTAGCCGTGGTAGTCCATGCCCGAAGCATTCTGCACCACAGGGGTAATCCACACTGCGGTGAAGCCGAGCGCCTTGATGTAGTCAAGCTTTTCAATCAGTCCTTTGAAGTCGCCGCGCCATTCGGGGTCTTGCTGGGCAGCATTCTTGACGCCATCCCAGCAGTAGGTGTTGTTTTGCTGGTCGCCGTCATAAAAGCGTGTGGTGATCACGAAATAGATGGTTTCGTCGCGAAAGTCGGTGCGGCCGCCTGTCATCTCGGCACGGGTTTCAAAACCCAGGGCGAGCAGCAGGCACGTAACGATGGCTAAAAAAGTGTTTTGTTTCATTTTGGTTATGATTTTATAGATAGATTATTATATGCAGCATTACATATAGTGATATTCTTCAAGCAGGTCCCACACGCGGGCAGCCATGCCCATGCGGTCGATGTTGTCGCGGGTCGAGAAGATGAGCACTACCACATCGTCGTCAGGGGCCTTGCCGGCATAGATTGTGAAACCGCCATTGTCGCCCGTGTGGTACACGATGCGGTGGTGGCCTGGACGCTGGTTGATGAAGAAACCGTAGCCATAGCTGTTATAGGGCTGATAGCCGTAGTTGGCGCCCTCGGGGATGGCAACCTGTGGCGTGTAGGCCATGCGCTTGCTGGTCTCGTTCCACACTTTGTTGTCGCGCAGCGCCTTCTCCCACTTGGCAAAGTCGGTCACCGAGGTGTAGATGCCGCCGTCGGCCTTGGTGGCAAAGAAGGTTTCCTCGCCGTAGTCAAACTCGCGGTAGTCGCCCTTATCGCCGTCGGGCGTGTAGCCGTGTGCCATGTCGGGTATCACTCTGCCGTCTTCAAAGTAGCAGGTGCCTTTCATGCCAGCCTTGTTGAAGATGTTCTTTTTCATGTACTGTTCAAAGCCCTTGCCCGTGACGCGCTCCACAATCTGGTACACCAGCTGGAAGGTGGGGTTGATGTACTCATACTGGCCACAGCCCGGCTCGAAGTTGAGGTGGTCGAGCGTCTTCATGTAGCCGCAACTTTCCACATCGGTAGCGGTGAGCACAAAGTGGCGGTCGCTGCGCTCGCGTGCATCGGGGATGCCCGATGTGTGGCTCAGGATGTGGTGCAGCGTGATGCGGTTGAAGAAGTCGGCCTTGTACTCGGGAAAAAACTTGCTCAGCGGGTCGCTCAGTTTCACCAGCCCTTTTTCGACCAGTTGCAGGATGGCCACCGCCGAGAATTGTTTCGACACACTGGCTATGCAGAATCGGGTCTTGGGGGTCACGGGTTCCATTGTGGTCATGTCGGCAACGCCGTAGCATTGCTCAAACACTTTTTTGCCTTTTTTCAAGATGAGCACGGCGGCACCGGGCTTGTTGGGTTCAAACACCGGTGAAAAGATTCCGTCGACTTTTTGCTGGAATTCCATGAGTTGCGCTGAGTTTGATTTGGCTTGCGCTTGAGCGAGCACACCTGCGAGGAGCATCGCCAGCAGCGCAATGGCATAATAGCGTTTCATAATCAATAATCCTTTATTTTAAAAAACGACACATGTTGAACCGCTTCACTTGATGCCGAACTTGATGCGCAGCTTCTCGAGCATGTCGCGCGTCATGGCGTCGAGGTCATACTCGGGCTTCCAGTCCCACTCCAGGCGGGCGCAGGTGTCGTCGAGGCTGTTGGGCCACGAGTCGGCAATGGCCTGGCGCAGCGGGTCAAGTTCATAAGTCATCTTAAAGTCGGGCACATATTCCTTGATTTTGTTGTAGATAATGACGGGGTCAAAACTCATCGACGCAATGTTGAACGAGTTGCGGTGGATGAGGCGGTCGGGGTTGGCTTCCATGATTTCGATGGCGGCGCGCAAAGCGTCGGGCATATACATCATGTCCATGAAAGTGCCTTCCTTCACGGGGCACTTGAAGTCCTTGCCTTGAACGGCAGCATAGTAGATGTCGACAGCATAGTCGGTGGTGCCACCGCCCGGAGGGGTCACATAGGAAATGAGGCCCGGGAAGCGCACCGAACGGGTGTCGACGCCAAACTTGGAGTAGTAGTAGTTGCTCAGCAGCTCGCCTGTGACTTTAGTCACGCCATACATGGTCTTGGGCTGCTGAATGGTGTCTTGAGGAGTGCCGTCCTTGGGTGCGTTGGGACCGAAGGAACCGATGGAGCTGGGGGTGAACACGGCACACTTCTTTTCGCGGGCCACTTCCAGCACATTCATCAGGCCGCCGATTCCTATTTTCCATGCCAACAACGGCTTGCTCTCGGCCACAGCGCTCAGCAGTGCCGCAAGATTGTAAATCGTGTCAATCTTGTATTTCTCAACAGCTTCAGCTATCTGCTGGGCATTGGTGATGTCGACCACCTCGCTTGGACCTGACTCGGCAAGTTCGCCTTTCGGCTCTGCTCCCGGGATGTATCCGGCGATTACATTGTTACTCCCGTAAATGCTTCTCAATTTCATAGTTAGCTCCGAACCAATCTGGCCGGTTGAGCCAATTATTAAAACGTTTTTCATCTTCTTAGTTTTATATGATAATTGCAGTCTTTATTTATGTTGTCGTTGTGATAACTGCAAAGATAGGCAAGAGTTGGCAATTTTTATCATCTTTTTTGATGTTTTTTTTCGCAATTACGCGTTTTTTTTAGAACTTTGTGATATAAAAACTAAAAACAACTATTAAAAACCTCACAAAAACCTCTAATCATGTACACAAAATTACAGGAACATCTCGTAAAAGAACTGGCTGCTATTCAGGAGGCTGGCCTTTACAAAAACGAACGACAAATCACTACTGCACAGCGTGCCGACATCAAGGTGAAACCCGACACCGATGTGCTCAACTTCTGCGCCAACAACTATCTGGGACTCTCTAACAACCCCCGACTCATCAAGGGCGCTACCGACATGATGCAGACGCACGGCTTCGGTATGTCGTCGGTTCGCTTCATCTGCGGCACACAAGACATTCATAAACAACTCGAAGCTGCCATCAGCGACTATTTCAAGACCGAAGATACCATCCTCTATGGCTCGTGCTTCGACGCCAACGGCGGTCTCTTCGAACCGTTGCTCACCGACCAGGACGCTATCATCAGCGATGCCCTGAACCACGCTTCAATCATCGACGGCGTGCGTCTGTGCAAGGCTAAACGCTATCGCTATGCCAACGCCAACATGGAAGAACTGGAGAAATGCCTCCAGGAAGCCCAGGAACAACGCTTCCGCATCATTGCTACCGACGGCGTATTCTCGATGGACGGCAATGTGGCTCCCATGGACAAGATTGTTGAACTCGCCGAGAAGTATGATGCACTCGTCATGGTCGACGAGAGCCACTCGGCAGGCGTGGTAGGCCCCACTGGTCATGGTGTGGCCGAGCAGTTCAACCTCTATGGCAAGATCGACATCTTCACCGGCACACTGGGCAAGGCATTTGGTGGCGCTATGGGCGGTTTCACTACTGGTCGCAAGGAAATCATCGATATGCTGCGTCAGCGCAGTCGTCCCTACCTGTTCTCTAACTCGGTGGCTCCCGTCATCGTGGGCGCCAGCCTTGAAATGTTCAAGATGCTCAAGGAGAGCAACGCACTTCACGACAAACTGGTGGAGAATGTGAACTACTTCCGCGACAAGATGATGGCTGCCGGCTTCGACATCAAGCCCACACAGAGCGCCATCTGCGCCGTGATGCTCTACGATGCCAAACTGTCGCAGGACTTCGCTGCCAAGATGCAGGACGAAGGCATCTATGTAACTGGTTTCTACTATCCTGTGGTGCCCAAGGGCGAGGCCCGCATCCGCGTGCAGCTCAGTGCCGGTCACGAGCGTGAACACCTCGACAAGTGCATCGCTGCCTTCATCAAGGTGGGCAAGGAACTCAATGTAATCAAGTAAATTTACTCACAACCACAACAAATGCCCTGCTTCTCACACGAGACCGCAGGGCATTTTGTTATACTACAAGATGAACCTTAGAACCACTTTGTGGTTTTCATACTGATTAAATGAACCTTATGTCTAAAATTATATCATTTCAAATATAAAATGATGGAGGAAAGTGCGTTTTATATCAGTTCTAATATAATTTTGCTTTGATTTTACGGCAAAATTACTTGTAGAACTTCTTCATATCCCACTAGTTTCGGGGCGAAATGCCTATCTGTAGAAATTGTTCTTTTAGGTTTTATGTGATATACCTAAAAATTAAGCGGTTGATTTACACAACAAAGGTAAACCAACCGCTTGATGCGTTAAAAAGACGCTTGACTTATTTAGAACTCAATGCCCACATTGAAAGTCAGGGCGTTGGTGTTAGTGCCAGCATCGTGAATCTTTTGCAATTTGTAACCCAGACCAAAGTTCATAGCCTTGACAAACTTAACAGGGACACGAACGCCGATAGTAGGAGCAAAATAAAAACCATCAAGTTGGCCTGCTGCATACCCGATTTTAGCGTCAACAAAGGGTTTAATGCTTCTGCCATGCAGGGGAATATCAATGCGTGCATCAGCATAGATTGGAACTAATGCTATCGCCGCATCACGAACATATTCAAAGCTTACACCGCCACCCACGAAGAACAAGTCATCTATTTGATAGCCATGCGTTGTTGAAAGTGTGAAGCGATCAAAGTTTTCACTGGTTTCGCCTACACCAAGCGTGTAACTAAGATCAGTGAAACCACGATAACTCTTTGCATCTTGTGCAAAAGCGGTTGTTCCAAGCAGAGCAACCATTACGAGTGTCATAAATAATTTCTTCATAACTAGAAAATTAGGTTGATTAATAAAAATATTATTTTTCTCTACAAAAATACCAATTAGTGTGTTCAGTGTGTTTGTTACTACAAAGATACTATTTCTAATAGGAATGTGCAAAGTTTATTCGCTATAGTTGTGGTCGACTACGATGACGACTTTCATGCCGGGCACCAGGGGTTGAATCTAGATGAGTTTTTTGCGCTTGAGGTACACATAGATGAGTATCGACAAGATTACCGAAAGGACGATGGCAAACAGGAATCCCCATATCCACGACTCCATGCCGTTGGGCACATTCATGCCATAGAACCCCGCGATGCCGGTGGGCACCATGAGAATGATGGTGATGACGGTGAGCGTGCGCATGATCACATTCATGTTGTTGCCAATAATCGACGAGTAGGACGACTGCTGCCTGTCAAGAATCTTGCTGTAGATGCTGGCGGTGTCGTAGGCCTGCTGCATCTCGATTTCCACATCGTCGAGGAGGTCTTCGTCGTAGGTGATGTTGCGCAGCACTTTTTTGAGTCGCATGAGCACCATCTCGTTGCCACGCAGCGAGGTGATGAAGTAGATAAGGAATTTCCCCAGTCCCATCATTCTTTGAAGCTCGTCGTTGTCCATCGACTTCTCGAGCCGTTCCTCGGCTGTGTTGATCATGCCGTTCATCTGTTTCAGGTACTTGAGATACCACACCGAACTGGATAACAAGATTGACAGCAGCATGTCGTAGCCGCGACGCTCGGGCTGGCCACGGCGGTTGCTCCAGGCAATAAAGTCCGAGAGCACGGGACTGTCGTAAAAGCTCACGGTGACAAACACATCGCCGCTGACTACGATGGAAAGCGGCCGCGTGGTGAACACCGTGTCGCCGTCTTCGTCTTCGTAGCTGTTGGGAATGCGCACAATGGCAGCCGTCCAGTTGTCGTCCTGATCCAGACGCGGACGCTCGTCGGCATCCATGGCGTCGCGCACCTCGTCGAGGGGCACCTGCCATCGGCTCTCGAGCAGAGCAAGTTCCTCGTCGGTGGGGTTGGTCACGCGAATCCAGCATCCAGGCTGCCACTCGTCGACCTGAATGTATTGCTTGTCATATTTCCAGTAGGCTATCATAATGCTTATAGTTGTTAAGTTCGTTGTTTCCTCATTGCGTGCAGGCCTGTTGGTTGCACGAGTTTTTCTTATGCCATGATTTTCTCGGCCATGCGTTTGCCGGCTTCAAAGGCCCTTTGCTGGTCTTGTTCCCAATGCTCGTCGCGCCATTGGCGTTTGGCCTCTTCCGAGAATCCGGCAAGTTCGAAGCGGTCGTAGCTCTTCACCTGATAGGTATTGTAGGCAATCAGGCGTTCGGGCTCGCCCAGAGCTGCTGCAATGCATGGTTCCATGGAGCCATAACCCTGGCTGTTGTTCCTTTCGGGCGTTCCGTTCATGGTCTCGATGAGCATCACAGGCATGCGCTTGGGCGCCGTCAGGCTGTAGTCGTTGTACGAGA
Source organism: uncultured Bacteroidales bacterium (assembly GCA_902768435.1). Classification (GTDB taxonomy): domain Bacteria; phylum Bacteroidota; class Bacteroidia; order Bacteroidales; family Muribaculaceae; genus Sodaliphilus. Next base: position 25,185 of record CACXLJ010000014.1, on the reverse strand, counting down.
GCCAGGGAAATGCCAGGCGCTCCAGAAAAGTGCGCATCTGGCCAGTTACATCGCCAAAGTAGATGGGCGAACCGAGCACCAGGCCGTCGGCTTGGGCGATTTCGTCGAGCACGGGCGTGAGCGCATCCTTGAACTTGCACACATTTGAGGCGCGGTCTTTAATTTTGCAGGCCATGCACGACATGCAGCCCTTGTAGTCGATGCCATAGAGCCTCACAATCTTCACTTCGGCGCCTGCTTCTCGTGCGCCCTCGGCAAATTTCTCGAGCATGATGGCGGTGTTCATGTTCTTGCGTGGGCCGCCGTCGATAATCATGATCTTTTTCATGCTATGGGTGTGTTTATGATTGTTTGGTGGTTAGGTTTTTCACTCTTTGGGGTTGCGCATGATCCAGTCGAAGGCATGGCGGACTTCTTCGGACCAATAGTAGACATGGTCGTTATTAAGCTGAGTGCTGGTTGGACCAACAACTTTGTACAAATCTCCCTCGTGATAATAGAAGCGGCGGTCGAAGCGTTTGCCGTTTTCATCGTAGTCTTGAACCAGGGCAAACAGCAGCCTCTGACTCGATGGGTCGAACAGGAATTCCTCGTAGTACTTCTGTTTGCCGATGTTGTAGCTGCGGGTCACGAAATAGAGCGAATAGTAGAAGAAGTGCGGGTCGCCGTCGTCGTCCAACAAGTAGGTGCCCTCCACAGTGTTGTAGAAGAAGTGGAAGGTCTCGGTGGTCTTGCCCTTGCCGCGCACGGTGTAGTTGGCCTTGGTCACCAGTTCGTTGCCCATGCCCTTGTTTTGCTTCATCATGACTTTGGCTTGTTTATAGGCATCTTGAATCGAGGCGATGACGGGGTCCGATTGTTGGGCTGTCGCAGCAATTGCTATGGTTGCGAAAGCCAGGATTAGCATTTGTCTTAAAGTTTTCATAATGATGCGGTTTTAGTGTTGTTAAAGCGGGGTTACATTCACAGTTAAAATGTTTTGTTTGTAGCCATTTCTGTCAGTGTTAAACAAGAAGGCAATTCAGATTTATAACTTTTAGCCCGATACCAGTTGCAAAATTAATGAAAATAGCGCAAAAAACAAATATTTCGGTTATTATCAGACAACGGATGACTATTGATTGACAATTATTTTTATTGATGACAATTGTCGCTAAGGAGTTAAGGAGTGTAGGAGTAGCCTGCAGTGCTAAAACCGGCGTGAGCCGGCTCTTCGACAAACTCTGTTTGCAGCTTTTTGAAATATATAACTGACGACTCGGTGGGGTGCTAATCTCGAAAAGTGGCGCCTATCGGCGTCAAACCACGAAGTGCTCGCGACCGAACGGGAGCCCGAAGGGCAAGCGAAGCGCAGCAAAAGCCTCGCAAGCTCGGTTAGTTTTAAATCAGACAACGGATGACAATTATTGACAATTATTTTTATTAATGACAATTTCTCTACGGAGTTAAGGAGTGTAGGAGTGGCCTGCAGTGCTAAAACCGGCGTGAGCCGGCTCTTCGACAAACTTAGTTTGTAGCTTTTTGAAAAATATGACCGACGACTCAGTGGGGTGCTAATTCGAAAAGTGGCGCCTATCGGCGTCAAAAAGCCAGCTTACGCTGGAGATATAGATGTGCTGGTCTGTCGCCCCGATGGGGCTAATATCATAGATGTGCCCTTAATTACAGGGGTTCTCGCCTCCGGCTTCACCCCTGCCTAAGTTCTTGACAGTCCTAACGGACTTTTAATCGGACACTAATAAAAAATAACTGACGACTCGGTGGGGGCCAATTTCAAGTCTGAAAAAATACTGTGAGTGTTATTTGGGTGGTGTTCTGTTTTTTTGTAATTTTGCATGAAAACAAAACCATCTATTTCATTATGAGACGACGTAATTTTGAAGGCGATTATAATCTTCTGTTTGAGAAGCAGTCGAAATACGAAGAGAGCATCAAATCATACCACGAGCATAACAAGGCCACAGAGAATGCTGCCGACAAACCGGCTGAAACTGAGGCTCAGGATGTTGATGCTAAAAACGAGGATAAGCAGTAATTCTGGGATGTTCTAAAAAGGGTAATGCCATTGACCTGTTATTGTTTAGACAGCAAGGCATTTTCATAGATGTTGTGGAGGTCTTCGGCCATCTTCATTGGAGTGAATCTTTGTGCATTAATCTGTCCCTTTTCCTTCAATATGTTTGATAGCTGAACATCTTCAAGGACCCTGTCGAGTGATTGTGCCAAGTCTCGAGCATCATTCGGATTAAAGAAGCTAACGGCTTCGCCTCCCACTTCATCGAGTGCGCTGCCAGTTGCACACAGCACTGGTGTTTTACAATGGTTCGCTTCTAAGACGGGCAAGCCAAAGCCCTCGCAAAATGAGGGAAACACCACAGCCTGTGCTCCTGCATATAATGCAGGCATCCATCGTGAATCGACCCGCGGAACAAGCAGAACCCTGTCAGTAAGATTGTATTTTACTATTGTCGGATATAGTGTATTGCGCCAGTATGAATTTTCCTGGCCAACTATCACCAAACTGATGTTCTTGTCATTCAAGATTGATAATGATTCGATTGCAAGAATCAAATTCTTGTGATAAACCAGCCGCCCCACCGCCAAAATGTATCGAGCAGGAAGCCCCAGCTGTTTCTTCATTTCAACAATTTCACTTGAAGTTGGCAGATTCAAATAATTTTCTCCCACACAAGGATAGACCACTTTAATTTTATCTGGATTTATGCCCAGTATATTGACCACATCCTGCTTGGTGTAATTGCTGACTGTAACGATTGTATCAGCGACTTTGCAGGCATGAAGAGCCTTTCGATAATAGATGTTTCGATCAATAAAAGAGTAGTGCTGAGGGAAATGATGGTAGATGAAGTCATGAATGGTAACTATGCTTGCCATTCCACTGCGACCTATGCCAAATGGCAACTCGGCACTAAGACCATGAAACACTTCTGAAGAACGACTCTTTGCCGATTTTATGATACCTTTTCCGGAACGCCACAAATGACCTAATTTGGGATGAGGAGCTACATCTAACTCCACATTGCCCATTAACAATAACTCATTTAATTCAACTGATGGTTTCATGCGAGGGGCAAGGACCACATAATTATCTGAGGGATATTTTTTTGCCAAGGCCCCTATAACCCGTCGGCTATAGTTACCAAGCCCAGTCATGTTATTTACAGCTCGTTTGCCATCAAATGAAACTATCATATCTTAATACTTTATTTTAAACTTGCCATGTGACGCCAGTCTCGATGCTCCGAAGTAAACATCGTTAGTAACGTCCTTTGTTGTATCATGATTCTGTTGAACTTAAGTGTAGGTCAATAGAATCACAACAAAGATAGTTATTATTTGTTTATTTATTTACTTGTTTGCTTGTGTTTTTGCAGAATGAAATGAAATGTGTAATTTTGCGGCGCAAAAACAACCTGTGCGGGCAAAAGGCTTGCATTGAATGACTGACAAAACAAAGACGTGCTATGATAACATTTTTGATAAGTATTGTGGCCCTGATTTTGGGCTATTTCATCTATGGCAAGGTGGTTGACAAGGTGTTCGGTCCCGATGGCCGCCAGACGCCAGCAGTGCGCATCAACGACGGTGTGGACTATGTGGCAATGCCCACCTGGAAGGTGTATATGATTCAGTTCCTGAACATTGCGGGCACGGGCCCCATTTTTGGTGCCATCATGGGCATGTGGTTCGGTCCGGCAGCCTTCCTGTGGATCGTGTTTGGCTGCATCTTTGGCGGTGCGGTACACGACTACCTGAGCGGCATGCTCTCGATGCGCAACGACGGCGCTGGATTGCCCACAATGATAGGCAAATATCTGGGTAGCGGTACCCGCAAGGTGATGATTACCTTCACAGCGCTGTTGCTGGTGATGGTGGGCGCCGTGTTTGTGTATAGCCCTGCCATCATTCTCGAGGGTTTCGCGGGCGATAAGGTGATGTGGATGGTGATCATCTTCGTCTATTACCTGATTGCCACTATGATGCCTATCGACAAGATTATCGGCAAGATTTATCCGCTCTTTGCCATCTCGCTCATTTTCATGGCATTGGCACTGTTTGTGGCGCTGCTCATCAAGATGCCGCAGCTGCCTGAATTGTGGAATATGGGGAACATGGAATCATGGCAAAACTCGTTGCAGGTGAATGGCCAGGACGGCCTTGGCCTGATTGATTTCTTGAAGAAGAATCCGTTGCTGCCGTGCATGTTCATCACCATTGCCTGTGGTGCGGTGAGTGGTTTCCACGCCACGCAGAGCCCCCTCATGGCTCGCTGTCTCAAGAGCGAGAAGATGGGTCGCCGCGTGTTCTACGGTTCGATGATTACCGAGGGCATCGTGGCGCTCATTTGGGCTTCGGTATCGTCATACTTTTTCTATTATGGCGGTTGGAAAGAACTCATCAGCGAACAGGAAGTGACAGCCTTTGTGAGCCAGGTGGGCGGTGAAGGCGGCAAGACGCTGGTCCAGTATTTCAGCGCTCCTGCAGTGGTGAAGATTGTGTGCACCGGCTGGCTGGGCGTGATGGGCGGCATTTTGGCCATGCTGGGCGTAGTGGCTGCTCCTATTACAAGCGGTGATACCGCCTTGCGCAGCATGCGACTCATCATTGCCGAGGCACTGCACATCGACCAGAAACCCATCGTGAAGCGACTCATGATAAGCGTGCCCATTTTTGTGGCCACCTTTGCGTTGCTGCTGTGGCAAATGGGCAGCCCCGACAGCTTTAATGTGCTGTGGCAATTCTTCGGCTGGAGCAACCAGACGCTGAGCGTGTTCACCTTCTGGATGCTCACCGTGTATCTCGTGCGTGCTCACAAACCCTATGTGATGACGCTGATTCCCGCACTGTTCATGACAGTGATTTGCACATTGTTCCTGCTGGTGTCGCCACAGGCATTCAATCTGGGCGAGGGCATCACCATGTATGCCGTTCCCGCCATAGCCGCAGTAGCACTGATCTGGTTTGTGCTGTGGTATCGCCGCGACCGAGCCCGCCGCGGTCACCTCGCCGCCAAGGCATAAGAACTAAGCCCAAATCGGTCATTAGCCCGAAAAGGCTTGTTATTCACGAGGGGGCGCCAATTTCAGGCGCCCCCTCGTCAATAACTGTTGAAAGAAGTCTTATTCTGAATAGGTCATGGTGCGGGTGGCGGTATCTTTGCCGGCCTCTCCGAACACATCGTAGTGGATCTTTACGAAAGTGATTTTATAGGTGTTTTCGCCAAGGTCTTCAACAATGGCCTCAAAATGAGAATTGTTATAGGTTTTGGCGACATATCCTTTAAAAGAGTGGACGCCTGTCACTTTCATGTCGTAGCTTACGATTCTGTCATCTTCTTCGTGAATGCCACAAACCGTCATATCGTTGACGACAAGGCTGTTGTGCAGGTATTCACGCCCGCTGAAGCAATCGCTGTAATAGCGTTGGCAAAACAACTCGAGCATTCGCTGATAGAATAAGGTCGATTTTTTCTCGGCATCCTTGGGTTTTTCCTGCTCGGTGTTATTGTTGGTGCTGGTGTTGTAATTTGTTTCAGTGGTATTGTAGGAACTGCTTTCCTTGCACGAATAGACAGCGCCCAACATCAAAGCGATGAATAGAAAGGTGAAAAGTTTTTTCATTGTGTGGTCCCTAGGGTTCGTGTCGGGCGCAACTTCTATTGGTTTTATGAGTTTTATAGGCTTGTTTTGATAAATTGTTTTGGCGATTTAGTACTGTTGCTGAAGGTCGTGGATTTCACGCAGTTCGTGCTTGAATTGCTTGGCGGCTCCTTTGCCTAAATGCAGCATGCGCTGGCATTTTTCACAACCAAAGCTTGCCGCGTTATATCCAGGCAAGCTGGGGTGGATGTAGACACTGATGTCATAATTGTTGAGAGTCCTGAGGTTTTGCTTATAGCGATCCAAATCGGGGCGTAAGGTGTACCAATTAATCAATCCACCAATGCCTAAAAGCTCTTTGGTTGAAATGCCTAATGCAACCTCTTTAGCCTGTTGCAGGTCAATCGCTATAATAATGTCGGCTCCCATATCTCTTACCTGGTCGACGGGAAAAAGGTTGATGACGCCGCCGTCTACCAGATGCTGATGATTCCACCTTACGGGTTCAAAAACTTCGGGGATGGACATAGATGCCAGCATGGCCTTATAAAGCGGTGCTCCTGATTTGAGTACAACCTCTTCAAAAGAATTCTCATCAGCGGCTATGCACCTGAATTCAATGCCCGTCACAAAGCGGGCATCGGCGAAACTCTCCACTCCACGAGCTTCGAGCAATGACTTGAGCTTAGCTTCGACACGATGTCCTTGAAGAATGTCTTGCCAAGTTTGGTCAAGAAAGAGTGCTTCCAGTTCTTTGGCCGAGTATCCAGCAGCATAGAGACCGCCAATGACGGCGCCGATGCTTGTTCCGGCAATGCAGTCGATTTTAATGCCAGCATTCTCAATCACTTCCAACGCCCCAATGGTGGCTGCGCCTTTGGCCCCACCTCCGCCCAATACCAGCCCCACTTTGGGCGTTCTGGCACTAAGGGATAACGAGGTGAGGGTTACGGATAGGATTAAGAAAAATCTTAGCGTTTTTCTCATCATATAAATCATTGGTTAATCGGGTTCAAAATATTTCTTGCACGGTCCGTCCCAGTAACTTTTGACAAAAGGTTTGAGCGACTTGTGCCATCTCCAGAACTCAATTTTATAGCCCTCGTCGTAGGGTTTTAAGGTTGCCTTAAATCCCCTTTTTGGAAAGGTTGTTCTGCCCCATATAGGGACATGCGGCCCGCGGTAGGAATGGGTTCCTTCGACATAAATTGTGCTTCCGTCGCGTTGAATATCAGTGATTTTCAATGAATTTGCCACATATTGCCTTGGATTGAAATAGCTGTCGTAGTTCTCCAGGCAGAATTGCTCAAGAATTTCCTTCAGTTGTGCCGCAGATTGCGCTTGCGCTGCTTCGCTTATAAATAGAATAAGGAGCAATGGTAGGAATTTTATTTTTCTCATGATGGTTAATGCTGTTAATGGTTTAAAACTTGATATCTGAGGTTTGTAATTGCAAATATACAAAAAAACTGCTAATACTCAAAAAGATATTAAGATTAATCAATTTGATCTAACCTGAAAGCGTAGAGCGGGTTTGCAGTTTAAATGTGTTGGTTGTAGATGGAGTTGCCGAGGATGAGGTTGATGAGTGCTGTGACATCGCTCACATTGATACGGCCGTCTTTCATGATGTCGGCAGCATCGACATCGGTGGGAATGATGCCCAGAATCATGTTGATGAGTGTGGCAACATCGCTCACATTCACGCGTCCGTCGCCATTCACATCGCCAGCAAGTATATTTTCCTCAACAATGTGGGTGAACCTGACCCATCGCAACCACGAGCTCTCGTAGAGCGACTTGAGTCCCTTGGGTACATACAGGGTGCAGTTGTCGTAATCGAGCTGGTTGAATACGGTCCACTCGTGCGTGACGGTGTTGATGTAACCCATGTCAATGGCATGATTCATGTGCGCATGCACTTCCCTGAGTCCGGAGCAGTAGCCAAAGGAGTTGTCGCCAAGTGCCACGATGGTGTAAGGGAGCGTGATTGAATAGAGGCCTGCCTGCTGGTAGAAGGCGCGCTCGCCCACGCCCACAGTGTTGTCGCGCAAGGTGATGCTCGTGCCTTCGGGCACAGTGCCGCGGTAACCGAGCGCCACATGGCCAATGTAGATGAGTCCTTCGGGCTGACGGTTAAGCCAGGCGGTGCTATAGAAGGCCTGGTAGTGAATGTTAGCCACAGTAGGAGGCACGGCAATGGAGTCGAGAGCGGTGCAGTTGTAGAAGGCGCCTTGCTGAATAGTGGTGGCTCCATAAGGTATCTCAATCATCTGCATTGCCTTGCAGGCACGGAACGAAATATTACCAATGGTCACGAGACTGGCGGGCAGATGCACATTCTTCAGGCCGGTGCATCCGTCAAAGAGGCTCTCGGCAATATAGTCGATGCCATTGGGCAAGACCACATCGGTGAGGCTCTTGCAGTTGCTGAAGCATGAATTGCCAATGGAGTCGATCGACTCAGAGAGGGTGATGGATGCCAGTTTGTTGCATAAACTGAACACATTGTTGCCCAGTGTCTTAACATTGCCGCCAATGGTTGCCGTCATGAGGTTGGGGCACTGCTTGAAAGCCTCGGAACCGATGGTTGCCACATCGTTGCCCACATTGAGGGTGGCAAAGTTGCACTTGTAGAACGCGTAGGGCTTGATGGTGGTGACGCCAGCGGGAATGGTGAGGTCGGTGACCACTTCTCCATTGAGATATAGCATCTTTGAACCGCCATAGAAAGGGTTGGAGGTGGCACTGACAAATGTGATTTCGCACCATCGCTTGAGGTCGGTGATGTGAATCTGCTTGAGTTTGCTCAGTGTGCCGAAGGCAGCAGTCTCCATCTTGGTGATTGAGGTGGGGATGGTGATTTTGGTGATGGAGTTGTTGCTGTAGAAGGCATAGGTGCCAATGGTCGTTACATCATAGGTCTTGCCGGTAGCAGGGTCGGTGGCCCTGGCGGGGATGTTCACCTCGGTGATGCCGGCATAGTTTTCCTTGTTGTTCTTCACCGTGTAGGTGACTGTGGCGGTGGTGCCGTCGTCGTTGATGAGGTAAACGAGGTCACCGTCCTGGAAGTCGAAGGCGCTTGCCGAGAAGGTCGCCCCTGTGAGCAAGCCGAAAACCAGGATGAGTTGAGAGTAGAATTTTTTCATATTGTTATTGTTTAGGCGTTATTTAGGCGTCAGGGTAACCAGCGGAACGAGCATCTCTTCCATCGAGATGCCGCCGTGCTGGAATGTGCCGTTGTAGTACTGCACATAGTAGTTGTAGTTGTTGGGGTAGGCAAAGAAGTCGTTGTTCATGCTGAAGATGTAGGCCGTCGAGACATTGGGCGAGGGGAGCCCGAAGCGTTTGGGATTTTTGATTTCGAACACCTGCTTGGGATTGTAACTGAGGTTCTTGCCCAACTTGTAGCGCAGGTTGGTGTTGGTGTTGCGGTCGCCAATCACCTTGATGGCATTGTCGACCTTGATGGTGCCGTGGTCGGTGGTGAGCACCACTTTCCACCCCTGCTCGGCAATGAGTTTGAAGATGTCGTAGGCATAGGAATTGCGGAACCACGACTCGGTGATGGAGCGGTAGGCCTCGTCGGTGTTGGCGAGTTCGCGAATCATCTTCGACTCGGTGCGGGCATGCGAGAGCATGTCCACGAAGTTGAACACCATGACATTGAGGTCATAGTTCTTGAAACTGGCGAAGTTCTGGATAAGTTTCTCGCCGCCGCTTGAGTCGTTCACCTTGCTGTAAGAGAAGCGGTAGCGCATGCGGTAGCGGTCAAGCAGCGTCTGCACGAGGGGCGACTCGTTGATGTTCTTGCCCTCCTCTTCGTCTTCGTCGACCCATAGGTCGGGGAACATCTGCTCGATGTTGACCGGCATGAGCCCCGAGAATATGGCATTGCGTGAATATTGCGTGGCGGTGGGCAGGATAGAGGTGTAGAGGGTGTCGCTATCGATGTTGAAGAACTCGTTGATGAGCGGGCTGATGGTCTTCCACTGGTCGAGCCTGAAGTTGTCGAAGACGATGAAGCACACTTTCTCGCCTTTTTCGAGCAACGGCTTGACGGCGGTCTTGAACACCTCGTGGCTCATGAGCGGGTGATTGTCGGTAGTGAGCCATTGCTCATAGTTGCGCTTGACAAACTTGGCAAAAGCGGCATTGGCTTCGGTCTTTTGCATGCGCAGCATGTCGCCCATGCCGGTTTCGGTATTCGACAGGGTGAGTTCCCAGCGTACCAGCGTGTTGTAGATTTCATACCAGTCGTCGATGGTAGAGGCTGAGTTGATGGTCTGGCTGATGTTCATGAACTGCTGCTGGTAGTCGCTGGTGGCTTTTTGCGCAACAAGAGTGTCGCTGTGCAGGTTCTTCTTGATGGAAAGGAGAATCTGCATGGGGTTGACTGGCTTGATGAGGTAGTCGGCGATTTCGCTGCCAATGGCTTGGTTCATGATGTTCTCCTCCTCGCTTTTCGTGATCATGATGACGGGAACATTGGGCTGCTGAATCTTGATTTGCTGCAACGCCTCAAGTCCGCTGATGCCTGGCATGTTCTCGTCGAGAATGATGAGGTTGAAGTTCTGCGTGCTCAAGGCATCGAGCGCATCGCGCCCATTGGTGACCGTCGTGACCTCGAATCCCTTGTTCTGCAGAAACAAGATGTGCGGTTTCAGGAGATCAATTTCGTCATCGGCCCATAATATCTGTTCTTTGCTCATGATCAAAAGTGGTTAAGTGGTTCTACAAAATGTTGTTGCCCTCCATTAATTGTTGTCGTCGGGTGTGGTGCCTGCATTGTCAGGTTTGTTGCCTGCATTGCCGCCTGTGTTGCTGGGCTTGTTGCCGTTGTCGTTATTACCGGCATTGGAGGCATTGGGCTTGTTGCCTTTGCCTTTACCTTTGCCCTTGTTTTCGCGTTCGGCTTTGCGCTCGGCAGCCCGTTGCTTGGCTTCGCGCTCTTTCTCCTTGCGTCGCTGCTCGGCAGCCTTCTTGCGCTCTTTGGCTTCCTGCTCTTTCTTCTTTTGGTAAGCCTTGCGCTCGGCTTCACGCTCTTTTTGCCGCTTCTTGCGTTCCTCGGCTTTTTGTTTGCGCTGTTGCTCCTTCTCCTTGAGTTGCTGTTTGCGCTCCTCTTCTTTTTGTTTCTTGGCATCGGCGCGTTCCTTCTGCTCGAGTTTTATCTGTTCTTCCTTGGCCTTGCGAGCATTCTTCACCGAGTCTTCCTTGGCCTTGCGGCTTTGCTTGAGGGCCTCTTCGCGCTGTTTTTGCTCGTTTTCGCGAGCCTTGGCAGCGTCTTTTTCGGCCTTTTCGCGAGCCTTGGCAGCGTCTTTTTCAGCCTTTTCGCGGGCCTTTGCAGCCTCCTTCTCGGCTTTCTCTCGGGCCTTTGCGGCTTCTTTTTCGGCCTTTTCACGCGCTTTGGCCTCTTCTTTGGCGGCTTTTTCGCGTGCTTTCTCGTCGTCGCCCTTCTTGTCGCGAATGCTGCGTGTGGGCTTCTTGCCCGCGTCGGTCTCGACATTCTGGGTGTTACCGGCAGGAGCGGCATCGGTCTTGGCATCGGTCACGGGGGTGGTGACATCGGTCGTGGTCGCGGGTGTGGTTGTCACGGGTGTAGTAATCGTGGTAGCCACTGCGGTTGTGTCGGCCACGGGCTGTGTGGGTGGCACGATGTCGGGTTCCACATAGACATCGTGATTGTCAAAGATGTCGGATTCCTGGGTCGTGTCGGGTTCAACAGTCTTGGTAGGCTTAGAGGGTTTGGCAGGCTTGAGCTCGCTGATGGGTGTGACATCGAACATGTCGGGATCTTTCGACACGATAGTACTGTCGTTCAGCGGTGTGGAGCTCTTCAAGAACTTGTTGGGCTCGGCATTGCTGTCGTCCTCGGTTTTCTTGTTGTCCTTGGTCTTCTTGCTGTCCTTCTTGCCCTTGACGCTCTTGGTGGGTTTCTTCTTCTCACCATCGTCGGTCTTGTCGTCCTTCTCGTCTTTCTCGTCCTTCTCGTCTTCAGCAAGTTCAGGCACTTTGGCCTCTACCTTCTTGGTGTTCTGCTCGTCGAGATAGCGGAAGTAGTCCTCAAATGAGCGACCCTCACGCAAAAGCAGGTTGAAGTTGTCTTCGCTGATGAGCACCTGGTGCACTTGCGGTGGCAAATCCAGTTCCTTGTCGGTGTCAAAGTCTGTCTTGTACTTCTTGAGTTCGGCATAGTTCGAGAATCCCTTGACAATGAGCAGTCCCAGATTGCTGAAGTTCATCTGCTCCAGGTCAAAGTCCTTCATCGTGTAGTTGCTGAAGTTGTGCTTGGCCACCTCATAGAGCAGCACATTGCTCCTGATGGAGTCGGTCGAGTACACAAGAATGAAGTACTGAGGCTTGTCGAGTCCCTCGCTGAATGGGGTGAACTCTTTCTCGATGCTCTCGGCGGTGGAGTCGTTGCCGAGTCGCATCGACCAGAACATGCCGCGGGCATTCTCGCCGCCACCGTTAATCTTGCGGCCCTGGTTGATTTGCTTCACAATCGACGAAGCGGTGGGCGTGATGTCGGTTTCGGGATAACGCTGCAGCATTTCCTTGAGCGTTTCCTTGAATTTGTCGTAGTTCTTTTCAGTAACATAGGCAAGCGCGTCGATAAACATGAACTTGGGCATGAGTTTCGACAGCGGGTAGGTGCGCATCATCTCGGCGTAGGCGCCATGCACAGCGCTATTGTTGTTGTTGAGATAGTTCTCGTAGGCCTGCTCATACATGCGTTCCTGCACCTTCTCCATGTTCTTGAGGTTCTCAAGATAGTTGGGGTCTTGCATGGCCTGCCCGTACTTGGAGTCGGCAAATTCGGTCAGAATCATGCTGCGGTAGTATTCGGCCTGCGTGAGGTCGCCGTTGCGCATGTGCATGAGATATAGGTTGTAGTAGGCGTCGAGGCGGTAGATGTTGTCGGGGTAACGGCGCAGCAGTTCGGCAAATTGGAATCCTGCGGCATTGAAGTCCTCGAGTTTGTCCTTGAGGATGACGCCCTCGTTGAACAGACCCTCTTGAATCACATCGTGCGAGGTCTGGATTTCTTCAGGAGTCTTGGGAATCTGCTTCAGGTAGTATTCCTCGTAGTGCGGGTCTTCGGCCCGTTCGAGCGCCTTTTTGTCTACCTTGGTGCTGTCGTTGGCGATAGAGTCGCCAGTCTGAGCGAGTTTGTCTTCGTCTTCCTCGTCTTCAGTGTTCTCGTCGAGCGAGAAGATGGCCTTGTTGCGGCGGCGCCAGTTATCTTCGAGTTTACGGTTGCCCCATTGCTGCTGGAAGGCGGTCTTGCCGGCATTCTTGGTGGCAGTGTTGTAGAAGTACCAGGAGTTGTCGTTGTTCATCTGGTAGGATGTGGGGGCGTTGGCTTTTCCGTTGTTATTGTTGGTGTTGCCTTTGGCCTGCTGCTGAGCCAAGTATTCCTCTCGTGCGGCATTCTCGGCCTCTTCTTTCTCCTTCTTCTTCAGGTCCTCGATGATTTTTTTGATGATTTTCTTTTGCTCTTCAAGCGGCAGTTGCGACAAGCGCAGCAGCGAGTCCTGAAGCGTCACATTCTGGGCATAGACGGCGAGTTCGTCGAGCACATCGCTACGCTTCTTGAGTTCCTTGTAGTTGGGATAGTCCTCGTTGACTTGCGTGATACCTTCGGCATAGCAGGGCTGTGCCAGGTCGTATTTGTGCTGCGCGAAATAGACGCCTCCCAGCGTGAGCTGGCTGATGGCCTTGTCGATGCCGTTGCGTGTGCTCTTCTCGGCAGCGAGCTTGTAGTTTTCGATGGCGTTGACCGTGTCGTTGCGCGAGAGGTAGAGGTTACCTATGGCGTAGTAGATCTGGTCCAGGTACTCCTTGTTGCGGTCATAACGGGTCATGGCCTTGAGCGAGTTCACCTCCGACTTGATGTTGTCGCCCTGGAACACGGCGCTTTGCTTGATGCGCGCGTTGAACTTGGTGCGGTAGGTCGAACCGCTGCTGCTGCCGGCGCGCTTGTAGGCAAGGTAGGCATTCTGCTTGTCGCCCACGCTCTCATAGAGCTGGCCGAGCAGGAAGTTGAGTCGCACCTTCTGTGCTCCGCCAAATCCCTTGATGGCCTCGGCAAGGTAGGGAATGGCCTCACTGTCGCGCTTGTCCTTGATGTAGTAGTCGGCAAAGGCGAGGTTGGCGAGCGAGCGGCGCTTGCCGTCTTCAATTTGGTCGATGTGGATGTGTGCCAGGATGTTGTCGGCCTCGGTGGTCCATCCCATGGCGCAATAGCTGAGCGCTTCCCATATTTTGGCCTCTTCAACGAGGTCGGGTTTCCAGAAGAAGTGGCGTGAGATGTAGTGGAAAGTGGCGGCCGAACTCAGGAAGTCGCCTTTCATGTACTCGGCCTTGGCGAGCCAGTACCAAGCATTGTGCAGGAAGGGGTTGTACTCGTCACGCTTGAGCCACTCCTTGAACTTGGGGTCATTGCCCTTGCCTGCTTTCTTTTTGGGTTTCTTCTTGATGGAGTGCAGGGCGATGGCCTTCTGCATCTTCTCGATGGTGCGGTCGAAGCTGCCGCCGCCTTGGGGCGACTTGGGATTGGCCTTCGACTCGGCGGGGTGGATGAACAGGCGCTGCGAGTAGTCGTCCTCGTAGTCGTTTTCCAGTATTTTTATCTGTTCGTCGTAGTTGGTCTTGCCATGATAATACACATTGTAGCGTGTGGTGAATGCCTGCCAGAAACGCGAGCCGGCAGTGTTCTTCTTGGCGCTGCAGGCCTCGAAGATCATGACGGCAACAATCATTGCAAGCGGTATGTATCGATAGAGTCGTTTCATATCTTGTTATACTAATATTATTTAGATAACGATAGTCACGGTGTTTTATTGTGTGATGGCGCAAATAATATTATACTTCGGGGTTTTAGCGTACACAGTGCGAGCCATGCTGCACACAGGAGTTTCAGGGATTTGTCTGGGTCGTGGAAACCTCGTTATAGAGCATGAGAAACTCGTCGTGGAGCGGGGTGGGCAAGACGATGCCGCGCTTTTTGAGTGCCTGTCGCCAGGGGAGCAGTTCGTGTGGCTTGAGGGTGTAGAGCACATCGCGAAAGAGTTCCATCTCGTCAGGGCTGTAGTCGTCGGCATTGCGGTCCTTGAACTGGTCGAGTTCCTCGTCGTCGTAATAGGCATTGTCGTTGCAAGCCGCCTTCAGGAGCAACTCACTGGGGCACACCTCGTTGGTTGCGCAGCAGTCGGCGGTGCAGGTGTCGGGTTGCGACGCGGGAGGCGTGTCAGTTTGTTCGGCATTGTCTTGCGGCTTCTTGTCGGTGAGGTAGAGTATGGTTCCCACCAGCACAAGGGCGCCCAGTATGATGTAGGCAGGTGTCATGATTGTCGGGTGATTTGGAATCCGGCCTGCTCCAAGTGTTGCCAGAAGAGCGGGTAGGACTTGTTAACTACTTGGGTATCATTGATAACGATGCCCGGGAATTTCACTGCAGCCAGGGCAAAAGCCATGGCCATGCGATGGTCGGCGTGGGTGTTGATGACAGGGGTGGCTTGGGCCTCAACGGTCTCGAAGTGCCACTGCAGGGCATCGTTGCCCTCGATTTGCAGGTCGTAACCCAGCTTGCGCAATTCGGTGCGCAGCGCCTCGAGGCGATCGCTCTCCTTGATGCGCAGGGTGTGCAGGCCCGTGATGCGAAAGGGGCGACCCAGCAGACACAGGGCCACAACGAGGGTAGGGGCGAGGTCGGGGGTGCCGTTGAGGTCGGCAAAAGTGGAGCAGCAGCACTGTGCCACACGCGAGCAGTCGAGATGCAGTTCTTCGCCCTTCCAGGTGCCGTTGATGCCCATCGAGGCAAAGATTTCGGCCACGCGGGCATCGCCTTGCAGTGACTCCTGTCGCAGTCCGTCGAGTGCGATGCTTAACTGGGGCAGTATCGCCTGCAGGGCAAACCAGAAAGCAGCGGCACTCCAGTCGGCCTCGACGGCGTAGTCGTGTGGCAGATACTCGCCAGCGGGCACATGAATGGCGTTGTCCTGCCAAGTAGCGTCGATGCCGTATTCGTGCATGAGCTGCAGGGTCATGTCGATGTAGGGTCGCGAGGTGATTTCGCCCGTGATTTCTATCGTGAGTCCGCCTATGGTGGGGGCTATCATGAGCAGTGCCGAGATGAACTGCGAACTCACACGACCCGGCATGGCAACGCGGCCGCTGCCTGCGAGTGCCTTGCCTGAGATGCGCAAGGGCGGAAAACCTTCTTCTCCAGCATATTGAATGTCGGCCCCGAGTTGCCGCAAGGCATCGACCAGTGGAGCGATGGGGCGGTGGTGCATGCGATTGTCGCCACAGAGTGTGACTGTGCGGCTCTGCCGGGTGGCGAAGTAGGCGGTGAGAAAGCGCATGGCTGTGCCGGCAGCACCCACATCGATGGTGTCGCTGTCGTCAGTGAGCGCTTGCTGCATGGCGGCAGTGTCGTCACACTCGGCCAGGTTGAAGATGCGGAACTGTTTGGCACACAGTGCCCTGATGAGCAGCAGCCGGTTGCTGATGCTCTTGGATGCAGGCAGTGCAATGGTGCAGTTGCTGCGTTGGGGTGCTGTGAGCCGATAGTTCATGCGTGCGTCATTAAATGAATTGTTACGCAAATTTACAATAAAAACTCAAGAATCCCACACGAGAATGACTTTTTGGTAACAAAAGTGCAATGTTGAAACTACACTTTTGGGCAAAAGTTGCAACTTTGACCTTGCATTTTTTGGTGGAGCATATTAATATGTTGTTCCTCTATACTATGGCTTTTCATGGTTGAACAGCATGCCCAAATTGTTAATATGTCGGAGTTTGTTTATTATGCAATGGTGCAAATAATCATTGAATCTTGTGAAAAATCAGCCATTTTCGCGATTTTTTTTAAAAACGGCTGATTTTTTTGATACTTATATTCTTGTATTCATTTGGGTTCTATGTAATTAGCAGAATAATGAGTGCTTTGAAGTTGGAATATTTTTTTTGGCGGATTATTGAATCGTTCAATTGGAATTGGATGGGTGGGAAAATGGCACAATTGGGGCGCCAAAATTAGGGGGATGGGGACTGTGTGTTTCAATTAATTTTGCACTTGCTTGTTGACTCTACACAAAGGTGTTGCGGGCCTCTGTTTTTTGATTTCTTGTGAAACCTGATGGGGAAATCGCATTTTTTGTGTACCTTTGTAAGTTTTAACGAGAAATGCATGATAGAAGTTGAAAACATCGTGAAGCGATTCGGCACGCTCGAGGTGCTGCGCGGGGTGAATCTGCGCATCGGGCAAGGCGAGATTGTGGGCATTGTGGGCCCCAGCGGTGCCGGCAAGACCACGCTGCTGCAAATTGTGGGCACACTCGACAAGCCCGACGATGGCCGCGTGCTCTATGACGGCGTGGATGTGCTCAGGCTCAAGGACAAGGAGATGGCGCATTTCCGCAACCGCAACATCGGTTTCGTGTTCCAGTTCCATCAGCTGCTGCCCGAGTTCACATCGCTCGAGAATGTGGCGATTCCTGCCCTGATAGGGGGCGAGAAGCGTGAAGATGCCTACGCCCGTGCCAAGGAACTGCTTGCCTTCATGAACCTGAGCGAGCGAATGGACCACAAGCCCGCCCAACTGTCGGGTGGCGAGCGTCAGCGTGTGGCGGTGGCGCGTGCACTGGTGAACCGGCCGCAGGTGATACTTGCCGACGAGCCGAGCGGCAGTCTCGATAGCCAAAACAAGCAGGAACTGCACCAACTCTTCTTCAGGCTGCGCGACGAGTTTGGCCAGACCTTTGTGATTGTGACTCACGACCAAGGCCTTGCCGCCCAATGCGACCGTGTGCTGCATATGCGCGACGGTGTGATTGAGAAACCCGATGAAGTGATTGAACCCGTTGAGTGATGAAACAATACTTGAAACATAGCGTGGCATGGGTGTTGGCATGGGTGCTGGCAACGATTGCCGTCTCGTGCCAGGACGATAACGATGGCGCCGATGTGTACACCGACTTTCGCTACGACCTGGTGACCTACACCGGGCAGGAGGCCGAGGGGGCTACCTTCGAGTATTTGGGGCAGAACGACTCTACCGTTGTGACGCTGCACAGTAACCTCGACAAGCAAGACGACCTGAAAGTGGGCCGCCGCTTGCTGCTCAACTACAAGGTGCTGGAACGGCTGAGCCCCAGCAACTGGCGCGTGCAGGTGAACAACTACAGCACTGGTGTGGCGAGCGACTCGTTGCGCTATAATACGCACCCACTCGAGGACTACGCCATGCACCCCATCAGGCTCAAGAGTCTGTGGCGCACCGGCAACTACATCAATCTGCGGTGCGAACTGGAATACACCGGCAAGGCGCGTCAGCTCTACCTGATGATTGACAAGGAAACGCACCATGCCGACACGGTGCACTGCTATCTGGTGCACGACCTGCTGGGCGCACCTGCCACCTACTTCTGGCGCAGTTGTTACGCCTCGTTCTATGTGGGACAGGTGTGGCGCCTGGAGTCGTGCAAGACCCTGCGTGTGCATGTGAACGACGAGACCTATCCCGACAGAACTTATTATGACTTTAGCAAATAATTGATTATTAACAAATAAAATAAAAATTCTACAACAATGGACGAAAACAAAAACAACCAGAAACAAATTCAAATAGAAGTGCCTAACGAAGAAATGCAGGGCAAGTATGCTAACCTGGCAGTGATCACTCACGGTCCTAACGACTTTTTCCTGGACATGATTCTGCTGGCCCCCAACACCCCCAAGGCACGCGTGCAGAGCCGCATTATCATGACTCCCGAGAATGCCAAGCAGCTCATGGTTGCCTTGCAGCAGAACATTCAGAAGTATGAAAGCACCTTTGGCGAAATCGTGCCACGCACCGGCAACCGTCAGCCCATGAACGACGGCATTATGGACTTCCCGCTGCCCAAGGGCCAGGCATAAAGCAATGCACAATGCATAATGCTCAATGCTCAATGCACAATGCACAATGCACAATGCATAATGCACAATGCACAATGCATAATGCACAATGCTCAATGCTCAATGCTCAATGCATAATGCATAATGCACAATGCACAATGCAATTATTAATGTTATAATTTAATAATGAAATCGGATAACGAAAACATTATAGTTGTGAAAAGTAAGGCATTTGCCCTGCGTTCAATAAAACTATATAAATATCTGATTGAAGAGAAACGAGAATATGTGCTTTCTAAACAGTTTCTGCGTTCGGCAACAAGCATTGGTGCAAATGTAAGAGAAGCTATTAGAGGTCAATCGGATGCTGATTTTGGGGCAAAGATGAATATTTCCTTAAAAGAAGCAAGCGAAACCGAATATTGGCTAGAATTGCTGCAAGAAAGTGAGTATATATCCGATGTTAAAGGAGAGGAAATGCGAGCCTATTGTAAGGAATTGATTAGAATTCTTACCGCAATCGTAAAAACCTCATTTGAAAAAAATAAATAGTAATTAATTATTTATCATTTTGCATTTTTCACAGCGCAGCTTAATTGTGCATTATGAATTGTGAATTATGCATTAATTAAAAAATATGGAACATAATTTATTTATCTATAACACGCTGAGCCGCCGCAAGGAGCAGTTTGTGCCCCTCAACGAGCCCTTTGTGGGCATGTATGTGTGCGGCCCCACAGTCTATGGCGACCCGCATCTGGGTCATGCCCGCCCGTCAATCACCTTCGATGTGCTGTTCCGTTACCTGAAACACCTGGGTTACAAGGTGCGTTATGTGCGCAACATCACCGATGTGGGTCATCTGGAACATGATGCCGACGAGGGCGAGGACAAGATTGCCAAGAAGGCACGCCTCGAGCAGCTGGAACCCATGGAGGTGGCACAATACTACACCAACCGCTACCACCAGGCCATGGCCATGCTCAATGTGCTGCCTCCCAGCATCGAGCCTCATGCCACCGGTCACATCATCGAGCAAGAGGAGCTGGTGAAGGAAATCTTGGCGCGCGGCTATGCCTATGAGAGCAATGGCAGCGTGTACTTTGATGTCGAGAAGTATAACAACGACCACCGCTACGGCATCTTGTCGGGCCGCAACCTCGACGACACCAAGGACGCGAGCCGCGACCTCGACGGAGTGGGCGAGAAGCGCAACCAGGCCGACTTTGCTCTGTGGAAGAAAGCTCAACCCGAACACATCATGCGCTGGCCCTCGCCGTGGAGCGACGGCTTCCCTGGCTGGCACTGCGAGTGCACCGCCATGGGCCGCAAGTATTTGGGCAAGAAATTCGACATTCACGGTGGCGGCATGGATCTCATTTTCCCGCATCACGAGTGCGAGATAGCCCAGGCTGTAGCAAGCCAGGGCGAGGACATGGTGCACTACTGGATGCACAACAACATGATCACCATCAACGGCCAGAAGATGGGCAAGTCGCTGGGTAACTTCATCACCCTGGAGCAGTTCTTCAAGGGTGAACATGAGGCATTGGCGCAAGCCTATGGTCCCATGACCATCCGCTTCTTCATTCTGCAGGCCCATTATCGTGGCACCGTCGACTTCTCGAACGATGCCCTGCAGGCTGCCGAGAAGGCTTATGAACGCATGCTCGACGGCTGGCATCGCCTGAACGAACTCAAAGCGAGCGACACCACCACAGTGAAACTCGACAACTACCGCGAACGCTGCGCCGAGGCGATGAACGACGACCTGAACACGCCCATCGTGATTGCTACGCTCTTTGATGCCTGCCGCGCCATCAATCAGGTGAACGACGGCAACGCCACCATTGCACAGGCCGACCTCGACGAACTCAAGGATGTGTTCCAGACCTACCTGTTCGATGTGCTGGGTGTGCGCGACGAGAGCGCCGGCGGCGAAGGTGTGGATGTGGAGCCCTACAAGAAGGCAGTGGACCTGCTGCTCGAGATTCGCAAAACCGCTAAGGCCAACAAAGACTGGGCAACGAGCGACCTGATTCGCAACAAGATGAACGAGGCTGGCTTTGATGTGAAAGACACCAAGGACGGCTTCGAGTGGAAGTTGAAATAGTCTGCTTCAAGCATAGTCATGTGAGCCTCGCGAACAAATTGAGCGACTTGTCGCGGTGTTTGGGGCAAAAGTTCACAATTTTGGTCCTAAATGCTTGTAGGTCTTGACAAAAACTACCGAAATGGGTATTTTTGTTGACAAAAATTGCTTGTTCGTAGAAAAAATTTGCGGATGACACTGAATCAAAATAACTTTGTCGCAAATAAATTTTTTCATTATTGCTTTTAGGCTTGTTTATTTCTATACAAACTATTCCAAATTGTTAAGTATTGTCCAGAATCCTCATTTGTACATTGAAAAACACACAAGAGGCAGTTTCGAAACTGCCTCTTTTTTTGTGCCTGCCCCAACTGATTTGATAGATGATAGGGGAGGAAGATATGAGTTGGGGGTGATTTAGCGGTTGATGAAGTCGAGGAAAGCCTGCTTGTAGCTGTCGCCAATGGGTATGTACTTGTCGCCGAATACGATGCGGTTGCGGTCGATTTCACGGATTTTGCTTTTTTGCACGATAAATGAGCGGTGCACCCTGATGAACCGTGATGCAGGGAGCATTTGCTCCATGGTTTTCATGTTCATGAGCGAGAGTATGGGGCGCGGCTCATCGTCGGTGTAGATTTTCACATAGTCTTTGAGCCCCTCGATATATTTGATGCGGTCGAGGTCGATTTGGAGCAGCTTGTATTCGCTCTTGACAAAGATGCTCTTCATCTCTTCGTCGTGGGCCGGTTGCTCGGGTTGGGGGCGCGAAAGCGAGAACCACTGCAGGGCGCGGTTGCACGACTCGAGAAACTCGGCATAGGAGATGGGCTTGAGCAGGTAGTCGAGCGCGTTGATGCGGAAGCCCTCGAGTGCATATTGCTCAAAAGCGGTGGTAAACACGATGCGCGTGGTTTCGGGAATCATTTTGGAGAGTTCCAGCCCGTTTAGGTCGGGCATCTGTATGTCGAGGAAGAGGACATCTACAGGGTTCTCGGCCAGTCCCTTCATGGTTTCGACGGCATTGGCATAGCGTCCGGTGAGTTCCATGAACGGAATCTTGTTGACATAACTCACGAGCAGTTCTATTGCTAAAGGTTCGTCATCGACGATGGCGCATTTAAGTTTCATTTTTATAGATGGTAATTTTAGAGTAATACTTCGATTCATTGTCGCGTGTTCCCTTCTCCCACTTGTGCTGGTTGGGGTAGAGGAGTTCGAGTCGCTTGCTCACCTGCTCAAGTCCTATGCCCGATCCGCTCTTGTCGTTCCCGCGCTTGGGGAAGTTGGTGTTCACGATTTCGCAGGTGATGCAGTCGCCCGTGTTGTCCATGTTGATGGTGATTTCTCCCACGCCGGCGGGCGAGATGCCGTGCTTGAAGGCATTCTCGATGAGCGAGATGAAGATGAGCGGAGCCACGGGAGTGGCGTCGTCGGGCGCTATGCGTATGTTGGTGTTGACCTTCACATTCTGGGTGACGCGTATTTTCATCAGCTCAATGTAGTTGTTGATAAACGCCACTTCTTTATATAGCGGCACAAAGTTGAGCTGGTTGCCATAGAGCACATGCCGCAGCAGTTTGCTCAGTTCCTCGACGGCGGTCTGTGCCTTGGTCTGGTCAAATGCGATGAGGGCATAGATGTTGTTGAGCGTGTTGAGCAGGAAGTGCGGGTTAAGCTGGTTGCGCAGGTTCGAGAGTTCGGCCTCGGTGCGCTGTTGCTCGGCTTCCTTGCGCGCTTGCTCCAAGTGCTGCCACCGCTGGCTCATGCGCACTGCCACCGACAGGCCTACCACCAGGATGAACATGAGCAGCGACTGGAAGATGAGCGAGAAGATGGGCGGTCCGAATCCCTGCCGTCTCCTGGGAGCAATGTCTAAAATGTTGCTCATCAGGTTCCACCACCCGAAAGTGCAGGCGATGGCTACGGCAATGATGGCGATGTTGGCTAAGAAAAACATCTTGCGCTTGTGGGCAAAGAGCAGTTTGGGAATGAGCCACAGATAGTTGATGTAGAACACCATCATGTAGCACAGCGTGGAGCCCATCGAGCGCACGAAGTGAGTCCATCGCATATCCCAGGTGTCGTTGGGGCGGTAAAAGAGCAGCGGTAGGAATACCACAATGCCCCAGCACAGGATGTGGATGAGCAGATTTCTATTTTTTATGTCTTTAGTCATATATGGAACTTGTTTTGTGACACAAAGATAAGCATTGACGCTTAGTTTTGCAAATGCGATAGACCATCAAAAGCATTTCATAGATGAATAAGGGGCAATTCCCGACCAAAAAAGGGCTGCTCCGAAAAAAGAGAGAGGTGGCACCCGGGGTGCCGCCTCTCTGCTTATAGTGCAATTTTGTTCAGTGTCGTTTGGGGATGCCCCACTAAACTCTAAACCCTCAACTCTAAACCCTCAACTTTATTCTCGCTAAGGAGTTGAGGAGTGAAGGAGAAAAGAACTGATTTGGATGGTTAAAGCCCATCGTCAACCCCTCTAAACTCTAAACCCTCAACCCTCAACTTCAAGTTGCTCAAGCAACTTGAATCATTAGCTGATGCCGAGGATGATGTTGATGAGTGCCGAGACATCGCTCACATTCACGCGTCCGTCACCGTTCACATCGCCTGCTGTCTGGTCCATGGGAGTTATGCCCAGAATCATGTTGATGAGTGCCGACACATCGCTCACATTCACGCGTCCGTCGCCGTTCACATCGCCAGGGACAACCGCAGAGCCACCCAGGTTGGTGTAGATAGTACCTACTCCTCCGCTGTCACTGTATTTCATCTTGACGTAAGCGTGACCACGAGTAATAGTTTTATTAGTTCTTATTAAGTCAAACCTTGGAATATCGGTACCACCAAAATAATAATAGCTTGTTGTGTTGTTGGAGACCACAGTATGCGGCTCATCAGTCACCGCCTGAAGCCAAGAGCAGCTGGAGAGATTATTTGTGGCATAGTTAAGCCGGTAGTACTTTTTACCATTGCCATGCACGAGGGCTCCTTCTCTTTCATACAAATGGATAATTGGTTGAAGAATGAACCTCTGAGTGGCTTGGTCATATACGTCTATTCTGTAGACCTCCAATCCTGTACCTTCAAAATCGATAGGCTTGACACAGGCAAACGATTGCCATAGGCTATCGTTGTCATTATCATTATCAAAGCATAGATGTGGATAAATCTTGCTTCCATCCCACTTTGTAGAATTCAAATAGTCACCAAGTTGACGGTAATCCACCCAGCACTTGAAGTCCTCGGCATTATTGCCAAAGAAGTTGGTGCCGCAAGTGAGAGGGTTCTTGCCATCAATATGACGCAGGAAAAGCTCAGAAAGGGTACTACAGTTATAAAACGCATACTCTCCAATAGAAGTCAATGTGCTAGACGCTATAAAACGGGTAGTTTTATGATACCTAATTCCAGAATTATAGAATGCATATTTACCTATCGTCTGCAAATGTTCGGGATAGCCCAAATCACCAAAACCCATCAAAGTAGTATTGTAGAATGCATAATCACCAATATGCTCTAAACAAGCGAAACCAGAAAAATCTGTGATTTTAGAATCTCTGAAAGCATTTTCTTCAATATCTGTGACATGGGGTGCTCCAATATCAATGAAGAATTGATTGTCTCTATCGCCTGCATAAGGTCCTATTGCAGTTATTTCATAGCTCTTGCTATTGTCGGCATAGTAGCAACCATCGTAAATTTTTACTCTATCGCTCTTTTTCGCAGAAATTCTAACAACCTTCACAGTTCCATCGTAATTATGGCCATAATTGGTATGAGGTGTTGTTGATGTCACAGTATAATACACTTGATCTCCAAAAATATCCCAGCAGTTGGTATGATCATAAATTCCAGTCTTGCGGTTATATTGCTTCCAAATAGAACTGGCAGCATAGGCTGAATAGGAACCATATGGCATATAAATCGCCACATTGCTCTTATTGGTCACGGCAGGGAATAAGTCGGCTGGGGGCGGTGTCATAAAGTTAAGTTCCACCCTGTTGATTGCATCACAACCAGCGAAAGCATTAACGTTTACTGTAGTGACCGACGACGGAAAGTGAACTAACTCCAAATTTTTACAGTTTTGAAATGCGTATTGCTCAAGAATTGTGACATTATAGGGCAAATAGATACTAGAAATTCTGCTACCTGCTGCCGAATATTGAAGTATGCGTTTAAGCGTCTCGGGGAATAAATCATAACCATTGTCTTGAGACCAGTTGCCTGGAATCTGATAAAGCATGGTTTGAGACTTATTATAAAGACTACCTTTATAACTGCTATAATTGGGGTTATCGGCATTGACGGTGATGTTGGTCAACGAAGAGTTGATGTAGAAAGGCGCATAGCCAATTGCCATGACAGTTTTAGGAATTGTCACATCCGAGAGATTACATTTGCCAAAAGCATAACTGCCCAAATATACCAGATTACTCAAGCTTGTGGCAAAATTAACAGTGGCAAGATTGGAGCAATTATAGAAGGCATAATCGCCGATGGTATCGACCGGCACATCGGCACTTGTGAGGCTTGAACAGCCGT
>CACXLJ010000013.1 GCA_902768435.1 uncultured Bacteroidales bacterium | reverse complement strand
CGTTCATCCTGAGCCAGGATCAAACTCTTCGTTGTTGTATGTTGTATCTTTTTCTTCAAATTGAAAGACACGCAACGCTTCGCCTGCCCCCGCTCCGGCATCATCTGCCGATCTGGATAAATCGTCTTCTGCCTGTTCGTCTTGGAATCACTGTTGACGGGAGACTCCGTAATGTTCCTTACTTGTCTCACTGTGTCTCTGTCGTTCCTTTTCTCAGGTTATTGTAAGCATTTCAATGATCGGTTGCCAACGAAAAAATGTTTCAAAATTGGCGTCAAAAAAATCGCTCACTCAATTTGGATATTTCGTGAGGCGAAAGTGGTGCAAAGTTACAGCACATTTTTTAAAACACCAAATTTTTTCGAACTTTTTTGAAAAAAAATTCAAAAGTCACTCTCTTGTGACTGAAAAACGGTGTGTTATTTTCGTTTTGCGACTGCAAAGGTACGACTGTTTTCTGAATTACCAAAATAATTGGGCACTTTTTTCAAAAAAAATTGATTTTTTCGCGTTTTTTGGGAGATTTGCCGCCTTTTACACCTTTTTATATATATAAACAGGCATCAAAAGAGTGACATTTGGCGGCTGTCGGTTTTTTTCTTGGGCTGCACGGGCTCGGGTTCGTCTTCCTCAACAATTTTTGGTTTGTTGGAGGGTGGAGTTGGGAGCAACCAATCGATATCGTCAATGCCATCGAAGGCCGACTGGGTGTGAACAGGCGGTTCGGGTTCGGGAACCTCTTGCGGTTCGGGTTCAGCTGACTCGGCAGGTGCTTGGGCCTCAACGGGGTCGGGCAACTCGGCAAGCGCCGGGGACTCAACAGATTCGGACAACTCAACAGGTGCCTGGGTCTCAACGGGTTGTTCATTCGTCTCGATGGTTTCGGGCGACTCCGCGTCGGCGAGTTCTGTCGTTTCGAGGATATCGGTAATGTCGCTGGTTTCTATAGTTTCCAGTGGTTCTACCTCCACCTCGGGAACAAGAGGTTGGTCAACTGGTTGCGGCTCTACCAGTTCGAGCACCTCGTCGATGGGTGTTGGAGCCGCTTGAGCTGCAGCCGCCTCTTTGAGCGCTTCGATTTGTTGCTGGAGGTCGTCGCGCAAGGCTTCCAGGTCAGTAATCTGCCTGCGGGCCGAATCGAGTTCGTCCTGCGCAAGGGTGAGCATTGCACTGGCATCGCGATACTGGAGGGTGATTGTCTCGTTTTTGCGCGACATTTCGTCGACAATGTCTTGGGTGACCGAAGCATCGGCATTGAGTTGCTCAACCTGTGCTTTGGTTTCCTCGAGTTGTTTCAAAGCGTCGTTGTAGCGGGTCTTGAGGTCGTTATACTGGTTAGCCACCTCAATGTCGCGCCGATTGCGTTTTTGAGAAGCATCGGCAGCCTGACGGTTCAGTTTGTCGATGGTCTTCTCCAGCTCTTCGTTGCGCTGCTTGAAGGCATTGATCTGGTCCGACACATCGCCCGACGAAGACTCAGACTGTGCAAGACGCTGTTTCAACTCGGTAATTTCCTGATTTTTCTTGATTTTAAACTGTTCAAACTGCTCAATTTTGCGTTGCACATCGGCGATCAGGTCAGAATCAGGCACCTCTTCGAGTTGTTTTTCAAGCTGCTCCACCTGCTTTGCCAGTTCGTCGTTGCGCTGCTGGGCATCGGCCAGTTGCTGGTTGAGTTTCTTGACCTCGTCGCTTTTAGTGGCCGCATCGGCACGCAATTCAGAAATCAAGGCATTGGTAATTTCCATTTTAGTCTGATACTCCTGCGTGAGCGACTCCAACTCTTTCTTCGACGAGTCGATAGAGGCAACGGCCTCGTCGATGTCAGAGAAATCGGTATCGCCTGCTTTCACCTTCATCACCTTGATTTTGTTGAGCAGGCTCTTGTTCTCCAGTTCAAACTGCTCGCGCTCGGCCTCCAGGTTAGCCACCTTGTTCTGCATATCGTTATACTTGGCAAGCACGGCCCTGCGCTGCGCCTCGGTGGTCTTTACCTTTTCCTGCAGTTCTGCAATGGTCGTCTTGTCGGTTTGACGGTCGGCAGCTGACTCATCCTTCACCTGTTTCATGAAAGCATCGACCGAGGGTTTCAACGCTTCTCCTATCGATTTGCGCTCAGCCTCCACATCGAGGTTATCGACCACAAAGGGAGGCAAATTGCGATTCACAATGGCAATCACCTCGGACAGCAATTGCTCCGACACCTCGTTGGATGTCGGCGCGACAGGTGCATCCTCAGACTTGCCCGTTTCCTGGGCAGGTTTGTCGTCGGTCTTGAACGGATTCACATAGGGCCGCTTGGCGCCACGCTCACCATTGATGCCATCCAACTCGTCGTTTGGTTCATCGCCGTTGTCCGAGAAGCCAAAAGCCCTTTTTATGCTGCGAAATAATGCCATGCTTTTATCAATTAGATTGTTTCTTCTTCGTTATTATATGTTTTTATTCGGGCTTGAGCACAATGCCTCGGCCCTTAGTGCCATTGATGGCCACCTTCATGGGGTGTTCAAAACGCACAATGCGCAGGTTGGCCGACTCATATTCAGGCTCAAACTGCTGCAGATACTCGGCGTGAAACGCTTCGCCCTCGACCTCGGGGTCGACTGTGAAATATCCCGCTCCGAACGAGGTCAGATTCTGGAAGAAGTGTGACCCTTGGCTCGGCTCGATGTGCCGGCCAGGGAGTGCCACCTCGACCAGGACTCTTGCCGACGAGATGTTGGCCCACTTCACAGGTATGCCCAAAGCCTCGTCGGACGATCCCCAACGCCCAGGTCCCACCAGGATATAGTTCTCGCCTCGCGCCGTAAAGTTACGATTAATTTTTTCAATTTCCATCGCAATGGCAGGATTATTTGTGTTAGAGAACGCTTCGGGTTTCACCACCACTATGCTTTTCAGGTTTTCCATCATGCCATGCCCCAGTGCACGCGTCGACGACAACAAGTGACGGTTCACATCGCTCTTGATGATTTCCTCATCGAGCATCTCGCTGCGGTCCACCATGGGGCGTATCTGGAGCCAATAGAGCGTGCCTTTGTTCTCCTGTCCTGGTGCACCCAGATTGCAAGCAAACTCAATCTCGACGGGACGCCTCATGTACTGTGTGCCCAATTCAAGCATATATTGCGTTGCCTCGGCAAGCGGGAAAGCCTTGTGCTTGAGCACATTGGCAAAAGTCACTAGTTTGCGTCCTGGTCCCAGGTCGTTGTCTATGATGCGGCTGTTCTCGAAGTCGTAGGTCGATACCAGGCCACGCAGATTTCCCTCCTTCGCCGCATCTTGGATCGACACTGTGGTGATGCAGTCGCCTTCGTCCACGCTCACCTTCTCGTTGAAGTTCACCGTGTCAAGGGCATACATCTCGCGCTGGGTGTCGCGCAGCGCCAGTTCCACCGTGCTCGTTTGCAGCACATGCGTGGGATGGCTGGGACAGAAGCGCAGTCCCATGCCTCCGTCAACAATGTATTTTCCAAGGCCCGCTGCCACTTCCACAACGCCATCGCTCGCCTCTTCGTCGCCCACGGGGTAGTAGTTGATTGAACGCCCCACACCGGCAAACGAAGGGTAGAACAAATCGCCATGATGCACACCGGCAAGCTCTTGGATGATGACCGCCATCTTTTCCTGGTCAATCACATTGCTCGTCGCCACCATATAGGCCTTGCTCTCGGCAAAAAACACCGAGGCATACACCGCCTTGACTGCATCGGTGAGCAGTTTCTTCATGCGCGTGCGGTCGGGCAGATTGGGTATCATATAGGTAGCATACACACCTGCAAAGGGCTGGTAATGACTATCTTCGAGCAGGCTTGAACTCCTGATGGCAAGCGGACCGTCGATCACATCGCAAATGGCCATCAGGTCGTCCATCAGTTCATCGGGCATGCGTGCCTGCAAGAACAGATTCAGAATCTCCTCGTCGGGAATAGGCGAGAGCGCGGCAGGATAAAGGCCATTGATTTCCATGAACTGGTCGAACACATCGGTACACAGCACCACCGTGCGCGGTATTGTGATGTTGATGCCATGGAAGTTGTCGCACTCGGGGCGCTCCTTGATCATCGCATCGACAAATGCCAGGCCACGGCCCTTGCCGCCCAGCGAGCCCTGCCCAATGCGGGCAAAGTTGGAGTAGCGGTCAAAACGGTCTTTCTTGAACTCGGCCACCACACCGCGGTTCTTCATCTTGCGATAACGCACAATGGCGTCGAACACCAGTTGACGCACCGCCGGGGCCTCTTCGAGGTTGTTGAAGCGCCGCGTCTTCATTGCCTGAGCAATGGGGAACAAGGCGCGCGAATAGAGCCAGCGCGAGATGTCGTTGCGCTGCGCATGGTAGTAGAGCGACTCTACGGGTATGTCGAAAATGTGGTTCTGCAATCCTTTCAGGTCCTTGATGCGCATGATTTCATCGCCAGTTTCGGGATTGCGGATAATGAAGTCGCCAAAACCGAAGTTGTCCATGATGGCTTTACCGAGGTCAACAGGCAATTTCTTCGAATTCTTGTCCAGGAAAGTGCCGTTGAAGGTGTCGACCCGCTCACGGTTCTCCGACTCGCTCGACTCGATGATGATGGGCAAATAAGGATCCTGACTGCGCAGGTAATTGGCAAGCCTGATGCCCGCCTGCTTGTCTTTGACACCCTCGCGCTGGAACGACACATCGCTGATCACACCCATGATGTTGTCGTGATACTGGTCATAGAGTTTCACCGCCTCTTCATAGTCACGCGCCAGCATCACCTTGGGACGGCCACGCTTGCGCAGCATGCGCTCGTGCGCATTGAGTGCCTCGGTCGAGAATATCACTGACTGCTGCAGAATGAACTTGTAGAGCGTGGGCAGCACCGACGAGTAGAAGCGCACCGAGTCTTCGACCAGCAGAATCATCTGGATGCCCACATGCGTGATGTCGTTCTCGGCATTCATCTTGTCCTCGAGCAGCTTGATGATAGCCACCAGCAAATCCACATTGCCCAGCCAGCTGAACACATAGTCAACGCCCGAGAAATCTTCCTTGCGCAACCGGCGCGACACCTCGCGCGAGAACGGCGTGAGCACCACAAAGGGCGTCTGGGCATACATTTGCTTCATCTTCTTCGCGTTCTCGAAAGTGTCGGTGATATCTACACCAGGCATTGCTATCACCAGGTCGTAGCTCTTGCTGGCAAGTTCCACATAGGCATCGGCGTAGTCGCTCACACGCGTGACGCGTGGCGGCGACGACAGGTTAAGCGACACATATTCGTCGAATATCTGTTCCTCTACTCTGCCATCCTCCTCCATGATGAACGCATCGTAGGGCGAGGCGATGAGCAAAACATTGTAGATGCGCTGCTGCATCAGATTCTGGAATGCAGTTTCTTTCAGCAGCAATTCGCTTAGCAGGGCATCGTTCATAGCAGCATTCTTTTTTTGAATGAACAAATTTACTCAAAAAGACCGAAGTTTCAAAACCACAGCCTCGTAAAACGCAAAAAATCTCACGACAGGCGATATTCAACCGGGGTCATACCCGTGAGTCGCTTGAAGTACTTGGAAAAGAACGAGGCATTAGGGAAATGCATTTCATCGGCAATCGTAGCAGCCGATTTGCTCGAGTGGCGCAGTTCGGCCTTGATGCGCATCACCAGCGCACGGTCGATCCAGTCCTTGGCCGTGGTGCCGCTGGCCTGCCGTATCACCGTGCTCAGGTAACGCTCGGTAAGGCACATGCGGCGGGCATAGTACCCAATCTGATGTTCCTCGCTGCAATGCTCGTTCACCAGTTGCAAGAACCGGTCGAGCAAGGTCTGCTCTCTGGAGCGTGAAGCCATGAGCTGCTCGAATTGCCGGTTGAACAATGCGTCGTAGTGATGCATGAGTGCCGCCACCAGTGAAGTGACCGTGGGGCGATGATAGTCGGGTTGGTTCACCACTTGCCATATCGTGTCGAGTATGTTGCGGGCAATGGCAATCTCTTGCGGTTCTACCTGAATTTGAAAGTCGCGCACTTGCCCGTTGAAGGCCGACTGCATCTGCGATGCGGTGAATGGCATCGGGAAATCGGCAAACAGGGCTGTTCCGTAGATTTCAAGATTCTCGGTAATGCCTATGGGATTAATAATAGTGCCAGGCCCCAAATATACCAAAGTGCCCGCTTTCACCACGCGGTCGTGCAGGTTGAAATTGATGTGGCCCTCACCTGCCAGCACCATGCCAAACCGGTGATCGTTGATGATAAAAGGTGGCCCTTGCTGCATGATGGCCTCAAAAAAACTTGAGTCGCCGTGCAAAATGCCCAGTTCACGGTTAAAGTAGATTTTCTTGTGCATTTGCGCAAGATGAGGAGCAAAGATATCGCGCATTCGCGACAAGTCCATCAGTTTGG
The DNA here is from genome assembly GCA_902768435.1 of uncultured Bacteroidales bacterium. Lineage (GTDB taxonomy): Bacteria > Bacteroidota > Bacteroidia > Bacteroidales > Muribaculaceae > Sodaliphilus. The sequence goes on along the minus strand of CACXLJ010000013.1, from coordinate 91,717 downwards.
GTTCATTGGCCATAACAATCAATCTTTGTCCACAAAGATAATGCTTTTTACCTAATTAATTGCCTTTTTTATCACATTTCGTACAAAAAGAACATTTCATCATTCAATCAGATAACGATTCGGAGTGAAAATGCATCTATCTTTGCACTGTGGAACTAAAAATGTTGCCAACATGAAAAAACTGAATTTATTGCTCATCTTTTTTGCCAGTGCGCTGGCCATGAACGGTCAGACTCTTGAAGAGTGCCAGCGCGCTGCCGAGCAGAACTATCCGGTCATCAAGCAATATGACCTGATTGCCAAGACCCGCGACCTCACCATTGCCAACATCGACCGCAAGACCTGGCTGCCTCAAATCACTGCAAGTGCACAAGGCACCTACCAAAGCGATGTGGCATCGTGGCCCGACGAGATGGGTGTCATGATGAAGCAGCTGGGCGTGAACATGCGAGGACTCTCGAAGGCACAATACCGCATGGGCATCGATTTAAACCAGACCCTCTACGACGGAGGTTCCAGCAGCGCAGCCAAGGCACTCGCCCGCGAACAGAGTCAAGTGGAGAGCGCCCAGACCGATGTCACCTTATATAACATTCGGTCACGCGTGAATGAAATGTACTTTGGACTGCTGCTCATCGACGAACGCATTGCCTTGAGCAGCAACCGCGACAATTTGCTCAAGAACAGTGAAGACAAGTTGGCCTCGATGTACAAACACGGAACGGCTTCGGCAAGCGAATATAACCTGATCAAGGCCGAACGCCTCAGCGCAGCGCAGCAACTGACCTCGCTCCAGGCTCAAAAGCAATCTCTGTCGAAGATGCTCGGTCTGTTGTGCGGCATAACGATAGATAATCCCGTCAAACCCGCCGACGTAGCTATCAGCTCCCAAGCAACGAATCAGCGCCCCGAACTGCAACTCATCGATGCGCAAATGCGCCTGATTGATGCCCAAGAGAAACAACTTGGCACCCAACTGATTCCCAAGGTGAATCTTTTTGCACAAGGCTACTACGGCTATCCGGGTCTAAACATGTTTCAAGACATGATGAAACGCACCCCCACGCTCAACGGCATTGTGGGCCTGAAAATAACATGGAACATGGGTGCGCTCTACACCAGGCATAACGACAAGACCAAATTGCGCCTGCAGCGTGCCTCGCTTGAGAACAACCGCGAGACCTTCCTCTTCAACAACCGCCTGGAATTGGCGGGCATGGACGAAGATGTGAAACTCTACCGTAACCTCATGAAGCAAGACGAGGAAATCATCGGACTGCGCATCGATGTGCGCAAGGCAGCCGAGTCGCGGCTGGCTCACGGCATCATCGATGTGAACGACCTTATCAAGGAAATCAATAACGAGCATGCCGCCCGCATTTCGCAGTCGACCCACGAAATCGAAATGCTCAAGCGCATCTACGATATCAAAAACGCGATTAACAACTAAAACTACAAGCATAATATGAAACGCATCATCGCAATTAGTGCAAGCCTGGCCATTATTGCCACAGCATGCAGTAAGAAGGAGAAAGAATATGACGCCACTGGCACCTTCGAGGCCACCGAGGTCACCGTGTCGGCCAAGGCTACCGGCGAGTTGCAGACATTCCATGTGGTCGAAGGGCAAACGCTCCTGCAAGGCGATCTGGCCGGCAACATCGATGTGACTCAGTTGAGGCTCAAGAAGGAAGAATTGGCCACCGCCGCACGACAAATGCAAGCCAATCAGCAGCAACTGAGTGCCAATCGCCGCGCTACCGACAGCAAAAAAACCGACCTTGAGAAGCAAGTGGCCGTCATCAAGCAGCAAATTGCCAATGCCAAGCGCGAACGCCAGCGGTTCACCGAACTGGTCAACGACGGGGCGGTGGCACGCAAGCAACTCGACGACATCAACTATCAGATTAGCGTCCTCGAGAAACAACTGACTGCCACTGCCGACCAACTCAGTGCCACCAACAAGAGTCTGGCGCAACAGAGCGCTGGCATCGACGCGCAAATCAGTGGCATCGATGCGCAGAAAGAGGGTATCAGTGTGCAGTCGGCTCAGCTCGACGACCAGATTGCCAACGCCAGCATCAAGAGTCCCATCACGGGAACAGTCCTAGAGAAATATGTCGAACAAGGCGAGTTTGTTACTGCCGGCAAACCGCTTTTCAAGATTGGTGACACAAAAAACATGTTCATCCGCGCCTATGTCACCTCGCAGCAGTTGCAGAACATCAAAGTGGGTCAGACCGTCAAGGTCTTTGCCGACTACGGCAATGGGAAAAAGAAAGAATATGACGGTACTGTGGCATGGATCAGCAACCGTTCGGAGTTCACACCCAAGACCATTCTCACCGACGACGAGCGCGCCGACCTGGTCTATGCCGTGAAAATCAGTTTTGTGAACGACGGCTTTGTGAAGATTGGTATGTACGGTGAAGTTAAATTCTAATCACCCCGCCCCATGAACGCCATCGAAGTCAATCATGTGAGCAAGTGTTACGGCAAGGTGCAGGCACTCAACGATGTGTCGTTCACCGTAGCACAAGGCGAGGTGTTCGGGCTCATAGGGCCTGATGGAGCGGGCAAGACATCGCTCTACCGCATCCTTTGTTCGCTGTTGCTGCCCGATAGCGGCATGGTCCAGGTAGATGGATTTGATGTGGTGAAACAGATGCGACAAGTGAGGCAACGTGTAGGATACATGCCAGGCAAGTTCTCGCTCTATGAGGACCTCACGGTCGAGGAGAATCTGCGCTTCTTTGCCACGCTCTTCGGCACCACCGTCGAGGAGGGTTATGACAGTATCAAGGCCATCTACTCGCAAATTGAGCGGTTCAAAGACCGCCGTGCCGGTGCCTTGTCGGGGGGTATGAAGCAAAAACTGGCGCTCTCTTGTGCGCTGGTACACTCACCGAGCGTTCTCTTCCTTGACGAACCCACAACAGGCGTCGATCCCGTGAGCCGCAAGGAGTTCTGGGAGATGCTGACCACGCTCAAGCAGCGCAATATCACCATTGTGGCATCCACACCCTATCTCAACGAGGTGCGGTGCTGCGAGCGGGTTGCGTTTCTCGAACGCGGGCAGGTGCAAGGAATTGGCACGCCTGACGAGATCCTGACCCGGTTTGCCCAAATCTTCAATCCACCCGGCATTGAACACGACAAGGGCATGAAGGCTGGCAGCGAAAATGTTATCGAAGTTGAACACCTTGTCAAGGCTTTCGGTTCGTTTCATGCGGTCGACGACATTTCGTTCACCGTGAAGCGGGGCGAGATATTCGGTTTTCTTGGTGCAAATGGCGCCGGAAAAACCACTGCCATGCACATGCTCACGGGACTCAATCAGCCCACAAGCGGCACGGGGCGCGTTGTAGGTTTCGACATTCGCACGCAACACGAACAAATCAAGAAGCACATTGGATACATGTCGCAAAAGTTCTCCCTCTACGAAGACCTCACCGTGGCCGAGAACATAAGGCTCTTTGGCGGCATCTATGGCATGAACGACAGCGACATATCCACCAAGACCGACGAGTTGCTTCAGCACCTCAATTTCTTGGAGCACAAGCATACGCTGGTCAAGAGTCTGCCGCTGGGCTGGAAGCAGAAACTCGCCTTCTCGGTGAGTATCTTTCATGAGCCGGGTGTGGTGTTTCTCGACGAACCCACCGGCGGTGTTGACCCGGCCACACGCCGCCAGTTCTGGGAACTCATCTATAATGCGGCGCACCGGGGCATCACTGTATTTGTGACCACACACTATATGGACGAAGCCGAGTATTGTGACCGCATCTCTATCATGGTTGACGGCAAAATCAAAGCCATGGGCACACCACAGCAACTCAAAGAGATGTACCAGCAACCCGACATGGATCATGTGTTCACTTTCTTAGCACGCCAAGCAACCCGTTCAAGCGATTAAAAGCCTATGAAACAGTTCATCTCGTTTGTCATCAAGGAAGCCAAGCACATTGTGCGTGATAAGCGCACGATGCTCATCCTCTTCGGCATGCCCACCGTGCTCATGCTGCTCTTTGGTTTCGCCATCTCAACCGATGTCAGAAATGTGCGCACCATTGTGGTCACTTCACAAATCGACAACCAGACCCGCGCTGCCGTGGAGCGGTTGGGTGCATCGGAATATTTCACCATTACCGCTACAGTGGCTACGCCTCGCGAGGCCGAACTCATGATTCGCAACCAGAAGGCCGACCTTGCCGTGGTTTTCGGTCACGATTTCGCTTCCAGGCACTCGGGGGTGCAATTCATCGTCGATGGCGCCGACCCTAACATGGCGCAACAATGGACCAATTATGCGCAAGGGGTCATTGCCAATGTCGGTACAGGGCCTGTCAACAGCAAAATGCTCTATAATCCTCAAATGAAGTCGGCCTACAATTTTGTGCCGGCCATCATGGGCATGCTGCTCATGCTCATCTGCGCCATGATGACCTCAATATCCATTGTGCGCGAAAAAGAGAAAGGAACCATGGAGGTGCTGCTTGTCTCGCCCGTCAAGCCCATTATGGTCATCATTGCCAAGGCCATCCCCTACCTGGTTCTGGCATTTTTCATTCTCATCGTTATCTTGCTCATGGCAAGGTTTGTGCTGGGAGTGCCGATTGCCGGCTCGCTCGTGTGGATTATAGCCGTGAGTGTGCTCTACATCCTGCTCGCGCTCTCGCTGGGATTGCTCATCTCCAACATTGCCAAGACGCAACTTGTGGCACTGCTGCTATCGGCCATGGTGCTGCTCATGCCTGTCGTCATGCTCTCGGGCATGATGTTCCCGGTCGAATCGATGCCCAAGGTGCTGCAGTGGATATCGGCCGTGGTTCCCCCACGCTACTATATCGAGGCCATGCGCAAACTCATGATCATGGGTGTGGGCATCGGTGAGGTGCTCAAGGAAGTTATCATTCTCGCTGGCATGACTGCATTGTTCTTGAGCATTGCTCTTGCTAAGTTTAACACAAGACTCGAATAAGGCCATGACACTGAAATATCTCATACAAAAGGAATTCCTGCAGATTCGCCGCAATGCTTTTTTGCCGCGCCTCATCGTTGCCTTCCCCATCGTCATCATGTGCGTGATGCCCTGGGTGATGAACATGGAGGTTAAGAACATCAAGGTGGATGTGGTCGACAACGACCGTTCCACCCTCTCGCAGCAATTGGTGCACAGCATCGAAGCAAGCAATTACTTCATATTCAATGGGCAAAAGGAATCCTATCAAGCGGCTCTGGGCGAGATTGAGAAGGGCCATGCCGATGTAGTGCTGGTCATTCCGCAGCGCTACAGCACCGACGTCGCTAAGGGCCTGCAGCCTCAGGTGCTCATTGCCACCAATGCCGTGAACGGCACCAAAGGTGCCATGGGGTCGGCCTATCTCTCACAGATTGTCACGGCTCATGTCATGCCTCAGGCAGCCGCCATTCAATCGCAGGTGTCCACACTGCTGCTCTATAACAAGAATCAGAACTACAAGGTGTTCATGATTCCAGCCTTGCTCGCCATTGTGATGATGCTCATGACGGGTTTTCTGCCCACGCTCAACATCGTGGGCGAGAAAGAGGCGGGAACCATCGAGCAAATCAATGTCACGCCCGTTTCAAAGTGGGCGTTCATTCTTGCCAAACTCATTCCCTACTGGATCATCGCGCTGTTTGTGGTGACAGTGAGTCTGTTGCTTGCCTGGGCGCTCTATGGCATCACCAGCGCAGGGTCGCTTGGACTCATCTACCTGCTTGCCATGCTGCTTGCCCTCTTCTTCTCGTCGTTCGGGCTCATTGTGTCGAATTACTCCGACAATATGCAGCAGGCCATCTTCGTCATGTGGTTCTTTGTGGTGATTCTCTTGTTGCTCAGTGGTCTGTTTACCCCCACTCGCTCCATGCCATCGTGGGCCTACGCCACCACCTACGTCAATCCCATGCACTACTTCATCGACGCCATACGCACCGTGATGGTGCGAGGAGGCAACTTTGCCAGTATCGCGCATCAAGTGCTTGCCCTCGCCGCCATTGCGCTGGGCATGGGGTGCTGGGCAGTGGTCAGCTACAAGAAGAATTCCTGAAACCATCGCAAAACAATAGAGGCAATTACGCATTCAAGCGGTAATTACCTCTATATGATTGTGCTTCAGTGATTTTGCGGTTTATTTTGCCTTGGCGGTCTTTTTAGCGGCAGCCTTCTTGGCGGTTGTCTTAGCCGCGCCCTTGCTTGTCTTGCCGCGGGCAGACTTCTTCGAGGCATTGGCCTCGTCGGCTACGATTTCGCGGCACTGTTCAAGCGTGAGTTCCTGCGCCACATACTTGGCAGGAATCTTATAGTTCTGCTTGTTGTAGGAGATATAGGCACCATAACGGCCATTGAGCACCTGCATGGCAGGATCCTCGTCGAACGACTTGATGAGTTTCTGTGCCTCGGACTGGCGTTTCTCAACAATGAGTTCCTGCGCCTGCTCGAGTGTGAGTTCCTGCGGCGAAATGGAAGCGGGAATCGACACAAACTTGCTGCCGTGCTTCACATAGGGGCCAAAACGGCCCACAGCCACCACCACATCAACACCCTCGAATGCGCCCAGTGTGCGAGGCAGTTCAAAGAGTTTCAATGCCTCGTCCAGGGTAATAGATGCCACGCTCTGGTCCTTGAGCAGCGATGCAAAGCGGGGTTTCTCGGCCTCGTCGGTGCTGCCAAGTTGCACGAGCGGTCCAAATCGGCCAATCTTCACCGAAACCGTCTTGCCGGTCTTGGGGTCGGTACCCAGCACACGCTCGCCCACCTTGTGTTCGAGTCGGAGCGAGGCAACACGCTCAATGTTGGGGTGGAAATCCTTGTAGAACGAACTGATTTCAGAGTTCCACTGTTTCTTGCCGTCGGCAATATCGTCGAACTCTTCCTCGACCTTGGCAGTGAAGTTGTAATCCATAATGGAGGGGAAATACTTCATGAGGAAATCGTTGACAACCATACCCACATCGGTGGGGATGAGTTTGCCTTTCTCGCCACCCACCAGTTCGCTCTTGGTCTTGCTGGTCACCTTGTTCTTCTTGAGGGTGATGACCTCGAAGTCGCGTTTTTCGCCCTTGCTCTCGCCCTTGGTCACATACTCGCGTGCCTGAATGGTAGAGATAGTGGGGGCATAGGTCGAGGGTCGGCCAATGCCAAGCGACTCCAGACGGCGCACAAGCGAAGCCTCGGTGTAACGCATGGGCTGCTGGGTGTAACGCTGAGTGGCGGTCACCTCGGCGGCGGTGAGCTTGGTGCCCACAGGCATCTGTGGCAGCGCGTTGGCCAGGATTTGCGTGTCGTTCTTCTCGTCGTCCGACGACTCGATGTATACGCTCAAGAAACCGTCGAACTTAATAACCTCGGCACTTGCTGTGAAATGCTCGGGACGGTTGCTGATGCTCACATCGATCGAAGTCTTCTCGAGTTCGGCATCGGCCATCTGGCTGGCGATAGTGCGTTTCCAGATGAGGTTGTAGAGTTTCTTCTCCTGCACCGTACCATTGATGTCGTGGTTGCTGATGAAGGTGGGTCGGATGGCTTCGTGAGCCTCCTGAGCACCCTTGCTTGTGGTGTGATACTGCCTCACTTTGAGGTATTTCTCGCCCTTTTGCTGCTTGATTTCGGCACTGATGGTGCTGAGTGCCAGCGACGAGAGATTGACCGAGTCGGTACGCATGTAAGTAATGTATCCCGACTCATAGAGCGACTGTGCTACCCTCATAGTCTGCGACACCGAGAAACCGAGTTTTCTCGAGGCCTCTTGCTGCAGGGTAGAGGTGGTGAACGGAGGAGCTGGAGATTTCTTGAGCGGCTTGACCGTTACATCGGCCACCTCAAACGAAGCGGTCTTGCAGTCTTCGAGGAAAGCCATGGCCTGCTCACGCTGGCGCAGGCTGGTGCTGAGTTCGGCAGGCATCAAGGTGTCGGAATCCTGCGGCGAGAACTGCGCCGTGAGACGGTAATAGACCTCGGTCTTGAAGTCCTTGATCTCCTTTTCGCGCTCGGCGAGCAGGCGCACTGCCACGCTCTGCACACGCCCTGCCGAAAGCGAGGGCTTGATTTTCTTCCAAAGCACGGGCGAGAGTTCAAAACCCACAATGCGGTCGAGCACACGGCGGGCCTGCTGGGCGTCGACGAGGTTCCTGTCGATGTCGCGCGGATTCTCGATGGCCTTGAGAATGGCAGGCTTGGTAATCTCGTGGAAAACGATGCGGCGGGTGTTCTCGGGCTTGAGGCCGAGCACATCATAGAGGTGCCATGCGATGGCTTCTCCCTCACGGTCCTCATCGGAAGCGAGCCACACCAAGTCGGCCTTCTTGGCTTCCTTGCGCAAATCGTTCACAACAGTCTGCTTGTTATCCGGAATCTCATATATGGGTTGGAATCCATTTTCCACATCGATGCTGAAATCCTTAGAATGGAGGTCGCGAATGTGTCCGTAACTGGACATGACCTTAAAATCTTTACCCAAAAACTTCTGTATCGTCTTAGCCTTGGCAGGTGACTCAACAATCACTAAATTGTTCGGCATAGTTTAAACCTCTGTTTTTTATGCACCACTTCAGGGGTGCTGTTTTTAAAATCGGGTGCAAAATTAGATAAAAAAGTTACAACCACACAAATAATGTGTAATTTTTTAACATTTTTGCAAAAGTTGAAAGCGAGCCCTACTGGAGCGAGCGGGCAAAGGCTGCCATCTGTATGGCGGCATCGGCTGCCTCGGTCCCCTTGTTGCACAGGGCACCGCCGGCGCGGTCGAGCGCCTGCTGCTCGTTGTCGGTGGTAAGCACGCAAAAGATGACGGGCACCTGTTGGGTGGCGTTCAGGTAGGCGCAGCCCTGGGTGGCATTGTCGCACACATAATCGAAGTGCGGCGTTCCGCCACGAATCACACAGCCAATCATGACGACGGCATCGAAGCGGCCCGTGCGAGTCAGCTGTGCGGCGCCAAAGGTGAGTTCGACCGTGCCCGGAACGGGGAACACATGGACAGCCTCATCGGGATATCCCAACTCGCTGAGGCGTTTCTTGACACCCTGCAGCAGGGCACCAGTGACGCGTTCGTTCCACTGGGCAACAACTACACCCACATTGAAATTATCGAGGTGAGGCAGCGTGGCCTCGGTATCGGCGTGATGAAGTTCGGTTGACATAATGCTTGACAGTTTCTTTATGAGAGTCCCTTGAGAAGGGCCATGATATTGATATTCTTGTTTTTGTTATTGAGCAGTTGCTCGATTTCGGCGATTTCGTCCTTGGCATTGATGCGCTGTGCCAGCGGCAGCAGCGAGTTGAGCAGCTGCTCGGCAGCGTCGCGACGATTGGCAAGGCGAATGAGCGCCTTGGCGAGCCCGATTGAAAGGACGAGTTCCTTGTGTCCCATGGTGCGCGAGGCCTTCTTCTGGTAGCGCAGTGCCTTGGTGTAGAATTTGGCAGCATTGCGGGGGTTGCCCATGATGAGCATGAGGTCGCCCTCTTTCTTGAGCGACTCCACAAGGTTGGCAAGTGCTGTGCGTGCCTTTGCCCCACCCTCGCTAAGCATGGTGGTGTAGAGTGCGGTATTGCTCTGATAGTGCTCAAAAATGCTCATCTGCTTGGCGCGCGACTTGAAGATGGTGGTCGATGCCTCGATCGAATAGAGCATCATGGGCGAGAAACGGTGCTCGTCGCGCTTGACGAGGCGTTCAAATATCTTTTGGGCCTTGGTGAGTTCCTTGACGGCGCGAGTGTTCTCGCCATTCTCGTGGTGAATGATGGCGAGGTTATAGAGCAGCGAGGCCAGTATGGCGAGGAAATCGACATGCCGCTTGTTGGTGACCTGAACGAGTACGCGCAGTGAATTCTCGGCCGCCGAGAGCGCTGCCGATTTATCGCCGCCCTTGATGTAGATGGTCATTCTCACGAGCCACACCCACGCATGTGTGATGAGCGGGTAGGTGTACAGGGTGTCGTCGTTCACGGCATCGTCGATGATTTGCGCCGCCTCCTGCACGCGCTCATGCGTCATGAGATAGTTGAGATACCAGCACACGCACTCCTGCCAGTCGTTCTCGGGGCAGCCATCAAGGCGCGACGGGAGCGAACTGGCGAGTTGAACCTGCTGCTTGAAATCGGCCAGATAGGGCGATTTGAGCGCGGGCATTGATTCTTCGATGAGTAGTTGCTTCATGAGAGAAAACCAAGGTTAAAGAGATTACTTCTGCGCTGCCTGGTCCCGTAGTTGCTGGGCTTTTTCGAGTGCGGCGCGCTTGCCTTGCGCAAATTGCGGCGTGATGCAGTTGTCGGCACTCTGCGCACAGCACTGGGCAAACTTGCTTGCCTCGTCCACAAGTGCAGCAAGCACCTCGACCGAAGCGTTATGCAAATCGCTGCGCAGCAAGCCGCGCTCAATGATGTGATAGGCCATGCCGGCGGTGAAGCCTGCCTGCCATCCCAGCAAGTTGGCGGTGGTGCCATCGGCGGGGAAACTCTGGCGGCGGTTGTGGCCAAACAGGTTCAACGAGAAGTCGGGGTTAACATGAATATAAGTATTGTCGTAAAATCCAATATGATTCTTGAAAGCCTCCTCGGGTGCCTCGCCCGGGAAAATGGTGTTGATGTCCGAGTCGAGAGCCAGCACCAGATCGGCTATCTCCAGATTCTCGAGAATGGCGGGCATCACCTTGGTAATGCGAAAGTTGATTCCGTGCTGGAATCCAGGCAGATAGATAATGATGGCCTTGCGCTCGGCGGCGTAAGAAATCATCTCGAAGAGTCGCTCGCGCTGAGGCACATCGATGGCGTAGAGTGAACCGAAAATGACGATGTCGTCCTCGTCGATGCGGGGCCAAACGACATCGAAGCGGTCGTCGGGATACTTGCCATAGTTCACAATGCGGGTTTCCTGCGGGTCGTTGAAGATGGCCGAGAAAGCGGTTGCCCCGTCGGTAAAGCGGTCGATCGACTTGACATCGACCTGATGGCGATTGAAAAAGTCGATAATGGTGTCGCCCACAATATCGGTGCAGCACTCACTCACCATACTCACATGAATTCCTAACATACCCAACGAAGCGGCTGCGTTAGCAATGCGGCCACCCACAAAGGCCTTGACTGGTTGCCTGTTTTCAAACACAGTGTCAAGAACCGATTCCCCTATAGCAATTATCTTTCTCATAAGTAAATACAAGTATATTTTTAGTTTGATTGTAGCCTAAACAAGTCATGAAATCAAAAAGCTGTGCAAAGTTAGTAAAAAAGAATCAAAAAACTTGCTGGGGCTAAAATATATTTGATAATTCTCGCACAAAGACCGCGAGGGTATTTTATTTCAGACAATGAATGACAATTAGTAGACAATTATTCTTATTAATGACAACTATTGCTATGGAAGACGGGAGTTCAGAAGCCTCATCGGGGCGGCAGAAAAATGTCCCGAAACGCTCCATTAATCTCAAAAAGCCTCACCTATCGGTGTCAAATAGTCGGCTCACGCCGAATTTAAATGCTACGGAGTTGAGGAGGATAGGAGTGGCCTGAAGCCAGAAAAATTAACTATGGAAGAATCTGATTATTTTCCACAGATGGCACAAAATTAACTGCGCGAGGATTCACAACCATTACAGGGGGCGGGATTCGAACTCGTCGAAGGCGTTGCGCCAGTGGTCGGGGATGGTGATGGGGGTTGCGGTGGCGGGGTCGAAGTGCACCAGCACAGTGGTGGCCATGCACTTGACTTCGCCCGTGTGGGCATTACACACCTGCTGCACCAGCGTGAGGCTCTTGTCGCCCACCTTGACGCATTGCGTGAGCACCTGAATGGGCTCGGCGAGCATGGCGGGACTGAAGAAGTTCACATTGATATTGGCAATCACGAGGCTACGATGGTCGATGTCGAAACGGTTGTTGCCCACCTTGGTGAAATAGTCGACCTTGGCCAGGTCGAAGAAGGTGAAATAGGCATTGTTGTTCACATGCTGGTGCATGTCGTAGTCGGTGTAACGCAGCTGCACTGTTGTGGTGCAGTGAAAAGGGGTCTCAACCTCAGGGATTGGGTGCTTGTGCGATGAAGTATTGGTTTGCATAACGATTAACGGAAAATGATGTTTTTAATCACCTCGGCGCCCAGTGCCTCGTTGATGCGCTGCACGATGGAGGAGCGCGACAGCATGAGCTCGTTGCGCAGCGACGACGACGAGATGGTGATGGTCATGACGCCATTCTTCACGGTGCGGTTCACCGTGTAGCGGTTGATGCCTGGCCCCACTATCTCGGGCCAGAGGGTGAGCGCCTTTTGCTCGTTGAACTGCGTGTCGAGTTTCTCCTGCTTGAGAAACTCGTTGAAAATCTCGCCGATGGATTGTGCCGAGGTGCGTTTCATGCTTCAGTCCTCCTTTCGACGGGTGTGCACACGCCATGATTCACCTGAAACATGGCATTGTCACCGCCAATGTGGGCAATGATCTCGTCGAGGTGTGTGCGGTTGGTGTCGGTGATGAAAATCTGGCCGAACTGCTCCCTACTGACGACACCCACAATGCTCTCGACGCGCTGCGCATCGAGTTTGTCGAAGATGTCGTCGAGCAAGAGTATGGGCGTGGTGGCATTGTTTTGCTTGATGAAATCGAACTGCGCCAAACGCAGTGCAATGGTATAGGTCTTGCACTGGCCTTGCGACCCCACCTGCCGCATGTTGTAACCATTGAGCATGAGCACGATATCGTCGCGATGCACCCCGCGGGTGGTGTGCCCGATGAGCATATCGCGCTCGCGGGTGGCATTCAGGTGCTGCTCCATGGTGGCATCGTTGAGGTGACTGCTGTATGACAGGTTCACCTGCTCGGCGCTGCCGGCAATGGCCTGATAATAGTGCATGAAAATGGGTTCAAATTCCCGAATCCACTGCTCCCTTGCCTTGTGAATGACCGCTGCAGCCTCGCAAAGCTGCAGTTCCACGGTTTCATAGAGCAGCGGGTCGCGGAACTCGTGCTTAATCATGGAATTGCGTTGCTCGAGTGCCTTGCCGTAGCGTATGAGTGCATCGAGATAAACGGGATTGCCCTGCGAGATGATGACATCCATGAGTTTGCGTCGCTCCTCGCCTGCCCCACGAATCAGGTCCCAGTCCATGGGCGAAATCATGACAATAGGCAACAGCCCGATGTGCTGGCTCAGGCGCTTGTATTCCTTGCCGTTGCGCTTGGCCACCTTGCGCTTGCCGCGCTGGATGGAAATGGAAATCTGCTCTTCGGCCTCGTTGCGCAAATAATTGCCTTGAATCATGGCAAACGGCGCATCGTGATTAATGACAGCGGCATCGATGAGTGTAGAAAAACTGCGGCAAAAACTCAGATAGTAGATGGCATCGAGAATATTGGTCTTGCCCATGCCATTGTTGCCTATGAGGCAATTCACCTTGGGCGCGAACTGCAGTTGCGCCTCGGCAATGTTCTTGTAGTTGAGTATGTTGATGCTATTGAGAATCATTTACACAAAAAGATATTACTCATAATGGCGAATGCGCACATCTATGCCCTGGCCTTTGAGCGCTTCGGCAATGCCGCTCACATCGGTCTGGCCATAATGATAGGGGAAAAGCACTTTGGGCTTAACCCTGGTGGCAGCATTGATGAGTTGTTCGGGTGTCATGGTATAAGGCTGGTTGCAGGGCATGAAAGCGATGTCGATATCCTTCAAGTTATCCATCTCGGGAATGTCCTCGGTATCGCCGGCAATGTAGATGCGCAAGCCGTCGATGGTGAGCACAAAGCCGTTGTCGCGTCCCTTGGGATGGAACTGCAGGTGTCCCTCGGTGATGTTATAGGCAGGCACTGCCTCGAGCAGGAAGTGCGGTTGCTGCAAGGTGTCGCCATTGCTCAAAGCCTTGCCATAGCCCAGCATGTCGGCACAGCGGCGGTTGGTGATGAGTTGAGTGTCGTCGGCCGTGAGGGTGGCGATGGCCTGCTTGTCGAAGTGGTCGCCGTGCTCGTGGGTGACGAGGATGTATTGCGCCTTGGGCATCGAAGCGAAGTCGATGGTGCGGTTGCCCAGTTTGGTGACGGGGTCCACCTCAATCTCGGTGCCATCGAACACGATGCGAATGCTGCCGTGCAGCAAGGCATGGAACTCGAGGCGCTTGCCCGAAGCCGTGGTGAACACATCGCACTCGGCTGAACCTTTCACGGTGGGCATCTTGGCCTCGGTCCAGGCAAGAATGCCGCCTTCAAGGTTGGTCACCTTGAAACCCAGGTCGGCCAGTTTGCCGGCAGCAATGGCCGAGCGCTTGCCACTGCGGCAATACACCGCCACAGGACGCGACGGGTCGAGCCGGTGCTGTGCCTGCTGTTCAAAGCCCTTGCACTGCATGTCGAGCAAGTTGGCGCCGCTGATGTGCCCTGCGGCAAATTCCTTGGCAGTGCGCACATCGAGCAACTGCACCTGTGCCTGACGAATGAAGCGGGCAAACTCGTCGACATCGATATTGCTGTAGTTCTGCTCGGCACAGGCGGTGTTAGTATTCAGGCCCAGCATCGCCAGCAGAATGGAAAAGAACTTTTTCATGATCAAGAAGTTTTAAAAAAAGATATAATGAGTTGGTGTTCAATCTTTCTCGTCGTCACGCATCTCGGCCTCGTGGCGCTCATAGGCCTCGACAATGCGCTGCACCAGGTGGTGACGCACAATGTCGCGCTTGTCGAACTGCACCACGCCCACGCCCTTCACATCCTTGAGCACCTTGAGGGCATGTATCAGACCCGAGGTGATGGAGCGGGGCAAGTCGATTTGCGTGACATCGCCTGTGATCACCATCTTGGAGCCAATGCCCATGCGGGTGAGGAACATCTTGATTTGGTGTGTGGTGGTGTTCTGCGCCTCGTCGAGCACAATGATGGCATCGTTGAGCGTGCGGCCGCGCATGAAAGCGAGCGGCGCAATCTGGATGACCTTGGTGTCGAGATACTCCTTGAGTTTGGCAGGGGTGATCATATCCTCGAGCGCATCATAGAGGGGCTGCAGATAGGGGTCGAGCTTGTCGCGCATGTCACCCGGCAGGAAGCCCAATTTCTCGCCCGCTTCGACGGCCGGGCGCGAGAGGATGATTTTGCGTGCCTCGCGGTTCTTGAGCGCCCGCACGGCAAGCGCCACCGCCTGATAGGTCTTGCCCGTACCGGCAGGACCCAGGGCAAAGGTGAGGTCGTTCTCGGTAAACACCTTGACCATGAGTTGCTGGTTGGGGGTCTTGGCCTTGATGGGACGGCCGTTGAGACCATACACGATCACATCGTCCATCTTGAGTTCCTTGGGCGGCTCGCCCTTGATGATATCGATGATGATGTCCTCGGTAAGGGTGTTATAATGAGCACAATAGTGCTCAAGTTCCTTCATTTTTGCCTCAAAGTCGGCAGTCTCGACTTCATCGCCTATCACCTTGATTACACTGCCTCGGGCAGCCATTCTCAACTTGGGAAACAGATTGCGAATGAGATGAATATTCACATTGTTCACGCCATAAAACACGAGAGGGTCTACGCTGTCAATAATTATATGTCGTTCAATCATAGAGTAATTTTAAAATCTATCTACAAAGATAGCATATAAATCAAGTTTTTTGAGTACTTTTGTAAATTATTTTTTAAAAATTTTGATTGAAACCGCACTCTACCTGATTCCTGTTCAGTTGAGCGAATGTGACTTGACGAGCGTGCTGCCGGCGCAAAACATTGCGCTGGTGAGCGAACTGCGCCACTTTATTGTGGAGAATGTGCGCTCGGCCCGCCGGTTCTTGAAGAAATGTGACCGCAACATCGATATCGACAGCCTCACCTTCTATGAACTGAACCGCCACACATCGCCCGAAGCAGTGGCCACCTACCTGGCGCCACTCGAGAAAGGCGAGGCCATGGGAGTGATTAGCGAAGCCGGCTGCCCTGCGGTGGCCGACCCGGGTGCCGATGTGGTGGCCATTGCTCAACGCAAGGGGCTCAAAGTAAAGCCGCTGGTGGGACCGTCAAGCATTTTGATGGGCCTCATGGGGTCGGGGTTCAACGGGCAGAGTTTTGCTTTCCTTGGTTATCTGCCCATCGACGCTGCAGCCCGCACCAGGATGCTGGAGACAATGACCCACAGGATTCTGCACGAGAACCAGACACAGATTTTTATCGAGACCCCCTATCGCAACAATGCGCTGCTGGCCGAACTCACCAAGAAATTGCCGGCCCAGCTGAAACTGTGCATTGCAAGCGACATCACCGGCAGCCGCGAACACATCGTGACCCGCGGCGTGAAGGAGTGGGCAAAGGTGAAGACGGATTTCAACAAAATTCCCACCCTTTTCCTACTATATAAATAACTAATGGCTTCATCAAACAAAAAATATAAACGCAACAACCAGACATCAATACTCTTCGACAGCGAAGACCTCTTTGACCCGCACGAAGAGCCCGCTGCCACACCTGCCGCACAACAGCAAGAGGCGGCGGGCGACCAGTGGGCCATGCACTTTGCGAGTTTTGGTAGCGGCAGCAGCGGCAACTGCGCTTTTCTGGGCAACGAGCGGCAGGGCATTTTGATTGACGCGGGCATCGACCCCAAACTTGTGTTTGAGGACCTGGCGCACAACGGCATCAAGCCCGAGAACATTAAAGGCATCATTCTGACGCATGACCATGCCGACCACATTCGCTATGCCTACCGCATCGTGCGCAAGTACAAGCACATCAGCATCTATTGCACCCCGCGACTGCTCACTGGCATGCTGCGGCACCACAATGTGGCGAGTCGCATCAAAGACTATCATGTGGCCATCTACAAGGAGATACCCTTCCACATCTCGGGCATGACGCTCACCGCCTTCGACACCTCGCACGACGGTGCCGACAACATGGGCTTCATGATTGAGGGCGGCGGGCACAAGTTTGTGGTGACTACCGACACGGGCATCATCACGCCCCGCGCCGACCACTACATGCGGCAGGCCGAGTATCTCATGATTGAGAGCAACTATGACCGACGCATGCTCGACAGCGGGCATTATCCCGAATATCTCAAGAATCGCGTGCGTGGCGAGAAAGGGCACCTCGACAATGTGGTGGCGGCCGAATATGTGCGCAGCATTTGCAGCAAACATCTCAAATATGTGTTGCTGTGCCACCTGAGCAAAGACAACAACACGCCCGAAATAGCGCTGCGCACCATGCGCAAAGCGCTCAACCTGGCCGGCATGACGGTGGGCGATGCAAGCAATAGCGTTGAAGAGCGTGACCGCGATGTGCAGCTCTATGCCCTACCCCGCTTCGTCACCTCGTCGTGGTTTGTATTCTAAAGGATTGTCGGGTCAGTCGTCGAATTTCACGGGCTCATAGTCCCAGTATCCATTGTTTGCCTCAACAATGTTCTTGAATTCGGTTGTAAAATAGGGTTTTAGCCTTGAATAAGGGAGGAAAACATCGATGATTCCTTTGTCGATGTCGGCAATGCTGCCGCTCTCGAAAACAAACAGAATGCCTTTGCGCCCCAAGGTGATCTCGGCGGGCAAATTGGATGCATGGCGCAGGTTGAGCGACCCGCCCATATTGAGCTCGTCGATGTGCGAATTGACCAGTGCCAGTATCTTGGGCAAATGCTTCTGGCTCAAGATATTCTCCTTTTCGAGCACATGATGCTTCTTGCGGTTGTAAATGACATAACTCATGTGCTGGGTGCGGGTTGTGCCATCGTAGTCCTGCTTGTCGATGGCCATGACCAGCAGATAATCGGATGTGAAAGTGGGGTAAATCTTGATGGTGCTCACATTGCCATAAACATCTCGCACCTGCGGGGCCTTCGAGACCGCTTTATAGTCGATCGTTGCGCTTGAATTGAACTTGGGCGACTTGAGAAAGGCGGCGGCACAGGTATTGACCGAACCCGTCTCGAGGCCAAATGCACGACTCTCGATGTGCTTGAGCAGGTCGGCGATGGCGTCGCTGCCATTGACCGACACCGGTATGCGCCCCTTGTATCGCTTGGCGCTGGTCCAGTGAACATCGGGTTTGCTCGACGACACGGGCGACTTGGACACAAAATAGGCACTACGCTCGGTTATCTCGAACTTGTCGGGGACCGTTTCGCCAACAATAGCCGAATCGCCCACAGCCTTCTCGGTATCGAAGGGATTAGTGGATTCGTCGTCGCTATTGAGACGGCCCGCCACATACCAGAAGGCAGCAGCAATGTCGAGGATGACCAACACTGCTATTACTATGAAGAAGGCGCGTTTCGTTCTCATTATCGTGATGTTTAGTTGTTGTCGTTATCGGGTAGCATGGCCTCGATGGCCTGTTTCACACGGTTCATGAGCCACATGGGGGTGCTGGTGGCACCACAGATGCCAATGCTCTCCTTGCCTCGAATCCACTGCGCATCGATCTCGGTCTCGTTGCTGATGAGGTGGGAGTCGGGGTTGGCATCCTTGCACTCGGCAAAGAGGATGCGGCCGTTGCTGCTCTTGCTGCCGCACACAAACAGGATGAGCTGGTGAGCCTGTGCAAAAGCGCGGATTTGCGGGATGCGGTTGGCCACCGAGCGGCAAATGGTGTCGAAACTGCGGAACTGCACGCCTGGGGCAATGCGGCGCTCTATCTCATCGACAATCTGGCGGAACTGCTGCACCGATTTGGTGGTCTGCGAGTAGAGGTAGATGTTGCGCGAAAAGTCGATTTTGTCGAGTTCGTCGATGCTCTCTATCACCAGGGCGTTGCCGGCAGTCTGGCCCACCAGGCCGTTCACCTCGGCATGGCCACGCTTGCCGTAGATGACGATTTGGGCATCGGCAAGGTCGGGCTGGCTGTAGCTCTTGTTGATGCGGCGCTGCAACTGGAGCACCACGGGGCATGTGGCATCGATAATCTCGATGTTGTTGCGACGAGCAATCTCGTAGGTTTCAGGCGGTTCGCCATGGGCTCGGAGCAGCACCTTCACATCGTACAACTGGCGCAGCTGCTCGTGGGTGATGGTTTCAAGGCCCTTGCTGTTGAGGCGCTCCACCTCGTTGCTGTTGTGCACAATGTCGCCCAGGCAATAGAGGTGTCCGCTCTGTGCCAGTTGTTCCTCGGCCTTGTTGATGGCTCGCGTCACACCAAAGCAGAAACCCGAGAACTCGTCAATTTCAATATTCACTGCCATGCCCAAGGTTGATTAATGGGTTTTCAGATAGTTGTCGAAGAGGTCGAACAGCCACTGACGCTGCCCCTCGATGGTGAGCGGCGTGCTGTCGAGCAAAATGGCGTCGGGGGCCTGCCGCAGAGGGCTCTCCTTGCGGGTGGAGTCGAGATGGTCGCGCATCTCCACATTCTTCACGATGTCGTCGAGCGTGACGCTCGTGTCGCCCTTGGCGAGCATCTCGGCATAGCGGCGCTGCGCCCTGACCAGTGCCGACGAGGTGACAAACACCTTGATCTCGGCATCGGGCAGCACCGTGGTGCCAATGTCGCGCCCGTCCATCACCACGCCCTTTTTCTTGGCCATGGCCTGCTGCTGACGCACCATTTCGTGGCGCACAAAGGCAATGGCAGCCACCAGACTCACATTGTTGCTCACCTCCAGGCCGCGAATTTCTTTTTCCACATCCACGCCGTTCAGGCAGGTGCTCTGCCCGCCATTCTCGTTGATCTTGAACGAGATGCTTATCTCGCCCATGCGTTTCTCCAGTTCCTCGACATCCACTTTGCCGTCGGCAATCAGGCCATGCTGCAGGCAGTAGAGGGTTACGGCGCGATACATGGCGCCGGTGTCGATATAGGTGTAGCCGGCATAGGTGGCAAGCGCTTTGGCCATGGTGCTCTTGCCGCTCGACGAGGTGCCGTCGATAGCCACATTTATCTTTTTCTTCGTTTTCATAGTCAACTGTGCTTTTGTAACAATCAACAAAGATAGCGAAAAAAAGCGCGCGTTGCAAGAAAAGTGCACAAAGATTTGGATTTGCGAAAAAAAGACCGTAAATTTGAGCAGTTTATAACCAAACCATTATTAACCAACAAAAAACTAACAGAATTATGGCTTATAAAATTATCGACATTGAAGGCGTGGGCGAAGTGTACGCTCCCAAACTGATGGCTGCCGGTATCAACAAACCCGAGGACCTGCTCGAGAAATGCGCCGCTCCCGCCGGCCGCAAAGCACTGGCCGAAGAGACCGGCATCAGCGAGAAACTGATTTTGAAATGGACCAACCATGCCGACCTGTTCCGCATTGTGGGCGTTGGCCCTCAGTTCTCGGAACTGCTCGAAGCTGCAGGCGTTGACACAGTGAAGGAACTCAAGCATCGCGTGGCTGCCAACCTCGTTGCAAAGCTCGAAGAGGTGAACGCACAAAAGAACCTCGTGAACCGCGTGCCCAGCGAGAAGGAAGTGCAAAAGATGATTGACCAGGCCAAGGAAATGGAGCCCAAGATGACCTACTAAGCAGTAGTAGAACGCAATCTTGAGGTTCAACAGTCTTGATTTAACCCAATTTGGGTTTATAAAAACATACTGTTTGGAGTGAATGTTTTCAGGTGGATTCCTCTCAATGCAGGGGATTCCACCTGAATTGCATTTAGCCATATCCCCACCCCGCGAAATTATGCTGACAAAATTATTTGATTTAAATTATTTATTTTGCATAATTTTATTTGCATAATTTCTATGACGGGTGCTGGGGGGAAATGATTTATTTGCTACAACCGACTTGTAATTCGTGAATTATAACTAACTTTGTAGCGGTAAAAAAAAACGACTGAAAAAAAATGAAGAAACTGCTTGTAGTGGCACTGGCGCTCATGCTGGGAGCTGCCGGCTATGCTGCTAATTATGAAAACGACACACTGGTGGTGTTGCGCACATCGCAGGGTGTTGGATCGTTCGACATCAAACACATTCCAGCCTCGGGCGAGACCCGCAGCATCAAGTTCACGCTGCTTGACGCCTACACGCGTCAACCGCTGCAGGAGAAGGTCGAGAACCTCGACGAGAGCGACCTGGAAATGCAACCCAACGGCCGCGGACTGGTGCGCCTGCTGCGCAACCCGGGACGCGTGAACATGGGTGCTCATGAGATTAACGAGGACGGCACCTTTGAGATAGGTGACCTCGACCCCACCTACACCTACTGCCTCACGGTGGCCAGCAGCCACTATGGCTACATAGCCGTGCCCTTCTACTCCAGTGTAGAGAACAGCAACATCGAGTGCGAGGTGCTGTTCAAGAGTTCGTGGGACAACTACGATGTGAACTGCGACCACCGCGTGAATGTGAGCGATGTGAGCGAACTGGTGAACATGATACTGGGCATCACACCCACGGCACTGGTGCTGGGCGATGTGGACAAGAGCATGCGCATCAATGTGAGCGATATTTCTTCATTGATTAATCATATTTTAGGTAATGAACAATAACCTTAAGCTAAACCGCAACGACTTCGAAATCATGGCCCCGGTAGGGTCGTGGGAGAGTTTGATTGCCGCCCACCAGGGCGGCGCCGATGCCATCTACTTTGGCATCGAGGGGCTGAATATGCGTTCGAAATCGAGCGTCAATTTCACACTCAACGACCTGAAAACCATAGCCCAGTGGTGCCAAGAGCACGGCATGAAGAGCTACCTGACGGTGAACACCATCGTCTATGACGAGGATGTGGCCTACATGCGCCAGATTATTGATGCGGCACGCGAGGCCCAGGTGAGCGCCATCATCGCCAGCGACATGGCCGCCATACAATATGCCCGCCAGACGGGCGTCGAAGTGCACATCAGCACGCAGGTGAATGTGAGCAACAGCGAGGCGGTGCGCTTCTACTCGCAGTGGGCCGATGTGATGGTGATGGCCCGCGAACTCAACCTGGACCAGGTGCGCAAGATTCACGAGACCATCGTGAGCGACCAGCTGTGCGGTCCCCACGGCAAACCCGTGCGCATCGAGATGTTTTGCCACGGTGCCCTGTGCATGGCTGTGAGCGGCAAGTGCTACCTGAGTCTGCACGAGACCGGAGCCAGCGCCAACCGCGGTGCCTGCCGCCAGATATGCCGCCGCGGCTATGTGGTGACCGACCGCGAAACAGGCGATGAACTCGCCATCGATAACAAATATATCATGAGTCCCAAAGACCTGAAAACCATCCACTTCCTCAACAAGATGGTGGATGCCGGCGTGCGCGTGTTCAAGATCGAAGGTCGTGCCCGCGGCCCCGAGTATGTGCGCACCGTGGTGAGCTGCTACAACGAAGCGCTCAACGCCATTGTCGACGGCACCTACGGCAACGAGGAGCAGATTCAGCAGTGGGACGAGCGCCTGAGTCGCGTGTTTAACCGTGGATTCTGGAACGGCTACTACCTGGGGCAGCGCCTGGGCGAGTGGAGTGCCAAATATGGTTCCAGCGCCACACGCGTCAAGTCGTACGCTGCCAAGGGTGTGCGCTACTTCAGCAATCTGGGCGTGGCCGAGTTCCTCATGGAGGCTGGCGAACTGCATGTGGGCGACAACATCCTCATCATTGGGCCCACCACCGGCGCAGTGCCGCTCACTGTGGAGGAAATCAGAGTGGACCTCAAACCCGTGGAAAAGACCGTGAAAGGCGAGCGCTTCTCCATCAAAACCGACGTGAAAGTGCGCCCCAGCGACAAAATCTACCTCTGGAAAGAAGTCCCCCCCACCCCCAGCTCATAAACCCTTCAGCCAACAGCTTATAGCATATAACCCCGATGTTTCTCACACATTGCGGGGCCATCCCTATCTCAGAACTGCAAGATGTATCCATCCTCGTCTTTGAAGGCATTGCACTGGTTCAAGTAGTTGCGCAAATTGTCGAAGTCTTCGTCATGTAGTTTGAAACTGAATTGCCTCACCCTTTGCATGGCTTTGATGAGTGTGTGGGGATTGTTCTTGCGACTCAATTGACGCAATGCTCCCAGATAGTCGGTGCGGAACACGGTGGGGATGATGATCTTCGACTGGTTGGCTGCCACAAGTTCGGCGTTCATCATGATTCTTGACGTACGCCCATTGCCATCGGTGAAAGGGTGTACTTCACTCACCATGAAGAGCATAAACACGGCACGTGCAAACGGATGTCTCAACGAGCGATAAATCTCATAACCTTTCTTCAATGTGCCTCGCACAAGTTGATAATCCACAAAGTGCGTTTCTCCAGCCCGATTGTTTTGAACCTTGAATAGCCCTGGAGAGCTTTCAGGACGCGCCGACATCATGATGCGATGTCGATGCTGCAGAATTTCGAGCAGATTATCGGCAGTTGTAGGTGTTATGCCCATTTCTTTGCGGTTCGACACAATGTAATAGGTGCCCAGCACATCATGGCTGTCGGCACTGCGAGTGGGGATGGGTGTGCGGGTATCTATGATTTGGCGTGCATCTTCAATTTCAAATTCAGTGCCCTCTATGTAGTTAGAGAAATAACTCTCAAAGAAAGCAAAATTGTTATAGGCAAGTTCTGTTACATTCGGCTCGGGATAGTCCGCAAATTCTTGTTCATTCAAGGCTGCCATGAGTGTGCACAGCATGTCGAGCCGATGGCTGTCGAAAGGCTCACCCATGGCACGCGCCTCGGCAACAGGCGATTGCAGTATGTTAGACGGTTTGGTCGACAACATGGCTCCTATGATGGCATCCAGCTTTTTAAATTCTTTAGACATATCTAGTGCATCCGAGAGTATGCGGGCCGAGTCGCGCAGCTTGTTGAGTTCGGCCTCACCATTGGTCAGCAACATTCGCTCTAGCCGCTCTTCAAGCACCGCCTGAGGCAAACATTTTGAAACACCCTCGTGCTGGTATGTAGTTTGCAGGTTTTCAAGAAATGCACGGGCATTGCTCGACACATATAGTCCGCCCATGAAGGGGCTGTCGTTGGGCTGTGCACCCTTTCCCTCGAGCAAGTGCACAGTGATGCCAGGCAATGCGATTCTTTTGCTGTATTTGTAGGTCAGGTATATGTGCCCCTCAGCGGTGGGACGGAACTCCAGCGCCGTGCGATGCGACAGTACAGCACCAGGGTATAATTCCCCAAAAATGAAAAATAGATTACGGCGAACTATATTTTCAGGCGAATCATTCAAATTGGTACTATACACCCTGGGGGCAATTTTGATGATTTGTCCCTTTTTGCTCATGGCAGCAATGAATTTGCTCACATCTTTATCAGATGATGCCACAACCACTTCATGATTGCGCAGAAAGTCTCTTTCCATAATTTCATCGTTTTAGACTGCAAAGTTAGAAAATTTTCCGTAAATTAGCCATTTTTGGAGAAAATTTTCCAAGATTTTTCTGATTTTCGCAATTTCTTTCCATGATTTTCCCTGATTTTAGAGGATTTTTTCCAAGATTTCCCCTTGCCTCCACTTAATCTCTACCCTAACTTTGCAGCGTTAGGGAGGTTCTGCGGGGACAGGGATTTTAGACATAAGGACATAAGGTTTGCAAAGGCGGGGACAGGGGTGTCTCCACAAATTTCCACAAATTATCCATGAATTATTTTGCAGGGACGGGGACAGGGACTCACACAAAGGGGACAGGCACGCAAAGCCGCGCGGGGCGCGAAGTTTTCTTGGGGATGAATGGGAACGTGGGGAAGATTGGGAATCTTGGGAACAGTGGGAATTTTGGGAAATTTGAAGATGTTTTTCATGTAATTGACTGATTACTAGAGATATTATCAATTTTGGGATTGTACTGCTTCCGTGGAGAGAATGTGTACTTCCGTTGATATACTGTGTACTTTCGTTCAAGATTATACCACTTTCGTTCTTCCCCAGGTTCTTCCGTTCGCTTCGCTCACTTCTATAACCTGGAGTTTGCTGATTGGAGATCGTCTGTCGGCGATATGGGTATTGTGTTTTCATGGCGGTAATTATTTAATTAAGGTGCACGCGGGCAAAGATAAGGGATGGAAGGAGGTGGGAAAAATGGTGAACACACATTTTTAGACAAAAGCGCATAAACTATTGATAGCTAATAAATAAATGGCCTATTGCTAGAGCTGTTTGTTAGAACTTTTTTTAAAAATGTAAACAAAGGAATTGAATTTTGAAGAGATTATTGTAAATTTGCATTTGTGATTGAGTGTTTTTTATCGCTTAATCATATTCCCTGCTAGTTGACGTGTCAACAATTAGGGAATCACATTTTGGAAACGGCGTATTCTTAACGCTTTGGATTTGACTTCTTGAAATCGGGAAAATTTCAATACTTCGTCGAAATCAAAGCAACTAGACGCCCTTTTAGAGATGGTAATAACTCACCTCGTTATGTTTGTTATAGTGCTTAGGCATTATTACATTTTTGAGGTATATATCATCTGCGTGGGGCTTTCGAAGTTGCTCGTTCTGACGAAGTGGGCGCTTCCCGAGCCTCAAGAAGTGGAACTGAGCATCAGAGAATCGGCTCCACGTTTTGTTTCCAACGCATTAGCATAAACCTTCAAGAACAGGTCGTTTGGAGCCATGACCAGCCAATGATTATGGCTCAAATTAAGAAATTGGATTTAGCTTCCACTTCGGGGGCGAGCATCAACCTTGAAGCCTTGTACCAAATCTGCCCGTCGGCATTCACCGAGGTGCGCGACGAAAAGACCGGGCAGATTGAGCGCAAGATAAACTTCACGACCTTGCGTGAACTTTTAGGCGACAACGCCTACGAAGGAACCGATGAAGAATACGGCTTCAACTGGGTGGGCAAGCGTGCCGCACAGCAGGAGGCCGGTCGCCCCATCAACAAGACCCTGCGCCCATGCCCCGAGGAAAGTGTAGATTGGGAACACACTCAAAACCTATACATCGAGGGCGACAACCTCGATGTGTTGAAGTTGCTCCAAAAGTCGTACCTCGGAGCAATAAAGATGATCTACATTGACCCACCGTATAACACAGGCAACGACTTCGTGTATCGTGACGACTTCGCGATGCAAAAGGATAAATACGACCTACAAGCGGGAAATGTGGATGAAATTGGGAACCGTTTCCGCAAGAACACTGACGCAAATGAAAGATTCCATTCTGATTGGTGTTCGATGATATATGAACGTCTACTTGTTGCTTACAACCTTTTAAGAAATGATGGAGTGATTTTCATCTCTATAGATGACAACGAAGTTGACAATCTTAAGCGAATCTGCAATGAAGTATTCGGCAACTCTAACTATGTTGCTACAATTCCATGGCGCAAGCGCACCGCTAAATCAGATGTTCCATTCGGAGTTTCGCAAGATTACGAGTGGATTGTGATTTATGCTAAATCAGATAACTTTTATGCAAGTGTTGAGGGCAAAGAGCGTAAATACTATACTACTCCAGATTTTCCCAATCGGCCTTGGCGAGTTCATGATTTGACTAAACAAACGACAGCAAGTGAAAGGCCCAATAGTTATTTCACAATCGTCAACCCTAAAACTGGGGAACAATATCCTGCTAATCCTAATAGAACTTGGGCTATCACGGAAGAAACATTTGAAACATATTATGCACAAGATAGAATTGTTTTCCCTGGAGAATACTCTTTCTTAAACATCGCTAAACCAGTTTTGCGTTATTGGAAAGAGGACGACATGAAAAAAGCAGGAGATTCCTTTGGACGCGTTGCTGTTAGCACCAAACTACCTGATGACATTGGCATGTCGCAAGATGGCACTAAAGAAGTGACAAATATTTTCAATGGTAAAATATTTTCATTCCCGAAGCCTTCTTCATTAATCAAGTTTTTTGTCAAGATAATTCATGATGACGATGCTTTGATACTTGACTTTTTTAGTGGCAGCGCAACAACTGCTCATGCTATCATGCGGCAAAATGCCGAAGATGGCGGTAATAGGAAGTACATTTTAGTTCAAATACCTGAAGAAACGGCAGAAGACAGTGAGGCTCGAAATGATGGATTTGATAATATCTGCGAGATTGGTAAAGAACGCATTCGCCGAGCAGCTGCGAAAATCAAATCCGAAAATCCAAAAGCCAAAGACCTTGATACTGGTTTCCGTGTGTTCAAGCTTGCTGAAAGCAATATGCAAGACGTTTACTTTGCGCCAAAGGAACTTCAGCAACAAGACCTTTTTGCTCTTGTAAACAACGTCAAAGAGGGGCGTGAAGACCTTGACTTGCTGTTTGGATGTATGCTCGACTGGGGCGTGCAACTTTCGCTGCCGCTCGCCAAGCAGGAAGTGGACGGCAAGACCATTCACATCGTCAACGATGGTGATTTGGTGGCTTGTTTCGCCGATGGTATTGACGAAGAAGTTATCAACGCTATCGCAGAACTGAATCCGCTTCGCGTAGTGTTCCGTGATAGCGGATTTGAGAGCGCACCGCTCAAAATCAACTTGTTTGAAATGTTCAAACAAAAGTGTGGCTGGAGCGAAGAAAATGTGGCTGACCGTGTTCGTATCATCTAAAAGATTGGCGTAGCATGAAACTAAAGTTCAAACATCAATCTTTCCAGCGTGACGCGGCACGTGCCGTGACCGACATTTTCATCGGTCAGCGGTTCAGCGATGGCTTCACCTACACGTTTGACCAGGGCAAACAAGCGCAGGGCACTATTCCCACCGCACTCACCGGCTACCGCAACGAGCCACTGATGATTGACAATGCCTCGATGGTAAGCAACATTCGTGACATTCAAATGCGTCAGGACCTCGAACCTATCAACAAGATTGTGGGCGAGCAGGAGGGTTTGAATTTCACGATTGAAATGGAAACCGGCACCGGCAAGACATACACTTACATCAAAACCATGTACGAGTTGAACAAACTCTATGGCTGGAGTAAGTTTGTCATTGTCGTGCCGAGCATCGCCATTCGTGAGGGCGTGCTGAAAAGCCTCGACATCATGCAAGACCACTTCGCCGAACAATACGGCAAGCGGCTCGTCTATTTCGTGTATAACAGCAAGAACCTTGCGCCCATCAACTCGTTTGCGCTCGACCCAAGCCTACAGGTAATGGTCATCAACACGCAGGCGTTCAACGCCCGCGGTGCAGATGCCCGGCGTTTCACGTCGCGCCTCGAAGACTTCGGTTTCCGCAAGCCTATCGACGTGATGGCGGCCACCAACCCCATCCTGATTATCGACGAGCCACAGAGCGTGCTGGGCGTTGACCGCAACAACGCCACGCGAACGAAACTCAAAGAGTTCAAACCGCTGTTCTCTTTGCTTTACAGTGCCACGCACCGCAGGGACGATTTATACAATCAAGTATTCCGACTTGACGCTATCGACGCGCTCAACCGTCGGCTGGTGAAGAAAATTGAAGTACTCGGTGTGAAACAGGTGGGCACCACAGCCACCAACGGCTTCGTCTATCTTGAAAAAATCATCATCACCAAAGGACAGCCTCAGGCACGCATCTCTCACGACGTGAGAGGCGCAAACGGCTTGAAGAAAGTGTCGAAAGTGGTGAGTGAACGGTACGACCTTTACCAGAACAGCGACGGCCTAACCGAGTATAAAGACCGCTACATCGTCACGAGCATCAACGGCGTGAAAGGCTGCATCACTCTGCTTAACGGCTTGACCATCTACGAGGGTGAAATGATTGGCTCGGTCAACGAAGACTACATTCGCCGCATACAAATCAAAGAAACTATCCGCACACATCTTGAACGTGAACGCGCTTTGTTCGGCAAAGGCATCAAGGTGCTTTCGCTGTTCTTCATCGACCACGTGGAAAACTACCGCATCTATGAGAGCGGCGGCACGACACGAAACGGCAAGTATGCCGAAATGTTCGAGGAAGAATACGTCAATGTCATGCACGAAATGCAGCCCACTTTTGGCGACGAGCAGTACCTGCAATATCTCGCCAAAATCGACCGTGACATCAGCCGTATTCATCAGGGCTACTTCTCGCGTGACAGGAAAGGCCACATGGTCAACCCGAAGATTGAACGTGGCTCGACCGACAGTAGCGATGTAGATGCCTACAACCTTATCATGAAAGATAAGGAGCGACTATTGAGTTTCGATGAGCCAACACGCTTTATCTTTTCGCACTCCGCTCTCAAAGAGGGGTGGGATAACCCAAACGTTTTCCAAATCTGCACGCTGAAAAACAGCGACAACGAGACGAAGAAGCGACAGGAAGTTGGACGTGGTATGCGCTTGTGCGTCGACCGAAACGGCGAGCGACAAGACGAGGAGTTGCTTGGCGCAACTGGCGTTTTCGACACCAACATTCTCACAGTCATAGCCAGTGAGAGTTACGAACAGTTCTCAAAAGCACTGCAAGACGAACTCGCCAGCGCAATCTCCACTCGCCCGATTATTGTCACCGCCAATTTGTTCACCGGCAAAACCATTGTTTTTGCCACAACTGGCGAGGAGCGCACGCTTTCAACTAATCAAGCCGTTGAAGTCCATGAAGAGCTTGTAGCCAATGGCTATGTGCGAAAAGGCAAACTAACAGAGAAATACTTCGAGGATAAAAAGAACGATACGCTTGACTTGGGCGACTATGGCGACGCAAAGGCAAGCATCGTGGCCGTGCTTGATAAAGTATTCAATCCCGACCTGCTCAAACCGCAGAACGCTCGCCATACAAGAGAAGCGAAGTTCGACGAGGAGAAATTCAACAAGAAAGAGTTCCAGGAATTGTGGAAACGTATCAATACCCGCTCTTTCTATACTGTTGACTTTGAGACCGACGAACTTGTCAAGAATGCCATTGACGGCATAGACAAGTATCTGAACGTTACGGAAATCCGTATCGTTGTCGGCTCTGGCTCGTTGGAGAACATTCGCGACAAAGAAGAACTGCAAGCTGGAGCGTCAATGACAGCAGGTAAAGTCCGCACAATCCGCGTCAGCGAAGCCGTTGGCAACAACGTGAAATATGACTTGCTCGGCAAGTTGGTGGAAAGCACTGGCTTAACCCGTAAGGTGATTGCCGACATCCTTACTGGTATCAAACCAGAGAAATTCTTGCAGTTCAGGTTGAACCCCGAAGAATTTATTATCAAGGTCG
Organism: uncultured Bacteroidales bacterium; assembly: GCA_902768435.1. Taxonomy (GTDB): domain Bacteria; phylum Bacteroidota; class Bacteroidia; order Bacteroidales; family Muribaculaceae; genus Sodaliphilus. Next base: position 61,749 of record CACXLJ010000013.1, on the reverse strand, counting down.
GTAACATTATCAACGAGGCAAAAGCAATTGCGGTAATCAAGCACATCGAGTACAAGAAATTGTCCGAGACGTACAGTAGCGACATCTTCACCGAGAATACCATTCGTGGCAAGCTCGGTATCAACGCTATTGAATCGGCAAAATCATTGTATGATTTAGTGGTGGTTGATAGTGTCGGCACAGAGAAACCCTTTGCCGAGAACCTTGAAGCACATGACGAGGTTGTGGTTTACACCAAACTTCCTCATGGCTTCTACATCAACACGCCGATGGGTCACTACAACCCCGACTGGGCTGTAGTATTCCGTGAGGGAAGCGTCAAACACGTTTACTTCATTGCTGAAACCAAAGGCGCGTCAAGCCATCAGCTTAAATCCGCTAACTTGCGTGGCACAGAGGCTGGCAAAATTGAGTGCGCACGTCGTCACTTTGCATCTATCTCCGATAGCTCAATCAAGTACGATGTGGTCACAAGTTATGGCGAACTTTACAACATTGTAACCAAAGAATAAAAGCATGAGTGATATAACAATTGACAGTCTTATCGAGCAAGGTGAAAATATACTATCTGGTATATCTTATATACCGGCAGGAAGAGGTTATATTAGGGGATATGCAGATTATGGTATAAAGGACGCTGGCGAATATACAGAATGGAAACATAAAACAATACGCTTCCTTTCACTTAAATATCCGCAAGACAGCTATCTCCCTGAACTGACCAAACAGTTTGAGGAGTTTGAGAGACATCATTGCACCCCTTCTATTTTCAATCAAATTCTTGGCTTGATTAAGGCATATAAAGATATACCTGAACCAGTTGTTTTGAAAAGCGAAAGCCAAACTCCTTTTGTGGAGGTTAATAATAACCTGTCGCAATCTCAATCCCAAACTCAATCTTTGCAGATTGTAATTGACATTCTTAAAGATGAATTGACTGGTAAGCAACTGAAAGACATTAAAGAAATTCTTGAAAGCAAAGCCGAAGTCGAAGCCAAAAAGAAATCTATCTTTGACAAGATTAAATCTTTTGGCTCTGATATCGCTGCAAGTATTGTCGCCAACATTGTCACGAATCCTAATATTCTCGGCTCGCTTTTTTGATGTACTTTTTATTTCAAACTATATTTGGAATGCCTAATATACAGTAATAGGTCTTTTTTTTGCTGTGATTGAAGTGCGAAGATATTGGAGTTTCTGAAGAATTGACAAGACCATGTCTAAAGAGGAAATCTATCGAAAAACAACTGAAAGTCTTGGTTTTTGTTCATTTTTCACTGTTTTATAACAAAAATGCATTAACTTTGTAACAAACAACAACAAATATAGTTTTAGAGATGAAACCGTTTTTTACTTCATTGCTTATCGTTATGGCCGTGGCATCGTGCCGAGTGCATGGCGGACCACCCAACACCAACCATCTGGGGCCAGAACCTGCGCCGCACAATGGCGTGTTTGTGTGTAACGGCGACACGCTCATTTTCAATGGCGACGGCAAGACCGTGACCTGGAGTTTTTCCAGCCCCGTGGACTCGTTGACGGGCAAGGGCGAGGGCTCGTATGTGTTCAAAATGCACCACGGTCAATTCCGCTACGACGCTGCCGAGTTTTTCTCCATCTACGACGGCAAGAAATCGCACACCTACTATACCGGACCCGGCATGAACACCGAGGATCAAATCTCGTTCTACTACTTCGTGGGTGACGACCACCAAGAAAGAACTTTCAAAAAAGTGAAATAATCATCATCATTATATTATGAAGACTTGTAACGAATGTGGAGCACCTCTCTCCGACGACGCCCAATTCTGTTTAAGCTGTGGTGCCGATGTAATCCCGCCTGAAACAGACAACAACCCCAACCCCATACAGGAGAACACCGTTCAAGGCCAGCCACAGCAGCCGATGCAGCAGCCAACGATGTATCCACAGCCTGAGCAAAACCGAGGAACATCGAACAAGACCTTGCTCTATGTATTAATCCCCCTAGTAGTCGTCGGGGCTGCGGTTGCCATTCTATTTGCCACGGGAGTATTCTCGGGCAAAAAGGATGCTGCGAAATCGGAGCAAACCGAGGTCGCCGCACAAGTGGAACAGAGCACACAAGTCCAAGACCAAGAGCAGCCAAGCGAGGAGGAGAATCAACCCGCTGAACAAAGCAATGAAGGCGATCAAAATGTCACGCTGTGCGGCATCACCTTCCCACTTGCCGAAGACTATGAAGTGATAGACCGCAAAAAACTCAACGACAGTGAGGCCTGTCTCATTGTTCCCAAAGGAGCTGCGGACCGATCTAATCGGCTCGTGCTGAGGATTTATCCCAACAAACTTGATGGCGTCAATGGCATCACCAACGAGGAAATCGGCGACCTGCTCCATAGCATTGTTGATGCCAATGCCGGCGTGTTTGCCAACAAGGAAAAGAGTGGATTCAAACTTGACCGAGCGTACAAAATCCACTACGACGATAATGCCAATGGCTCCTATTTCCCCCACTGTTACACCTACTTGAACTGGACCGACAGGGAAGGGAAATATTCGCGCAGCTACACCGAAGCCACACTGGTAAAACGAATCGTCGTTTCGGGTTCGGCTATCGCCACCGACCAGGGCGAGCTAAACGCCCTCACCGACATCTACTCTGAGGTAGTGCAGGCAGCCAATGAATAAACCCAAATCGGTCATTAGGCCGAAAAGGGACAAACGGCTCAAAATTGACAAAAACATAACATTTCGGTCGAACGACCCGTTGCGATTCAAGCAAAATATTGTATATTTGTAGCCTGAATCAGACAACTATTGTTTAACCTTCATCTAATCAGTAAAACTATGAACTACGACTTTGATACGATAATTGACCGCCATGGCACACACTGCAAAAGAACCGATAATCTGGCCTCTGAGTTTGGCAGCAAAGACTTGTTGCCACTATGGATTGCCGACATGGACTTTGCCGTTTGCCCCGAGATAAGCAAGGCCCTGGTAAACCGTTTCCAAGAGCACCCCATCTATGGCTACACCAACACCTACGACGAATATTGGCAATCGATCATCGACTGGCAACGCCGCCGCAACGGCTTCGAGATAAGCCGTGAAGAGATGACATTCATGCCCGGTGGCATGCCCGCCTTGGGAATGATTCTCAACTTCTTCACCCAACCTGGCGACCGCGTGGTGCTGCAGGAACCGGTTTACTACGACTTCAAAGATGTGATCGAAGGCAACCGCCGACTGGCTGTTCGCAACAACCTGATCCCCACCGGCGACCATTTCTACAAGATGGATCTTGACGACCTTGAGCGCGTGTTCATCCAGCAAAAACCTCGCATCATGGTGGTGTGCAACCCGCAGAACCCCATAGGCATCGTGTGGAAAAAAGAGGAACTCCAGCAGGTTGCTGCCCTCGCCCGCCGCTACAATGTGATTCTATTCAGCGACGAGGTGTTTGGCGACATCACCTTGTTTGGTCACAAGCACACGCCACTGGCAACCGTTAGCGACGATGCTGCAGCCGTCACCATCACTTGCGGATCGCCAGGCAAGACCTTCAACATCCCCGGCCTGAAGAGCACCTGGCTGGTCATCAAGAACCCCGAGTTGCGCCGTGAGTTCTATCGCTGGGTCGAAGTGAACGAACTGTGCAACGCCAATATCCCCGCACTGCTCGCCACCGAGGTTGGCTACCGCTATTGCGAGCCATGGCTCGAGGCTTGCAAAAAATACATTGAGCAAAATGTGCTTTATGTGGCCAACTACTGCAAGGAAAACATCCCCGACATCTATGCCATCAAGCCACAGGCATCGTTCCTGATGTGGCTCGACTGCCGCCGACTGGGCCTGGACCATGCCCAGCTGGTGCGTTTCTTTGCCGAGGAGGCTCACCTCGCGCTCAACAACGGCGAGATTTACGGCGTTCCCGGCTACTGTCACATGCGACTCAATGTAGGCACCCCACGCCCGCTGCTCGAAAAAGCCATGGAGCAGCTCCGCGCCGCCGTCGCCCGCCTCAAGCAACAGTAAAACACGACTTGGGATCATTCGCTAATTTTTTGCATCATATTAATAATAAATGCTGCAAAGACAAGTGTTGATGGGCGTTTTCAAAGATTTTATCCTAAAAAATGACCAATAGACCGCCCTTTGTACATTACGATTATTATACAAACAAAGCACTCATGGGCATTTTAAGGGATTTCACCACCCTAAATGCCCATTAGGCCAAGATTTTCCCCAAAAATGACCCATTAGGCCGTAAAACTCGGTTTACAACGCATAGCTGCAATAGGGCAAAGGGCACTGTGTAATTTGATCGGGACGGATGCAAAACAAGATGTCAAAAACACAAAAAGTGCTAAAAATGAGATACTATTCAACATCATGTTAGGCTGTTTAACAAATTATGTTTATATTTGCACATACAACAAATAAAACCAAGATTGATGACGAAGAAGGATTGTCAAAACAGAATTAGAGTGGTGTTGGCCGACAAGCAAATCACCAACCGATGGCTTGCCGAACAGATGGGTGTCACCGACATGACCGTTTCACGGTGGAAAACGAACAAGATACAGCCCTCCATGGCACAATTAGTGGATTTAGGAACCCAAAGCAAAGAGTTGTAATTATCATAAAGCCTTAAAACAATAACGACAATGGATGGATTCAAAAATATTGAAATAAAGAACTTTAGAGGTATTGACCATCTGAAGATAGATGACTTTTCCCGTGTTAATATACTTCTGGGGCAGAATAGTTCAGGAAAAAGTTCTGTCCTTGAATGCCTTTTGCTGGTGATGGGGATGTCCAACCCAGACCTGCCTCAAACTATCAATTCTATCAGGTCTCGCAACTATAGCAGTTTTGCAGACTTGGGCTATATGTTTCATAATTATGACTTAAAGGTAAAGCCTGAGATTTCTTCCGAATTGTTTGATAATATCAAGCGGCACTTGTCTTTAGAGTTGACTTATGTCTTTGACGGGCAGTCGCAGCAGGATTTGCAAAACGGACAGATACCAACATCAGAAACAAAGACCTTCCTGAATACGCTGAAGATGCTTTTTGATGTTGAATCTGATAAACAAAAGAGTACTCACGAGTGTAGCTTGACAGTCAATCAGCAAGGGCTGATATCTAACAAGAAACTGGCAGAAGGATATTTAGAAAAGAACAGCGTGGCTCTCCTTCCTGCTGATTTGGCTGCTGGCAATCCAGCCAATGACTTGATTGAGTTGATAAAGCGCAGACTAAAAGATACCGTAACAGAGCGATTGAAGAACTTTGATAGTCGTATCACCACATTGGAGATTTTGAATAATGTCGCTTATGTAGGTCTGGAAGGAATCGATCAGTTGTTGGCGGTCAATATGCAAGGTGATGGTCTTCGCCGTTATCTGAATATTGTGGCTGCATCTGCCAATCCCATGAACAATATACTTTTGATAGACGAGATTGAAAATGGCTTGCACTATTCTGCCTACAAGAAGTTATGGGAAGCCATCTTCTCCTTGGCAACCACAACAAACAAGCAAGTGTTCGTTACTACTCATAGCAAGGAAACATTAAGCAGCTTGAATGAAATGCTGGAAGAACATCCAGAGTATCAGCAAGAGATGCGGTTATATACACTCGCTAAGACTCCTGTAAAAGGACATCAGGCCTATAAATACAGTTACGAAGGTCTGAGCGGAGCATGCGAAAACGATGTTGAACTTAGAGGGTTGGCGTAATGAAGAGGTTTCAGATAATAGTAGAGGGTGACGCCGACAAGAAATTCTTCGAGGATTACTATCACCATATCTTCGGCGAAAAAGCTCCCAAAGGCAGCATCACCCATCCAGGGAAAGAAGGCGATACAGGTGGCTATCAGAAGTTGAGGTCAGAAGACGCCATAGGTGCCATGCGTCAGAACTCAGACCTTGAAGGCATTAACCTCGTCATCTTTGATGCTGACGAGGACATAGAAGCACGTCGTGCCGAACTGCTTGCCATCAAGGAAGAATTTGGCGTAGAGTTTGAGTTGTTCCTACTGCCCAACAACAAAGATGCAGGCGCCTTGGAAGACTTGCTGGAAAACATCATCAATCCCGACAATCAGCCTGTCATGGATTGCTGGCAAACCTATGAAGGAGAACTTGCAGAGGTGCGAATCCTCACTAAGATTCCACCCACTCTGACCATCCCCGCCAAAAAGACCAAGATATACGCCTATCTTGAAACGTTATTGGGCACGTCAAAGACTCAGAAGAAACTGATAAAAGACGCAAACCGCAACTACGAGAATACCCAGCACTGGAATCTGGATGCAGAGTATCTAGAGCCGTTGAAGGGGTTCTTGAAATGTAACATTGAAAAGGACGAATGAAAGATGTATCAAAGATAAAATATAAAGCCATAGATTTCTTTTGCGGAGGCGGAGGAATGACATGCGGTTTGCGTCAAGCAGGTATTGACGTAATTGCTGGTGTGGATTTAGACGAAAACGCCAAAGAAACGTATGAGTACAATAATCCAGGCAGTGTATTTGTGCGTAGGGATGTAAAGAGACTTCATAGCAACTATTTCGAAAAGAATTTTGAAGTACAAAAGAATGACGACCGTTTGATTATGGTTGGTTGCAGCCCCTGTCAATATTATAGCATTATCAATACCGACCATTCCAAAGCAGAACTATCGAAAGGCTTGTTGATGAATTTTGCCCGATTCATTGAATATTATATGCCTGGATATGTTTTGGTCGAGAACGTCCCTGGCATTGTGACCAATAAAGAAACAATCTTGCCAAAGTTTTTGAGGAAAATAGAGAAATTGGGGTATAAGCATACAGAAGAGATTGTGGATATGAGCCACTATGGTGTGCCACAGAGTCGTCGCCGTTTTTCTTTAATAGCAACCCGATTAGAAGGTGTTGATATTTCTCTGCCTGAAAAATCCAATGAGATTATAACAGTTGCGGATGTTTTAGGAGAGAATAACGGCTTCCCAAAGATAAAAGCCGGACATAAAGATAAATCCGAATTTCAACATACGGTTGCTGGATTAAGTGAAGTAAGTTTAAAACGCATGGCCCTGACCCCTCATGATGGAGGTAACCGTCTTAGTTGGGCATCTCAACCAGATTTACAACTTCAGTGTTATGCCGGAAAAGACGATATTTTCAAGGATAATTACGGACGTATGTGGTGGAACAGACCTTCTCCAACGATTACGACAAAGTTTTTCAGTATCTCTAACGGACGTTTTGCCCACCCCGATGAGGACAGAGCCATTTCCATTCGAGAAGGTGCCACACTACAAACATTCCCGAAAGACTATGTCTTTAAAACAAACAGTATCGCTGGTGCGGCTCGAATTATTGGAAATGCTGTGCCATGCGAATATGCGAGAAGATTAGGTGAAACTATAATTTCTAATTCCTGACAATTATGGCAGATATAGAAAATAAAAATCAAAAACTGGAAATGAGTTTTGATCCCCAGACGATAGAACATTTGGGAGTCAAGATGTATTCGCAATTACCTAATGCTATAGCAGAGTTGATTGCCAATAGTTATGATGCGGAATCTCCTGAAGTACATATTATTCTTAAAGATAATGAAGAGGGGAAGAGCATTGCCGTTGTTGACAAAGGAGTCGGAATGTCATTTGATGAAATCAATGAGAACTTTTTGCGAATAGGCCGTAAAAGGAGAGAATCTGATAGCGGGCTTAGCCCTAATGGGAAACGAAAAGTAACAGGACGTAAGGGATTGGGGAAATTGGCATTTTTCGGAATTGGTGATACGATTCAAATTGTTACAAAGAAGAATGGTGAATGCGTTAACTTTACTATGAATTGGAATGACATTATTCATTCTAAAACGCCAAACTATGAGCCTCAATATACAATAGAGTCATGTAATCCTCAAGAGCAAGGCACAACAATCATTCTAACCAATCTTAAGCGCAAAACTGCTTTTGATCCAGAAGGGTTAGCTGGCAGTCTTGCACGCCTTTTTGATTTCTTTGATGATGACTTTGTTGCAGATATAACACTAAATGATAATGTGCCAATTCCTATAGATAAAACACTAAGATATAGAAATATTGATGCTCAATTCACATGGAATGTGCCCGCTTTTATTGAGGACAAAGAGCATTATCTTTATAAAAAGAATATTATTGGAGAACTATTGGCAACGGAGAAGCCGCTAAAGCCAGGATTGCGAGGAATAACTTTATATGCTCATGGACGTATGGTAAATGCCCCGGAATTTTTCGGGGTTGGGGAATCCAGTCACTTTTATTCGTACTTGACAGGATGGTTAGATGTGGATTTCGTAGATGAGCAAGAAGAGGATATAATATCAACTGATCGTCAGTCGTTGAGTTGGGATTTGCAAATAACTTCAGAACTTCGAGATAATTTGAAATTTTTATTGTCTTCTGTTGAGCGAAATTGGCGTGCCAAGAGGAAAACAGAGCGGCAGCGCAAGATTACAGAGAAGACAAAAGTTGATCTTAGACAATGGTATCCTACACTAACACCAGACATACAGAAAGGTGTCGAAAAGATCGTAGATTCTGTAGTGGAAAATTCTGAATTGGAAAGCGACAAACAAAGTGAAGTCGTCGGTGCATTGCATGCCCTTATCCCTGAATATGCACAGTACCATTGGCGCCGTTTACACCAGGTAGTAAAAGATGCTTCATACGCAGATTATAAGAATGCGGATTTTTATAGGGCTGTTGAAGAAGCGATTAAGCGTTATCAAACAAGAGTTCAAGAGAAGTCCAATTGTAATGAGGATGGACAAAAACTCATGCTAAAAGTCTTTGGAAAAGATAATGCTCTTTTGTCAGTATCTTCAAACTATAAGAAAAAGAATGGTACTGATTTTTCAAATTCAACCAAAGAAAATGTAGAAGATGGGCAAAAGTTCATGTCTGCTGGAATGATGAGCGGAGTAAGGAATCCTATTGCACATGAAGAGATTAGAGAATTAAAAGAAAGTGGATTATTCACAGAAAACGATTGTTTAGACATGCTGAGTTTGTTATCTCACTTGTGTCGACGGTTAGATGATGCTGTGAAGAAATAATCATTTAGTGTTAGTTGGTATTTCATAAATAGATATAATGACAAAGACACAAATATACAAAATGGTTGACTTGTTTGCAGGTTGCGGGGGGCTAAGCCTAGGACTCGAACAGGCAGGGTTTACTCCGTGGTTTGCAAATGAGATTGTAGAACAATTTGCAAATACATACAAGTATAACCATTCTTTACCTGATAGTCACTATTATATAGGAGACATTGCAGAACTTAATGCGCATATCAAGGAATATGAAGAATTTTTTTCTGATATTACTCTTGTTTGTGGCGGTCCTCCATGTCAAGGTTTTTCAATGGCCAATCGCCATAGAATTCTTGACGACCCAAGGAATGTATTATACAAACAGTATCTTATCTTCCTTAGGTGTGTTCGTCCACAATTTTTTCTCATGGAGAATGTAAAGGGTATGATGAACAGAAGTCAAGAAATCATTCAAGACTTTACAGACTATCTTGGGGGTGAATATGAATTTGATTATGCGATTTTGAAAGCCCAGGATTTTGGTGTCCCACAAAATAGAGAACGCTTTATAATGATAGGCAATAGGGTTGGCATAAATCCTCATAGAATATTTGAGGAAATAAACAAAAATAAACGCGATCCATTTGTGCTAAAGGATGCTCTAGAAGGGCTGCCCCATCTTGAAGCGAGAAAAGAAAAAGGAGCTAAGAATATCGAAAATGCAGAGTCTGGTTACACAGCCATTGAATTTGAATATGTTCACAATCCATTCTACGATTTCATAAATGATGGAAGAGATATTCACATGCTCTACAATCATAAGAACCGCTATAATAATGAAAGAGACATTGAAATCTTCAGAAGATTACCACAAGGTGCTAACTCATTGCATGAATCAATAGCAGATATCATGCCTTACAAACGCCGTAATGGAATCTTTAAAGACAAGTACTTTAAATTGAATGAGTCTCAGATATGCAAAACAATCACTTCACACATGAAGTTTGATTGCAATATGTATATCCATCCTTGGGAAGCCAGAGGCTTGAGCCCAAGAGAAGCCGCTCGAATTCAGACATTCCCAGATGATTATATAATCACAGGAGCTCAAAACATGTGGTATGCTCAAGTTGGGAATGCTGTACCGGTCAAACTCGCTAAAGCTATAGGAGACGGCATTATGAAGTTTCTATGAACCATGTGGAATTATTTGCTGGAGTTGGTGGGTTTAGACGTGCAATGGATTTGATTTCACGTGATTTGAGATTTCCATTACATACTGTTGCGTATTCTGAGATTGACAAGAATGCCCAGGCGACATATTGTGCTAATTATAATACCGACAATGAGGTATCAATGGGAGATATAGTTGCTTTCGTAGAAGATATTGAAGCAATGGAGAATCTTCCTCAGTACGATTTGCTTTCAGGTGGTTTTCCGTGCCAGACTTTCAGTATGATGGGGGACCAAGATGGTTTTAATGAGGAACGAGGACAAATGTTCTTTAGGATTATGGATATGATTAATCATAGACATCCTCGATACGTTCTTCTAGAGAATGTCAAGAACTTAAAGAATCACGATAACGGCAATACAATCGCAGTGATTTTAGCTGAGCTTGAAAATGCCGGATATCAAGTTAGAATGGATATCTTCAACTCAAATGATTTCGGATTGCCTCAAAAACGAAATAGAGTTATCATTTTTGCTAGACTTGCAGACTTGGGTAATTTTGAGTTCTCATCAGAATTGGTGAAGCAATCATTTGCCAGAATTAATCGGATGAGATGCTCATTAAATTTCTATGATTCAGTAATTGAAATTCTTGAGAAAAATGTAGAGCCCAAGTATTACCTATCTGAAAAAATTAAACCGACAATTCTAAGTGATGGCAGTGCTGGCTTCAAATCAAAATCTGAGATTGATCAAATAATCGCTCGGCCTTTGACTGCATCCATGCACAAGATGCATAGAGCCTGTCAAGACAATTATTATAGTGATCTTTTCATACAATCTGAAGGAAGACAAAGGCCGTCAGAGGAAATGACAAAAGAGGAGCTTACTCATATAGCCATTAGAAAGCTTACACCGCGAGAAGCATTTATGCTTCAAGGCTTTCCTGATGATTTTGCAGAAAAAGCAAGAAACGCAAGAGTTGCAAACGGCGCAATGTATAAACAGGCTGGAAATGCTGTCAGCGTAAATATGGTATATGCTGTACTGCATTATTTAATATCAAATAGAATAATCACTGAATAACTTCTTAGTATATGGAACCGTTTAAGAAAATTGTACAGAGACAAGATGCTCATTTTAAGCTGACACAAAGTACATCGAACGAAACAAGCATCAACCTATCTAGAGATATTTCTGATTATCTCTCAGATACAAGCGGAGCAATCAACTTTACTCTCTATAGAGAAGATTTTATTAAGGCTATTGGTGTTGTCAGCAATATTCTGCCTCTTTATAATCGAGAAAATAAAGTTGAGTCAAGTAATGAGGTCTTTGATTTTCTTTATAAAGAAGTTTCCTCCTTTTTTAATCAGAATAAGACTGCCAGATATACTGTTCAGCATCTTAAACGTGATGATAATAGGTTCTATTTGAATAATTTGGGAGTCCCTGGATTTAATCTGCGGCATTTTCTTGTTGAGCGTCATACAATTATGCTATTTGGAGAAAAGATTGAGGATTCAGTTGAGCTTCGATTATTAACGACGATTCAACCCGCAGATGAAGAATTGGCACTTGATGATGTTTCAATAGATACCGTTAGAGATCGTTTTATACAATATCTGAAACGCACCAATTCTCATATGGGCAATCATGCTGATTATGTGTCCAAGTTTGAAAAAGATTTGGGTGATATTCTCTCTAGATATTATGAAAAAGAGGTATCTATCTTCAGTTTTATTGACATTGATCTTCTTAAAAATACACTATCTGAAATTCGCAAAACGGATCAAGTCTTAGATGCTATTGTGGGAGAATATCAAGGCACTAAATACGCTGCTTATACTGTCCTAAACCAATACTTCTCATTTCTCGAAACTTTAAAAGACTGCAAGGATATTCTCAAGCATCATATAACTGACGCTGAAATCTATGTGTCAAACAGTAAGGGAGTTAATGAGAATATTGATAACAAATATCGTCCATTCATCACCGCTATTAAATCTAAACCCTTCTTATTGCTTGCAGGCATTTCTGGTACGGGCAAAAGTCGAATAGTAAGAGAGCTTGCTCGTTCATGTTGGTTTGCTGATAGTGATGAATTCAAGGCTCAAAAACCTAGCAACTTTGAAATGGTCCAGGTAAAACCTAATTGGCATGACTCAAGCGAGTTAATTGGTTATGTAAGCAGAATAGACGGTATTCATTACATTGTTGGTCCATTTCTTAAATTTATGGTCAAGGCCATCAAAAATCCCACGATGCCATATTTCCTTTGTTTGGATGAGATGAACCTTGCACCAGTAGAGCAATATTTTGCCGAATACCTTAGCGTAATTGAATCACGCAAAGTTGATGAAAACGGCAATATTAAGACGGATCCCATCATTGATTATTCAAGTACTGAAGAGTATAAAAGTTTGATTGATCAGCTATTTCTTGAGGATGAAGTTCGAGAGTCATATCTTACAGAAGAAGGTGGTAAACGCTTGTACATTCCTAATAATCTCATCGTTGTGGGTACCGTTAACATGGATGAGACCACCTTCTCGTTCTCTAGAAAAGTGCTTGACCGAGCTATGACTATTGAAATGAATGAAGTTAACCTTGATGGTGGTCTTAGTTCTAAATATGAAGTAATTGGCAAGCTTGGTAAAGACGATTTAATCGGCACTGCTGTTGAAGGGGTGGATGTTTATGAACAGAATAAAGAGGTTTGTGATCAGGTGATAAACTATCTGCAAAAGGTTAATGACGAGCTTGAGGGCACTCCATTTAAAGTCGCCTATCGAACACGAAACGAGTTCTTGCTCTATGTCATTAATAATCTGCCCTATCGCAAACTTGATGATGGAACAGAGTTGAATCAGAACTATGTCATAGCTCGTGCCCTTGATGAGATTACCTCAATGAAAATTCTGTCACGTATCGAAGGTGATGAGTCCAAAGTTAAAAAATCATTGCTTGAGGGTCTAAAGAAGGGAATCAAGGCTCAACTTGGGTCGATATCTGAAAAAGATGTTTTTGTCGCTAAAGCTGAAGGCGAAACGACAGAAGATGGTAAAACGATACGTCAATCTATTTCATTAGCAAAACTTGACGAAATGATTGACCGTTTAGATAGTGGTTATACTTCGTTCTGGGCTTAACCGTTTCAATTAATGGATCTTCTGAGAATAAAACATATCGACTTCACCATGAGCATCGAATGTCCCAAATATGAGGGCATTTGGGGCAAGGCCGTCACGAATGTAGGAGTGGAAAACTTGACCTCCATATACTCTTGGAGTGATGGCGTACAGTCAGTAAAACTCTCAAATCTAACTGACCCGGCCATTGAGATTATTCAGGGGGAACCAAACAGAGCTATCTTCTTCGACAACGCCAATTACCCAATATGGGTAGAGTTTAACTCCAATGTGACCCAAGCCGAGTTCAGTTCGATGTTGCAAAACGTCAATGAAGGCTTCAGCTTTCGTAGCCACATTCTAGCCGGATTCTTGAACTATGGCAACGATATTGGCAAGAGCGAGATTAACCTTAGATATAGAATTGGTGATACCCAAAAGTCGTTTACTTTCGGGTTTGAGGTGTTGAGTACAAAGCTCAATTATCACGAACACTGGAAGTATATCATTGAAGATATTGAGCGAGAATACAGAATGCTATCGCTCGATTACATGAAGCGAACTTTCCATGGTTTTTCCCCTCAGACCGATGGAGATAGACCAGATCTGATTTGGTGGAGCGTCTTCCAAGGAGAACAAGATAAATTCATTAAGGCTTGCCGCAGCATCATAGAGCGGCCTAGGCGCCGTTTACGTGGTATAGAAGTGTACCAACGTGCCGATAAACTCAAACGGGTTACATCTGCTATTGAGAATGAATTTGCCGAGCATCGTAAAGAACCTGCACACTTGTACCGCAATGAAGAGCAGGTGCAGAACAATGATACTCAAGAAAACCGTTTCTTGAAATATGCCCTCGGGCAGATCACAACCAAATACGCCCAACTGGAGCAGCGTATCGAACAGCTGAAGAACATCTCTGAAACGATGGTGGCTGAAATGCAGGAGCGAGTATCAGTACTAAAACACCTGCAACGCCATCCATTTTTCCGTACTATTGGGCGCTTCAAAGGGCTCTCTCAGGAAAGTCTCGTTCTTCAAAAGGCTACCGACTACAGTCAAGTATATCGCACTTGGAACTTGTTACGTAGGGCATACTCGTTGAATGACGGTATTTATCGCTTGCAGTCCAAAGACATTGCGACGCTATATGAGATTTGGTGCTTTATTGAGGTCAGCCATATCGTCAAGGAACAACTCGGACTAAAAGACAGTGACGTTGACCATCGGAACCGCATGGAAATGAGCGGTATGTTTACGTGGGAGCTGGGTAAAGGTGAGCATTCTCGCATTTTATTCAAGAAAGATGACGTGGAACTTGCCGAGCTGGTTTACAATCCCAAGCACACAGACCATCCCAATGATAGTATCAGTATTACGGATTTGGTCGTACCCACTGTTCCTCAGAAGCCTGACATCGTTCTTCAACTCACCAAAGACGATATGCAGAAAGGCATGAAGTTCACTTACCTTTTTGATGCGAAATATCGTATTGGAGGACGTGATAGTGATGAAGTGGACGAACCACCTGATGGAGCCATCAACCAAATGCACAGATATCGTGATGCTATATATTACCAGCACAATCAGGACGAAGCCCTCAAGCGAGAGGTGATAGGCGGTTACATCCTATTCCCAGGAAACGGCCAACCTAAGAAATTTGAGGATTCGATTAAGGCTGTAAATATTGGGGCCTTCCCGTTGCGTCCTAAAGACGACGTTAGCCGTAAGCTGCTCGAAGATCATATCGCTCAATTGATCGTCTCTAAATCATCAAAGATTATCGAGCAGGTGATTCCTCAGAAGGGCGTTTTCGTCGAAGTGCCTAATCGAGTACTCATCGGACTTGTCGTTAATCGTAAAAGGGTTAATGAGGAGATGTTTGATAATGGCTCAGCAAGTCTCTATTATACAGGCTCCAATTTCCCGACAACGATTGCCCTTCACGATCTTCACTTCTTTATCCCTTATATCAAGGGCAAGGGTATTCGTGATGTGTATGAGGTGAAGCGAGTTCGAACTATAACCGCTAAAGAAGCAAAAGGCGATGAAGGCAGCGAGAACGACCTTCGCTTGGCTTTTGAACTGGAATTTAACCGCCATCTTTTTGATGACTACAAAAAGATAGACACCTCCCACATGAGCAACAACACGTTTATCGACACAACGTTTGATGCTATCGATACGCTATTAACTTGATACAGTCTTAACAAATAACAGAATAAACGTCGTCTTAAATGACAATGCAATTGCAACAATATTATCAATGGTTGAACAAAACTCACAACAATTGTATATTAAGGAATTATATAGGCAATTGTGTATAGCTCAAGGCATTCCTATGCTGTTAAGTGGTATTGATATTAAAGCAAAAATATATCAAATCTCCATTCCTAATTTTACCAGATTAATGGTTTTAATAAATGGCTAATAATAGTTGTATTTGAAAATAATTATGATGGAAGATATTTTTACCCTTTCGGTATCAAAGAAGGAACAAGAATTTGTATCATCTGGACTTGAGTTAGAGTTAGATGTTTCTTCCGATATCTTAGAAACTTTCTACGACATCCCATATATTGGTTCTTTATTAAAACTTGGTCGGATAGGAAGTAGGTTTCAGGAACTTCACTTCATCAGAAAATTGGCAAAATTCTTGGAAAAAGAAAAGGACATACCCCAAAAAGAAAAAGATAAGTTCTTGAATAGCTTAACTGCAGAACGTCGGAATAAACTATATGAATATCTGACTCATTATCTACTTCGAGCAGAGGATGATGCCAAGGCTGACATTATGGGATATATCTACAGAGAGCGGGTATATGGCCATATTGACGATGAATTGTTCTTGCGACTGTGCTCAATAATTGATAGGTCTTTTGTCTTTGATTTAAAAGCTTTGCCCGAATACGAAAAAGAAATAAAAGACTATAACAAATACGATTCAATAAAAGTCAATGCTTTGATGAACCTTGGTTTGATAGACAATGAGATTGACAATGGCGGTTGGGGGCACCACACCATTATTGAGTTAAATGATACAGGACAAGAGTTACATCGAATATTGAAACAAAATGGATGGTATTAAAAGCATAAAAGGATTTGTCTTATACACATCTAAAAGTGCAGATAATCGCCCAAATATATAGCTAATCAATATATAAAGGAACATTGTTGACGTTTGAATAACAATTGATATGACTATACAAGAAATAACGACTCGGAAGGATGACCCAGAGCCTTATCGCCATTAGCAGGTCCCATATTGTTCTTCTTGTTTATTGCCCATAAAACCTTCATATCAGCGATTCTATTATTTCGCTGCTCATTAGCCACTTCCACACTGGCACCACGGGTATTCCCTCTTCAGTGCTCTCCTCATCGTAAGTAATGAGCATACACTTCCAATCTTGATGTCTTTTTGCATATTTCGCCAGCTGTGGCACTTCTCTCTCACACGTCATCTGATCTTTTATGCTATACGACACTTGGATGGCCAGTTTCTCTTCGGGTATAATAAAGTCAATTTCCTTGTCTGCATTTAGATAATACACATTCTCTTTCCCATACCGTCTACAGAGTTCCACTGCTACCATATTCTCCAGCAGCGATGTTTCGGAATTCATCAGGAAGAGGTTAAGTAAGCCATTGTCTATAAAGTAATATTTCTTTTGCGACTCCTTCTCTGTCAGTTTGCCTACTTCATTTTGCATGGGTAATATCAGCCAACTGTCTGCAGCATATCCAGCATAATCTATTGTCGTTGGCACACTGATGGGCGACCCCGTTGCCACGATTACATTCTTCAGCCTGTTATACGACAACGGCTGCTTCACGCTCTCCGCCATCTTCTTGATCAGGATGTTCAGCACCCTGTCGTTCTTGATATTGTTTCGCGCGCAGATGTCACCCAGATAGATTTTCTGATACAAGCTCGACAGCATGGCTCGCTTATTCTTAAACGACAGGATTTCCGGCAGACCACCGTAATAGAAGTATTCGTTCAGATGTCGCTTCACCTCGCTCCGCTGTATCGTGTCATATTCCCAATGTTCCTTCAGTTCCACCTGTTGCGCTGCCAGGTATTCTTTAAATGAATATGGGTACGCATCATAGATAAAGAATCTTCCGCCCAGCGTAGTTGCCACCTCCTTGCTCAGCATCTTCGCATTGCTGCCCGTCACATATACCCAATATTTAGCATCAGACAGTCTCCTCACAAACTTATCCCAGTGCGGAATGTTCTGTACCTCGTCAAGGAATACCACAGGCTTCTTGCCATACAGTTCCAGATGGGCCTCCAGCAGACTGTTGAAGTCTTCCGTCTGGAATTCTGCCAGACGCTCATCCTCAAAGTCCACAAACAGAATCTCGTCCCAACCCTTTCCTGCTGCCTGCAGCTGGCGCACACGCTGATATAGCAGGTACGACTTACCCGCATGTCTCACGCCAACTATCACATAGTTGCCATTCTCTTCGAATTCTATAGGGCGGTTCACAATCACCGCCTCATCTACCTCGCGCTGCTTGCTAATCAGGCACTGCTTGATGACATCTTTACTGATACTCATATAAATTATATTTAATAAAAATCGTGCAGTTTTATTAAGTTTGATTTACAAAGTTAGGCATTTTCTATAAAACAAGATTAATAAAACCCATATTTTTCGCAATATTTTCACACTTTTTTATCACAAACCATGATTTTACCCCAAAGTGAAATCTCTCGGGGTAATTCTTGTCAAAACATAGTTGCATCTTTCCCTGATTTAATCAATTTGCATCGTTTTAATGCCTATTAAAATGAAGCAAAATATATAAAAAAGAATTTGGTTCAGCTATTGAATTAATTTAACAGAAATCCATTTGCAGTGAACAAAAAGCCTACCGAGGTTTTTTTCGGTAGGCCAAACTGTCTGGAATAATAAATTTCACTAGATCAACTAAGGTCCACTTACCACAATTTTCCTTGAGCCCTTAGTTTATCTTTGAGTCCTTGAATCTTCGCATCAAGAAATTGTTTCAATTGACGTTTTAGCTCTTCTTTCTTCTCTGGCATGATAGCTGCATGTTCAATCTCATATTCTTTGAACCTCGAAATAATCTCTTTCGTAGCATCTATTTGTTGTTCAGAGATTCTTCCATTTATAAAACACGACGCAATTGCTGCCAGAAATGCTCCTTCAAAATAAGCGCCAAAAAGATTTACTTCCATAATCTACTAGATTAACCATTAATATCTGTTTATTGCGTCACAAACACTCTCCAGCTGCCATCCTTCTCGCCTCGTTCTACATACTTCTTGTCAATCAAATGGTCAAGAAGTTTTTGGATGGCGGTGATGCTGATGCCGGTCACGTCTTTCATGTCTGCCAAGGTCAGTGTGGGCTCTGTGCGCATGGCATTCAAAATCTTTGTGTAGTTTGGAGTCCTGAATGAAATCCGTTCTCCATCATACCACCACACATTCTCATCCCTCTCGCTCACAAACAGCACATCATTATACACTTCCCTGGCCACGAGTCCATTGAAATACTTCAGGAATGGCCTAATGTCTTTCAACTCTGCATGGGCACCATCGCTGGGAATGGGACCCACTTCGAGGTCTGCTTGATGTAGTGCTTCCAAGTACTCACTTTTTTGGCGGCTCCGCACCACAATCATCGGATAGTCGTGACGAGCCAGAATGAAGTTCACCATCAGCCGGGCAATGCGTCCATTGCCGTCTTCGAAGGGGTGAATGCGTATGTAGCGATAGTGGAAAAGAGCTGCCAACTCTACTGGTGAAAGTTTTCCTTTCTTTTCAGCTGAGTTATACCAGTCAACCAAGTCAGTCATCAGTCCAGGAGTCTCCTCTGGCGAGGCATACTCAAATCGGTCTCCGTATCGTGTGATTACACTATTAGGCCGTGTCTTATACTGCCCTGCATGTATCACATAACTTGTCTGTACGCCCCCAGGGAGGTCCCGATAGACTGTGTAGTCCTCTCGCAATAGAGTTTTGTGCAGTGTTCTGATAAAGTTTTGTGTCAGTGGTATCTCTTTTATGCGGGCCTCTTCTGCCATCATCTTCAATCCAACGTTACTAGCAGTCATTTCCTGCACATCTCTCACATCGGCTTCGCCAATCACCTTGCCGAACAATAGCAGAATCTCAGTCTGCCCGTAGGTCAGCGTGTTGCCCTCGAGGTGGTTGCTGTTGTAGTTGAAGTCCACGGTGAAGCGGCGGCTGAGCCTCTCCCGATCCTTCTCCGACAACGGCTGTATCGCCTGCCATGCAGCCAAAGCCTTTTTGACTGTAAGATACTTCATACGAGTATAATTGAATCAATTGATGGCACAAAGATACAAAATATTTTTGAAATGGTTGTAATATTACAACCTTATTTTAAGTATTTATGCTAATTCTACCAAAAACAGATGACAATCGAAAGGGGCATTCAGTTGTGAAGCATTGGTGAATTGGCGATTCTGGGCCTATTGGTCATTATTTAGGATAAAATCTTTGAAATTGCCCATTATTGCTCACTTTTGCGTCATTTATGACTAGATATTTATAAAGAATACGAGCCATTTGATTTATTATTATGTATCCAGCCCTTCCTGGCGAACGCCAGAACTCGTGGGGAATAATCGCCATTTTCCTGTTGATCGCTTGTCGCAAAAAGAAAACAAGCTGACAATCAAATGATTATCAGCCTAATTTCGTACCCAGAGCCGGGGTCGAACCGGCACGGGTTGCCCCACTGGTGTTTGAGACCAGCGCGTCTACCGATTCCGCCATCTGGGCCTAAAAAGGGCTGCTCATGTCAGCCCCTTTTTATGTGATTGGTTGGCCTACCCGGATTCGAACCAGGAAATGCGGCACCAAAAACCGTTGTGTTACCGTTACACTATAGGCCAATCCTATGCTAATTGGACTCCTCGTCGCAATTGCGGTGCAAAGTTAATACCGATTTCTTAAATGTGCAAATCTTTTTGAGAAAATCGGCAGTTAAGGCATTTGCGCACACCTCAAAAATGCCGTTTTTTACTTGGCGATGAGCAGGAAATAGTTCTTCTTGCCGCGCTGTGCCAAGATGTACTTGTCGTTGAGCAGGAACGAGGCGTCGATGGTCATGTTCTGGTCGGCCACTTTCTCCTTGTTCACGCTCACGCCGCCACCCTGAGTCATCTTGCGCATCTCGCCCTTGCTGGGGAACACGGCTGCATGGTCGGTGAGCAGGTTGATGAGGGGCACGCCAGCGGTAATCACATCGCGAGGCACCTCGAAGGTGGGCACGCCTTCGAATACCGAGAGAAGCGTTTCCTCATCGATCTTGTGCAGAATGTCCTGCGCCTTGTTGCTAAAGAGAATCTGCGATGCCTCGACGGCCATCTCGTAGTCTTGCACACTGTGCACCATGCAGGTGATTTCCTTGGCAAGGCGCTTTTGCAGCGGACGAAGGCCGGGGTCTTGCTCCTGCTGTGCCACGAGGTCGGCAATCTCGTCCTTGGGCAGATCGGTGAATATCTTGATGTAGCGTGCGGCGTCCTCGTCGCTCACGTTGAGCCAGAACTGATAGAACTTGTAGGGCGAGGTGCGCTTGGGGTCGAGCCACACATTGCCACCCTCGGTCTTGCCGAACTTGGTGCCGTCGGCCTTGGTGATGAGCGGACAGGTGATAGCAAATGCCTCGCCACCCTCGATGCGGCGAATCAGCTCTGTGCCGGTGGTGATGTTGCCCCATTGGTCGCTGCCACCCATCTGCAAGCGGCAATTCTCCTTCTGGTAGAGGTAGAGGTAGTCATAGCCTTGAAGCAGCTGGTAAGAGAACTCGGTGAACGACATGCCATGGTCGGCATTGGCGGCGAGGCGCTTTTTGACCGAGTCCTTGGCCATCATGTAGTTCACTGTGATGTGCTTGCCAATGTCGCGTATGAAGTTCAGGAACGAGAAGTCCTTCATCCAGTCGTAGTTGTTCACGAGTATAGCGTGGTTGGGCGCATCGCTGTCGAAGTCGAGGAACTTGGCGAGCTGCTGGCGTATGCACTCCTGATTGTGGCGCAAGGTTGCCTCGTCGATGAGTTTGCGTTCCTGCGACTTCATCGAGGGGTCGCCAATCATGCCGGTGGCGCCGCCCACCAGAGCGATGGGACGGTGACCTGCGCGCTGCAGGTGCTTGAGCATCATGATGCCCACCAGGTGCCCGATGTGGAGCGAGTCGGCGGTGGGGTCGATGCCCACATAGGCCGAGGTCATTTCCTTGTTGAGTTGTTCTTCAGTACCGGGCATGATGTTGTTGATCATGCCACGCCATGTAAGTTCTTCTACAAAATTAAAGTTTGCCATCTTGATCGTATGTTTTTTGTTATAGTTTGCTATGTTTTTACGCTATAGTTTGCAGGTCAACTTTGCAATGGACAGCAATTTTGATTTTGCCATAGTACCGTCCATTTGAGCAGCACCAGTTGCCATAGTTTGCAGTTTGACGGGCACAAAGTTACACATTATTCACCAAAAGGGCAAATCAAAGCAAACAGGAGCGCCCTCCAGGCAGAAATTTCACAAATTGCGATGAGATGTTTTGCCTTGACAGGCTTGATAATTGTGACAAAAACTGAAAAAATGGGGTTGTGTGTTGGTGTTTGTCAATTATTTTGTATCTTTGCAGTCGCAAAAGCGAAAAATGCTCGGGGTGTAGCGCAGTTGGTTAGCGCGCCACGTTCGGGACGTGGAGGTCGGAAGTTCGAATCCTCTCACCCCGACAACAAAAAAGGCAACAGATTGAATCTCAATCCGTTGCCTTTTTTATGCTAATATAAATGGCGAGATTCTAATGCCTCGCCATGATTGTGGGGGATTAGAACTGGTTCTCGACGATGTCGGTGAGGACATCGCGCATCTCGAGGCCGGCGGCACGCACCTGCTGCGGGATGAAGCTGGTGGCCGTCATGCCGGGGGTGGTGTTCACTTCGAGCATGTTGATGCAGTCACTGCCGTCGGGGTTCTTGGTGATGATGTAGTCAATGCGTATGATGCCGTTGCAGTGCAGAATGTCGTAGATGCGGCTGGTCTCGGCCTGCAGGGCGGCGGTGAGTTCGGGACTGATGCGGGCGGGTGTGATTTCCTGCACCTGTCCGTTGTACTTGGCGTCGTAGTCAAAGAACTCGTTGTCAGTCACCACTTCGGTCACGGGGAACACCACGCTCTTGGTCTTGGTCTTGTAGCAACCCACGGTCACCTCGGTGCCGTCGAGGAAGCGCTCCACCATCACTTGGTTATACTGCTTGAAGGCATTCTTGATGGCGGGGGCGAGCTTGCTCTTGTCTTTCACCTTGGTGACGCCAAAGCTCGAACCGTCGTCGGTGGGCTTCACAAAGCAGGGCATGCCCAGGTCGCGCTCAATGTCATCTTCAGTGATGTTGCGCTCCACATCTTTTATTAGCAAGATGCTGTCGGCAACGGTCACGCCAAAGGGGCGCATATAGTTGTTGAGCATGTATTTGTTGAATGTCAGTGCCTCGACAAGCACGCTGCTTGTGGAGTAAGGCATGCCAATGAGGTCGAAGTAGCCTTGCAAGATGCCGTTCTCGCCCGGTGTGCCATGAATGGTGATGTAGGCATAGTCAAATGTGGTCTTTTCGCCTTTCTTGGGCTTGAACGAGAAGTCGTTCTTGTCGATGGGCGCTATGCTGCCGTCGTGCAGGTTCACATGCCAGTCGTTTTTCCTGATAACGACGATATACACATTGTAGCGGTCGCGGTCAAACCAGCTGTAAAGTCCCTGAGCCGAGCGCAGCGATACTTCGTGCTCCGACGAGTCGCCACCGCACACGATGGCTATGTTTCTTTTGGTAGTTTTCATTGCAATGGAAATGTTTTAATTGTTGCGGTCTCGCCCCACGGGGTAACCGTATTGCAAAGGTACTATGAACCACAATAATTACCAAATTTTGTGAATTTTTTTCCTTGTAGGGCTATTGTGGCGGGGGCGGGTGTTGGCGGTGACGTGGCGATTTTTTAGCGTCAAGGGTGCGGTAATCCAACTATATTGTGTAACTTTGTGACACGAATCACACTAAAACAGCGCATTATGGATATCAAAGATTTATATGCATTCTACTGCGAGCATCCCACAGTGACCACCGACAGTCGCGACTGCCCCGAGGGCAGCATCTTCATAGCCCTCAAGGGCGAATCGTTCGACGGCAACCAGTTTGCCATGCAGGCACTCGAAAAAGGCTGCGCCATGGCTGTGGTCGACGACGAGCAGGTCTATGCCTCCTTCACCGCTGCGCCCCTCGAGGGCAAGCGCATGATGCTGGTGCCCGACTCGCTGCAGGCTTTTAAGGACCTGGCGCGCGAACATCGCCGCCAGTTCAGCATGCCCATGGTAGGCATCACCGGCACCAATGGCAAGACCACCACCAAGGAACTCATTCGCACCGTGCTTGCGCAAAAGTATAATGTGATGGCTACCGAGGGCAATTTCAACAACGATGTGGGCGTGCCCAAGACGCTGCTCCGCCTCAATGCCGAGCACGAGATAGCCGTGGTAGAGATGGGTGCCAGCCACCCTGGCGACATCAAGACACTTGTGGAAACGGCCGAACCCACCTGTGGCCTCATCACCAATGTGGGCAAGGCGCACCTGCAGGGTTTTGGCTCGCTCGAGGGTGTGATTCGCACCAAGGGCGAACTCTACGACTTCTTGGGCGCACATGCCGGCAGTCTCATCTTTGTGAATACCGACAACCCGCTACTCACCAGCATCGTTCCCAAGTCGGCTCCCGTAGCGGCCTACACGCAGCATGCCGACAACGCTCAGGCGCGTGTGTGCGGCGAGATTGTGGCGTGCGACCCCTTCTTGCGTCTGCGCTGGCGCGACAACGCCCAACCCGACCAGTGGCACTCAGTGACCACGCACCTCATTGGCAGCTACAACCTCGACAATGTGCTTGCCGCCATAACTGTGGGCTTGAACTTTGGGGTTACTCCCGAAAGCATCAGCGAGGCTCTTGAGAATTATGTGCCGTCGAACAACCGTTCGCAACTCACCGAAACCGAGCACAATCACCTCATCGTTGATGCCTATAATGCCAACCCCACCTCGATGGCAGCGGCACTCACCAACTTCAGCCTGATGCAGGTGAACCCCAAAATGGCCATTCTGGGCGAGATGCGCGAACTGGGCGAGAGCAGTCGCGAAGAGCATGAACGCATCGTGGCCATGCTCGAGCGTTGCCCGTTCGACGAGGTGTGGCTCGTGGGCGACGAATTTGCCGACATCCCCTGCCCCTACCGCAAGTTCCACGATGTGGAGCAGGTGAAGGCCGCCATCGCCGAGCACCGCCCCGAGGGTTGCTACATCCTCATCAAGGGCTCTAATGGCACCCGCCTGTTCCAGCTCCCCGAAGTTCTATAATTCATGATGTGCTATATTTTTAAATTCCTGTCGTTTTTTATTGCTGCATTGCCCAATTCGTTTCATTTTGACACAAAAAGCCCTCAACTTTTAGCATTTTGCTGAGAATTTATGATTGTCGGTTGATTTTTTTTGCTTTACCATGCAATAAACAATATTTTTGCATTTCTAATATCTAATTAGGTAAACAATTAACACACATTTCCTGTTCGTAGTGGATATTGTAAGCACATATCAGCCCATTACGCTCGACCAGATGAGTGGAATCAAGTTGATGAACCGCATCGACACCAAGTTTGTGACCACGCGCCAAAGGCTCTTGCAGTTGCTCGAACTTTGCAAAACCGACTATATGGTGCAGGAAACAGGCGGATTGCGGGTCATCCCCTACGCCACGGCCTATTTCGACACTCCTGACTTCAACATGTATGTGACCCACCACAACGGGCATGCTGGCCGTCAAAAGTTGCGCATACGCTCCTATGTGGCATCGCAACTGAGTTTTCTTGAGGTGAAGACCAAGGACAACCACAAGCGCACACGCAAGAAACGCGTTGCCGTTGATGTGGCCATGCTCGACGAGGCATGCGCAGGAAAAGTGGCATTCACGCCTCAAGGCCCGTTCGACGAGTTCCTGCACAAGCATCTGCAATATGCACCCCAGTCGATGCTCCCGGCGCTTCAAAACAGTTTCAACCGCATCACGCTGGTGAACCGTGCCAAGACCGAGCGCCTCACCATCGACATCGACCTGAAGTTCCATAACCTGATTACCGGCCGAGAAACCAGCCTCAGCAACCTTGCCATCGTGGAACTCAAGCGCGACGGTCTGCTGCCCTCGCCCGTGATCGACCTGCTGCTGCAGTTGCGCATCATGCCCATGGGATTCAGCAAATACTGCATGGGCTCGGCACTTACCAACCCTGACCTTAAGACCAACCGGTTCAAAGAGCGACTCAGACTCATCGACCGGATGCAACACACATCATAAATATTTAAACACACACAAAATAATAGAAACTATGGACGAAATCAATGCAATAGCCCCGAGTGTCTTTACCGACAACATGATTATCATGGCCGAGACCTTTGCCGTGAACATACTGTTCAGCTGGATTATCATTCATTTCCTATATTACCGCAAGAGTCATCGCCGCGATTTCTATTTCACCTTCCTGCTCATTAGCATCGCCATCTTCTTCCTCATGTTCTTCATGACCTACATGCTCGACAACATGAAGGGGAAGACCAGCATTGGCATCGGCATTGGTCTGTTTGGCATCTTCAGCATCATGCGATACCGCACCGACACCATGCCCGTGCGCGAAATGACCTACCTGTTCAGCATCATCTGCCTCTCGGTGGTCAATGCGCTGGCGGCTGGCGGCATCGAGTTCCAGCCCATTGTGCTGCTGCCCAACATTGCCGTGCTGCTCGCCATCATGCTCTGCGAGTTCTTGCTGCTCAACAAGAAGGAGGCTACCAAGCTCATCCAGTACGACCGCATTGCCCTCATCACCCCCGACAAGCGCGACGAGCTCATTGCCGACCTTGAGCAGCGCACAGGCCTGCAAATCAAGCATGTGGAAGTGGGTGCCATCGATTTCTTGCGAGACATGGCCATAGTGAAGATTACTTATAAATATTGTGGAAGGAGCGATGACCGCATCAACCACGCCATTAAACTGAAACGCGACCAATGGGAAAATGTGCAAGATACTCAATAATTCTGTTGCTTTTTGTCTGCTCGGCAGTCAGCAATCAGGATGTGTTGGCCGGAGATGACTTCGGCATGTCCTATGCTGTGGGCATCGAAAAGAAGTTCAGCAAGAAGACCAAACTCGAAGCCGAGGCCGAACTGCGCAACCGCAACAACACGCGCACGATTGACCGCTTTAGCCTCTCGGCAAGTGCAAGCCACAAGATCACCACCTGGCTCAAGGCCGATGTGGGCTACCAGTGGCTCTACGATAACAACCGCGAGAAAATCACCTACAATGTCACGGGCGATTTCAACAATTGGCGTCCATCCTACTGGGGTTCACGCCACCGCTTCACCGCGTCGCTCACAGGCAGCTTTGATTTGGGCCGCTTCGGGTTCTCGATTCGCGAGCGCTACCAGTACACCTATCGGCCCGAGACCACCACATGCCGCTACGACTTCGATAACGAGTGGTGGGAGGATACCGATGTCAAAACCAAGCACAAGCACATGTTGCGCTCACGCCTGAAAATCGACTACAACATTCCCAAGTGCAAGTTCACCCCCTATGTGAGTGCCGAACTGTTCAACGACATGGCCCTTGAGAAGACGCGCTTCAACGCCGGGGTCGACTACACGCTCAAGAAAAAGCACGAGTTCGGCATCTACTATCGTTACCAGCTTGTGAACAAGAACGATGATGACAACGAGGCTGACGAGCACATGATAGGACTCAGCTACAAGTTTAAATTCTAATTCATTATGCAATGAAACACATTCTTTATTATATAGCCGCATGGCTGATCGCGTCGTTCGCTGTGTCGTGCGAGAACGACGACACCGACTTCAGCAATATCATAGGCAAGACCGATACCGTTGTGGTTGATACCGACACCATTGTGGTGCCGCCCATCGAGGTGAAAAGCATTGAAATCGATTCTACGGCACTCGAAGAGGCTGCCGATGTAGTGCCTACCGCCGAGACCGACCCCACTTATGGCGACTATGTGGAGAACGCCGAATTCAAGCACACCATCTACATCAACTTCAGCGAGACGGGCGACGCACAAGTCACTGGCGCCACCTCGAAGGTGTCAGCCACCGTTACAGGCAACCATGTGGTCATCAAGACGGCAACCAAGAAGATTGAATACATCCTCTCGGGTGCCAGTTCCAACGGTTCGCTCAAGATTTACAGCGAAAACAAGTTTAAACTCATGCTTAATGGTGTGACGCTCACCAATCCCAATGGCGCTGCCATCAACAACCAGTGCGGCAAGACTCTGTATCTGGTGGTGGCCGACGGCACTACCAACCGCCTTGAGGACGGTTCTACCTATGCCGATGTGGCCAACGAGGACATGAAGGGAACCCTCTTCAGCGAGGGCCAGATCATCGTGAGCGGCAAAGGCACGCTCAATGTCATTGCCAACGGCCGCAACGCCATTGCCAGCGACGACTACCTGCGCATTCGTCCAGGAGTCAGGCTCTATGCCAAGGCACTGATGCGTAACGGCATCAAGACCAACGACGGCGTGTGGATTGATGGTGGCGTAATCAACATTGAGACCACGGCGAGCGGCGCCAAGGGCATTAACTGCGAGGCCAATGTGGCGATTGCCGGCGGACGCACCACCATCATAGGTTCGGGAGGCGTCACCGTCGAGCAAGGCGACACCACCAGCTGCGCCGGTGTGAAGTGCGACAGCACCCTCACCATGACGGGCGGCACGCTCAACATCAAGATGACTGGCGAGGGTGCCAAAGGCATCAATGTGAACGGCAACTTCGCCTTCGATGGCGGCGAACTCAACATCGTCACCACAGGCGAGAAAGGCCTTGCATCGCCCAAGGGTGTGAAGTGCGACGGAGCCATGAGCATCACTGCCGGCTCGTTCTATGTCTACAGCACCAATGCTGCTGCGCTCGATGTGGCTGGCACTTTCACGCTGGCCGAGGGTTACAAGTCAAAAGAGACCGGACCGCACTACTATGTGGTGATATTTTAACCATCACAACGCTTTTTTATATATAAAATAATGGGATATATTATAAAAAAGCAGTGATTTGCTTTAAATATTCAGTGAATGACTGATTATTTTTCATAATGTTATATTCATTGATTAATTTTGTATCATTATAACCAGTTTAGGCGCAAGGTATGACGGGAAAGATGACATTTAAGCAAAAAGTGTTCACACTGGAGAATCTGATTTATCTCATTGTGTGGATATTTCTGTTCATTTCACCCATTATTGGCATCTGGTTCCGCTCGGCCACATTTGGCATTTCATCGGCGGGGTGGTACGAAGTGACGCGTTTCTGGGGCATTCTCGTTTGTTATCTGACTGCATTCGTCATCCACAATTTTTTCATTGCGCCCATCATAGTTTACAAGAATGACCGCAAGAAATACCTCGTTATTATCACGATTTTTATCATAGCTTTCACTGCCTTCAGGTGTTCGCAAAAGCCTTCAAGCCCCAATCCAGCTCCACCCATCGAGAAATCGGTTCCCGGGCCACCACCCTCATCGAGTGTGAGTTCGGTTCTCACGGGGAAGAAGCCCTTACTCAACATGCGCGACATCTCGGTGTTTGCCATTCTCATCTTTGCAATAGGCAGCAACCTGGGCACCAAGTTCTATTACAAGTCGAGACAAGAACAAAAGGAACTTGCAGAGCTGGAAAAGGAGAACATAGCACAGGAACTTGCATACTTGCGCTACCAGGTAAATCCCCATTTCCTCATGAACACGCTCAACAACATTCACACCTTGGTCGACATCGAGCCCGAAAAGGCAAAGACCACCATTGTTGAGCTGTCGAAAATGATGCGTTACATCCTCTATGATGGCGAGATTGAGCGCATCCCGCTGGCCAAGGAGATGGAGTTCATCAAGTACTATGTGGCGCTCATGCGGCTGCGATTTGCCGACAATGTGGAAATCAAGCTGCGCGCCACTCCGCTGCCCATGCGTCCCGATGTGGCCATTGCTCCGCTGTTGCTCATCCCCATCATCGAGAACGCTTTCAAGCACGGTGTGTCGTACAAAGAAGAGTCGTTTATCGATGTCAATACCGTATTGGAGGGCGATTTTATTCATTTCACCTGCGTCAACAGCAAGCATGCCACGCAAGCCAAAGCACCTGTCAAGCATGAGGGCGGCGTGGGGCTCTCCAATGTGCGCAAGCGCATGCGGCTCATCTATGGCGACGCAGCCCGCATGGAAATCGACGATGGTGACGATGTTTACACCATTCAACTCATCATACCTATTGAATTTCTAAAAACCGATAAACCATGATTAGATGTTTAGCTATTGACGACGAGCCTCTGGCACTCAAGAAACTCGCGTCGTACATACAAAAAGTGCCTTACCTTGAACTTGCCGGCACTTGTCACAGCGCCCAGGAAGCTGTGGATGCGTGCAACAACAACGCAATCGATGTGCTCTTTGTCGACATCAACATGCCCGATGTCAACGGGCTTGAGTTTGTGAAGTCGCTCACCGAGCCACCCATCATCGTGTTTACTACCGCCTATAGCGAGTATGCCATCGAGGGTTACAAGGTGAATGCGCTCGACTACCTGCTCAAGCCATTCGGACTCGACGACTTCAAGGCAACTGCCGAGAAGGTGAAACGCCAGTTCGACCTGCTGCGCACCGCTTCGGTTTCGAGCGCCGACGAAGACGACACCATCTTCCTCAAGACCGAGTACAAGATTATGCGTGTGAGCCTGAGCGAAATCACCCACATCGAGGCCATGAGCGAATATCTGCGCATCTTCGTCGAAGGCAAGCCGCGACCCATTGTGGTGTTGCTCAGCATGAAGAAGATGGAAGAGCGACTGCCCTCGGCCTCGTTTATGCGTGTGCATCGCTCATATATCATCAATCTCAAGAAAATCAGGGAAATGAGCAGGAATCACATCATACTTGAAAACGATACCGACATACCCGTAGGTGACCTTTACAAGGATGCTTTCAATGCCTATGTTGCCTCTAAATTCCTCTCCAAGTAATCATAGCAACAAAACATCATCATTACATAAATTTCTCATAGTATTATTCGACAACAAGAGCAATCACTGGTGTTAACCTCGGTGATTGCTCTTCTGTTTATCTTTAGACGAACGCTTGCTATCAGAACTCGGTGAACGAGAGCGGCAGCAGGTCTTTAACACTCTCCAGGCGGTAAACGGTGTCGCGGCCAGCCAACAGCACTTGCATGGGTTTGCCTGCACGGGTCTCGAACTCGAGCAACGCCTGGCGGCACACGCCACAAGGTGAGCAGGGATCCTCGACCACCTCGCCGTTCTGCACAGCGATCACGGCTATCGTCTCGATGGGAACATCGGGATAGTTGGAGCCGGCGTTAAAACAGGCACTGCGCTCGGCGCACAGGCCAGCCGGAAATGCGGCATTCTCCTGATTGGCTCCCTTAATCATCACACCATTCTCAAGCCTTAGTGCAGCGCCCACATGAAAGTGGCTATAGGGCGCGTACGACGCATTTGTGGCCTCTTTTGCAAGGTCAACAAGTTTTTTATCGGCATCAGTTAGTTCTGTATAAGAATAAACTTGTATCTTTGTAATCACATTTCTTTCTTTCATAATGATGAAGATTAATTGTTTTTGTAACTGCAAATATATTTATAATTTTTCAAAAAACAATCTAATTGCCGTTTTTTGCGTCATTTTCATGCACTTCTTTTACATGAATGCATCGGCGCAGCGCCAAATGGCGTCCTATTTGCAATACATCGAGCAGTATAAGGACATTGCCATTGAGCAGCAACAGCACTACGGCATTCCGGCAAGCATCACACTGGCACAGGGGTTGCTCGAGAGTGCCGCAGGCAAAAGCTACCTGGCGCGCGAGGGCAACAACCACTTTGGCATCAAGTGCCACCGCCAGTGGCATGGCGAGGTGGTAGAGGTGGGCGACTCGGCCCGCCGCGTGTGCTATCGACAGTATGGCTCGGCTGCCGACTCGTTCAAAGATCATTCCCTGTTCCTGCAAGGAAAGCGCTACAGCCGGCTCTACGATCTGGAAGTGACCGACTACCGCGGCTGGGCCACAGGCCTGCGCGAGTGCGGCTATGCCGAGGATACCGCCTATCCACAGAAACTCATCCAGATTATTGAGCAATACGAACTCTATAACTACGACAACGGACAGCCCGTGACAGCAAGCACCCGAAAGCATGCCAAACAAGACAAGAAAGACAAGAGACATGGCAGCAACAGCATCGACCACGACCTGAAAAGCAACAAGAACAAAGACCAGGAAGTGCTTGCCAATGTGGCGGCCTTGCACTCGGTGAAACGCAAGTGGAAACTGCACTATGTGCTCACTGTGGCAGGCGACACCTACGATGCCATCGCTGCCGAGTTCAACCTCAAGACCAAGAAACTGCTTGAGTTTAACGACATCGACGATGAATCCACACCCCTCGCCCCAGGCACCAAACTCTACCTTGAGAAAAAGGCCTCCAAGGCGCCCGAAGGCTTTGACATCTACACCATTCGCAAGGGCGACACGCCCTGGAGCATTGCCCAGGACTTTGGCATTCGTCTGTCAAATCTGCTTAAAATTAACGAAATTTCCCGTTCTACCAAGTTGCAACCTGGCGACACCATGCAGCTGCGATGAGTGATATCAATTTCCTGCTCTTGGGGACTTTAAATGAACTAAAATGGTGCCCAAAGCACCGCAAAATCAAGAAAAGTTTGATTATGCCACATATTTTGCATAATTTTGCACCGTTTTTGAGGGTATGACGACATTAGATCACATACAGGCTACCATACGCCCCGAACTCGATGAGCTCAACCAGCTCATCAGTGAGGTGTTGCTCAACAGCTACAGCTCGTTGACCAATGCCATCGTCACCCAATATCTGCACACCAAGGGAAAGCAAATCAGGCCCATTCTGGTGCTACTCAGCGGCAAGTTTTTTGGCGGCATCTCGCACAATGTGCTCAACGCTGCCGCAGCCATCGAAATGCTGCACAATGCTTCGCTCATCCACGACGATGTCATCGACCGCAGCAAGGAGCGTCGCGGCGCCCCCACCATCAATAGCATTTGGGACAACCACATTGCTGTGCTCGTGGGCGACTACTTTGTGGGCGGTGCCCTGAAATGTGCCGTCAACACGGGCGATGTGCGCATCCTCAATGTGCTCTCAAGGCTCGGCACCGACCTCTCGATAGGTGAAATCGACCAGATTGAATATGCCCAGCACCGCGACATCGATGAGCAACTCTATATGCGCGTCATCGGCCGCAAGACGGCCTCCCTCTTCACCAGCTGCGTAGAGGTGGGCGGACTCGCTGCAGGCGCCACCGACGAGGTGCTCAACGACCTCAAGCGTTTTGCCCAGTTGCTGGGACTTTGCTTCCAGATCAAGGACGACACATTCGACTATTTCAACAACTCCACTATAGGCAAGCCCACCGGCAACGACCTGCGCGAGGGCAAAATCACGCTACCCCTCATCTATGCCTTGGGGCAGGAAAATCTTCCCGAGCACGATGAGATGATCGAGCTCGTGCACAAGTCCCAACTCACCGACGACGATATCCTGCGGCTCGTCGACTTCGCCAAGACTAACGGCGGCATCGAGTATGCCCATCAAACCATGGAGCGCCTGCGCGCCGAGGCCGAAGCCATCATGGCACCTTACCAGCCCAACGAAACCATCAGTCAATTCAACGACATCTTCCGCTACATCATCGACCGCAACAAGTAACCAGCCCCCAGCATCGCCCGGGGCAACAGCAATGGGTAATCGACCGGTATCGGTTGATTACAGCCTGGTCACATCGTTCACGGGATGGCCCTCGATGAAGGCCTTCACATTGCCTACCACCACATCCATCAGACGCTCACGGGCCTCATAGGTGGCCCAGGCAATGTGAGGGGTGAAGTAACAGTTGCGGGCGTGCAGCAGCACATTGTCGGGTTTAGGGGGTTCCTCCTGCAGCACATCCACTCCGGCGGCAAACAGGCGGCCGCTGTTCAGCGCATCGGCCAGATCCTCTTCTACCACCAGCGGTCCACGGCTGGTGTTGATCAAGATGCCGCTGGGTTTCATCAGGCTCAGGCGGTGGCGGTTCACCAGGCCACGCGTCTCGTCGGTCAGCGGGCAGTGCAGACTCACCACATCGCTACGGCTGAACAGGTCGTCAAGGTCGGCAGCCTTTGCCACACCCTCGGGCAGCTGGTCGGCGGCCTTCGAGGTGTAGGCAAGCACCTTCATCCCAAAGCTTTGCGCAATGCGAGCCACCGCGCTGCCTATGTTGCCCAGGCCCACGATACCCATCGTCTTGTCGGCCAACTCAATGAGCGGCGTGTTGCTGTAGCTGTAGTCCGGACAGCGGCTCCAAACGCCCTCGTGAGCCTCGTCGGTGTAGTGCTGCACACGGTAGGCGATGTTCAGCAAGTGAGCAAACGCCATCTGCGCCACACTCATCGTGCTATAGGCAGGCACATTTGTCACCACGATGCCATGCTCGCGCGCAGCATCGATGTCCACGATGTTAAAGCCCGTCGCAATCACGCCAATGTATTTCAGGTTAGGCAGTTTCTCAATCACTTCGCGCGGAAAACGCACCTTGTTCGTCAGCACAATGTCGGCCTTAGCCGCATGTTCCAGCACACGCGCAGCCTCCACGCGGGGCAATATCGTACACTCGCCAAGCGCCTCCAAAGCGGCCCACGACAGGTCGCCCGGGTTGCCTGCATATCCGTCAAGCACTGTTATCTTCATAACTTTCTTTAGTTTTTAATGGTTCGTTCCAAACAAGTCACAAGCCTCCAGATTGTCACGCCCGCAGACTTATTAATTGCAAAGATAATAACTTTACCCCACTTTTCCACAACAATCCCCATGAAATCCACCTCCTCCATAAAATCCACTCAACTTGGCCACCCCAGAGCGACTTGCCTGTTGAGGGGCCGCTGAGTGAAGTGGTTATTTGTACCGAAAAGGTTGATTAATTGATTGGCTGACTTGCAGAAAACGAAAAAATACTTATCTTTGCAATCATACTGAAGTTGACAAATAGTTTATTCACCCACATTAAAAATATTGATCAATGAAAAAACTGACACTCTTATTGATTGCGATATTGACAATCTTTACCGTAAATGCACAGCAAAAAGGCTATGTGTGCACTGGCAATCATGTGAACATTCGCACTGGAGCTGGCATCAAATACCCCGTCATGGATGATGGTGCCGGCCACAAACGGCAGATGTCAAAAGGCGATGTCGTGTTGGATTGTGGGCAGAAGAAGAATGGATTCTGTCTCATCAACGGACCACAGGAATGGGGCGGTGACGAAAGAGACGGCTGGGTATCACAGAAATATTTGCGCCCAGTTAAGGTTTGCCCCACATGTGGAGGTACAAAAAACGAAAACATAGGAGAGATTGACATCGACCTCATCACTTGCCGCAAGTGCAAAGGCAAAGGCTACCTAAAATAACAATCCCCCAATAACAAATCACCCGCCCATTGCTGTGATTAGTTGGTGGAGGGCTGGGGGCGGACCCAGGTGTTGATTTTGCGGACTTCTATCCACACAAGGATGGCGGCCACGAGGGTGGCAAACATGTCGCTGATGGGGAAGGAGAGCCACACGCCGTTGAGTTGCCACAACGAGGGCAGTGTGAACAGCAGGGGCAGCAAGAAGATGACCTGGCGCGTGAGGCTCATGAAAATGGACTTCCCTGCCTCGCCTATCGACTGGAAGAAGTTGGTGGCGACAATCTGGAACCCTACCGCCCAAAACATCCAGATGGTGAGATGCAGGGCGTTGATGGTCTCGCGAATGAGGGGGCCGTCGGTGGTGAACAGGCGCGCAATCAGGCCTGGTGCCACCTCGCAGGTGATGCTGCCCAAAGCACAGATGAGTGTGCACACGCCCACCGAGAGCCAAAAGGCGCGCTTGAGGCGATTATAGCGTCGTGCACCATAGTTATAGCCCACAATGGGCTGCATGCCTTGACAGACACCAATCACAAAAGTAACCAGCAAACCCGTGACCGAAGTGAAGATGCTGATGGCCGCCACGGCCGCATCGCCACCGTAGTCAAACACCTTGTGGTTGATGACCGCATTAATCACGCAACCGGCCGTGTTCACAATGCACGGGGCGGCACCAATGGCAAAGATGGGCATCAGCACATCGGCACGCAGGCGATAGGTGCCCGGTGTGAAGTGCAACAGGCTCTTCTTGTTGAAGAAGTGCGCCATGACAAACAACATCGAAGTGCCCATAGCAATATCGGTGGCAATGGCGGCACCCTTGATTCCCCACTGGAACCAGAAAATGAATATCGGGGCTAAAATGATATTCAGGCCTGCACCGATAAACATAGTGACCATGGCCTTGGTGGGATAGCCCGTGGCTCGCATCACATTATTAAAAGAATAAGTGAGGTTGTTGAATATGAGGCCTGGCAATATCCACATCATGAAGTCGCGCGCATAAGGCAACGACACATCGCTTGCCCCGAACAGGCGCAAGATGGGATCCATGAAAATGCCGAACATGGCGATGTAGAAGGTGCCGAACACCAGCGTCATCACGATGCTGTTGCCCAATATGTGCTCGGCCATGCGCTTGTGACCCCTGCCCAGCACAATGGAAATGCGTGAGGCGGCACCCACGCCCACCAGCACGCCAAAGGCCGCACTCACATTCATCACCGGGAAGGTGATGGCAAGGCCGGCAATGGCATCGGGACCCACGCCCTGGCCGATGAAGATGCGGTCGATGATGTTGTAGAGTGACATCACCACAATGCCCACCACGGCAGGCACGCTGTATTTCCACAGCAGGCGTCCCACAGGGGCATTGGCTAGTTCGTTCAGTCGTTCAGCTTGGCTCATTCTTGACTTTGCTTTTTGAAAAATCGGGGCAAAGTTACTACTTATTATTCACATGGAAAACAGTTAACACATAAAAGAAAGAATGAGGCCCTGCAATGCAGGACCTCACGCTCTTGATATTGTTGTGAATATTAGTGCCTTGAAGCGCGACCTTAGCGACGCAGTTTCTCCTGCAAGGCAGCACTTGCCTCTTCGTAGCCAGGCTTGCTGAGCAAGGCAAACATATTCTTCTTGTAGGCTTCCACGCCGGGCTGGTCAAAGGGATTCACGCCCAGCATATAGCCGCTCACGCCACAAGCCTTCTCAAAGAAGTAGAGCAGCATGCCCAGGTAACGCTCGGTGAGTGCGGGCACAGTGATGAGCAGGTTGGGCACGCCGCCGTCGACATGCGCAAGGCGAGTGCCGAGTTCGGCCATCTTGTTCACATAGTCCACATCCTTGCCGGCAATGTAGTTGAGCCCGTCGAGGTCGGCCTCATCGTGCGGGATAATCACGCGGTTCTGCTGTTCGCCCACCGAGATGACGGTCTCGAAGATGGTGCGCTCGCCATCCTGAATCCACTGACCCATCGAGTGCAGGTCGGTCGAGAAGTCGACAGCTGCGGGGAAGATGCCCTTGCCGCCCTTGCCCTCGCTCTCGCCATAGAGCTGTTTCCACCACTCAGCCAGGTAATGCAGCTTGGGATTGAAGTTGACCAGCAACTCAATCTTCTTGCCAGCGCGATACAGGGCATTGCGTGTGGCGGCATAGGTGAGAATGGCGCAGTTGCAGCCTTGCTCTACCTCTACAGCGCCTGCCACGAGTTCCTTGATGTCGAAGCCCGCGATAGCAATGGGCAGCAGGCCCACTGGCGTGAGCACCGAGAAACGGCCGCCCACATTGTCGGGAATCACATAGGTCTTGTAGCCCTCTTGAGTTGCGAGGTTGCGCAAAGCACCCTTGCGGGCATCGGTGATAGCCACGATGCGCTTCGAGGCAATGGCCTTGCCCACCTGCTTCTC
The DNA here is from genome assembly GCA_902768435.1 of uncultured Bacteroidales bacterium. Lineage (GTDB taxonomy): Bacteria > Bacteroidota > Bacteroidia > Bacteroidales > Muribaculaceae > Sodaliphilus. The sequence continues at coordinate 24,366 of CACXLJ010000013.1, read as the reverse complement.
GAGCAGGTCCTTGAGCAGACGGAAGGCGATGGCAGGCTCGGTGGTTGTTCCCGACTTGGAAATCACCACGATGCCAAAGCGGCGGTCGGTGAGCAGCGTCATCAGGTCGTGCAGATAGTCCTCGCCTATGTTATTGCCGGCAAAGAGCACTTTGGCGGTGTGCTCGGCCTTATAGGGGGCAAAGCAGTCACTCAGTGCCTCGATGGCAGCCTTGGCGCCCAGATAACTGCCGCCGATACCCACCACCACCACATACTCGCATGTGGTGCGCAACTTGCTGGCAGTTTCCTCAATGTCGGCCAGTTCCTCGGCGGTGATGCTGCTGGGCAGATGCAGCCAGCCCAGGAAATCATTGCCTGCGCCACTCCCCTTCTCCAGCACTTCGAGTGCCTGCTCGGCCTCGGGCATCATAGCGTTCACTTGCTGCTCGGTGACTTCACCGAATGCATACTTATTAAAAACTTGAATCGAATTACTCATAGTTCTTATATCGTTAGATTGTTGATTGTTATTTTGTTTCAAATCTCTTTGGTATAGGCCCTGCGGCGCTTGTGCTGCACCAGGTCGAAGTATTGCCACTGTTTTTGCACATTCTGGTTCGACTCCAGCTCCACATTGGTCTCGGCATACTCATAGCCATGAGCGTTGAACACGGGAATGAGGTCGGTAAACAGCAATGCATTTACGCCCTTGCTCTGGTATTCGGGCTTGATGGCCACCAGCATCAGGTCCACAATATTGGTCTTGCTGTGGATGGCGCGCAACAGGTGATACCAGCCCATGGGCAGATAACGGCCGCGGCACTTGATGAGTGCATTGGAGAGCGAAGGGATGGAAATGCCCACGCCCACCAGCACATCGTTGCTGTCGACAATCACACAAATGTGGTCGAGGGGCAGCATAGGCAAATATTGCTTGATGTAGTGGTCGATTTGCTTGTCGGTGAGCGGGCAGTAGCCAAACAGGTCGTCGTAGGCCTCATTGATGAGGCGGAACAGTGCTTTGCCATACTTGTCGACCAGTTCCTTGCGACTTGTGCACCTCACCGTGCGCAGCCCGAAACGCGACTTCACGATGTCGGCTATGCGCTGCATCTTTTCGGGAATTTCCTTGGGCACATTAATCTTGAACTCAATCCAGTCGGCATCTTTGGCAAAACCCAGTCGCTCAAAGTGCTTGTGGTAATAGGGATAATTATAGATGGTGGCCTGCGTGCCCAGTTCGTCGAATCCCTCCACAAGGCAACCCTCGGGGTCCATGTCGGTGAATCCCAGCGGTCCTGTGAGCGTGTTCATGCCCTTGCCCTTGGCCCACTGCACCACGGCGTCGATCAGTGCATCCACCACCTCCTGGTCGTCGATGAAGTCGATATAGCCAAAGCGGCCTTCCTGCTTGCCGGTGCGCTCGTTCACCACACGATTGATGATACCGGCGATGCGGCCCACAGGTTTCCCGTCGCGGTAAGCCATGTAGTAGACGCTCTCGCAAAAGTCGAATGCCGGGTTCTTGTCGGGCAGCAGCGTACCCAGTTCGTCGCTAATGAGCGCAGGCACATAGCACTTGCTGTCGCGATACAGCTCATCGATGGGGAAATGCACAAACTTGAGCAGTTGTGATTTCACCGGCTTTATTTCTCTAATTTCTACTGACATATAGGATTTGTTTTAGTTGTTCATATCTTAGCCGAAGCGGTTCAGGCACCACAACAACACGAGCAATGCAAGCACAATCACAATGAGCGGAACATAAATGGTGTTGCTCACCCGCTTCTCGAGCTGCAAGAGCAAGTCATCGAGTTCTTCAATCTCGCCATTGATGCATGATTGCGCTATGGCCATGAGCCGCTTGGGGCATGCCGGAGTGCTGATGAGCGCATTGAGCAGTGCATCGCCATAGGCCTGAATGTCGTCGCGCTCGGTTGCCGTGCCTCCAACCGCAGGAATCACCGTCACGCTTTTCATGTCGTCGCTGAACACGAACGACTTGTCGGTGAGCAAACCCGCATCGTTGCTGTAGCCTTCACGCAACTGCTCTATTGCCTCGACGGCAGGCTGCTGCATCAGTGCCATGACCCGCGGGGTCACTTTCTTTGCGGCGATGAGTTGAGCGAGATTTCGGCTCATCGGTGTTGTTATTCTTCGCGTTTCACCTCTGCAGGCTTGCTATTGTCGCTGGCATCGCCGCCACGCTTCTTGATGGTGTGGTTCACCAGGTCATATTGCAGTCGGCCGCCATTAGCGGTGCGAATGTTCAGGATGCCTTTCTCCGAGTTCTCAAAGCCAATCTGCGTGGCCTTGCTGCCGCCAGCATATACCACAAAGTTGGCATCGGTCGACTTGTTGAAAGCATACACCACACCGTTCTTGCCCAAGAACACCACATAACCAGGACTATTGATTTTGCTTTGGAAATCCTCGGCCTTGAACAGTGGCGTGCTCTTGTCGTAGCTGGTCACAGCAGTGTGCACCTCTTCACCGCTCTCAAGCGCCTCAAGGGCGCCGGCATTGTCGTGCAGCCAGCGGCGGTCGGCATTAGCGGGGCCTTCCAGTTCCTTCTTGGCGGCTTCTTCCTCGGCAGCCTCCTTCTCGGCATCGAGTTCCTCCTTGGTGGGGATATGCAAGTAGCCAATGCCCTGAGCATACTCCTTGATGCGGGAGTCAAGAATGCCGTTGGTGGCATTGGTGTTGCGACCGATAATTTGACGCTGACCATCGCTGGTCACCACAATCTCGCCCTCGTAGTTCACCTTCGAGGCAATGTTGCCCGTTTCCACATCCACCAGTCCTATGGTCACGATACCGTTGCCATTCATGCTTTGAGGCATGTTCAGGAAGGCGTAGCAGAAGTATTCCTTGCCATTGATGTTCTTTTGAGTGGGAACTTCATCGCTGCGCATCTCGGCGGGGTCAAAAATGAGCTTGCGGCCATTGATGTACTCCTGCTTGTTGCGCTCTATTTCCCAACGGCTGCCATTCTTGGTGAGCGTGTAGATGCGATAGAACGAGTTGTTCTCCTCGCTCAAGTAGGTCACACCCATAATCTTGTCGCTGGGCTGACCCTCGCTGTTCATCAGTCGCAGGGCATAGGCAATCTTGTCGCCGTCACCCTTCAGGGCATACTCCTCAAGGGCCCGGTTGAAAATGTCGGTCGAGTTGTTCACGCTGGCCGCGGTCTCAGTGTTTGTGGCTTCGGGCTGACGGTCGGGTTTCGAGTTGCGGAAACAACGCACCCACACAAACAGTGCGAGGAAGGCCAGTATGCCAGCCAATATCAGGTACTGCTTCCAGTTCTTGCCGCCACCTGTTGTCTGGTCTGCTGTTGATCCCGTCGCAGGCGACCCGGTGTTCGGGGTCGATGCAGGAGCAGCACCGGCAGCAGTTCCTGTGACCGCCTCGCGAGCGCCGAACTCAATGGGAGCACGCTTGGGCTTACTTGCAGGCTTGACCTCGGTCTTTTCTAACTTAATGGACTGTTGCTGTGATGATTTCTTCATCATGTTACGGCACACCGGACAAAAGATAGAATCGGCTGGTATCATGCTGTGGCATGCTGGGCATTCCACTTCGTCTGACACTGCTATCTGGGCTCCACACTGGTTGCAGAAGTGTGAACCCTCGGGGCACTGATGCCCACAATTAGGACATGCGATAAACGACATAATTCAATTGTTTAACATTAATCTTGCAAAGATATATAAAATTCTTGATATATTATGGACTAAACCTAGAATTATGACTATTGATTTTTTTCCAACCATTCTGTACGCGGGCGAGGCACCAATAAGAAAATATGACATTTTGACATATTTTTATATTTCTTCCTATTCCTATTCCACGAATATTTCCTAAATTTGCAACCTGATTATGAACTATTGAGAACTCTGCCTGAACGGTAAGGTTCTTTTTTATGCTTTTTCTCTATGGATAATCCCCAATCACAGCAACTTGAGGTAAAACCCGCAGTGCTGGATTATGACGACATAAGAAAAATGATTCCTTTCTTTGACGGGAAGGAAAAACTGTGCCGCTGGTGCATGAAACTGCTGGCAATGGACAAGGTAAACAAGATTCACGCCGACAACTGCCACACGCCCGGCGTGCCCTTTGTGCAAGGCCTGCTTAAAGACCTCGACATCACCATCAAGATCAAGAACGAGCAAATCCTCGACAACCTGCCCGAAGGTGGTTTCATCACCGTTTCAAACCACCCCTTTGGCGCACTCGACGGCATCATGCTCATCAAGATCATTGGTGAACGCCGCCCCGACTTCAAGGTGATGGTGAACATGTTCCTGAACCACATCAGCGCCATGAGGCCCAACTTCATCGATGTTGACGCGCTTGCGAGCGACAATCCCGCCAAGCGTGCCGTGTCGATGAAGGGCATCGCCGAGGCCCTGCGACATGTGAAGGAAGGGTCTCCCATCGGATTCTTCCCCGCCGGAGCAGTGTCGAAATTCAAGTGGACCTGGGGTGTGCGCATCCAAGACCGCGCCTGGCAGCCCACCATCATGCGCATCATCCAGAAACTGAATGTGCCCATCATCCCCATCTACTTCCACGGGCACAACAGCCCCTGGTTCACATTCCTGGGCATGGTCGACTGGCGACTGCGCACACTGCGCCTGCCCGCCGAGGTGTTCCGCCGCAAGGGCGACACCTTCAGGGTTTCGATTGGCGACCCCATCATGCCCGATGTGTATGGCGCCTACGACACGCCCGAGTCGCTGGGTGTGTTTCTGAAAGACAAGACTTATTCAATGAAAAAATGGTAATGACATTATGATTAAAGACACCGACATACTGCGAATCAAGCAGCGCTTTTCCATCATTGGCAATGCGCCAGCACTCAACAATGCAATATCACGCGCACTGCAGGTGGCGCCCATCGACCTCTCGGTCCTCATCCTTGGCGAGAGCGGTGCCGGCAAGGAGGTTTTTCCGCAAATCATCCACACCAACAGCGCACGCAAGCACAACAATTACATCGCCGTGAACTGCGGCGCAATCCCCGAAGGCACTATCGACAGCGAACTCTTCGGGCACGAGAAGGGCGCCTTCACCGGTGCCATAGCGTCGCGCAAGGGATATTTTGAGGAGGCCAACGGCGGCACCATCTTCCTCGACGAGGTGGCCGAACTCCCCCTCACCACCCAGGCACGCCTGCTCAGGGTGCTGGAGTCGGGCGAATACATCAGAGTGGGTTCCTCCGAGGTGAAGAAGACCAACATCCGCGTCGTGGCTGCCACCAACAAGGACATGGTACAGGCCGTGAAAGACGGCAAGTTCCGCGAAGACCTCTTCTACCGTCTCTCGACCGTCCAGATCAGCATCCCGCCCCTGCGCGAGCGCGGCAACGACATTTGGCTGCTCACACGCAAGTTCACGAACGACTTTGCCGACAACCACCGCATGCCAGCCGTTGAGTATGACCAGAGCGCCAAAGACGCCATTCTCGGCTACCGCTGGCCCGGCAATGTGAGGCAACTCAAGAATGTCGTGGAGCAGATTGCCCTGTTCGAATCAGGCAACACCATTAACCGCGACATGATGATGGGATACCTGCCCGCCATTGCCGACGACATGAAGCCCATCGTTGCCGGCGCAAACTCCCAGTTTGAGTACAATCAGGAACGCGAGATCCTCTTCAAGCTCATTTACAAGCTGCAAAAACAGATCGATGATGTTGAAAGCGCTTTGCAACAAGGCAACTACATACCAGTGCACCTCAATGCCGATGTAGCAGCCCTCAAACGCGAGTCCAAGCAGCTCACCCCGCACGCAACCCAATTGCCAACAGCCACACAGCCAGTGAGCAAAGCCTACAACATCGAGAAAACCGACGATAATGTTTCGGCGCACGAAGTGCACGCTGTCGACATCGACTCCACCCCCTCGATCAAGACCCTGGAACAAACCGAGCGCGAGACCATCATCGAGGCGCTGAACCGCAATCGGGGCAAACGCAAGAAAACCGCCGAGGAACTGAACATTTCAGAACGCACGCTGTACCGCAAAATCAAAGAGTACGGGCTCGAATCACAATAAACCCACAATCGTCACACAACAACTAACAGCGCACGGCACTATGAAATCACTTGCACGATACTGCGGCATTCTGCTCTTGTTGTTCATGCTCAACGCATGCACCTTCACCAAGTTCTACAGCCTGAACGGTGCATCGCTCGACTATAACACCTACAAGACCATCTCGTTCAGCAACTTCCCCATCCGCGCAGCCCTAGTCTATCCGCCACTGCAGCAGCTGTTCGAGACCAAACTCACCGACATGGTGGCGCAAAACACCCGCTTGCAGGTGCTCGACACACCTAACACCGACCTGCGCATGGAAGGCGAAATCACTGGTTACACACTCACCCCCCAGGCCGTGGGCGAGAATGCCTATGCCACACAGACGCGACTCACCATCACCGTGCGCGTCAAGTATAGCGACAACAAGAACGACGCACTCTCGACCGACCAGACTTTCTCGGCCTACCGCGACTTCGACAGCAACCAGATGCTCACCGATGTGCAGGACGACCTCTGCAACCAGATTTGCGACGACCTCAAAGACCTCATCTTCAACGCCACCCTTGGCAACTGGTAATTGACTATGGACAACGAATTTATCAACGACATCAAGCGGTTCCTCGCCAACGACAAGGCTCCCGTGCCAAGCCAATGGCTCAACATGGCACAGGAGAAATACCCCTATTTCACACTGCCCGCCCTGCTCTACCTCAGGAACAACGGCATTGACGACAACGACGAACTGCTCGACCGCCTCGCCATAGCCACAGCCGACCGCAACGCACTGGCACTCACCCTGGGTGCCGACGCCAAGCTCTTTGCCGACTTCTATCCGCCCGAGATGCCTGCCGTCGAACTCGATACCGAGGCCACCATCGACAAATTCCTCGACTCCTACGGCAACAGCAGCCAAAAGGAGATCGACGCCATCAGCAACGCCATCTTCAACCCCGCTCCCGACTATGCCGACATTCTCGCGGCACAAAACGGCGAACAAGACACCCAGACACCGCTCACCAAGGAAGATGAGCTCATTAACAGCTTCATCGAGCAATCAAAGCAAAAAGAATTTGAAGCCGCACCATCGCCCGCTCACAGCCATGTCGAGCAAGACGAAGTTGAAGAAATTGCCGACACACCCATCAGTGAACCAAGCAGTTACAACGATTCTATGCTCAGCGAGAGCCTCGCAAAAATGTACATTTCAAGGCACAAATACGACAAGGCTCTTGTAATTATTGAAAACATAAATTTGAATTTTCCAGAAAAAAGTATTTACTTTGCAGACCAAATTCGCTTTTTGCGGAAATTAGTGACTTATCAGAAGTTTAATAAACAATAATTATAACAAAATGTATCAAGTCTTTTCAGTACTTATTTTAATTGCATCAGTACTTTTAGTAATTGTGGTTCTTATTCAAAAGTCTAAAGGTGGAGGTCTTGCCTCTAATGTGAGCAACTACAACCAGATGCTCGGCGTGCGCAAAACCACCGACTTTGTTGAAAAAGCCACTTGGGGACTCGCTATTTTCATTTGCGTCCTCAGCATCTTGTCGTGTATCTTCACCAGCACAAGATATATCTCTAATGGCGCTAAACCCACCATCGAGAATGTGCCCGTGCAGCAGCAAAGCACTCCGTTCCAGACTCCCGATCAGGGACAATAATCAGTGCTTCGCCCTGTGAGAGCACCGGCTCTCACTGCCCACCCTACACACACAAGACATTTCTAATTTAACAGCACACGCAAGCGCCTATTGAGCTTTCTCAAGTGGGCGCCTGCTTTGTTGTGCCTCCACCCCCACCCAGCACGCCCAGTAATCGGCAACACCGTTGCCGACTGTCCCCCTATGCAGCAACTCCCGTTGCCACCCTCCGTGCCGTCCAGTAATCGGCAACACCGTTGCCGAGTGTCTCCCTGTGCAGCAACACCCGTTGCCACCATCAGCTAAAGGCTACCTGCTAGTTGCTATCTGCTTTTAAGGTGCCGTCCAGTAATCGGCAACACCGTTGCCGACTGTCCCTCGCCCATCGTGGTGACACAAATTGAAACAAATCAAAAAAAGCCCCGGTCATCCCAGAGGCTTCAGTCGTTATTTGTTATGTTATATCGATTTGAAAAGCCGCTTTAGTTCTTGAACGGTCTTTTGCTTTCCATTTATCTCTCGATGCAACATGGCGTGGCAATTTGGGCAAACAGGTATTAAGCCTGTTTGCTCGTCTACTATTCTACTACTCTACTAATCTACTAATCTGTGTTTTTACCATCGCGTTGCCCTCTGTTTTCCCTTATCTTCGCCCCCAAATAATTGTCATCAATAATAATAATTGTCATTCATTGTCATCAATTGTCTGACTTAAACCAATAAAACTATGACACCAGAACAGAAAAACACCATCACCAACAACTTCCTCGTCACTTCCTACGAGGACCGCGACGCCGACGCCAAGGGCAAGCGCTATCCCGATAACCCCGGCGACATGCCAGTATTCATCACACGCTCTGCCTACGACATCGTCGGCTCCACACCACCGCCCGTCGACCTCTGGCATGGGCTCTGGTACCAGGGCGAGATGGCATGCCTCTTCGGCGAGCCCAATGTCGGCAAGACAATCCTCGCCATGCGCATCGCTTCCGAAATCGTCGCGCGCGGCGAGAGCGTCCTCTATTTCGACTTCGAGAACGCCGAGCACCAGCTGCTGCCGCGATTCGCCGAGCACGATCCCGACCAGCCCAACGCGCCCAAGTTCAACATCCTCACGCCCAACTACTTCAACCACGACCTGCCCAAGTCCAACCGCGACCTGCTCCCCTTCATCCTCAAGCGCGCCGTCGACATGGGCGTCAATGTACTCATCATCGACGACATCACACACCTCTTCGGCACTGGCGACCCGGGCGATGTGCGCTTCGTCCTCAACACCATGCGCACATGGGTCAAGCAGCACCGCCTCTCCATCCTCGTGCTCGCACATGCGCGCCGGCGCAAGCCGCTCCAGCCCATCACGCTCGAGCACATCGCTGGCTCCTACGAGTGCGCCTACTCATTCGACTCCGTCTTCTCCCTCAACCGCGCCAACAGGCACTACCGGCGCGACCTCGGCATATCGGCCTACATCAAGCACCACAAGTCGCGCATGGGCGAGGTCATCTACGACGACGAGAATGTTATCACAGCAAGCCTCCGTTTCGACGACGCCACCCAGTCACTCACCCTGTGCGATTTCATGACAGGCGCCAACGAGCGCCAGCTCCTCCGCGACTTCGGCTACCGCACTCGTCAAGAGATTCTGGAGGCTGTCATCCAATATAGGCAGAAGTCCTTCACCATCTGCGAGATAGCCGACCATGTCGGCATCTCCAAGTCACAGGTCGGCAGGCTCCTCAAGGAGCATTACGACAACCTCGAAGACGAGGACGACAGCCAGCCCGCTGCCCCCTTAACCCTGCAGCCACTGCCGCCCATGCCCACAACGCCCATCAACCCCCACCGCGTCTGCTCCCAGACCGTCGTCGCCCAGGGCGGAGTCGACACGCTGCTCGTCGACGACGACCACCTGCCCATGCTCCGCTACGACTCCGTCACCGGCAAGACCTATAAATATTACCCCGACGGCAACTACGCCGTTCCTGTCGACCCCGCCAAGTGCCCCTACCTGCCCGTCTACACCCCCAAACCCGAAGACGAGAACGCACCCCTCCCTGCAGGCATGAACGCCGACCGCTTCCGTCACACCAATCCCTCAAAACCTTACAACATCTCAACCCCCTACAACCCCTCAACTCCCAACATCAGCCAACCCCAACCCGTCGAGGAAAAGCCCGAGCCCTCCGAGCAACCCGAGTCCCCCACCGACGAAAACCCCGAGCCCTCAACCGAGCCCCTCGCCGACAATAAGCCCGAGCCCTCAACCGAGTCCCCCGCCGACAATAAGCCCGTTAGGGCTGATCAGAATATAGGCAGGAGTGAAGCCGAAGGCGAAACTCCTGTCACCGAAGCCCCCTCAACACCAAGCCCCGTAGGGGCGGCAGAACCCGACGACGACTACGACGACGAGTACGACGAAGACGACGACAAACCATTCGACAAACCCTGGGACCCCTGCGCCTACGAAGAACCCGTCTCCTACGACCCCTACTACTATGAATTCATCCGCACCCACTAATCCCAAATTTCCAACATTTCCCATCTTTCCCATCTTTCCCATCTTTCCCAACCTTCCCCAATGCTCCACCTATCCCCAGCTTTCTCGCGCGCCAGAGCGTCATTCTATATCATGTCAATGTATTGCGAGACGCAGTCTCGTACAAAAAACCATTATGCCCAATTTGTTCTTAAAACCGAGATTTGTGTGAATTGGGGGGCTTCGGGGGTGGGCTGTATTTGGTCATACGGTGCAGTTTGAGTATCTTTGCAGCGAAATAAAGCCATGAGTCAAGCTGTGTCGCCCATATTGATGCTCCAGAAGCAGAAGATGCTGCTTCAGGCCGAATACGACGCCGAACGCGAAGAGTTCCGCCGGCTCACTGAGACTATGGGCATCGAGCGCAAGGTGAAACGCGGCGACTGCTGGTGCCCCGTGCGTCTGGGCCGCCACTACTACAACTCGCTCAACCAGCTGGTTGTGGAGGCGTTCCGCGACGAAGACACCGACATTGAGCACAACTTTGAGTATGGCCGCCAGGTAATGTTCTTCAACATTGACGCCAGCGGCGGCATTGCCTACCTGCCCTTTACCGCCTCGGTGAGCTATGCCGAGGAGAGCCGCATGGTGATTGTGCTCGCCGACACCTCGCAACTCGACCGACTCGCCGCCTGCCCGCATCTGGGCGTGCAGCTGTCGTTCGACGAAACCACCTACCGCCTGATGATGGAGGCGCTCGACCGCGTGATCAAGGCCAAGGGCAACCGCCTGGCCCAGTTGCGCGACATGTTCTACAACCGCAGCCGCACCGAGACCTTCACCTTCCAGCCCATGCGCTTCCCGTGGCTCAACCCCACGCAAGAACACGCCGTGAACGAGGTGCTGCGCGCCAAGGATGTGGCCATTGTGCACGGCCCTCCCGGCACCGGCAAGACCACCACGCTGGTCGAGGCCATCTACGAGACGCTGCGACGCGAAAACCAGGTGATGGTGTGCGCCCAGAGCAATATGGCGGTGGACTGGATCAGCGAACGGCTGGTGGACCGTGGCGTAGAGGTGCTGCGCATAGGCAACCCCGCCAAGGTGAACGACAAGATGCTCTCGTTCACCTACGAGCGCCGCTTCGAGAGCCACCCCGACTACCCCCAACTGTGGGCCATCAGGAAGGCCATGCGTGAGATGCAGGCCCAGCGCAAACGCTCGAACCAAAGCTATCACGACAAACTGGACCGACTCAAGAGCCGCGCCACCGAACTCGAGGTGCGCATCAATGCCGACCTGATGGGCGCTGCACGCGTGATTGCCTGCACGCTGGCGGGATCGGCCAGCCGCCTGCTCGAGGGCATGAAATTTGCCACCTTGTTCATCGACGAGGCGGCTCAAGCACTCGAGGCCGCCTGCTGGATTGCCATCCGCCGCGCCAACCGCCTGATTCTGGCGGGCGACCACCAGCAGCTGCCACCCACAGTGAAAAGCATCGAGGCGCTGCAGGGCGGCTTGGGCGTGACGCTCATGGAACGCATTGTGCAGAGCAATCCACAGGTGGTGACGCTGTTACAGGTGCAATACCGCATGAACGACGCCATCATGCACTTCTCGAGCGAGTGGTTCTATGGCGGCATGGTGCAGAGTGCACCCGATGTGAAATACCGCAGCATCCTCGACCTCGACACGTCCATCGTGTGGGTCGACACGCACGGGCTGGACATGAAAGAGGAGTTTGTGGGCGAGAATTTTGGCCGCATCAACAAGGGCGAGGCCGAACTCACCATGCAGACGCTGCACGACTACTTTGAGCGCATTGGCAAGCAGCGCATCCTTGACGAACACCTCGACATGGGCATCATCTCGCCCTACCGCGCCCAGGTGCAGTATCTGCGCCGCCTCATCAGGCGCGACGCCTTCTTCAAGCCCTTCCGCAACGCCATTGCGGTGAACACCGTCGACGGTTTCCAGGGCCAGGAGCGCGACATCATCGTCATCAGCCTGGTGCGCGCCAACGACGAGGGCCAGATAGGCTTCTTGCGCGACTTGCGACGCATGAATGTGGCCATCACCCGTGCCCGCATGAAACTCATCATCCTGGGCGACTCGGCCACGCTCACACGGCACCCATTCTATCGCAAACTTTATCAATACATACAGCAATTATCTAAAAATCAATAGATTACAATGAATCCCATTTTACTCGTCATTCCCATCCTCTCGGTGCTCATGTTCGACCTGGGTCTATCACTGAACCTGGCCGACTTCAAACGCATCTTTGCACAACCCAAAGCAGCAACGATAGGACTGCTGGGGCAAATCGTGGTGCTCCCGGTCATTGCCTTTGCACTGGCCCTGATACTCGACCTGCAACCACTGTTCTTTGTAGGATTCATACTCATTGCCTGCTGCCCAGGTGGGAGTTCATCGAACATCTTCTCGAAGCTCGCCAAGGGCGATGTGGCGCTGTCGGTGACCCTCACGGCCTTCAGCAGCATCATCACGTTGTTCACCCTGCCGCTCATCATGAGCTGGGCGGTGAATTATAGCCAAAGCAGCAGCCTGGCTGCCGACATCCATTTGCCGGTGGGCAACCTGCTCATTCAAAACATCGTGCTCATGCTCATCCCCATCTTGCTGGGCATTGGCATGAGACTCAAGTGGCCCAATGCGGCGCATACCACCGACCGCGTGCTGTCGAAAATAGCCTTCCCGGCCCTGATGCTGCTGGCGGGCATCTTCTTTGTGCAGCACCATGAAACCATCGGGCAGAACATAGGCAGCCTGGGCGGAGGCCTGACGCTGCTCATCATCGTGGCAGCAGGCGTGGCAGCCTTGATGGCCAAAGCCGTACGACTGCCGGTGCAGCAACGGCGCACCATCATCATCGAAGTGGGCATGCAGAATGCCGCCCAAGCCATTGCCGTGGCTTCGAGCCCCTTCATCTTCAACGAGCCCAAGATGGCCATCCCCGCCATTATCTATGCACTGCTCATGAATGTGGTGCTGCTCACCTATGTGGGATTCATCAAATACCGCAATAAATAACCCCTGAAGGCAATGAACGGCTTTATCGACATCATCAAGAAGTGGACGCTGCCCGTAGCCATGCTGTGCGGCACGGGGCTATACTTGCTCTTTGCCAATGTCCAGGCGCTCGACAAGGCGGGCGACACGCTGCTGCCCTTCTTCCAGACGGCGGTGCCGGTGCTGCTGTTCGTAATCCTGTTCATCACCTTTTGCCGTGTCGATTTCAAGCAGATGCGCATCACCCGATGGCACATCTACCTGTCGCTGCTGCAGGTGCTCATGATTGCTGTTATTGTGGTGGTCGCCAAGTGCTTTTTCCCTAATGGGCAAGGACTCATCTTCATGGAGTGCGTGCTCATGTGCATCATTTGCCCCTGTGCCGCTGCCGCACCGGTCATCACGGGCAGGTTGGGCGGCAATGTGACCAGCATGGCCACATTTTCCTGCCTGTCGAACATTATCTCGGCCCTGATGATTCCTGCCGTGTTCCCGCTCATCGACACTGAGGTGAATGTAGAATTTCTCCCTGCTTTCTTCATGATTTTGAGGCGTGTGACCCAGATTCTCATCCTGCCCATGGCGGCAGCCTTCCTGGTGAAGCACTACTGGCACCGCTTCCACCGGCTGGTGGTGAAGGAGCCGAGCCTGTCGTTCTACATGTGGGCGGTGTCGCTCACCATCGTCACCGGCATCACTGTGCGCAACATAGCCCACTCGCAAGAAACACTCGCCACACTCCTGTGGATTGCGCTCATGAGTCTGGTAATTTGCCTGGTGCAGTTTTGGTTGGGCCGTGGTGTGGGCCGCCGCGACCGGGCCGTGCTCGAGTGCGGGCAGGCCATGGGCCAGAAAAACACGGCGTTCGCCATCTGGATTTCATCGCTCTACTTGAATCCACTCTCGTCGGTAGCACCCGGCTGCTACATCCTGTGGCAAAACCTCGTCAACAGCTACGAACTCTACCGCTCCGCCCGCTCGGCGAAGTGAGTAGCATGAGTCGCTCGTCAGAGCGTTGTGCGATAAACGAACCTCCGCCACCCCCGCAAATAACGACGCAGATTTTGCGACAATAACATACGAAAAACGACGCAGATTTTGCGTCGTTATTTTATGTTTAGTTCTTGGGTTGGAGGGAGGCGAGGCGGTTGTAGAGGCGCTCAAGGCGGTTGTGCGACTGGAGCAGGCGTGCGTAGGGTATCTCGCCGCGCTTGACGGCCGCCACGATGATGTCGACCAGACGGAAGGGGCGGTCGGGCTCAAAACCGGTGTTGATGTTGTTGCCCACACAGATGAGGTCGGCGCCGGCATTGATGGCGAGCACCAGCGCACGCTCGATGCTATACTGGTTGATGATGCCCTCCATATACATGTCGTCGGTCACCACCACGCCGTCGTAACCCAACTCCTTGCGCAGCAAGCCTTCGAGGGTCTTGCGCGAGAGGGTGGCGGGATAGTCGGGATCGAGTTTCTGGTTGAAGATGTGCGCCGTCATCACCAGATCGATGAGGTTATCATGAATGAGTCGCCTGAACGGGATGAGTTCGGTGGGACTCCATGTCTGGGTCACATCTACAAAGCCCCAATGCGAGTCGCTGATGGCGCTGCCGTGGCCCGGAAAATGCTTCACGGCACAAAGCACGCCCTGCTTGTGATGCTCTTCGATGAGCCAGCGGGCATGCCGCACCACCTGAGTGGGACTGGCACCATAGCTGCGGTCGAGTTTGCCTATGGCGGGACACTGCGGATTGTCGAGATCGAGCACCGGTGCCAGATTGATGTTCACACCGTGACTGTGCAGTTGTTCGCCCATGCGATGGCCATAGAAGCGAGTAGTGTCTTCGTTGTCGGTTTCACCCAGATACTTAGCCGACACAATGGGTTGGAAACCATACTGCGTCTTCATGCGCACCACACGCCCGCCTTCCTGGTCGAGGGCGATGAGCAGCGGATAGTCGGCATAACTCTGCAACTTGGCGGTGAGTGTCGCCAGCTGCCCGGTGGAGGTCACATTGCGCGAGCCTATCGTGGCATCGCCCGTGAGATCGACATCAAAGAGCACGATGGCGCCCACCTTGAGGTCGCGCACATAGCGTGCGGCATCGCTCTGGTCGTTGATGCTGTCGCCCTTAAAGCCCACCATGAGCATCTGAGCGGCATAACGGCGTAAAACAGAGTCGGCGGGCAATTGGCCATAGGCCACCCCCGCCGATATGATTATCAGTATTAACGAAAGTATTTTACCTCTCATCGCTGTGCTGCATTATTTGAAGAAGTCGAAGAAGAAGTAGCAGGCTATCCACTCGAAACTGATGCCCTGGGCATAGCCAATCACATTCTTCTCGCTGTCGAGCACCTTGCCGTTCTTCTCAATCTTGCCCAACACAAGGCTCTCGCCGTTGCACACGGTGCCATCGGTGTTGATATAACCGATGCGTTCTCCCTCGGTGTTGTAGATTTGCAGGTTCTTCACCTTGCCCACTACACGGTTAGCCTTGTCGAGCACATTGCCGTTCTTGTCGAAGAAGCCCATCGACTGATAGTTGGCATCGCGCACAGTGCCATTGGGCGAAATGCGGCCCATGCTGTGATACTCGGCATCGCGCAGGGTCTGCGCCTGTACCTGAACGCCTGTCATGAGTGCAGCTACGAACAGGAGAATTATTGATATTTTCTTGAAAGTTTTCATATCGTTGTCGTTTAATAACACAAAGTTATATCAAATTTTTCAAAAAAACAATAAAATCGCTTTTCTGTCGTGCTTATTTGACTCATTGACCGCCTAAAAGTTTAAATTTACTTTAAAATACATTGCATTTTTGAAAGGCATATATAATAACACTTTATACTTTGCGTTTATTTTAGTATCTTTGCACGTTTTTAGGCAAATAACATCATTATCATATCATTTCAAAATGAGAAAATACAACATTATCAACAACACGCTGGGCTGGTTCACATTTCTGGTAGCAGCCATTACCTACCTGCTCACCATCGAGCCCACCGCCAGCTTCTGGGATTGTCCCGAATTCATTGCTCAAGGATATAAAGTGGAAGTCGGTCACCCGCCCGGCAACCCCATCTTCATACTCGTTGCCCGCCTGGCAGCCTGCTTTGCCGGCGGCGATGTGATGGCAGTGTCGAAGTGCGTCAACGCCATGTCGGCCATTTTGAGCGCCGCCACCATTCTGCTGCTGTTCTGGACCATCACGCACCTTGTGAAGAGGCTCGTGGTAAAAGACGGCAAGGAAGACGAGATGACACTCGCCCAATACCTGGTGGTGATGGGTAGCGGTCTGTGCGGCGCCCTGGTTTACACCTGGAGCGACACCTTCTGGTTCTCGGCAGTCGAGGCCGAGGTGTATGCCTTCTCCTCGTTCTGTACCGCACTGGTGTTCTGGCTCATACTCAAGTGGGAGAACCGAGCCGACTCGCCCACGAGCGACCGCTGGATTATTCTCATAGCCTATGTGTTCGGTTTCTCGCTGGGTGTGCACCTGCTCAACCTGCTGTGTATCCCCGCCATTGCGCTGGTCTATTACTTCCGCAAAACCAAGGAATCGAATGCCAAGGGCTCTATCATCACCCTGCTGGTGTCGTTTGCCATAGTGGGAGTGATTCTCTACGGTCTTGAACCCGGCTTTGTGGAACTGGGCGGCTACTTCGACCGCTTCTTTGTGAACACCTTGGGCATGGGCTACAACACAGGCGCCATCATCTACTCGCTTGTGCTGCTGGCAGCCATTGGCTGGTGCCTGTGGGAACTCAAGAAAGGCTCCGACGAAACACGCATGAAGGTTTCGTTCATGGTGGCTATCCTGTTGTCGGGCATCCCCTTCATCGGATCGAGCCTGCTCATCCCCATCATCATTCTCATTGCACTGGGCGTGTATCTGTTCCGCTTTGTCAAGAAGGTGCCTACGCGCGTTTACAGCAACATCATTCTCAGCATCTTCATGATTTTCGTGGGCTTTACTTGCTACGGCCTCATCCTCATCCGCTCGAGTGCCAACACACCGCTCGACGAGAACTCGCCTAACAGCGCCTTCGCCCTCAGCGGTTATCTGAGCCGTGACCAGTATGGCAAGTCACCGCTTCTCTATGGTCAGGTCTATACCGCCTCGCCCCAACTTGAGTTCACTGGCAACAGCCTCAAGTACCGAGCCAAGAATGGCAACAAGCAATATGCTCGTGTGGTGAAGCAGAACGAGAGCGACCCCGACCAGTATGTGTGCACCGGTCATGACTTCGACATTGGCTATCCTTCGGGCATGTGCATGCTGTTCCCGCGCATGTACTCGTCGATGCCGAGCCATGTGAAATATTATAACGACTTCCTGGATGTGGACAATCACCCGCTCACTCAGGTCGACATTTCTAAGGACATGATTGTGGACCAGAATGGTGACCCGGTTGATGACTACAATATTTTAAATTATGTTGAACAGAGCTATGGAATGAGTACATCAGGGTCTAAACCCTCGTTCGGCCAGAACCTCGAGTTCTTCTTCGGCTACCAGCTGCACTACATGTACTGGCGCTACTTCATGTGGAACTTCGCAGGCCGCCAGAACGACATCCAGGGCCTCAGCTCCAGCGATCTCACACATGGCAACTGGATTTCGGGTATCCCCTTTATCGACAATGCCCGCTTGGGCGACCAGAGTCTGCTGCCCGCTGACTACACCACAGGCAACAAGGGTCACAATGTGTTCTTCTGCCTGCCGTTGCTGTTGGGCTTGATTGGTATACTTTGGCAAGCCTTCTCGAGCAAACGGGGCATCGAGCAGTTCTGGGTGGTATTCTTCCTGTTCTTCATGACAGGTATTGCCATCGTGCTCTATCTGAATCAAACTCCGTTGCAGCCTCGTGAACGAGACTACGCCTACGCCGGTTCGTTCTATGCCTTCGCCATTTGGGTGGGTATGGGCGTTGCAGGTCTGTGGCGCAGCATCGTGTGGCTGATGAAACGCAGCAAGAAAACGGGCGATGCCGAGAAAGACGCTCTCGTCGACCGCGAGGTATCGGCAGGCAAGCCGGCTATGGCATTGGCAGGCGTGGCAGCCCTCATTGGTCTGCTCGTGCCACTGCAGATGGTGAGCCAGACTTGGGACGACCACGACCGCTCTGGCCGCTATTGCGCACGCGACTTCGGCATGAACTACCTGTCGAGCATCGATAAAAACGGTATCATCTTCACCAATGGCGACAACGACACCTTCCCGCTGTGGTACCTGCAGGAGGTGGAAGGCTATCGCACCGATGTGCGCGTGGTGAACCTGAGCTATCTTGCCACCGACTGGTATATAGCCCAGATGCAGCGTGCCGCCTACGACTCCAAACCGCTTCCCATGCAGGCCGACAAGTTCACCTATGCCTACGGCGACCGCCAGAGCAGCAGCGTGGATTTCGAGTCGAATCATGAACTCACTCCGCTTATCAAGAGCTTGCAGGAACTGTATAAAGATGAGTCAAACAAGAGCGAGGACGGACGCATCACAGGCAATGTAATGTATCCTAATACCTTCATCCCCATCGATGCGGACCAGGCCATTAAGGCTGGCGTGGTTACCGAGCAAGAGCGCGACCAAGTGCTCGAAGCCATCCCCGTCGACATCTCTCAGGGCAGCATGAGTTCAAGCGACATCATGACCCTTGACCTCATTGCATCGTCGATTGCCGAAGGTTGGAAACGGCCCTGCTACTTTGCCATGACCGTGGCCGACGACCTCTACTCTCGTTTCTGGACCTACATGCGCAACACCGGTATGGCCTACCAGATTGTCCCCATTGAGTACGATAATGACGACCGTGGCGACATACACTGCTATACCGACAAGATGTATGAAAACATCACCAAGAAGTTCCGCTGGGGCGGTCTCGATGAGGCCGAGCCAGGCTCCATCTATCTTGACGAAACAGTGCGCCGCATGGTCGAAACCACCCGTTCGGCGATGGTGAGCCTCGTCAACGACCTTATCAACGAGGGCATGACGGGCAAGACTGCCAAGGCCAATGGCCAAAGCGAGTTTATGGGCAAACCCGTCGATGAGTATGTGAACGACCGCTTTGCCAAGGCTATCGACATTCTCAACCTCATGGAGAAGAAACTGCCCGAGAAGGCTTGTCCGTTCACCTTAAACATGGGTGGTATGCAACGCCTTGCCGACATTTACGAGACCATTGGCAAAGAGACCAACAAGCCCGAACTCGTGAAAAAGGCCATCGGCATCGTTGAGAGCGAAATCATGCGCTACTCGCAATACATGATCTATTATCAGTCGATTGGCGAACGCATCAACGGATTGAGCAACTACGACCAGAATGTGATGACCATCTACTATCCACGACTCTTCAGCCGCTACAAGGAGATGAATCCTGCCGGTTACGACAGCCTCATCAAGAAGGTGAAAGGCATGGGCGTCTATACCAACGAGGTGGAAGACTATGTGAAGTCGTACGAACAGCGCAAGCAAATGGAAGCGCAGTATACCGAAGAGGAACTGCAGGCCATGTACGAGGCCGCTCAACGCCAACAGCAAGGCGGCGGCAACAATGGCCCAGGTATTAGCATTCCCAGTGCCGAAGCCGCTGCTCAAGAAGACCAGAATGCAACCCGAAACTAATCATTCACATCAGGCGACGGGGTCAGTAAAGCCCCGTCGCTTTATTTTTTGATGACATGAGACTCACAAAACTCGTTGAACGCCCGCCACTTGCCTACCGCATGCTGTTTCCCGAAACGGTGTGGCGCATCCATCACAAGCCGCACACGGTGTACCTCACCTTCGACGACGGGCCTATTCCCGAGGTCACGCCGTGGGTGCTCGACACGCTCGACCACTATGGGGTGAAGGCCACCTTCTTTTGCGTGGGCGAGAATGTGAAACGCAATCCCCTGCTGTTCCAGGAAATCTTGCTGCGCGGCCACAGCGTGGGCAACCACACCATGAGCCACGCCCAAGGTGCCTACATGAAGACCAAGGCCTATCTGCACAATGTGTTCACTGCCAACGAGTATATTCACTCGCCGCTGTTCCGTCCGCCGCACGGATTGCTGCGCTGGGCGCAGTCGAAGGTGCTGCGCGCCCGGTTTGCCATCATCATGTACGACCTGGTGACACGCGACTACAGCAAGAAACTCAACGGCGAGCAGGTGCTCGACAATGTGAAGCACCTGGCCCGCAATGGCTCCATCATCGTGTTTCACGACTCGCTCAAAGCCGAGAAAAACATGAAGTATGCTCTTCCAAAAGCCATCGAGTGGCTCAAGGAGCAAGGCTATGACTTCGGTAAACTGCCCATGTAACATCCTGCCTCGTTATGAATCCTGGCACCAGCATAGAGACCCTCATCAAGGCCGAAGCCCAAAGGCTGGGATTCGATGCCTGTGGCTTTGCTGCCGCCGAAGTCGTTGACGACGATGCCGTGCAACGCTACAGTGAGTGGATCTCCAGCGGAGAACACTCGTGCATGGCGTGGGCCGAACGGCACGACGACATTCGCCGCGACCCACACCTGCTGCTGCCCGGCGCACGGTCGGTGATTTGCCTGGCCATGAACTACTACCCCAACCGATTCCAGCCTGCCGATGCACCACGGTTTGCCTACTATGCCTATGGCCGCGACTACCACGAGGTGCTGCGCGACCGTGGCCGCCTGTTGGCGCAGTTCATCCTGGAGAAAACCGGTTGTGCTTCGCGTGTGTGCGTTGACTCGGCACCTATGCGCGAACGCTACTGGGCACAGAAGTCGGGCATCGGGTTTGTGGGGCTCAACAATATGATAATCCTGCCCGGCAAGGGCTCTTTCTTTGTGCTGTGCGAGGTGATTACCGAGTTGGAACTCACACCTGACGCGCCTTGCACCGAAACTTGCGGCGAGTGCCATGCCTGTGAGCGGCACTGCCCGGGACAGGCACTGCACGACGGCATGGTTGATACCCGCAAGTGCCTCTCGTGCCAAACCATCGAGAACCGCGACGAGCGGCTGCCCGAATGGATTGAGCAGTGCATAGGCAACCATGTGTACGGCTGCGACGAGTGCCAGTTGTGTTGCCCACACAACCGCCATGCCACCGGCAATCATGTGCCGGAATTCCAACCCAGCGACGAATTTCTGCAACTCGATGCTCAGGCCATCCTCGACATGACGCAGGAGCAGTTCAGCCGCATCTTCAGTCACAGCGCTGTGAAGCGTGTGAAACTGGCGGGGCTGAAAAGAAATATGCGTGCCGTGAAAGCACGCATATCATGATTCGTTTTGAAATTCTTCATCGCAATGGAGCTGATGAAGAACAATGATATTATAGCCGTCAATTATTTTTTAGCGCAGTCCTTGCAGTCGCCGCACTGCTGTTCGGCGGTGCCACACTTGGCGCAATGGGGCGAAGTCATCTCGCAAGTAGCCTTGCAGCACTGCTTTTTAGCCTCTTTCTCGCATTTCTTTTCGCAATCCATGGCTTTTTTGTCAGCACAGGCTTTTGCGCACTCAGGGCCTTCGCCTTTGGCACATTTATGGCCTTCGCCTTTTTCGCACTTGTGACCTTCGGCCTTTTCGCATTTCTTGCCTTCGATTTTCTCGCACTTCATGTCGCCTTTAGCGCACTTCTTGGCTTCGGCCTTTTCGCACTTCATTTCTTTAGCGCACTTGTGGCCTGCTGCTTTCTCGCACTTCATGCCTTCGGCTTCGGCTTTCTCGCGCATTTTAAGAGCCTCTTCCTTAGACATTTTGGTTTCAGACTTCTTTTCGAGTTTCATCATCTCTTTCTTTGGGGTAGTCTCCTTTTTGGTGGCAGCCTTGGTTTGAGCGAAACTCATCGATGCACCCAGCACGAGTGCTAAACTGATAGCTAATAATTTTTTCATATCTTTAGTTTTTTAAGTTAATATCTGCCGCAAAATTACTATTTTGTTTCAATAATCACATTATCTTTTACTTAAATAACCTTAAATAGTAAAATAGGAGACGAGTAAACGGGCTCACACAAAGCAGCACGGTTAAGCGCGTGGTTATTTTTTGACGCCCTTCGGGCTTAAAATTATAAAACTCCGTTTTAAAATTATAAAGTAAAAATTACTGCGCTGGCGCGCTAAAACAAGGCGGGACAGAGATTATAAACTACGGATGAATCTGATTTATCTGATTTTCAGCGGTGCGGGACAGGATGATAATCAAAAAGCAACGAACAAAGTTCGTCAAAAAGCTGCGCGGTGCGCGGTATTTTTTTATGTGGCAATGATTCAACAAATAATCTCCGAGCTTGCGAGGCTTTTTGACACCGAGAGGTGCTGCTTTTTGATGGTATATCCCCTCGGCGTCGATGTTTTTCTCTCGCAAAATGTGGCAATGATTCAACAAATAAATTCCGGACACAAAATTGGGGCGCTTTTTGGGTCCTCAAAAATAGGATGAATTGAAGAAAAATGCTTTTTGTTGACTATTAGAAGATTACAGAGTGTTAAATGAACTCTTAAATTTGGTGTGCCCATTTTTATGCCCTAACTTTGCACCCAAACAAAACCGCAAAATCGATTAAATGGCAATATAATACTATCCGCTATGAAAACTTTCGTCAAAAACCTCATCCTGCTGGCTGCCCTCACCTTTGCCAACTCTGCCACCGCCTACGACTTTATGGTCGACAGCCTCGCCTATAACATCAATAGCGATGGCAAATCGGTGAGTGTGACCTGCGATACTACGGCTTCAACAAATTACCCCAATTTATATGGTGTGGTAAGTATTCCCTCAACAGTCAAATACAATAAAAAGACCTATAAAGTTACTGCAATAGGTGATTATGCTTTCAATGGTTGTACTGGTCTGACTGGCGTGGATATTCCAGAAACTATTGAATACATCCGATCACATTCCTTTTCATTCTGTCAGAATTTAACAGAAATAGTTATTCCAGATAATGTGATAGGCCTTGGTTCTTATTCCTTTGAGGGATGTATCGGCCTGAAAAAACTATCCATTGGTTCTAAAGTGAGTGCAATTAATGGAGTCTTCAAAGGGTGTACTGGTTTGACTGAACTGATATGGAATCCCGTTAATTGTTTTGATATGGGCGATTTCCCTAAAGAAAACATTTCTTCCTTGTCAATTGGTCCAAAAGTTGAAGTAATACCTTATATTTTTTTGAGTGGATCAAAAATAACTAGTTTGACTGTTCCCAACTCTGTTATCTCAATCCAAAGTTGTGCATTTGCAGATTGTGGCGAATTGACCGATGTAGTTATAGGTAACGCAGTGTCTGTGATAGGAAGTGAGGCCTTTTCTGGATGTTCGAAATTGACCCGCCTTACTATTGGGGAATCGGTTAATTCTATTGATGATGAGGCATTTTCGGGTTGTTCAAATCTAGCCGAATTAACTTGGAACGCCATTGATTGTCGCTTTTATGATAGAAACATTCCCAAGAATGCGATAAATAGGGTCACCATAGGCTCAAAAGTAAAGAAAATACCTGATTATTTTTTAGATGGTTCGTTAATAACAAATGTGATTCTTCCCAACTCCGTCACCACTGTGGGCGAGAGTGCATTTGCTGGTTGTGCTGAATTGACCGACATTGTGATTGGAAAAACAGTTAATGTTATAGGCGAAAATGCATTTGCTGGGTGTGTGGACGTAACCAAGATTTCATGCTATCCATCAAAAGTGCCATCAATAGCGAGCAACACTTTTTTTGAAATCAACAAAAATGTGTGTGAACTTCACGTGCTGGCTGGTTGTTATCAAAGCTATAGAGATGCTGATTATTGGAATCAGTTCTATATCATCATTGAAGATCTAGAGGTGCCGATGGTTCCCGGTGATGTTAATGGTGATGAGAATGTGAACGTGAGCGACGTGACTACGCTGGTCAACATGATTCTGGGCATCGTCGACAAGGACGAACAGGCCGCCGATGTGAACGGCGATGGCAAGATCAATGTCTCAGATGTCACCGCCCTTATCAACATCATCCTGGGCATCAAATAAATGTAGTGACAACCGAAGTTCGATGGAGTAAACAGGAGATGATTGGTGCAGGAGTTAAAGTTTATTATCCTGATGATGCGCCTGATTTTCCTAAACACCGATAAGACAATGATAAAGTGATAATAGAATAGAAAAATAGAGAAATTATGAGAAAATGTGGTGGGAGAAGAAGTGCCAGAGGGTGATG
>CACXLJ010000012.1 GCA_902768435.1 uncultured Bacteroidales bacterium | reverse complement strand
GGGTTCAAAACAACTTGTTCGTTCCACCGATCGCGGCCTGCTTGCCAATGTGCAGGGCACTGTGCTGGAACAATTCGGGTCGGTGACCGAGATGCTGACTCACCTGCCCTTGATGATGAGTGACGGCACCATCGCTGGACATGGCACACCCGAAATCTACATCAACAACAAGAAAGTGCGCGATGCCTCTGAACTCGACCGCTACCGTGCCGATGAAATCCTCTCGGCCGAAATCATCACCAACCCCGGGCCCGAATACGGCCAGGATGTAAAATCAGTTATCCGTCTCAAGACTGTCAAGAAACAAGGCGAAGGCTTGAGCGGCAATATCGCTCTCACTTATCGCAAGGCCAATAAATCGTCGGGATGGGCGAGTTTTTCACTCAATTACCGTCTAAAAAACGGTATGGATTTCTTTGTCCGCGAATCGTTGGGCAGGGGGACTAGGTATTTCCTCAATGGAGGAAAGGAAGAACTGATTGCAACAGATACATGGAACTATGAAAGAACCCGCAGATCATACAGCCAATTCAGGTTTAATTCCACTGATATAGGATGGAACTGGGATATTAGTGAAAAACATTCTTTGGGGTTGACTTATACTTTCAATACTAATATTGGCAATGTCAGAAAAACTGATGAGCAAGATGAAAGCGTGTGGCGTGGCACAGAACTTGTAGAGGATGGACACACGACTACCTTAACAACCAGTAAGCCAAGGCCATATCATAGCGTCAATGCTTACTATATAGGCGAATTTGGAAAATGGAAATTTGATTTCAGTGCTGACTATTATGGTGGAACGAACTGTTCACAGATGATGTCATCGGCTGATGACCAAATCGTTGCTACAAGCAGTAGCAAAATTAAAAGCCATCTTGTGGCCGAGAAGTTGACGATTACGGCACCCGTGCCAACTGGCGAATTGACTTTTGGTGAAGAGGTGACCAATGTAAACCGTCATAGCGATTTTAGGCAGAGTGGTTTCTCGGCCGATAACCATACGCACCAGCAAACCAGCACATGGTCTCTGTATGCCAACTACAGCGCACAAGTTAAGAAATTCTCGTTTGATGCCGGCTTGAGGTGGCAGAATGAGTTGACACACTATGATGTAAATGGGAAACGCATGGAAGAAATGAGCCCTAAATATCATATCCTCATTCCGAGGGTGTCAATTAGCTATCAAGATGGAGATTGGCGTCACTCATTGTCTTATCAGGTTTACCGTTTCAATCCCTCGTATGACATATTGAGGTCTTCCATATCATATCGTAGTAAGTATTATTATGAAACCGGTAACCCGTTCTTGCAGCCACAAACGCAAAAATGTATTGCCTGGGAATCGTCATGGAAGTGGATCTATGCTCAAGTGGCTTATACCCGCAGGACAAACGGATACACAAGTTTCCAAAGTGCATACGATGATGTGAACCATCCTGGTGTGATGCTAATGGATTTCAGAACTATACCATCGGGCAATAGTTACTCGTTGTCGTTGAACTTCTCGCCTAAGATAGGTATCTGGCAAATGAATTATTCAGCTAATTTTTACATTATAGACGATAAAATAGAAGCAATAGGGATTGATCCTGCCCATAACTGGAAAGGAGTGGTTTCCAGTTTCACGCTTGATAACACATTGAGTTTGCCTTACTCATGGCATTTTAATGTTCAAGTTAGTCTGACGCCAAGCTATAAATCGTCATATCTGAATATGAAAACATACGGATCAGTCAATCTCAGGCTTAGTAAGAGTTTCCTGAAAGACAACAGTCTTAACATATATGCTCGAGTGAGCGACCTTTTTTATACAACCAAACAGCGTGGATTGGATTATGAAGGCATCAATTACTGTAATGATGCATACGTTTATCGCGATAACCAGTATTTTCAGTTAGGAGCCACCTGGAAATTCAACGCCACCCGCAGCCGCTACAAGGGCAGCCATGCGGGTCAAGAGGAGCGCAACCGCCTGTAAGTGGAATATAGAGAAACAGCTTTTTCGATATTGTGTTCAGCCGAGGGTGATGTAGCATCCTCGGCTGAGAATTTCTGTGAATTAATTAAAGCCCCTCTACTTCCTTGACCCCGTGGTGATTAAGTAGAGCAGTAGACGTGTAATGTAAACAAGGAAACGAGCAGATGAGTAAATGAGGGGAGTCCCCAAAGGGGAATGTGTGGTGGGCTGGAAGGAAACCTTTAAAAATGGAGTAAGTCGCTTTTTTACTACCTAAAAAACGGAATAAGTCGCTTTTTTACATATTAAAATTTGGGAATAAGTCACCGTGCTCTTGCATATTCCTGTTATACTGCCTTCTCTCGACACAGTATAACAAAGGATCTCATATCCGCTCACACCAATCTTGTCAGGGAGGAATCTCTCAACCCTAATTCATCAACTCTAATCAAAGCATCAGTGGACGCCGAGGATGATGTTGATGAGTGTGGCGACATCGGAGACATTCACTTTGCCGTCGGTGTTGAGATCACCTTTGTCGGATGGAGTGGGGAGGTCTTCGATGAGATGGGAGAAACCTGTCCAACCATGACTCAGATATGACGATTTGCACCCCACGGGAACATGGATGTAGATCTTATCCTTTGAGAGGTTGTTGAATGTGCTGCTCTGAGCAGTTGGCGCATAGTCGCCGAGGCAGATGACTTCGGAGAGGTTTGTGCAGTTGGAAAACTCATATCCAGTCATTTTTTTGATATTGGGTCCGATTGTGACAGATTCCAAAGCGGTGCATGAATTGAATATTCCCCATCCCATATTGTCGCTACCGTCCAAATAGCTTGAATAGGGTGTGTGGTTGAGACAGGCATGTTGCAATGACTTGCACATGGCAAAGACCTCGGTTTGCATATCCCGAACGGTGGGTGGAATGTAGATATTTTTGATTCCCTGGCAGTTGTAGAATGCCTTGTCGCCAATCGACTTGATGGTGGGTGACAGGGTGAAAGACATGATGACATCGCATCCCCAGAAGGCGCTATCGCCAATGGCAGTAACGGTGTAGGTTTTACCGCCGAAAGTAACCTTAGAGGGGAAGTCAATTTCAAGGGGTATGAAAGAATAGGAGGGCATGCCCTTTTGTTCATAGGTGGCATAGACCGTAGTGCCATCTGAATTAATCTTATAGCAAATGCCTTCGAACTTGAAATCATAGGCCTGCATGGGAATAGCGATTGAGCAAGCCAAAAGCAGGAGGAGAGTGGATTTGAGAGTTTTCATTGTGCTGAGAGGGTTTATCTGTGATTATTTATGCTTTTAGGGCGCCGATGAGCTGGGGGACGCTGTCGAGGCCGTGTCGGTCGAGGTAGTCGTTGATGTAGCCAATGGCCTTGATGGTGGCCTGTGGATCGACGAAGTTGGCGGTGCCGAACTGCACTGCGGTGGCTCCGGCGAGGATGAATTCAAGTGCATCGCGTCCGTTCATGATGCCTCCAAGGCCTATTACAGGGACATTAACCGCCTTGGCCACCTGCCACACCATGCGCACGGCAATGGGCCGTATGCAGGGTCCTGAGAGTCCGCCGGTGATGGTGGAGAGGCAGGGTGTCTGTCGCTCGACATCGATGGCCATACCCAGGAAGGTGTTGGTGAGCGAGAGGGCGTCGGCTCCGGCCTCCTGAGCGGCGCGGGCTATCTCGGTGACATCGGTGACATTTGGGGTGAGTTTCACAATCATGGTGCCATCATAGGCCTTGCGGCAAGCGCTGACCACGCTTTGCGCACCCGTGCAGGTGGTGCCGAAGGTCATGCCGCCCTGCTTGACATTGGGGCATGAGATGTTGATTTCGACGGCAGCGACCTTGTCCAGCGGATTGAGGCGCTCGCACACGGCCACATAGTCGTCGATGGTAGAACCGCTCACATTGACGATGATGGCGGTGTCGAGACCGCAGATGCGGGGATAGATGTGCTCTACAAAGTGGTCAACACCCTTGTTCTGGAGTCCCACGGCATTGAGCATGCCGCTGGGCGTCTCGACCATGCGGGGATAGGGGTTGCCCTGCCGAGGCATTCGGGTTGTTCCCTTGACGATGATGCCGCCAAGCTGGTTGAGGTCGATGAGGTCGGCAAACTCTTCGCCGTAGCCGAAGGTGCCCGAAGCCGTCATGACGGGATTCTTGAGTCGCAGATTGCCTATGTTAACGCTTAAATTTGCCATTTGAGTCGATTGATGTTAAAAACAGGTCCTTCGGTACACACGCACACATTGCCGGCGTCGGCAGTGTCTTCAACACAGCACAGGCAGGCGCCCATGCCGCACGCCATGAGATTCTCGAGCGACACCTCGCAGTCGATGCCTTGCTGGCGAGCCAGTGCCGCCACCGCACGCATCATGGGCATGGGGCCGCAACAGGCAATGTGGGCCATGTTGCCGCCTGTGAGCACGGGATGCCTGGTGACCACGCCGTGAACGCCGGCCGAGCCGTCGTCGGTAGTGATGTGCACTGGCCCCAATTCATTGAATTTGTCAAGCATGAGCAAATCGTTTTCAGTGCGCGCTCCCAGCAGGAACTCAGGCTGCATACCTTGCTCCTTGAGTACCTTGCCCAGCATGAGCAGGGGTGCCACGCCCACACCACCGCCCACGAGCAGCGTGGTGCCGTCGCGATGCAAGGTGAAGCCATGGCCCAGCGGTAGCATCACATTGAGGGTTTCGCCCTCGTGCAGGTCGCACAGGGCAGCAGTGCCCTCGCCAGCACGGCGCACAAGCAGCCAGAGCAGATTCTCGTTAGGGTCGATGTTGCAGATGGAGATGGGCCTGCGCAAGAAGGTGTTCTTGCTGTTAGGCACCAGCACCTGGGCAAACTGGCCAGGCTCACAGGGAGGCAGTTGGCCACCGGTGGGCATGAGCTTGAGCAGGGCATAGTTGGTGCCGAGCCTCAGGTTCTGCCTCACGGTAAAGTCGAGTATATGTTTCTTGTTTTCAGTCATTCTATTGTGTCATTATAAAGAATGTGTATCAGATAGAAGCTGCATGTTATTGCAAAGATACGAAAAGTTACACAAATGTAAGTTACAAAGATGTAACTTTTTTATGCAGCCTAATTGATACAAAAATAGTGCATGATTTGAAGAAAAGCAAATCAATTTGTGTAGCGCGGCCAAAGGGTGCGTGCCTGCTTGACGCGCAAGATGCGTCGCACGCTCTCGTCGATGCGCTTTTCGCTGATTTCTCCGTTCTTTACGGCTTCAACCACGGCATCGAAGGCCTTTTTGTAGTTGTGGGGGCCGAGTATGATGTCTACGCCTGCTTTGATAGCACCGATGGTAGCTTCGGTATTTGTGTACTGGGAAGTGATGGCTCCCATCTCCATGGCATCGGTGATGATGATGCCTTCGAAACCAAGCTCACCTCGCAACTTGTCTTGGAGTATGACAGAAGACATGGTGGCGGGGTCGCTATTGCCTGTGATATTGGGCGCAGCAATGTGTGCCGTCATGATGAATTGTGCGCCAGCTTTGATGCCTGCTATGAAGGGAACCATCTCGCAGTTGAGCATATCTTGCCAGGTCTTCTTGGTTTCGGCATAGCCATAGTGGGTGTCGGTCTTGGTGTCGCCGTGCCCGGGGAAGTGCTTGAGGCATCCTGAGACATGGCTGCTGTGTATGCCGTTGAGGAAGGCCTCGACCATGCTTGCTGCCACGGCAGGATCGTCGCTGAAAGCACGGTCACCTATGACCACATTCTCGGGATTGGTGTTGACATCGGCAACAGGAGCTAAGTCAACATCGAAGCCGTAGAGCCGCAGATAGCTGCCAATCGAGGCACCGGCCTGCTGGGCATTGAATGGATTGCCCGTGGCACCGATGGCCCACATGCTGGCATATTTTGGTACATTGAAGTTCTTGTTGCGGCCAATGCGGGCCACGCGTCCGCCCTCTTCATCGATGCACAGCAGCGGGTCGCCCGGCAGGGAGTGCAGCTGCTTGGTGAAGGTAGTGATTTGAGAGGGGGTGGTGATGTTGTGGGCATAGAGGATGATGCCTCCGACGGGATAGTCGCGGTCGATGGTCACCATGCCATCGGTGAGTTGTGTCACGGCATTGGCGGTGACATCGTGAATCTCGTCCATGCCGACGAGCAGGGCTTCGGGGCGAATGACGAACATTTGTCCCACCTTCTGCCTCAAGGACATTTGAGCAAGTTGTTCTTCGACCGGGTCGGTGGGCGTGGGGTTCGGCTCATTGTTGCTGTTGTTGTCGCTACTGCAGGCAGCCATCATGGCCGCCATGAGGATGAAGAGGCTAATCGAAAGCTGCTTCGAGAGTCTATCAATAATCATCATAGTTGCATAGTTTGGTTTCAAAAGGTTCTATGAATGAAAGTTTCATAGATGTTACCTTTTTGAGTGTTATTGTTGATGTGAGCAAGAGATTCCTTGCCTTGGTTGTTTGCTATCAGGGGAACTGGAGGCGGTGGAGGCGGAACTGCTCGATGTCGAGGTCTTTGAGGCCGGCATCGTCCATGGTGCGGTACTCGTTGTGGTCGTTGACATAACGCCTTGGGGTGACTTTAAACGAGTCGCTGGTGAGGGCTTCATTCTCTTTGTAATAGGGCGAGGTGATGCCGCTCATGCTGAGCATGGTGTGGAAGGTGATGCGGTTGGTGGAAATGGGCAGGTTGCGGTGCTCGTTGAGCTGCAGCCACTGGTCGGTGTAGATGTCTTTCCACTCCTGCGAAGCCCAGACGATGAAGGGCACGCGCAGCTGATAGTAGGTGGGCAGGGGCGATGCGTGCAAGAAGCGTCCGCGATCGTCATCAAAAATGTCTTCGCCGTGGTCGCTCACATAAATCATGGCCGCAGGCATGTGCTTGCCCGCAAGCAAGTCAATAACCCCCGCAATCAATGCGTCGGTGTGATAAATGGTGTTGTCGTAGGCGTTCATGAGTTCTTTACGGAACTTCTTCTTGGCCGAGGTCACATTGTCGGGCAGGAACACGCCCGCGCCCTTGTCATAGCGATCTTTGTAATTAAAGTGCGAGCCGTAGCAGTGGAGCACGATGAAGAGTTTGCCTGAGGTGTGCTCTTCGAGTTTCTTCTTGAGAGGCCTGAGCAGTTCCTCATCGCTCAGCTGGGCAGTGAGTGGCAGGTCGTCTTTGAGGAAGTTGACATCTTGCGCCTCGCATCCCAGGAAGTCGATGAGCGAGTGGTTGCGTCGCTGATTGGAGTAGAAAGCGGTGCTGTAGCCCGCCTCGTTATAGGCGCTGATGATGCCTTTACGCTGGTAAACCTGGTCGAAGTCGTCTTCGCATCCCACCGAGGTGAGGAGCAGCGGCACGCTCTTGTGCGTGGTGTTGCTCATGGTGATGGCGTCTTCGTAGTAGACGATGCTGTCGGCCATGGCTTGAAGCCGTGGGGTGGTGTTGCGATTGTAACCGTAGATGCCAAAGTTGTCGGCACGGGCCGTCTCGCCCACCACCAGCACATACACCTCAGGAATGGAGTCGGGACGAGTGGAGCGTGCCTTATAAGTAAAGTCCTTTGACGCACTTTCATATTTGATTGACTGTGTGGTGCGCACGCCCGAGAGCACGAGGTTGTAGAAACCGTTGACGGGGAAGATATCGTTCTGAATCTTGAACTTTTTGTCGATGCCATAGTTCACGCCGAGCAGAATGGCTGCAACGATTAGGATGCCTATGGCAATGCGCTTGTGTGCACGGCGGAAACTGTGGGGCAGTTCTTCTTTGTTGAACAGGGAGAAGATGGAGAGCACGATGCCCGTGACATAGATGATGACCACGAAGATGACAGCAGGCAACAGGTTGGCGAGCAGCTCGGTGGCCTCGGTCACATTGGTGGTGACCACATTGAGAAACATGTCGACGGCAATGGGCGACTCGCCGAAGAGGTAGAGCAGCACAATCTGGAACGCATCGATAAACATGAAAATGAAGAGCCACCAGAACATCTTGCCGGGTTTCTTGTTGAGCGTGAGTGCGAACCAGTAGAAACCGAGTGGGAGCACTATGTTGATGATGCGTGTGAGCACCGAAGTGGACTCGGTGAAAAACATGATGAAATTGGGCAAAATGGCCATGGCCATAAATGTCCAAAACAATATGCGTTGATTCTTGGCTATGTCATATATCTTGTCGAATAGTTTCATGTTCAGTATTTGGAGTATTTGGAGTATTTGGAGTATTTAATATTAAGGTTGTCGTGATTGTTTAAAATGCCTCGTTGATGTTGAAAACAAAGCCGTTTTGCCAGTTTTTGCCAATGCCGAAGTCAAGACGGATGTTCATGCGGCGGCGGAAGGCGAATCGGTAGCCGATGCCGAAGTTGGGCAGCAGTTTGCCGAATGAGTCGGCGTCGTGGAACACATTGCCCACGCCCGCCCATAGCGCAATGCCATGACGACCCCAGATGTGCTGCCGAAGTTCGAGTTGCAGGTTAATCATGTGCTTGTCGCGGTAACGGCCCGTGTAGTAGCCGCGCATGCGGTTAGAGTTGCCCACTTGCGACATCATGGCCCACGAGGGGTTGCCGAAGTTGAACAGGGCATAGAGGTCGCCTGCCAGCACACCGCCTTTCCACACCTGCTTGTAATGGCGCAGGCGCAGGTCAAGTGTGGTGAAGGCATATTTGTTCCACAGGAATTTAGGACGGAAGAGTACGCCGCCATAGGCATACCAGCCGCTATAGGCATCTTTCATGTTGTCGCGCGTGTCATATTCGGCCACAAATCCAAAACCATAGTTGCGCAAAATGCGGTCTTGCCCCTCGAGCAGTTCGGGCCGGGCAATGGTGTCGCTGTTCACATAGTTCCACCTGATGGCAGGACCCACCTTGAGGGCGCCTGTCACCTTCATGAGTCCTTCGACATGGAAGAGGCCTAAGTGCTTGTGTTGCATGGTCTTGTTGTCTTCGTTGTCGCCATTCTCAAAGCCCATACCATAAAAGTAGGAGGGCATGTTCTCGTAACTCATGTCGTAGTTGATGCGCCACTTGTTCTGGTTGAGGAAGAAGGAGCCGTAGAGGCCGACTTTCCAAAATCCCTTGGTGCTGATGTTGAAATAGAGTTGCGAAGTGGAGGGCAACGAGATGGAGTCGTTTCGGAACTTGAAGTTGCCGCCTGCCATGAGTGCGATACCGAAGCCCGCCTGATTGTCGTAGAAGGGACCGCCCAGCACATTCACCTTGTTGAGGTCGGAGCCAGTCTTGTTGCCGCCGTCGAGCGCCAAATAGTTCTTGATTGACTGCCACAGGTTCTTCTTCTTGACAGGAGGCGCAATGGTGTCGCTTTTTACAACACCGGCGACAGGGATGGAGTCGATGAGTACGAGATCCTGAGCAGCAGCGCATGAGATGCAAGCAACGGCAATTATTGTGATAATGGTCCTAAACTTACACATTGGTAGATAAATTATATAAATCTAATGTGCAAAAATACAATTTTTTCTTGGAAAAAAAGTAATTTTGTAGCATCAAAGCGCGATTTGCATTAAAAACTACTATGAAACTATATATCGAGTTGTTTTTCACCTTTTTCAAGATAGGGCTGTTCACTTTTGGTGGCGGCTGGGCGATGATATCTATCATTCAGCGTGAAATTGTGGAGAATCACCGCTGGATCGAGAAAGAGGATTTTCTTGACCTGCTTGCCGTGGCACAGTCGATGCCCGGTATTTTGGCGGTGAACATCTCTACGGTGGTGGGCGACCGCTTGCGTGGCCTGAAAGGCAGTATTGCTGCAGCATTGGGCACCATTCTGCCGTCGTTCGTCATCATCTTGCTCATTGCGCTGTACTTGACTCCCGACGCCATCAAGAACAACGAGGTGCTCTCGCGCATCTTCAAGGGCATCAGGCCGGCAGTGGTGGCACTCATCATTGCTCCGGTGATTACAACAGCACGCACAGCGGGTATCACCTGGAAGACGATAATCATTCCGGTGGCTGTGGCGCTGCTCATCTACTCGGGCCTTCCTGTGGTGTCTAATCCTATCGTGTACATTGTGCTGGGTGCTGTTGTGGGCTACCTGGTCTACACGCATCGTTCAATTCCCACTAAATCGTGACTGTGATGGAGACCTACTTGCGACTCATATGGGCATACTTGAAAATCGGGCTGTTCGGGTTCGGCGGCGGCTATGCCATGCTGTCGCTCATCCAGAGCGAGATTGTGGGCTCGTCGTGGTGCCCGCAGATTACCAACCAGACTTTTACCGACATTGTGGCCATCTCGCAGATGACTCCCGGCCCCATAGGCATCAACAGTGCCACCTACATTGGCTTTGCCGCTACAGGCAGCGTGTGGGGCTCGGTTCTGGCCACGATCACGGTGGTGCTGCCGCCGTTTGTGCTGGTGCTCATGGCGAGCCATTACATCAGCCGCCACCACGAGAGTGCCTTCATCCAGGGTGCGCTGCTGGGGCTGAGGCCAGTGGTGGTGGGCCTGATAGCGTCGGCTGCGCTGCTGCTCATGAACGGAGAGAACTTCGGGTATGTAACGCCCGATATTGTGAAATCGGTGCTCATTTGCATCGCCTCGTTCAGTGTGGTGTATTTCACGCGCATTCATCCCATACTCATCATCATAGCGGCAGGCATTGTCGGTTATTTCCTTTTTTAAACTCAAAACGACTATGACTTATCAAGAAACAATAGATTACCTGTTCAGCCAGTTGCCGTCGTACGAGCGGCAAGGGGCAGGCGGTTACAAGCCCGGCCTGCAGACGAGTCGCGACCTTGACGACCTCTTCGGCAATCCGCACAAGAAATATCGTTGCATTCATGTGGCGGGAACCAACGGCAAGGGCAGTGTGTCGTCGATGATAGCCGCTGTGTTGCAGATGGCCGGTTACAAGGTGGGCCTGTTCACCTCGCCTCACTTCATCGACTTCAGGGAGCGCATCAGGGTGAACGGCGGCATGATTCCGCGCCACAAGGTGGTGGAGTTCATGGAGCGATATTTTGAAATGCACTACGATGGAGCACCCTCGTTTTTCGAACTCACATCGACCATGGCAATGGACTACTTCGCGCAATGTGAGGTAGATTATGCCGTGATTGAGGTGGGTATGGGTGGCAGGCTCGACAGTACCAATATCATCACGCCCATATTGAGCGTGATTACCAACATTGCCCTCGACCACACGCAGTTCCTGGGCGACACCCTTGCTCAGGTGGCGGGGGAGAAGGCTGGCATCATCAAGCCCTGTGTGCCTGTGGTGATAGGGGAGTCGTGCGAGGAAACCCACGATGTGTTTGCCGATGCTGCCCAGCGAGGCAAGTCGCCCATCACTTTTGCCCAAGATGAGCCCGAGGTGCTGCAATCGCGGCAAGCAGTGTTGAAGACGCGTAACAACGGCAAGTTGCGGGCAGGCCTCACCGGTGACTATCAGGTGGCCAACATCAACACCGTGCTCACTGCGCTGGCTGTGCTGCGTGAACAAGGGGTGCACATTCCTGCCGAGAGCGTGAAAGCCGGCATTGAGAATGCACACCTGATGACGGGCCTGGTGGGCCGCTGGATGCAGGTGCACGACAAGCCTCGTGTGGTGTGCGACTCGGGGCATAATATTGGAGCTTTCCCGCAACTCATGGAGCAACTCAAGCGTCAGCAGTGCAATGTGCTGCGTGTGGTGATAGGTTTCATGGCCGACAAGGATGTGCAGCACTTGCTCGAGATGCTTCCCAAACGGGCGCAGTACTACTTCACACAGGCAAGCACTTCGCGCGCCATGAAGGCAACCGAACTGGCCGAACTTGCTGCTCAAAAGGGGCTTCAAGGGCGGACTTTTGAAACGGTGGTGGCCGCCTATCGTGCCGCGATGGCCGATGCCAACGAGGACGACTTTGTGTTTGTGGGCGGCAGCATGTATGTGCTGGCCGAATTCCTGCCGATGGTAAACTCTTAACATGAACTGTAATTTTGAAATAACGAAACTACCAATTATCCCCCCCAATCAATAAAATCTCGAATCAATAAAATCTCGAATCAATAAAATCTCGATTATTCGAATTCTCGATTATTCGAATATTCGAAACAAAACTTAATAAGATGCCTGTCGAAATAAAATCAATCAAAGGCTACTACTATTTGGATGCATGGGTAATGTCGCATATCATTCACCAGGCGACCATTAGTTTTTGCCAACGATATCTAAACAAAGACAATGATCCTGGTGGTCGCCTATATGACCAGATGGTTATGGCAGCCCGTAGCGCCCCCGCCAACATAGCCGAGGGAAGTTCACGCAGGCAGACCAGCCGTGAAACAGAAATGCGTCTTACCGATGTGGCAAGAGCCACATTGAGCGAATTGCTCAGCGACTTTATGGCATTTTCACTCACCTATAACATTGAGCCGTGGGCAATGGATAGTGAAAATTACCTTGCCTTTAGAAACCTTCAACTAGAACGGCCCAATTATGGAACTGATATTGAGCGAGACGCGTGGCTGCATATTCAAGCACAACGTCGACGCTTCTCACCATGGGTTGAAAGTGACAATATAATGGTGTGCGTTAATTCCATAAAACAACTCATTAACCGCAACATAACCATGTTGCAGAAAATGATTTCGCGGCAGCTCGACGAATTCAAAGAATCAGGAGGCTTTACTGAGGGGCTCAGCAAGGAGCGGTTAACCGCACAAATGTTGCAGTCGGTAGAGCAGGGTGCGCCATTGTGCCCCATTTGTGGCAAACCTATGATAAGGCGCACAATCAAACGTGGTTCTAAAGCTGGACAGCAGTTTTGGGGTTGTTCTGGATACCCTGAATGTCAGGGTACGCGTGACACCTGATGAGAAAATCGAGTGTTCGAGTGTTCGAGCATTCGAGTATTCGAGTAATCGAATACTCAAACAATCGAACAATCGAGTAATTAAGTAACATGAAAAAAATAAATTATTAATAATATAAACAAATTCAAAAACAAAAGAAGATGAAACACTTATTTGTAGCAATTATGGCTCTGGCTGCCATCAGCCTGGGAGCATGCACCCAAAAACAGAGTGAACAAACCAGCAGTAGTAACAACGCACAAAATCCTAAAGAGATGAAAACATTAGTAGCCTATTTTTCGGCTTCGGGCGTGACCAAGGGCGTAGCTCAGAAACTTGCCGAAGTGGCAGGAGCCGACCTGCACGAAATTACTCCAGAAAAACGCTATACCGATGCCGACCTCGACTGGCACAACAAGCAGAGCCGCAGTTCGGTGGAGATGGCCGACAAGAATTCGCGTCCAGCCATTACCGACAAACTGGAAAACATGGCCGACTATGATGTGATTTATGTGGGCTTCCCCATTTGGTGGTATACCGCTCCCACTATCATCAACACATTCATGGAGAGTTATGATTTCAAAGGCAAGACCGTGATACCGTTTGCTACCAGCGGCGGCAGCACCATCGAACAGGCTTGCAAGGATCTCAAGGCTGCTTATCCCGATGTGAACTGGAAAGATGGCAAGTTGCTGAACAACGCCACTGCCACCGACCTCCAGAAGTGGGTCGACAGCAACAAGTAATAGTTGCAACAATAAGAAATGACAAAGAGGATGTGCCTGGTGGCGCATCCTCTTGTTTATTTATGCTGAAAGATTTTACTCGTTGGGGAGGAGGTCCTTGACGAGGAGGTCGCCGGCGAGGGCCTGCTGCTGGTGGAGCTGGTGGAGCTGCTCGATGGCGTGGGCAAAGCGGGTGTCGACCTTCTTGGCAAAGTGCGACTTGCCGGTCGAGTCGAGTGCCTTGCGCACGCTGTTGACGGTCATTTCGTCGATGTTGAACGCAGGCTGGAAACGGTCGTCGTCTTCCTCGCTCTGGAGCACCGATATGAGTTTGGCGTCCTTGAGGCGATTCAGCACCTTGGCAGTGAGTTCGGCAGGCATATTATAGAACCGTGTGAGCATGTTGGCGCTGCAGGGTTGCTGCTTATTCTGGAATCGGTTGACAATGACGGCCAAGGTGACGAGGGTCACATCGTCGAGGTAGTTGCCCGAAATGTGCTTGATGTCGTCGTGGTAGCTGTAGTTCACATAGTTCTGCATAGAGTAGGTGAGTCCCACGCCAATCATGGCAATCATCCACGAGAGGTAGATCCAGAGCAGCAGCAAGGGCAGGAATGCGAAGCTGCCGTAGATGGCGTTGTACTTGGCAACATAGATTTGTCCGCTCACGAAGAGCCATTGGAGCAGGTAGAAGGCCGTACCGCAGACGAAGCCCGAAATCAGGGCATACTTGAATTTCACCTTGGTGTTGGGGATGAGCCAGAAAGCCGCAGTGAAGATGAGCCACGAGATGAACAGTGGGGTATAGTCGAGCAGCTTGAGCAGGAAGGGCGAGAGGAAGTCGAGTCGCACTGATTCCTGCACTGCATTTGACATGAAAATGGAGATACCTGCCGAGCAGATCATGAGGATGGGGAGCAGCACGAATAGGGTGGTGTAGACGGTGATTTTGCGGTAGAAGTTGCGTCCCTTGCGCACATTCCACACATAGTTGAAGGCATCTTCCACATTGCCCATCAGCGAGATGAGCGTCCACAGCAACACCACGATGCCAATGCCCACAAACAGGCCTTGCGAAGTCTGCGACAGATAACCGTCGACAAAGGTGAAAGCCTCTTTAAGCGCCTCTTGCTGAGCGGGGAAGAACTTGAAAAGTTCGCTTTGCAGCAGGTTCTGGAACCCGAAACCGCGGCCAATGGCGAATAGCATGGCGAGGCCGGGAACAACGGCGAGCACGGTGTGATAGGTGAGCGACCCGGCACGCTGTTGCAGTTGCTTGTTGGTGAACGAACGCACGGTGAGATTGAGCGTCTTGATGACATTCACCCACCAGCTCTTTTTCTCTTCCTGCCACACGCTGGTGCTGCAGTAGCGCACGGCTCGCTGGCACTTGCGCTGGAGCTTGATGGCACGGTAGGCTATGGTGCGGAAAATGTTCATAGTTTGTAGTCTTGTTATTATGGTGAAGGGCAAAGCCCCGTAGTAGCAAAAAAGAATGCAGCAGAACTATAAGCCGGGTTATGTGTCTGCGGGCAAATTTCCGCAGATGCCTGTCATTTATCTGTCCGCAACATTGCTGGTGCGGTATAGCAGTCTACCCCCCGGCAATGGACGAGCAGCCCTTAGATGCCGGTATACTTGACCTTGCAACTCACAGGTGGTGCGGCACGCCATGTCGCCGTGGCGCCCGGTGAGCTCTTACCTCGCCTTTTCACCCTTGCCGCGGTGCGACGCGTCGCACTGTGGCGGTTATTCTCTGTCACCTTAACCCCGAGGTCACCCCCGGCTTCCCGTTAAGAAATGTGATGCTCTGTGTTGCCCGGACTTTCCTCTCGGTCGGGTGCAAGCACCTTCACGAGCGACAAGCCGTTCTGCTGCAATTCGGTTTTAGTGCCGCAAAATTACAAGTAAATTTTCATAATAGGTTAAAAACAACCGTTTTTTTTATCAAAATCGCTCAGATGAAGGGTGGGGGTTAGGAGTTGCGGAACTCGATGGGGGTCATGCCCAGGTGCTGCCTGACATATTTGCCGAAGAAGGAGGGGTTGGAGAATCCGATGCGGTCGCACACCTGCTTGATGCTCAGGTCGGTTTGCTTCAGGTAGTAGCGAATCTCCTCCAGCACCTGTTCTCGAATCCAGTCGGTCGCCGTTTTGCCCGAGTGTTTCTTGCAAATGGCGGTGAGGTACTTGGGCGAAATGCAGAGTTCGCTCGCATAGGCCTCGACAGGCTGGTATTTCACCTTGCTGTTGTGCAGCAGGTTCAGGAATCGCTGGAAGTGTGAGTTGGCCGACGGTGCCACGCCGCCGTTGTCATTGGCATGATTGAGTTGCTTCATTCCTCCACACAGGGCCAGGATAGCCGCCCTCAACAGGGCGCGAATCACTTCGGCGCTATAGGGGTTGTCCTGCTGTCGCTTGATGGCCGACGAGAGCATGTCGAAGAAACTGGTGTAGAAGAGGAACTCATCGTCTTCTAAGGTGATAATGTGCTGCCGCTGAACATACATGAAATCGTTCCAGAGGCTCATTTTCTCGAGCAGCGAATTGTGCAGAATCTCGCCCGTGAAGAACAGCGCTTTTATGTCGAAGTCGGGGCTGACCATGATGTCGGTGATGATCACATTTTGCGGTACGACTGAAATCTGGTTTTTGCGCAGTTCCATAACCTTGCTGCCCATGTTAGCCTTTACGATGCCATTGGTGCAAAACACGATGGCATTCATGGCGATGTGGGCTGCATTCAACTCGGCAAACTTCTGGATGCTGTCGACCAGTGCAATGTCGTTGTCGGAGTAGCTGATTTGTATGCCTTCGTGCTCGGTGAGCGACTTGAGCGATATTTCTTCTTGATGAATCATGAGCGTGACGAATGTTTCTGCAAAAATACGAAAAGTTGGCGGTAATGAATGTGCGATTTGTATGAGATTTTGTTCTAAATGTAAAAATACAGACAAAAACAACATATATAAAGATATATAATATACTCTAAAAGGGTGCATTTTGTTTAATTTTGCACCAAAAATCATATTAGACAATGAAAAAATTTACTTTTCTGTTATTGATAGTTCTTGTTTTAGCCAGTTGTGGCAACAAAAACGACCAACAACAAAAATCACCAATCAGAGTAGAGACGGCAGTGGCAACGGTAGCCTCGGGCGACCAGGGTGTGACCTATGTGGGCGTGGTGGAGGAGCGCGAAGCCACCGCCGTGAGTTTCACCACAATGGGTGTAATCAGGCGCATGCTGGTGCATGAAGGCCAGATGGTGCATCGTGGCCAGCTGCTTGCCGAGGTTGATGCGTCGAGTTCTAATAGCGGTGTGGCAATGGCCCAGGCATCGACCATTCAGGCTCGCGACATGGTGAAGCAGGCCGAGGACACCTATGCTCAGGCTAAGGATGCCTATGACCGCATGAAGATATTGCACGACAACGGTTCGCTGCCCGAAATCAAATGGGTGGAGGTGGAAACACGGCTCCGCCAGGCCGAGACAGCATTGAACACGGCCCGCTCGGGCGTGAACTCGGCACGAGCTGCCGAGCAAATTGCCCGCAAGAGTGTTGCCGACACGCGTCTCATTGCGCCCGTGAGCGGCGTAGTAGGCCGCAAGCAGCTCGATGTGGGCGAGACCGCCTTGCCCTCGCAGGCTGTGGTGAGCATTCTCGACATCAGCACCGTGAAGGTGAAAGTGTCGATCCCCGAAGCCGAACTCAAGAACCTGGGACCCAGCACTCCATCGCTCATTACCGTGGATGCCATCAATAAAGGATTTCATGGCGGACGCATCGAAAAGGGGGTGCAGGGCGATGTGCTGACGCACACCTATGATGTGCGCATCAATGTGGCCAATCCCGAGCACAAGCTGTTGCCCGGCATGGTGGCCAGGGTGAGTTTCCCCGGCTTGCAGCAAAGTTCGCGAGCCAGCGTGTATGTGCCTGTGATGGCTGTGCAGAGCGGCCCCGATGGCGGTAACTTCGTGTGGGTGGTCGATGGCAGCAACAAGGCACACCGCGCCCAGGTGACCGTAGGCCCGATGATGGGCAATTTCATCGCCGTGACGAGTGGCATAGCCGCCGGCAGCCGCATCGTTACCGAAGGTTATCAGAAACTGAGTGAAGGAACCCAAGTGGTGTATTGAGGCTATGAGAAACAGAATGAATTGGCTGAAATGGCCACTTGAGCACTACTCGATATCGCTGCTGATCATAGTTGTGCTGTTTGTGCTGGGCATCTATGGCATGTATGTGATGCCAAAGGATGAATTCCCTCATGTCACCATACGCCAGGGTGTGGTGGTGGCAGTGTATCCCGGTGCTACCGCCG
This sequence comes from uncultured Bacteroidales bacterium, assembly GCA_902768435.1. Classification (GTDB taxonomy): domain Bacteria; phylum Bacteroidota; class Bacteroidia; order Bacteroidales; family Muribaculaceae; genus Sodaliphilus. Next base: position 38,740 of record CACXLJ010000012.1, on the reverse strand, counting down.
AGGATGTTGAAACGCAGGTGACGCGCCCGCTGGAGCGCTACCTGTTCACCTATGGCGAGGTGAATCGCAAGAAGACCACAGCCACCTCGCAGAATGGCATGTGCATCGTGATGGTGAAACTGAACGATGATGTGAACAACAAAGACGAGGTGTGGAGCAAAATCAAGCATGGATTGAACAACTTCAAGCTCCAGCTGCCCTCGGGAGTGCTCGCCGTTGTTGTGAACGACGACTTTGGCAACACTTCGGCCCTGCTCGTCGCCATCGAGAGCGGTCAGCGCAGTTATCGCGAGCTGAAGCAGTATAGCGACGACCTGAGCGACCGACTGCGTCGCATCCCGTCGGTTGCCAATGTGAAGACCTTCGGGGAGAAGAAGGAACAGATCACCCTCTATATCGATCGCCAGCGCCTTCAGGCCTATGGCATTGGCGACCAGTTGCTCGTGACCCAGTTGCAGGCGCAGGGCCTCACCACGCTGAGCGGCAGCATCAGCAACGACGAGCAGCAGATACCCATCTATGTAGAACCCACGAGCAACAGTGAAGACGAGATAGCCAACCAGATCATCTACTCCGACCCCGCTACGGGCAAAGTGGTGCGTGTGCGCGACATAGCCCGTGTGGTGCGTGAATATCCGCCCCATTCGAGCCGCATCGAGCAAGATGGCCATGCGTGTGTGTTGCTATCGATGGAGATGACTCCCGGCAACAATGTGGTGCAGTATGGCGAGGAGATTGACCAGGTGCTGGAAGAATTCAGGCAAAATGAACTGCCCGACGATGTGAAGGTGACCCGCATTGCCGACAAACCCAAGGTGGTGAGCCTGAGTGTGCGCGACTTCTTGCGCGACCTGATCATAGCCATGGTCATCATCATTCTGGTGATGATGGTGCTCTTCCCGCTGCGCTCGGCCATTGTGGCCGCCATCACCATCCCGTTGAGCACCTTTGTGTCGGTTGCCATCATGTACTTTGTGGGCATTGAACTGAACATTGTGACACTGGCGGCACTCATTGTGGTGCTGGGAATGATAGTGGACAACAGCATTGTGGTCATCGACGGATATCTGGAGTATTTGGGCAAAGGTTTTGAACCCAAGAAGGCCGCCATCGAGTCGGCACGGCAATATTTCATGCCCATGATGCTTGCCACGCTGTGCATTTGCGTGATATTCTTCCCCTTCCTGTGGACGATGAAGGGCGTGTTCCTGGATGCACTCAAAGATTTCCCATGGACCATCACCATCAACCTCATGGTGTCGTTGCTGCTTGCTGTCACAGTAATTCCATTCCTGGAAGTGCGCATCATCAAGCCCGACAAGGTGACCACAGGCGGCAATGCCATCACCCGCTGGGTGCAGACCACTTACAATAAAGTGCTCAAGTTCACCTTCAACCGGCCGTGGGTGACCATTGTGGGCGGCATTGTGATCATATTGCTGTCGTCGCTCATTATGCCCACGCTCAAGATACGCCTTTTCCCCTATGCCGACCGTGACCAGTTTGCCGTTGAAATCTTCTTGCCCGATGGCAAGGGACTGGCCGAGACCGAGCAGATTGCCGCCTCGGTGCGTCAGGCACTGTCGCAAGACGAGCGCGTGGTGGGCATCACCGGTTTCATAGGGTGCTCTTCGCCCCGATTCATGGACGCCTATGCGCCCCAGATTGCCGGCGACAACTATGCCCAATTCATTGTCAACACCAAGTCGAACAAGGCCACGCTCGACCTGCTGGCGAAGTATCAGCCCCTCTTGGGCGAGGCCTATCCCAATGCCTATGTGAAGTTCAAGCGATTAGACTACCTGGAGGTGAACGAACTGGAATACCGCTTCTATGGCGACAATCTCGACTCGCTGCATGTGGTGGCTGAGCGCCTGATGGAGCGCATGCGCACCATGCCCGAACTGGAGTGGGTGCACACCGACTTCTTCCAGCCGCATCCCATTGTGAAGGTGCAGCTTGACCCGGTGGCTTCGGCTCAACTGGGCATCTCGAGAACCACGGCACAGCTCACACTGGGCGCCAGCACCAGCGACCTGCAGGTGGGTCAAGTGTGGGAAGGCAACCATGATGTGCCCATCGTGGTGAGCGATGACGCTCCCTTGTCGTTCTCGAGCATTCAGGACATAGGCGTGTCGACTCCTGGTACTTTGCTGAGTGGTGCCATTGGCAGCAAGAGCAGTTCGGTGCCTTTGCGACAGGTGGCTAAAGTGTCGCCCATGTGGAGCGAGAGCCGCATTCAGCACCGTGGTGGCGAGCGTTGCATTACCGTTACGGCACAGTTTGTGCAAGGTGTCTACACGGCTCCCGTCGAGAAGGAGATAGCCCGCATCATGCAGCAAGAGATACAGCTGCCCCAGGGCGTTCGCTGCGAGGTGGGCGGCGAGATAGAGTATGGCGACGAAGCATTGCCTCAAATCCTATGGGGCATCATTATAGCCATGATCATCGTGTTCTTCTTCTTGCTGTTCAACTTCAAGAAATTCGGCATCACGCTGGTGTGCATTTCGGCACTGGGCCTGATGGTGCCGGGTTCGCTCATAGGCCTGGGCCTGATGAACCGTGCGCTGGGATTGACATCGATCTTTGGACTCATCACGCTCATGGGCATCATCATGCGCAACGAGATTCTCATCTTTGAGCATGCCAATGAGCTCATCGCGAAATATGTGGCCAAGCATGGCGACTGGAATGTGGACCGTGAGGGCTACAACAAGGCCGTGAAACAGGCTGCCTATGAAGCCGGCAAGCGTCGCATGGTGCCCATCTTCCTCACCACCGCTACTACGGCAGTGGGCGTGATTCCCATGATTATCGCGCAGTCGTCGTTCTGGATGCCGGTGGGCGTGACAATATTTGCAGGTGGCATCGGGTCGCTCATCATGGTGGTGACCATGCTGCCCGTGGTTTACTGGAAAACAAATTTAAAATAAGATATATGAAAAGATTGATATTACTGGCGTTGTGTGCAGCCAGTTTCACGCTGAGCCAGGCAGGAGGGACCTACGACCTTGCACAGATCCTTGACTCGGCCCGGAGCCACAACATAGCCTTGCGCACGGCCCGCTACGATGTGGAGGCAGCTCAGCAGCAGCGTAAAGAGGCGTTTACCAAATATTTTCCCAATGTGAGTGCCACAGGTCTGTGGTTCAAGGCCAATAAAGGCATGGCCCAGATTTCGATTGACCCTTCGCAGGTCATCCCCAGTGAGTTAAGCATGATGCTGACGCAGATTGTTCCGCCCGAAGCGCTGGCGTCGCTTGCCAATCCCATCGATGTGTCGATGATGAAGAAAGGCTCTATTGCCTCGGTGATGGCAGTGCAGCCCGTGTTTGCCGGCGGTCAGATTGTGAATGGCAACCGCCTTGCCAAAGTGGGCGAGGATGTGAGCAGGCTGCGGCTCAAGCTCTCGGAGAACGAGGTGGAGAAAACGGCAGAACAATACTTTTGGCAACTGGCATCGCTGCAAGAGAAGATGAAGACGGTAGAAGCGGTCGAAAACTTGTTGCAGGGCATTCGCAATGATGTGGATGTTGCGGTGAAGGCAGGTGTAGCGATGCGCAACGACTTGCTCCAGGTGCAACTGCGCCAGAATGAGGTGGCGAGTCAGAAGCTGAAACTGCAGAACGGCCTGTCGCTGGTGCGCATGCTGCTCAGCCAGTACTGCGGGTTGCGCGACACCACCTTTGCCATCAGCTACAATGCCGAGGTGATTCCGCCCAAGGCTTTGCGCCAGAACCACGACCTGGCCGTGCTGAACACGGCCGAGTATCAGTTGCTGGGCAAGCAGGTCGAAGCCACAGCCTTGCAAGAGAAGATGGCCGTTGGCAAGAACCTGCCATCGGTTGCAGTGGGAGCAGGATATAATTACCACAATCTGCTGGAGAAAGACCACTCGTTTGGCATGGTGTTTGCCACAGTGAGCATTCCCATCAGCGACTGGTGGGGCGGTTCGCATGCCATCAGCCGCAGCAAGATTGCACACCGCAAGGCTCAGGAACAGCTGGCTGACAACACCCAGTTGCTCATGATAGGCATGCAGAACGCATGGAATGGCGTGGAAGAGTCGTACAGCCAGTTGCAGTTGGCTCAGCTCAGCATTGAGCAGGCCTCCGAGAACCTGAGGCTCAATCAGGACTATTACCACGCGGGCATTAGCAAGATGTCGGACCTGCTCGAAGCGCAGATGCTCTATCAGCAGGCATGCGACCAGCGCACCGATGCCTTTGCTGCCTACCAGAACAAACTGCTCGAGTATCGCCTGGCAGTTGGGCAGTAGTTTTGCCTTGTAGCTGCAATAAAACAGCACAAAAAAACTCTCGCCAAATCGGCGAGAGTTTTTTTATTGGAGTTATTCAAAAAGAGATTTCTTATTTGATAACTTTGGCAGCAGCCTTGGTACCATCGGTGTAGGTGGTAACCACGATGTTCACGCCGTCGAAGGGCTTGTCGCTCTCAACACCAGCCATGTTCACATACTTCACATTGGCCACGGCCTTGCCGTTGATGTCGTTAACACCGGTTGAAGGAGATTCTTCTTTTGTCACCACGATTCTCACGCCTTCAATCATGCCCTTTGCGGGAGTAGCCTCGGCGTCTCTCACCAGTTTAACGGTGTAAGTGCCGGCCTCGGGCAGACGGAAGTTTTCACCGTCGTCATAGAGAGTAATCTCGGTGCCGCTTGTCATCAGTTCTTCGGTAACAGCAAAGTAGTGTACACCCTCTTCGTCGATACCGCCAATCCAGATCCAGTCGTTCTCGCCAGCGGTGAGAAGCTTGAAGTCGAGGTCAAACTCACCTCCGTTATCAACAGCGGTGAAGGTGTAGCCTTCCTCGGTGAGTTCAACGGGGTTGGTTGCTTCCCAATTGTTGAAGCCGCCGGTGATGTAGTAGATGGTTTCTTCCGAGCCTTCGGTTGTGGTGAAGAACACGCTGGGAGTCCACTCGGTGAGTTCACGGTTCACAATACCCTGAACTTGTGCCTCATAGGTAGTTTCGGGCTTCAGAGTGGTGATAACTGTGGGCGAGGTTACATTCTCGAGCACAATCCATTCGCCTGCAGGAACATCACCTTCACCATCCATGTAGAAGTTCTTGACATTGAGGATGTACTGGTCGGTCACATTGAAGTGACGGATTGCGATGTAACCCATCTTGCCGGCATTCTCGCCAAGGTCGAAGGTGTATTTGGTCTGAGCGCCGGTTGCAACGATTTCATCCGAGATGGGAGTGAAGTCGGCAATTTCGGTGCCAGTAGTGCTTACGTAAACCTGGAAGTGTTCGGCAGCATAGCTGGGATCCTGTCCCCATGCATCGAAGCTCACTTGAGTACCGAGCTTGCGTTGCGGAGTGATTGCCCAGTTGTCGGGAGTCAGAGCGCCCACCTGGTTGATGTAGCTGTTAGAAGAGAATGTGGTCTGTACAGTACCATCATCAAGTGTGAGATTCCATACATACCAGTTCTGTCCGTCGCCATCGGCGTCGATGAGGGTCCAGCCGGTGGGCGTAGCACCTGTTTCATAACCGGTGAAGTCTTCGATAATACCATTCAAGACAGCAGCTGTGCGGTAGCGCAGGTTGTAAGTGTCTTGCGATCCACTCCACTCGGCTGTGGCCGAAGTTGCGGTCACTTCAGTGATGGTGAGGTTCTCGGGCACTGCGTTGGCGGCCAGTGTGGTGAAGTTGACGACATCGGTCCACATTGAGTTGCCTTCGTCAAAGACACCCTGTACCTGAGCCTCATAAGTTGTACCAGGAGTCAAGCCTTCCATTGCAACAGGAGGATTAACGTTGTTAACATAAATCCACTCAGCGCCAGCTGACTCAGAAACGATCTTGAGTGCGTCGATCATGAGGATGTAACCTGTGCTGCCATTTGGCTGGTGACGGATGGCTACATAGCCAGTCTGTCCCTCGTAAGCACTCAGGTCAAACTCAGACTTCAACCATGTGTTCAACTCGCCAGGAGTATTCACTGTTCCAAGTGAAACGAAGTCTTCAGGAGCGGTGCCAGTTGTAGAAACCATTACGCTGAAACTCTCAGCATAGTTAGCGCCGAGGTCAGCAGACGAAACCTCAAGAGTTCCACCCAAATCAACCTCCGAGCTGATAAGCCAGTTGTCACCAGTTACTGCAGTGCTACCTTCAATTGTTTTTGACTCTGATACGATGCAGTAGTCACCATCAGCAGCGGTAAGTGTAGTACCACTCAAGTTCCAGTCTGTAATCTTAAGAACTTGCCATGAGTGTCCGTCGCCATCAGCATCTTTGTTGGTGAGGTTAGCAGGAACCCATCCAGCAGGAAGCTCGTCGCCGTTGTACTCGAAGTTTTCGTCAAGACCAGTCTTGGGACGATAGCGGAAGTTGTAAGCCTGAGCATCGCCACCCCAAGTAGCGTTAGCGCTCTTGGCGGTGATGTTGTTGATTTCAAGATCAACGGGCAAGGGGAAGCGCAACGGAGTGGTGAATGTGAACACATTGCTCCAGCGGCTGTGATCGTCGGCGGTGCAGATGCTGCGAACATACACATCGTAAGCGGCATTTTCGGCCAACTCGGTGAGGTTGATAGTAGCAGCGTTGGCCTGAACGGGAGTTGCAGTCTCGGGATCGAAGCCCTTGGCGCCGTAGGCTACCTCAAACAGGTCTTGCTCTTCGTTGCCGGGAGTCCAGCTGATGGTAGCGCTGTTATAAGTAACATTGCTTGCTACAACATCGGTGGGACGCGGGCAAGTGTTCATGTGAATCTGGAAGGTAACGAGAGTTCCGGGCGTCAGAGTTGGACCACTGCTTGAACCGGTACCGGCAAATTCATAGATGGTTTCACCCTCAGGACCGGTGAGCACAAAGCCATTCTCATAGGTGTAAGTGCCACCCACCCAATTCAGGTCGTAGTCAACGCCGTAGCATAGTTTGAAAGTGCCTTCAGCACTCTTGCCTGAGGGTAAAGCAAGTTCTTGAACCACGGTATTGGTACCGGCGAGGCAAATCTGCAGTTTGCCGCTGCCATTCCAGCCGTCGCCATAGGTGTCGGTGAGTGTGTACTCAACTTCGCCCATATCGCTTTCTTCACAAGCCAGTGTGGTGAACGAGGTCTCGACCCAGCCACTCAGGTTGCCCTCGCCGTAGTCGGCCTGGATGCGCACATTGTAGGGTGTGCCTTTGTCGAGGTCTTCCAGGGTGTAGGTTGTGGCAGTAGCTGCACCCACAGCGGTCCACTCTGCATCGGCAGCCTTCTTGCACTCGATGTTCCAAGAGGTCTCGGTGCTACCGGGCTCCCAAGTGAGTGTGGCAGCGTCGGTGCCAATGTTGGTCACCTGCAGGTTCTTGGGCTTGTAGTAAACAACACCGCTGCCCGGAGTGAAGTCAAACATGGTGTGGGGCAGGAAGTCGCGCACGTTCATGTTGGCAGCATCAAGAGAGCTGTAGCTGTAACCTTGCAGGGCAGCGCCAGCAACTTCTGAGCCTTTGAAAGTGGCACTCTTGTAGGTACCCTTTTCGGTTTGACGAACAGCAATGAGCAGATTGCCACCTTGATAGGTGTAAGGAGTAGTGAACTCGATGCTCAGTTTCTCGGCTGTGCCATCGAGGGGACCCTCATAGACGAGTGTGGCGTCTGTCACGTCGGCATAGGCTGTGGGAGTTGTCTCGGCCACTTCTTTGAGGTAAATCTGGAAGTTACCACCCCAGACTGCTTCGGCAGGCGTGGCAAGATACCAAGTGATGTTGGTAATCGTACCACCTTCCATCTCGCTGAGGTCTGCCGCCGGCATGATCATATCTACCTTTTGGTAGGCATCAGCATAGAATCCATAGACAGGGACGTAAGCACTTGTGGCTCCGCCATCATACACTGTCAGGCTGTTCTGAGCATTCAAGGACGAGAAAGCCCCTAAAGCCAGAGCAACAAGAGTAAACAGTAACTTTTGTCTCATAGGTCTGATTTTTTAAGTGAATAAATATGTTAATAAATCGCTAATAGAAGCCAAATAGAAGTCCAACAGAAGTAATTGTCATCAATTTCACCTTCAAATTTAGTAATATTTTTTTGATTAGCAAACAATATTTGCAAAAAAAACATTTATTTCGTAGAAATTTCTGATTTATTGTAATTGTTTTGCTTGAATGACACCTTATTATTAAATAAATGATAAATATGCATTTTTTTGTATGAACGATAATGTGTGGCACGCGGGTTGGCATGAAAACATTTTCTCTTGATTGCCTGAGTGGCACTTTTTATTGTTTTTTATTTAATAGGTGAAGCCGATGAATAGGACACCGCCGTGCTTCATGTCGTGGAAATGTGCAAAAGTGTTTATTTCGTTGGTGGCACTTTTAAAGAATATGAAAAGTGGGAAAAATCCTATTAAATTAGTTTAAAATGAAGGTGTGCGCTATTGTTTTTGCAAAATAATGATGTACTTTTGGGGTGTCGTTTGAAAAGTTAATTTTAACGATTGAAATATTAAAACAGACTCAAATTTTAACATTATAGTATTATGAAACAGATTAAAAAGAACATTCTTGCAATTACAGGCGGCGTGCTGCTGTGCATGACAACGGCTGCTGCTCAAGATGAGAATCAAGACCTGTATGTGGGTCAAGCCACAGCACCCATCGAGAACTTTGTGAAAACCGCAGTTCATCGTGAACCTGGACAGCTGCGCTCATATCCCGACTTCAGCCGTGCTGCCGAGAGCACTGTGAACAGCGTGGTGAGCATCAAGAACTATGGCACCTCGCGCCAGCAGCAGTTCTTTGGTGGCAGCGACGACTGGGATCCGTTTGAATTCTTCTTCGGTCCCGGCTGGGGCGGCAATGGCGGTCAGCAGCGCAAGCAACAGCAGCCTAAAGGCGAGTCGAAACCGCAGCTTCGTGGCTCGGGTTCGGGTGTGATTATCAGTGACGACGGCTACATCGTGACCAACAACCATGTGGTGGATGGAGCCGAAAAACTCACGGTGACGCTCAACGACAATAGTGAATATAACGCGCGCGTGATAGGCACCGATGCTGCCACCGACCTTGCGCTTATCAAGATTTCGGCCACCGATCTTTATCCCATTACCTTTGCCAACAGCGACGATGTGAAGGTGGGCGAGTGGGCGCTGGCCGTGGGTAACCCCTTCGGTCTGAACTCTACCGTTACGGCAGGCATCATCAGTGCCAAGGGCCGTGGTGTGGCCGAGAGTTCGAGCGTGGGCATCAAGACCTTTATTCAGCACGATGCTGCCGTGAATCCTGGCAATAGTGGCGGCGCCCTGGTGAACACCGATGGCGAGCTCATTGGCATCAACACCATGATTTTCTCGCAGACGGGCAACTATGCAGGCCTTTCGTTTGCCGTGCCCAGCAACATTGTGAAGAAGATTATCACCGACATCAAGCAATATGGCACCGTGCAGCGCGCCGTGCTGGGTATCCAGTACAAGGAACTCGACGCCGAGAGCGCCAAGGAACACGGCATCACCGCTACTAAGGAAGGCATCTATGTGGCCAAGGTCAACGACCTGAGTGCCGCCAAGGAGGCTGGCCTGCAAGAGGGCGATGTGATTGTGAAACTCAATGGTGCCCCCGTGAAGAACAGCGGCGAAATGCAGGAGGAAATGAACAAGCTGCGTCCTGGCGACAAGGCTACACTCAGTTACTATCGCGACAACAAACTGCGCTCCACAACAGTGACCTTCAAGAACGACCAGGGCACGACCAAGATCACCAAGAGCAGCGACTTCACCTCGCTGGGCTGCGCTTTCCAGAAACTCACTGCCGAGGAGAAGGACAACCTGAACATCTCGCGCGGCGTGAAGGTGAGCGGCATTGTCGACGGCAAATTCAAGCGTGCCGGTATCAAGAATGGTCTGGTTATTACCAACATCAACGGCACTCCTGTGAACAGCAAGGAAGATGTGGAGGACATCTATAACGAGATTATGCGCTCGGCCGACGCCGACAAGGTGATGTTCATCACCGGCATCTATCCCACCGGCAAGAAGGAATACTGCGCCGTTGACCTCACCGACGAATAATTGTCGAGAATAAAGACACAATAAGCACTGTTTTTTCATACCACACACAACTGCACTCCTCGATGGGGTGCAGTTGTGCTTTTTTTAAATAATCGCAATGGGTTGATTGGCCGAAATGGTATGTTGTATGACATGGATTCTGTCGACTGAATTGGGTTGAAATCAGCTGGTTGAGAGTGGCATGATTATTGTTATACTTACAGATTGTAACGAGTTGGCAAAAAAATCTTTGCCAGCCCATTTGAATTTTTTTGAGTGCAATCCTATATTGTGAGGAAAAAACAATGATTTTATGAAAAAAACCGAGAAAAATGAGATTAATTTTTGTTCAATTAAAAAAATGTTCGTAACTTTGCGTGCTTAAACTCTACTTATCTAAATGAGACAACTTAAGATTACTAAATCGATCACCAATCGCGAGAGCGCATCACTCGACAAGTACTTGCAGGAAATAGGTCGTAAAGACCTCATTACCGTTGACGAGGAAGTCGAACTGGCTCAGCGTATTAAACAAGGTGATCAGGCTGCTCTCGACAAACTTGTGAGCGCGAATCTTCGATTTGTTGTATCGGTGGCAAAACAGTACCAGAATCAAGGGTTGAGTCTTCCCGACTTGATCGATGAAGGTAATTTAGGCCTTATAAAGGCAGCCCAGAAATTCGATGAGACGCGTGGTTTCAAGTTTATCTCCTACGCAGTGTGGTGGATTCGCCAGTCAATTCTTCAGGCATTGGCCGAGCAGTCCCGCATTGTGCGTCTGCCCCTGAATCAGGTGGGTTCGTTGAACAAGATAGGCAAGGCCCTGTCGCGTTTTGAGCAAGAACATGAGCGCCGTCCGTCGGCAGCCGAATTGGCCGAACAGCTCGATGTTCCGGTTGAAAAGATTGCTGACACGATGAAGGTCTCGGGCCGTCATGTGAGTGTTGACGCACCGTTTGTCGACGGTGAGGACAACAGCTTGCTCGATGTGCTTCCGAATGAAGACTCGCCCATGGCCGACTCGTCGCTGAACCAGGAATCCCTGTCAAAGGAAGTGAACCGTGCTCTTGAACAACTGAATCCGCGTGAGCGCGACATCCTGAAGATGTTCTTCGGCATTGGATGTCAGGAGATGACACTCGAGGAGATAGGCGCGAAATTTGACTTGACTCGTGAGCGTGTTCGCCAAATCAAGGAAAAGGCAATACGCCGTCTGAAAGGTCAGCGAAGCAAGTTGCTGAAAGCCTACTTAGGCTAAATGACATGTGGAAACTAGCAAATACAAAGGCGCCTGCTCAAAGGCGTCTTTGTTTTAAGTTAGCAGTTAACAGTGAACAGTTAGCAGTTGTCAGTTAGCAGTTGTCAGTTATCGAGCAATCGAGTAATCGAGCATTCGAGCATTCGAGTAATCGAATAATCGAATAATCGAGATAACAGTGATTAGAGAATTGGGAATAAGTTTTAGTTGACACCTTAATAACAATAATAGATAAAAACCGAAAAAGACATGAAACTGAAGATAGCCGTGCTGGCTGGAGACGGAATTGGCCCTGAAATTAGCCGTCAGGGTGTGGCTGTGACCGAGGCAGTTGCCAAGCGATTTGGTCATGAAGTGGAATTTGAACATGCGATTTGCGGTGCCCATGCCATCGATGTGGTGGGCGACCCGTTCCCGCCCGAGACACTTGCCGTGTGCCAGCGTGCCGATGCGGTGCTGTTCAGCGCCGTGGGCGACCCGAAATATGATAACAACCCCACATCGCCAGTGCGGCCCGAGCAGGGCTTGCTGGCCATGCGCAGTCAGCTGGGCCTGTTTGCCAATGTGCGGCCTATCAGCACCTATGCATCGCTGCTGCACCTGTCGCCGCTGCGTGCCGAGTTGCTCGAGGGGGCCGACTTTGTGTGCATTCGCGAGTTGACGGGCGGCATGTACTTTGGCGAGCGTGGCCGTACCAATGATCGTGCTTTTGATACCTGCGTTTATACCCGTCCCGAGATTGAGCGCATCTTGCGCGTGGGCTTTGAGACGGCCATGAGCCGCCAGCGCCACCTCACCGTGGTCGACAAGGCCAATATTCTTGACTCGAGCCGCCTGTGGAGGCAGATTGCACAGGAAATGGAACCCCAGTATCCCGAGGTGCGGGTCGACTATATGTTTGTGGACTATGCCTCGATGCGCATGATTGCCGAGCCGCGCTACTTCGATGTGATTGTGACTGAGAACACCTTTGGCGACATCCTCACCGACGAGGCGGCGTGCATCAGCGGCTCTATGGGCTTGCTCCCCTCGGCATCGCTGGGAACGGGCACTCCGCTCTTCGAACCGGTGCATGGCAGTTGGCCTCAGGCAGCCGGGCAGAACATTGCTAATCCTGTGGCGCAAATCCTGTGTGTGGCGATGCTCTTCGAGCATTTCGGACTTGCCGAAGAAGGCCGAGCCGTGCGCGAGGCCGTGGCGCAGAGCATAGAGCAGGGCATTCGCACCCCCGACATACAAAAACCGGGTGGCCCGCATTACGGCACCACCCAGGTAGGGGAGTGGATTGTAGATTTCATCCTGAAAAATTGAAATCTCGAATGCTCGAATAATCGAATAATCGAATAATCGAGTAATCGAATACTCGAGTGCTCGAGAATTAAAATGAAAGGCGGGCCCTGAATGACCAGGACCCGCCTAAACTTTTTAGTTTCTGAGAGTGTCAGATTATCGCCTTTGGAATCAATTCTTGAAAACAAGATTTCCGTTTTCGGCGTCAATCACGATAGGTTTGCTGCGGTCGACCCGCTGCCCGATGATGTCGCGGCTCAACTCGTTGAGCACCATGTTCTGGATGGCGCGCTTCACAGGTCGTGCACCAAACTCGGGATCGTAACCTGCGACCGTCAGCACCTTGATGGCTGCTGGAGTGGCGTCGAGTGTGATGCCGTTCTTGGCGAGCATCTTCTTCACACCGTTGAGCTGCAGCGAAACGATCTGGCTAATCTGCTCCTCGTCGAGCGGGGTGAACATGATGATCTCGTCGATTCGGTTCAGGAACTCGGGACGCATGTGTGTCTTGAGCAGCTGGAACACCTCGTTTCGGGTTTTGTCGATCACCTCGCTGCGGTTGTCGGGCGTGAGATGCTCGAAGCGTTCGCGAATGAGGTCGGAGCCCAGATTCGAAGTCATGATGATGATGGTGTTCTTGAAATTGACGGTTCGGCCTTTGTTGTCGGTGAGTCGGCCGTCGTCGAGCACCTGCAGCAGCACATTGAACACATCGGGATGCGCTTTCTCGATCTCGTCGAAGAGCACTACCGAGTAGGGTTTGCGGCGCACGGCCTCGGTGAGTTGTCCACCCTCGTCATAGCCTACATAGCCTGGAGGCGAACCGATGAGTCGGGTGACGCTGAATTTCTCTTGATACTCGCTCATGTCGATGCGGGTCATCATGTTCTCGTCGTTGAACAGGTAGTCGGCCAGTGCCTTGGCAAGTTCGGTCTTGCCCACGCCCGTGGTGCCCATGAAGATGAACGAACCAATGGGTCGGCGCGGGTCGTTCAGGCCGGCACGGCTGCGGCGCACAGCGTCGCTGATGGCAACGATGGCCTCGTCTTGACCAATGACACGCTTGTGCAGTTCCTCCTCGAGGTGCAGCAGCTTGTCCTTCTCGGTTTGCAGCATCTTGGTCACGGGAATACCGGTCCAGCGCGAAACCACCTCGGCGATGTCGTCGCTATCGACCTCCTCCTTGATGAGGGCCTTGTCGCCCTGCATGTCCTTGAGCTGTTGCTGAATGTTGCGGTTCTCGTCCTCCTTTTGCTTGATGAGCGAATAGCGGATTTCGGCCACGCGGGCATAGTCACCGTTGCGCTCGGCACGCTCGGCCTCGAAGTTGAGTTGCTCAATGTCGATCTTGTTCTGCTGGATTTTGCCAATCAGTTCCTTCTCGCTCTTCCACTTGGCGGTGTAGTCGCGTTCCTTGTAACGGAGTTCGGCAATCTCCTTCTCGAGTTCGGCAATGTGCTGAGCGTCGCCATCGCGCTTAATGGCCTCGCGCTCAATCTCGAGTTGCGATATTTTGCGAGTAATCTCGTCGAGTCCCTGAGGCACTGAGTCCATCTCAATGCGCAGTTTGGCAGCAGCCTCGTCGACCAAGTCAATGGCCTTGTCGGGCAAGAAGCGGTCGCTAATGTATCGCTGGCTCAGCTGCACGGCTGCGATGATGGCCTCGTCCTTGATGCGCACCTGGTGGTGGTTCTCATATTTCTCTTTCAGACCACGCATGATGGCGATGGCGCTCTCCTCGTCGGGTTCGTCGACCATCACAATCTGGAAGCGGCGCTCCAGGGCCTTGTCTTTCTCGAAGTACTTCTGATACTCGTCGAGGGTGGTGGCACCGATGCTGCGCAGTTCACCACGCGCAAGGGCGGGTTTCAAGATGTTGGCGGCATCCATGGCGCCGCTGCTCTTGCCAGCACCCACCAGGGTGTGAATCTCGTCGATGAAGAGGATAATCTCGCCATTCGACTTGGTGATTTCGTTGATTACGGCCTTGAGTCGCTCCTCAAATTCACCCTGATACTTGGCTCCTGCAATAAGTGCGCCCATGTCGAGCGAGAACACCTGTTTCTGTCGCAGGTTCTCGGGCACATCGCCGCGCACAATGCGCTGCGCCAGTCCTTCGACAATGGCCGTCTTGCCGGTACCCGGCTCGCCAATGAGGATGGGGTTGTTCTTGGTGCGGCGGCTCAAAATCTGCAGCACGCGGCGAATCTCGTCGTCACGTCCAATCACCGGGTCGAGTTTGCCCTGGCGGGCACGCTCGTTGAGGTTGATGGCATACTTCGAGAGGGCGTTGTACTGCTCTTCGGCTTCCTGGCCAGTGGCTTTCTTGCCCTGGCGCAGTTCGGCGATAGCGGCACTGAGGTCCTTCTCGGTAGCACCGGCACTCTTGAGTATCGATGCGATGGGCGATGGGGCCATGAAGAGTCCCATGAGCAGCGCTTCGACGGTCACATACTGGTCACCGTTCTTTTGCGCATAGTCACTTGCCTTGTCGAGCACCTTGGCAGCATCACCGCTCAAGTAAGGATCGCCGCCACTCACCTTGGGCAGCCGTGCGAGTTCTTCTTCCAGGGGGCGCTCAATCATTGCCGGGGCAATGTCGAGTTTCTGGAAGATGAATTTCACCACCGATTCTCCTTCGGTGAGCAGGGCTTTCATGAGGTGAGCCGGCTCGAGGGCCTGGTTCTGATTGCGTCGTGCAATCTCAATTGCTTTTTGCACAATCTCTTGTGCTTTGATCGTATAGTTGTTGAAGTTCATAGTTATAATTCCGTCCCCGATTTTTAAGCGCAGAGCCATCGTGGTGTGGGTGCGCATCTCGGGGTTGCTCCTTTCTATTTTCAATCTATTGCAACTGATGTGCCAATGCGCTCTCACACAAAAATAGGTGACAAAATGTCACTTTTCGCCGTTTCTCCTGCGCGCCTACCCACAAAAAATGACGCAGCTCCAGGGTGGGGGAGCTGCGCCATGATGTGATAGATTTAACCCGAATAGGGTAGAACCCGTATGAGATGAATCGTTAGAGTTTGGTGAGTGTGATGACGAAGGTTGCAATGGAGATGAGCGTACCCACGGCACTCATACCCAGGCTCAGGCCGGGAGGAACACTCCACGACGAACGGGCCTTTGAGGCATTGGGTTCAACATAGATGATGTCGTTTTGCTGCAGGTTGAAGTGCGGCGATACGAGCAGGTTCTTGTCGAGCAGGTTCACGCGGTTCACGCTGCGGCTGCCGTCGGAGTTGGTGTGAATCACCATCACATTGTCGCGGCGTCCCTGGATGTTGAGGTCGCCAGCCTGAGCGATGGCTTCCAGCACATTCATGCGGCCGTTGGCTGCCTTGAGCATGCCCGGACTCCTGACCTCGCCCAAGACATAGACATGGAAGTTCTTGAAGCGCACTTCCACATTGGGTTTCTCGGTGAGGTAACGCGGATAGATGAGCGAGGCAATGTGGTTTTGCACAGCGCTTTGCGTCATGCCGCCAATGTGCAGCTGACCCAGCATCGGAAAGTCGATGTAACCGTTGTTGTCAACCAGATAATAAAAGATTGAGTTTTCCTGGTCATTATTGCTCACATTGGAAGTAGTGGCCAGATACTCGGTCTTGTTGAAGGGTTTCACGGCCTCGGAGTTGAGACTACCCACATTGATTTGGAGTATGTCGCCTGGCATGATGACGGGATCAACCACTTTGGCGGCTGCGTTGAGCACTTCGGTAGGTAACTGGTCGGCATCCTGCATGTAAGCAATGTCCTTAGGTGTTGAGCACCCTGCTAAAATGATGATGGCTAAAGTCATCAACGAATAGATGTATTTCTTCATAACTTAAGGATAGTTTGGTTTAGTTCTGCCACAAAGTTAATCATTTTTAAAAGACTGAGCACATTTTTTACGAAAAAGGTTATTTATTATTGCATTTTTTTGATGCTGATGACCACTTTTGAGTTATAAATGCCTATGGTGTTATTATCAATAATCAGAGCGCGAGAAATGGGCGAGGGCAGAGCCTGAAAGCAGAGTATGAAATTATGTTAAAATACCTATCATAATGTGTTATAATTGAAATATAATCAGTAATTTCGTGTGAATTTTCAAAGCCTCTCTTGTTGCGAGGCCAGATGATGTCTGGATTATTCTATTTAAACAACTAATAACTAATAACTTAAAAAATCATTTTTTTGTGAAAACCTTGAATTTTGAAGACCTAATCCAATTCAGGAAGAAAGCTCAAGCGAACCTTGAAGTTCGTGAATTGAGCTACGCTGCTGTGAGCGATAAGGCTTGCGGTCTTGCTGTGGGTACCGAGCACATTCAGTTGCTCTGTTGTGGCGGTACGGGTTGCAAGGCTTCGAGCAGTGCGAAAATCGTCGAGTGCCTCAAGGCTGTCATTGAAGACAATGACATTGCCGACAAGGTTGAAGTAATCGTGACCGGTTGCTTCGGCTTCTGTGAGAAAGGCCCCATCGTGAAAGTGATTCCCGATAACACCTTCTACACTCAGGTTAAGCCTGAAGATGCCGAGGAGATTGTCAAGGAGCACGTGATTGCTGGTCGTCGTGTGGAGCGTCTGCTCTATCTCGACCCCAAGACCAACGAGCATGTGAGCGACTCCAAGCACATGGACTTCTATCGCAAACAGAAGCGTGTGGCTCTGCGCAACTGCGGCTTTATTGATCCTGAGAACATTGCTGACTACATCGCTCGCGATGGCTATGCAGCACTGTCGAATGCTCTCCAGAACCAGACTCCCGAGCAGGTGATTGAAGAAATCAAGAAATCGGGTCTGCGTGGTCGTGGTGGCGCCGGCTTCCCCACCGGTATGAAGTGGGGCTTTGCCCGTGGCTATCAGGCTGAGCACAAATATGTGGTTTGTAATGCCGACGAGGGTGACCCCGGTGCATTCATGGACCGCTCTATCATGGAGGGTGACCCCCATTCAGTGATTGAGGCTATGGCCATTTGCGGTTTCTGTATTGGAGCCGATCAGGGTTTGATTTACATTCGTGCTGAGTATCCTCTGGCAGTGAACCGTCTGCGCATCGCCATCGACCAGGCTCGTGAATATGGCATGCTCGGTAAGAACATCATGGGTAGCGATTTCAGCTTCGATGTTGAGATTCGCTACGGTGCCGGTGCTTTCGTGTGCGGTGAAGAGACTGCACTCATCCACTCGATGGAAGGCAAGCGTGGCGAACCCACCCTGAAGCCTCCCTTCCCTGCCGAGAGCGGCTACAATGGCTATCCTACCAATGTGAACAATGTGGAGACACTTGCCAATGTTCCCATCATTCTCACCAAGGGCGCCGACTGGTTTGCCTCTATTGGTACCGAGAAGTCGAAGGGCACCAAGGTGTTTGCTCTGGCTGGTAAAATTAATAATGTGGGTCTTATCGAAGTTCCCATGGGAACCACCCTGCGCGAAATCATCTACGACATTGGTGGTGGCGTGAAGAACGGCAAGAAATTCAAGGCCGTGCAGACTGGTGGACCTTCGGGTGGCTGCCTCACCGAGAAGCACCTCGATATCCCCATCGACTACGAGAGTCTGGGCGCTGCCGGCTCAATGATGGGTTCAGGCGGTATGATTGTGATGGACGAGGACGACTGTATGGTATCGGTTGCCAAGTTCTATCTTGAGTTCACCGTGGGCGAGTCGTGCGGTAAGTGCACACCCTGCCGCATTGGTAACAAGCGCATGCTCGAAATCCTGACCCGCATCACCGAGGGCAAGGGCACAATGGACGACATTGAGCACCTGAAGCGCCTTGCTGCTACTATCAAGGATACAGCATTGTGCGGTCTTGGACAAACCTCTCCAAACCCCATCCTGTCGACTATCGACAATTTCTACGATGAATATGTGGAACATGTGAAGAACCACAAGTGCCGCGCCGGTCAGTGCAAGGCATTGCTTACCTACACCGTTAATCCCGAGAAGTGTAAAGGCTGTGGCGCTTGCGCCCGCAACTGTCCTGCCGATGCCATCATGGGTGATGTGCGCAAACCTCATGTCATTAACCCGTTCAAGTGCATCCGCTGCGGTATGTGTCAGTCTCGTTGTAAATTCGATGCTATTCAAGTTTTCTAACCTCACAGAACAATCCTATTCATCATGGAAGAAAAAATGATTCAACTCACTATAGATAACCACTTAGTGGAAGTGCCACAAGGCACCACTTTACTGGAAGCCGGCAAACTTGTTGGCATTGATATCCCCACCTTGTGCCACATCGACCTGAAAGGCACTTGCGTGAAAAACCGACCCGCTTCGTGCCGCCTGTGTGTGGTAGAAGTGGAAGGACGCCGCAACCTGGCTCCTGCTTGCGCCACCGCCTGTATGCCCGGCATGGTGGTTTACACCAACTCGGCCCGCGTGATTCGCGCTCGCAAGACCATTGCCGAGCTCATCTTGAGCGACCACCCCAATGACTGTCTCACTTGCCCCAAGTGCAGCGACTGCGAACTGCAGCGCCTGGTGATGCGTCTGAATATCCGTCATATGCCTTACAACGAGGGTGCTAAGAGCGAACGCAAGAACGAGGTGACTCCTGCCATTACCCGCAACATGGAGAAGTGTATTTACTGCCGCCGTTGCGAGAGCGTTTGTAACAATGTGCAGAGCGTGGGTGTTCTCGGCGCAATCCGTCGCGGTTTCGACACCACCATCGCTCCCACCTTCGACCGTATGTTCGTTGACACCGACTGTACTTATTGCGGCCAGTGCGTGGCAGTGTGCCCCGTGGGCGCACTCACCGAGCGTGACTACACCGACCAGCTGCTCGACGACCTCACCAACCCCGACAAGGTGGTTGTGGCTCAGCCCGCTCCCGCCGTGCGTTTCGCTCTGGGCGAGGAATTCGGCATGAAACCCGGCACTTCGGTTACAGGCAAGCTGGCTACTGCACTGCGTGACCTGGGCTTCGACTACGCTTTCGATACCGACTTCGGTGCCGACCTTACCATCATGGAAGAGGGTGCTGAAATTCTCGACCGCCTGCAGAAATTCCTGGGTGGCGACAAGAGCGTGAAGCTGCCTATCATGACTTCGTGCTGCCCCGCTTGGGTGAACTTCTTTGAGCACAACTATCCCGACCTGCTCGAATATCCTTCGAGCGCCAAGTCGCCTGCTCAAATGTTTGGTGCTATCGCCAAGACCTATTGGGCCGAGAAGATGGGCATTCCCCGCGAGAAACTCGTGGTGGTATCGATCATGCCCTGCCTTGCTAAGAAATATGAGTGCGGTCGTGAAGAATTTAAGGTTAACGGCAATCCTGATGTTGACTACAGCATCTCGACCCGCGAACTTGCCCGCCTCATCAAGCGTGCCAACATCAACTTCGCTCAGCTCCCCGACAGCGACTTCGACAGCCCCTTGGGCGAGTCGACCGGTGCTGCTGCCATCTTTGGCGTTACTGGCGGCGTGATGGAAGCTGCTCTGCGCACCGTCTATGAGGTTTACACCGGCAAGACTCTGCCGCACATCGACTTTGAGAATGTGCGCGGTTTCGACGGCATTCGTGAAGCTACCATCGACCTCAACGGATTTGAACTCAAGGTGTGCGTGGCTCACACACTGAGCAATGCACGCATCATCATGGACAAACTCCGTGCTGGTGAACTCAACTACCATGTGGTGGAAGTCATGGCATGTCCCAGCGGCTGTATTGGCGGTGCCGGTCAGCCCTACCACCATGGCAACATCGAGATTCTCAAGGCTCGCCGCGACGCCCTCTATGCCGAGGACGAAGGCAAGAAGCTGCGCAAGAGCCACGAGAACCCCGACATCCAGAAACTCTACAAGGAATTCCTGGGTCAACCACTCAGTGAGAAGTCGCACCACCTGCTGCACACTCACTATTTCGACAAAACTATTAAGTAATTGGCTCTAAATACCTTTAATAATATGGCAAAAGAAATGAAACTGGCATGTGATGTTGTCGAGAAGATAGAGGCTATCTGCGACAAGCACGGAAACAAACCCGGTGAACTGATTAATATTCTGCACGAGGCTCAGTCGCTCCACGGCTATCTGCCCGAGGAGATGCAGCGCATCATTGCTCGCAAGCTCAACATTCCCGCCTCGAAGGTCTATGGCGTGGTGACATTCTACTCGTTCTTCACCATGACTCCCAAGGGCAAGCACCCCATTTCGGTGTGCCTGGGTACCGCTTGCTATGTGCGCGGTTCTGAGAAACTGCTCGAGGAAATCAAGCGCATCCTCAAGATTGAGGTGGGCGAGACCACCCCTGACGGCAAGTTCTCGCTCGACTGCCTGCGTTGCGTGGGCGCCTGCGGTCTTGCTCCTGTGGTAACCATCGGTGAGAAGGTCTATGGCCGTCTGCAACCCAAGGACATCCAGAAGATTCTGGAAGAAGTGGGCGACTAATTAAATAGCCGAAAAATTACATGGAGCGGTGCGGTGTTCTGTTCAGGACATCGCACTGCTATTATTATTGGAAGAGCGATTTTGCTCTTACAATTATGTTTTTTCTAAAAATATGCCTAACTTTGTAGAACAATGTTGAGATAGTTAAGAAGCCCGTCAAGTGACAGAGACCAGGCCATTTCTTTTAATTGTCAATATAATAATGTATGCCTGAAAATAATAACCCCCAGAATCCGGCGAAACAAATACCCGCTGAAACACAACCTCAAGAAACCGTGCAGCAGTATGGCCTGCAGGCACATGAGTATGTACAAATCCAGTGCTGCTCGGGCAAGAAGTGCCGCAAAAACGACAGCGAACGCATCATCAACCTGTTCAAGGTGATGCTTCATGCCCATGGCATCGACGATATGGTCGATGTCGTGACCTCGGGCTGCTTTGGCTTTTGCGCCAAGGGCCCCATCGTGCGCATCCTGCCCGATAACATCACCTACACCCATGTGCGGCCCGAAGATGTGAATGTGATTGTAGAGAAGCACATTGTGCGCGGTGAGCTTGTCGATGAGTTGCGGTATGTCGGAGTGGCTGCACATCACATCGAGGTAGAGGCGCAGCATTGGAGCTCGTTCAAGCGTCCGGTGTCGCTCGACTCGATGCTGAACAACTACATCTACGAGATTGGCGGCACGCCTTTCCTGAATGTGCTGTCCTATGCCATCGATCCCGAGAAGTGCCGTGGCTGCACGGCGTGCAAGCGCAACTGCCCTGTGAACGCAATTGTGGGTGTCGTGAAGCAACCTCACACCATCAACCCCTACAAGTGCACCTGCTGTGGCAAGTGCAAGACCAAGTGCAAGTTTGGTGCCATCGACGGCCCCATCGGGGTGCTTGATGAGCGCAACTCGATTAATGATGTGCTTGCCGACATCAACAATCCCGACAAGCTGGTTATCGCGCAGACCGCTCCCGCTGTGCGTTTTGCGCTGGGCGAGGAGTTCGGTATGGCACCAGGCACCGTTGTCACCGGCAAGATGATTACGGCGTTGCGGCAATTGGGCTTCGACTATGTGTTCGACACCAACTTTGGCGCCGACTTCACCATCATGGAAGAGAGTGCCGAGCTCATCGACCGCCTCAAGCGGCACATGGCTGGCGATCCCGATGTGAAGCTGCCCATGACCACCTCGTGCTGCCCGGCTTGGGTGAACTTTTTTGAGAACGATTTCCCCGACTTGCGCGACTATCCGTCGACCTGCAAATCGCCGGCACAGATGTTCGGCACCATTGCCAAGAGCTATTGGGCCGAGAAGATAGGCATTCCCAGCGAGAATATAGTCGTTGTGTCGATCATGCCATGCGTGGCCAAGAAATATGAGTGCGCTCGCGACGAGTTCATTTACGAAGGCACTCCCGATGTAGATTGCAGCATCACTACGCTGGAACTGGCCGATATGATCAAGGATCGTGGCATTGACTTTGCAGCATTGCCCAACGGTCAGTTCGATGCGCCTCTGGGCGATGCCACAGGCGCGGGCACCATATTCGGCACCACCGGTGGTGTGACCGAGGCCGTGTTGCGCACTGCCTACGAGAAATTCACGGGCAAGACGCTGCCCAAACTCGAGTTCACCGAGGTGCGAGGCATGGACGGCATTCGCGAGGCCACCATCGACATGAATGGCTTTGAACTCAAGGTGTGTGTGGTGCACACGCTCAACAATGCCCGTGTGATGATGGAGAAATTGCGCAGTGGCGAGCTCGATTATCATTTGATCGAGGTCATGTCGTGTCCTGGTGGATGCA
The DNA here is from genome assembly GCA_902768435.1 of uncultured Bacteroidales bacterium. Taxonomy (GTDB): domain Bacteria; phylum Bacteroidota; class Bacteroidia; order Bacteroidales; family Muribaculaceae; genus Sodaliphilus. The sequence continues at coordinate 15,992 of CACXLJ010000012.1, read as the reverse complement.
TTGGCGGAACGGGTCAGCCTTATCATGCTGGCGACATTTCGGTGCTTGAGGCACGCCAGCGGGCCATGTATGCCACCGATGTCACCAAGATTGTGCGCAAGAGCCACGAGAGCAAGGCAGTGAAACAAGTTTACGACGAGTTCCTGGGCGAGCCATTCGGCCCCAGAGCCCACAAACTGCTCCACACCAAATTCCGCGACAAGTCCATCCTCCAGTAACCTGTTTGTGACCACAAAGATTTCCCACACAGCTGGTGGAACACAAAATAAAGCGGTGCAGAACCTCAAGAGTCCTGCACCGCTTTAATTTCTTTGCTGGTTGTTGATTTATTTTGTGCCGCCGCCGAGGGCAATGTAGAGGGCGATGACGGCCTGTGCGCCATTATACATGTTGATGGCCTCGTTGAGCTGTGCGTTGAGCAGCGTTTCCTGAGCGGTTAGCACCTCGAGATAGCTCGACTTGCCGTTGTCCATCAGTTCGTGGGTTCCCGTGTAGGCCTGTCGCAGCACCTCGATCTGCCTGTGGTAGTAGCCATATTTCTCTCGGGCAGCCTGGCAGTCGGCCAGTGCCTCGTTCACCTGGTTGCCGGCATCGATGACTGTCTGGACATACTTGCGCTGCAGGTCCTCCTCGGTGAGTTGCGCAATCTTCAGGTTGGCCTTGAGTTTGCCGCGGGCAAAGATGGGCTGGGTGAGCGATGCCATGGCATTGAGCAAAATCTTGCCGGGATTCACAACCACACTGCCGGCGCTGTTGGTCCAGCCGATGATGCCTTGCAACGAGAGGTTGGGGTAGAAGGCCGAACGGGCATCTTGCGTGTTGTAGAAAGCCTCCTCCATGGCAAAGTTGGCCAGGCGTATGTCGGGACGCAGTTCGAGCATGGTGGCAGGCACACCCACCTGCAGGTACTTGGTGTCGAACATCCTTTGCCCCGTGGTGCTGTCGGGGTGCTCGGGCAGGGCAGAGCTGCCCCAATAGGTGCGCTCGATGTGGTGAGGCGTGTCGGCCAGCAGACTGCAAATGGCATTCTCCACACTGCGAATGTTGCGTCGTGCATCAACAATCTGCGTCTTCACATTGAGGTACGACGACTCCATTTGATTCACGGCGGTTGAATAGACCTTGCCGTTTTCCCAGAGAATCTTCTCGGTCTCTAACGAGGCGTTCCACAGGCTGTCGGTAGCTGTGAGAATATCTAACTGGCGATCGAGCAGTTGCAGCATGAAATACTGCTGTGCCACGACCGATATGAGGTTGGCACGCGTGGCATCTTCGGCCATCTGGGCTTGCAGCAGCACAGCATTGGCCGCCCGCTTCTTGTTGCTGATAGATCCAAAGACATCAAAGTCCATGTTGATTTGGAGCGGCAGGTTGTAGGTCTTGCTCAAGGGCCCGAAGTCGAAGCTTGAAAGCGAGCCCGATGGCGAGAAGTAGACCGAAGGCAGGAAGGCCTTCTTGGCGGCCGAGAGTGCCGCCTCGCTCTTCTCAACGGTGATGCGTGCCGAGTTGAGGTCGGTATTGTTGGCCAGCACCTGCTCGATGAGCTGTTGCAGCAGGGGGTCGGTGAAGAACTCCCGCCACGAGAGTTGTGCCAGGGAGTTGCCGCCTTGAGTCGCCTGAGAGTCATCGATGATGCCAAAGGAGTTGGCCGGCGGAGTTACCGTGGGCTCATATTTTTTATGAAGTCCGCATCCCGTGAGCAGCAGGCCGGCGGTGATGACGAGAAAGAGAATCTTTTTCATTTTATTTGGTTGTTTGTGCGTCGTTATTAATTGAGGTTTCTTCTTCGCTTGCCTTTGCGTCTGGTGTTGCTTCGGTAGTCTTGGCATCTTCGGCCTTGCCTTGGAACCGCTCGTGCAGTTTCTGGAAGACGATGAAGAATGCCGGAACCACATAGAGCAATGCAATGGTGCCGACAGCCATACCTGCTACCACACCCAGCGCCAGCACGCGGTTGCCGTTGGCACCTGCACCGCCTGCAATGACCAGCGGAATCATACCCGCAATCATCGAGATAACCGTCATGAGAATGGGGCGCAATCGTTCCTCGCAAGCCGAGAAAGCTGCATCGCGAATGCTCATGCCCTGCGCACGGCGCTCGGAGGCAAACTCGGTGATGAGGATGGCCGTTTTAGCCAGCAGACCGATGAGCATGATGACACCCGTCTGCAGGTAGATGTTGTTCTCCATGCCCGGCAGGTGCAGCAGCGATGCCAGCCAGGTGATGCCGAACGAGCCCATCAGACCGAAAGGCACACTCAGCAGCACGGCCCAAGGCGTGAACCACGAGTTATAGAGCGATGCGAGGATGAGATAGATGAGGATGATGCATATCAGATAGATGAGGACAGTGGCATTGCTGCCCGAGGCCTCTTCAACCTCGCGCGACATGCCGCCATACTCATAGCTGTAGCCATTAGGCATTGTTTCCTTGAACACCTCGGCAATGGCTTTGTGAGCGTCGCCTTCAGAGTAACCGCCTGCCGCCATCACACCGCAGGTGATGCTCTGGAACAGGTTGAAGTGCTCGACCGACGACGAACCCACCACATTGGTGAGCGTGACAAACTCCGAGATGGGGGCCATCTTGCCGCCTTGCACACGCACGAAGATGTTGTTTAGCGACGACGGGTCAAGACGATACTCGGGAGCGGCATTGGCCATGATGCGATACACCTTGCCGAACTGGTTGAAGTTGCCCACATACGAGCCACCGCAGTAGGCGCCAAGCGTGTTGAGCACTGTAGCTGGCGATACGCCGGCACGGTCGCATTGAGTTGCATCGATATCGACCTGATACTTGGGGAAACGCTCTGAATAGGTCGACATGGCCATCATGATTTCGGGGCGCTCGTTGAGCTTGGCCAGGAACTTGTTGGCATCGGCATTAAACTCCGACATGTTGCGGTCGCTCATGTCCTCGAGAACGAGGTTGACGCTACTGTTGCTGCCATAGCCAGGCACCTGAGGCATCTGGAAGGGAATGACCAGTGCATTCTTGATTTCCTTGCAATCCATGGCAAAGCGGCCATAAACAAGCATGATGTTGTGATTCATGCCGGGGCGGTCGTCCCAGTTCTTGAGGCGAATGATGAGTGTGGCGTAGCAGCTACCCGAACGACCGGCCATCATGCCATAGCCGTTGACCACGGCATAGCTCTCCATTTCGGGAATCTGCTTCACCTTCTGTTCTACCTTTTTCACAATCTCCTCGGTCTCATGCAGGGTGCAGCCTTCGGGGGCACGCACCTCGGCAAAGAACACACCCTGGTCTTCCTGCGGCACAAGGCCCGAAGGAAGGCCGCGCATGAAGATGATGAGCAGCACGGCACAGCCTGCAAGCAGGGCTGCCGAAACCCAAGGCCGCTTGATGAACTTGCCAACGCTCTTCTTGTACTTCTTGAGAATGGCGTTGTAGCTCGCATTATAGGCTTTCTTCACATAGTAGTTCAGGCTCTTGCGCTCTTGCTTGTCCTCCGAGATCTTGAGCATGATAGCGCACAGGGCAGGGCAGAGCGTGAGGGCCGACACACACGACAGACCCACTGCCGATGCCAGCGTCACACCAAACTGGGTGAAGAAACTGCCCGAGGTGCCCGGCATGAATGCCACAGGGATGAACACGGCCATGAACACCAGCGTACAGGAGATGACAGCCACCGACACCTCGCTCATGGCTTGGCGGGTGGCTTCCTTGGCATCGGTGATGCCGCTTTCCTGTTTCGCCATCACCGCCTCGACCACCACAATGGCGTCATCGACCACCGTACCGATGGCAAGCACTAGGGCGAATAGTGTCAATATGTTGAGCGAGAATCCAGCCAGCGAAACGATGCCGAAGGTTCCCAACAACGACATGACGATAGAAATCGAGGGAATGACCGTGGCCTTGAAACTCTGCAAAAAGAAGTAAACCACGAGAATCACAAGTATGATGGCGATGACCAGCGTCTCGACCACATTGTGGATAGCGGCAAAGAGGAAGTCGTCGCTGGTTTCCAGTATCACAAACTCCAGTCCTGCCGGCATTGTGGGCTTCAGTTCTTCGTATAACTTCTGAATGCGGGCATTCACCTCGGTAGCATTTGCGCCAGGTGCCTGGAACACCATGTAGATGGTACCCGGTTTGCCGTCGATGTTCGAAGTGAAGTTGTAGCTCACTGCACCTATCTCCACATCGGCCACATCGCTCAGGTGCAGCAGGTTTCCGCCGTCGTTGGAGCGCAACACAATGTCGTTGAACTCTTCAACGGTCTTCAAGGTGCCCTTGTACTCCATCGAGTACTGATAAGCATTGTCCGACTGCTCGCCCAGCGAACCGGTTGCTGCCACAAAACTCTGTCCGCCAATGGCGGCAAACACATCGTTGGGTTCCAGACCATATTGTGCCATGACATCGGGTTTGAGCCAGATGCGCAGGGCATAGGTGTTACCCAGGGCCATCACATCGCCCACGCCGGTGATGCGCATGAGTCGCGGCTTCACATTGATGTCGATGTAGTTGGCAATAAAGTTGTCGTCATATTTGCCGTCGGTGCTTTTCAGCGAGCCAATGTGCAGAATGTTGCTCTGCTGTTTCTGCACCTGCACGCCCACCTTGCTCACTTCCGACGGAAGCAGCGCAGTGGCACGGCTCACGCGGTTCTGCACATTCACGGCAGCCAGGTCGGGGTCGGTGCCTTGCTCGAAATAGACTGTGATGCTCACATCGCCCGATGAACTGGCACTGCTCGTGATATAGGTCATGCCTGGCACGCCGTTGATGTTCTCTTCCAGCGGTTGCACAACGGCCTTCATGATGGTGTTGGCGTCGGCACCGGTATAGGATGTAGAAACGCGCACGGTGGGCGGGGCAATGTTGGGATATTGCTCAACGGGCAGTCCGTTCATGGCAATGAATCCCACTAATGCGATGACAATAGAGATGGCGCATGCCATCACATATTTTGAGATGAATATGTTGCCTTTCATGGTTTACTTTTACTTTTTGCTTTTGACTGCGGGAAAGAGCACCTTCTGTCCTTCCTCCAGATTATTAGCTCCAACGGTCACGATGCGGTCGCCAATGCGCAGGCCCGAGGTCACGATGACGTCTTTGCCATTGCCCGCATCGGTGGTTGTAACGGTAACAGCCGTAGCAGTGCTGTCGGGTTTCACTTTATAGACCAGCGACTTGTCTTGCAGACGCACTACGGCCGCCTGAGGTATTACCATCACAGCCTTGTGGCTAATTGGCAACACTACTGTGCCTTGAATGCCCGAGTAAAGAAGACCATCGGGGTTAGGGAATGTGGCCTTGCAGGCAAGCGAACCCGTGGAGGCATCCACTACACCTGTCAGGCTGGAGATGCGACCCTTGTTTGGATACTGGGTTCCGTTCTTCATGACAAAGGACACATCGGGGAGTGCGTTAAGATACTTGTTTTTTTCGCTATGAGTTGCCCCCGACGAAACCCCTTCCTCGAGAATCGACTCTGGAACCGAGAACCATGCCTCCATTTGGCGGTTGCCGCTCACAATGGTGAGTTGTGTGCCCGGCGACACCATATCGCCAGCAAACACCTTGATTTCGCCTACTATACCCGACACCGGTGATGTGAGCGTGCAAAAACCGAGGTTCACTCTAGCGCGGCTCACTGCTGCCTGAGCTTGAGTTACCGAAGCCCTTGCCTGTTCGACCGAGGCCTTTGATTGACCCACAGTTGCTTGCGCCTGTTGATAGGTGTTCCGTGAATTTTCGAGCGTGTAGCTGCTCACGATTTTCTTGTCATACAGGTTCTTGTTGCTGTCATACTCCAGCTTGGCACTGTTGGCCTGTGCTTGCGCTGCCTGCATGTTGGCTTGCGCTGCCTGCAGGCTGGCTTGTGCTGCCTGCAAGTTGGCTTGAGCCGACTGCAGCTCGTGTTGAGCATTGCGGGAGTCAATCACAAAAAGTGTCTGGCCTTTGCTCACTTGTTGACCTTCGGTGACGCATATTCTCATCAGCTGACCGCTCACCTGAGGCGAGATAGTGACATCGGCCTGACCTTTCATTTTAGCACTGAATTTAATGGGTAGTACTATGCTGGTAGTATCTACAGTAATCGTTTCAAACGATTGCTCCTTTTCCACGGGCATGTCGAGTTTGCACGCCGTCAGCATGCTGACAGTTGTGCCAACTATTGCTGCCCAAATGATAGTTTTATTTTTCATATTAATATTGATTGTAATGGTTAAAAATCTTTTTACTTAAAACCTGATTCCTGCCAATACCGAGAAGTCGAGCAAGGAATTGACCAGGCGGTCGCTGTCGCTTTTATAGCGATGATGGTCGCCAAAGGCTTGCAGCCCAACAAAGAATTGTTTGTGGTTGTAGACGGCGCCTACTCGTGCGCGTATGTTGAGCGAGAACGAACTTGGTGAATCTTCGCTTTTGAAGTGGTGGTAGCGGTAGCCTAAATAGGGTGTGAGTGTGAAATTGAGGAGCCACTTGCGCCCAAGCACCCAGTTATAGCCGTAGCCGAAGAGCAGGCAATAATCGTTATACAGGATGCGAGTATTCACTTTTACTGTTTCGCCATCTTCGAAGGTAACTTCGTTTGGGAAGTGCTCTTCATCAAGCTTCACATCGTAGTGTTGCAGGCTAAAACCTGCCAGCCATGAGCCGGCGCTGCGCTTCTGGTACTTTGAGAAACAATAAGCCGCTGATTGGGAATAACGACGGTTGTTGAAGAAATAATAGGCCGTGAGACCCATTGCCTTGCGAATCATGCCAGGTTGTCGGATTGATGTCCGTATTTTCTCGCCTTCGACTTTAGCGTTAACAGTAATATTCATGTCGTTCTTGTTTTCCCAATAGTAGGCATCGGCAGTAAACCGTGCACAGGTGAACGAGAAGTCGATCTTATCCGACACTTTGCGACCATGAATCAGGTTGCTCACACCTATCGAGTAACCGACACTTACCGCCATGAATGACAGTGACAAACCGATGTTAGACACAAGGTTGCTGTTCATCACATAACGATAACCTTCGTTGGTGCGGCCAATGTAGGAATCGAGCCAGTTGTCGGACTTGAGGATGAGTTTCCAGTTCTTGCCGGTGCTCTTCACATAGGCAGTGTCATAGGTGTTGAAAATACGGTCGCCCCATTTATAGGTGTTGTAGCAGAACATCACAAACTTGGGATAACCCATGGTGGAGTCTTTGAAATTGATTTTGCCATGTTTCATGGCTCGCCACCAGTAGCGGTTGTCGCGCGTGGTGTCGTAGGGCTCGTTGAGTTTGGCATCGATGCGCTGCATGATGCCGGCTTTGAATCTCTGCCACTTGTTCATGTGCTGCGCCGTGTCGGACAGTTGCTGTGTCACCTCTTTTTGCAGCGTGTCTTGGCCATGCTGCAGGGAAACCTGCACCGTGTCGTGCACCATAGTCTGCCCCCACGACATCATTGTCGTGCAGCATGCAGCAATCAGTATCAAGATGCAATGTTTCATAATCTATTAAGTATAGATTGATGGTTCAGGCTTGATTGGGGACTTAGAAATCGCTGAAGAATGAGGGACGAATGAGAAGTCCCAGACGCAGACGGCAGTGATACTTGTTATAGTCAAGCATATTCTCGCCATATCCGTCGTAGAAATGCAGCATGAGGAACTGGTTGTCCTTCTCGCGGATGCGGAAACCCACATTGACGATTGTGTTGAAGTTGAAATTCCAGCCTTGACGCTTCACAAAGGTGACATCGGCCACCCAACGCTTGTTGTTCGAAACAAACTGGGCACCAGCCTGGAAAATACCGCTATATTTGAGAATATCCTTGTTCTGCTGTCCGTCGATGATGGGAATCCATGCTTTGGCATGCACCATGAGGTGGCGGTCGATGAAGGCCGAACCGGCAAACGAGATTTTATTCCAGCTGCGCGACGCCTCACCGTCACGGCCGTTGGATTCATGCTCAACCATAATCAAGGCACTACCCACCAGACGATCTTTTGCAAAAATAGGTGCCTGAATACCGATTCCAGGGTTGAAGTTCAAGTCGTGGAAGGGCAGCGACTCCTCAAAGACATTCCACATTGCCTTTTGTGAGTAACTCAGGAACAAGTGGCTGTGTAAGGGAAGAATCGATTTTGTCAATCGCTGACGGAAACTAATCTGGAACTTCACATCGCTATTGAACTCGGTGGGCTTGTGGTTCAAGGCTGTACCACCCACAAAATAATTGTCTTTGTAGATGCCGAAGAACGGACGGTTGTCAAAGTCATGCATAATGCTGTCGACATTGAATTTCGTCTCGTCCTTGCCTATGTGGGTGATTTGCGCACTGGCGCTGGAAGAAACCACGAAAAACGCTGTTAATAAAAGAATTCTAGAAAAAAGTTTCATTTCTATTGTTGTTTATTTATTGTCTAATGAATTATACAACCGTGAAGTTTACAATATTAATACCATTGTATCTGGCGATTACCCTGTCGTTCATCCAAATAAGGATGTCAATCTCAGTCTCGTACTCGCCATTTGGTAATTTTTTATCGTAACACTCAAAAGTGAGCATATACAAGTCGTCGCCATAGGCAATCAACTCCTCGGCAAATGACCACTGTATCTTCTCCTGGCGGGGTGTCAGCGGGTGCTGTGGAACACCGTCGACCCATAACACTGCGTGCATATTGTTGTCTTCATCTTCTTCATAACCGCAGGCATAGATGTGGCCATTAAGATAAGTGGTGGAACTCACATGACCAACGGGTACATCGGCGTCATAGAAAGGTGCGTCAAAAGTGCGCGGGAGCACTTGTAAAACCTTGTCAACCCAGATGCAAGGCTCGCTTCCCACATGTCCACCCACGATAGTGTGATCGGTGTCGTAGGCATGGATTGTGGTTGCATGACCGCTCACATCAGCGCTGGGTTTGGGAAGGACGGCTTTGGCATAGCGGCCCTTGTACTCATAATAAAGCACCGCATCGTTGGGCACATCACCCTCATGCCATTCCCCTCCCGCGAGATAGCATTTGCCATTGCTCACGGCAATGCATTGGCTCGAAGGACTGAAATTCTCACAGCTATCAAGCGGGAAGATACCGCTGTTTTTCAACACATAAGGGTAGTCGAAGAGGTAAATGTAATAGTCCCATTTGCCTATACCTTGCGTCTCGTGGGCTACATTGTCGATAAAGTCGAGATGCAGCGTGTTCCACTTGCCGTTTTTCCAGTATCCAATCTTGTCCTTGCTGTTTTTTCCTGAGACAAAATAATCATCGCCATCGCTGATGATCTCACTCGCATACTCGCAGTTGGGCAACTCCATGATCATATCGCCCATCAGGTCATAAATTTGACCTTCGTAGGTGAGAACATAGACTTGACGCTCGCCACGACGCTTGACCTTGTTAGGCTCGTCTTTATCGCACGCCGAGAGCAGCAGCAGAGCTGCAACCGTAAGAATGCAAGATTTAAAAATCTTTTCCATGCTTGTTAAAATATTGACAGCCAAGATTTTGTAGGTTAATATAAACCATTGTTTATGGCTGTGTGACTTTTAGTTATAAAATAATAAAGTTTTAACAAGTTACAAAGATAAGAATTTTTTTGAAATAATATATTATAATTATTAATTTAACTTATTTCAAAAAATAATGTGAAAAATGAAAATCAGGGAGAGGAAATTGCAGTTGATTGCTAGGATTGTTGACGATGCTTTCACGGCAGGGTGACCTTGTCGAGGATGCCTTGCAGGTGGGCGATGGCAAGGCCGTAGTTGGTGATGGGCACGCCTTGCTTGCGTGCTTTGGCGATGCGCGAGAGCATCATGCGACGGTTGAACATGCAGGCGCCGCAGTGAATAATGAGGTCGTAGGAACGAAGGTTTTCAGGAAAATCTTTGCCAGCACGGATGTCGAAGGTCACAGACTCGCCCACGCGCTGGCGAATGATGCGCGGAATCTTCACGCGGCCAATGTCCTCGCTCATGGGGGCGTGGGTGCAGGCCTCAGCAATGAGCACACGCGATTGCGGGGTGAGGCGGTCGATGGCTCGAGCCCCTTGTGTGAGCACCTTCACATCGCCCTTGTTGGCCGCCATGAGCACCGAGAACGAGGTGAGTCGGCTCTGAGCGGGTTTCATGTCGTAGACCTGACGGAACACCTGCGAGTCGGTGATGATGAGCGATGGCGGCTCTTTGAGATTGTCGAGACACTGCTTCATGTTGGCGGGGGTGCAGCACAGGGCTATGCACTGCTTGTCGAGCAGGTCGCGCAGAGTCTGCACCTGTGGCAATATGAGTCGGCCCTTGGGGGCTTGCGGGTCTTGCGGCATGACAAGCAGAATGGTGTCGCCTGGTTTGGCAAGCGAACCTGTGAGGCTGAGTTGCTCATCGCCGCCACCAGCCTTAACCAGGGCTTGTTGCAGGCGTTCGATGCTCTGCGGGTCGGTGGTGCTGATGGGAACGGGCGTGGAACCGAGTGCGCGTCGCACCTGGTCGATGGCCTGGAGCAGATTGCCGATGAGGTCGACCTTGTTGAGCACCAGCACCACTGGCACATCGAGTTGCTGCAGCCGGTCGAGCCATTGGCGTTCGAGTGCAAGGTCGTGCGTCTGGTCAAAGACCAGCAGGGCCATGTCGGCCTGGTCGAGCACCTTGCGGGTGCGCTCGTTGCGCAGTTCGCCCACATTGCCCTCATCGTCATAACCAGCCGTGTCGATAAGCAGGCAAGGTCCCAGCGAGTGGATTTCCATGGCGCGGTTCACGGGGTCGGTGGTGGTGCCAGCCTCGGGCGAGACGATGGCCACCTGCTGACCTGTGATGGCATTGAGCAGTGATGATTTGCCCACATTGCGCCTGCCAAAGATGGCTATGTGCCGCCTGACGGCTTGCGGTGCTTGATTGAGGTTGGTCATGACGATGAGTCGGTTAAGTGGTTGTAATTGATTAGAATCGGAAGTCGCGCTCGCCGTGCTCGATGTCGCAAATGCGCTGTGAAGCCAGGTTGCGGATGCGTTCGTTGGGCAGCAGCCCCAGTTCGCGGCGTATGAGTTCTTCGCCCTTGGCTCGCGTGGCAGGTGAAGCGTAGTCCTCGAGATACTCCTTGAGTGTGATGAGTGCGTTAGGCGTGCAGCAGTGGCTGATTTTGCCTTGCTTGACGAGTGTCATGAAGCGGTCGCCAGTGCGGCCCTCGCGATAGCATGCGGTGCAGAAACTGGGCAAGTAGTTGATGTCGAGGAGCCAAGCAATGACCTCGTCGAGGGTGCGCTGGTCGCTCACATCGAACTGTGCCGTCTCGTCGTGGCGCTCGGGGGTGGTGTAGCCGCCCACGCTGGTGCGTGAACCGCCGCTTATTTGAGAGATGCCGAGGTCGAGCACGCGTTCGCGCACACGCTGCGACTCACGGGTAGAGATAATCATGCCCGTGTAGGGAGCCGCCAGGCGAATGATGGCCACGATGCGGCAGAAGATTTCGTCGGGGAGCACATCGGGGAAGTTGTCGAGCGAGATATCGTCGGCAGGGCAGATGCGCGGCACGCTGATGGTGTGCGGTCCCACACCCATGCGAGCTTCGAGGTGCTCGGCATGCATGAGCAGACCCACGAGGTCGTAGCGATAGGTGGTGAGTCCGTAGAGCACGCCGATGCCCACATCGTCGCAGCCGCCTTCCATGGCGCGGTCCATGGCTTCGGTGTGGTAGCAGTAGTTGCTCTTGGGGCCAGTGGGATGCAGTTTCTCGTAGTTCTCCTTGTTATAGGTTTCCTGGAACAGGATGTAGGTGCCAATGCCGGCAGCCTTGAGTTTGGCGTAGTTTTCGACAGTGGTGGCAGCAATGTTGACATTCACGCGGCGGATGGCGCCGTTGCCCACCTTGGTGTCGTAGATGGTCTTGATCGAGTCGAGAATATATTCGATGGGGTTGAGCACAGGATGCTCGCCGGCTTCGAGTGCCAGACGCTTGTGCCCCATCTTCTCGAGCGCGATAACTTCTTGACGGATTTCGTCTTGCGTGAGTTTCTTGCGCGGTATGGTGTGGTTCTTGCCGTGATAGGGGCAGTAGACGCAACCGTTGATGCAATAGTTCGAGAGATAGAGGGGTGCAAAGAGCACGATGCGGTTGCCATAGAGTTTCTTCTTGACTTCGCGCGCCAGGTCTTCGTAGCGTTTCACGAGGTCGGGCTGGTCGCACTCGAGCAGCACAGCGGCTTCGCGGTGCGTGAGGCCTTTGCAGGTGGCAGCCTTGTTGATGATTTCTTCGATAAGAGCCCGGTTGCTACGGTTCTGTTCGGCGTAGTGCAGGGTTTCCAGAATTTCGCCGTGGTCGATAAACTCTTCGGCATGAGATGATTTAGGATTATACATAGTATGGTTGAATTAAGGGTTGTTCGTATTGAGTGAATTGTTATTGCAAAAAACGGGTGAGTCGCCTCGTCCCCAGTTGATGTGGTAGCCAATGGTGGCAAGCTGTCCCTGGAGCATTTTGATGCCCTCGGCCGCCTCGGCATGGGTTGCCGCCTTGCCGTCGTAGAGGCTGTACTGGTCGCGGAAGAGGGCAGGTGAGAGGTTGGGCATCACCACATTGGCACCCGCCTCAATGCCCATGAGCCGTCCATTCGGGTCGATGCTGTTGAGTGCGGTGGTCGACGGAATGAGCACCTTGGGAAACATGAGCCTGAAGATGGCGTAGAGCCGGGTGGTGATGTCGGCACTTCCTGTGGGATGGTGGGCGAGTGGCGTGTCGTGATGCGGCACAAAGGGGCCCAGACCAATCATGTGGGGCTTCAACTGCTCGATGTACTGGATGTCTTCGACCAGATGGTCGAGCGTCTGCCCCGGACTGCCCACCATGATGCCAGTGCCCACCTGATAGCCCACTTGCTTGAGCGCATCGAGGCATTGCAGGCGTGTGGTGAGCGACATGGAAGCAGGGTGGAGGGTGGCGTAGTGCGCCAGGTTGTGCGTCTCGTGGCGCAACAGGTAGCGGTCGGCCCCAGCGCGGTGCCAGCGCTCATAGACCTTGCGCGGCCATTCGCCCAGCGATAGGGTGATGGCGCAGTCGGGCCACGAGGCCCTGATGTCGGTCACAAGTTCCTCGATCCACTGAGCCTTGTCACGGGGCAGTTCGCCGCCCTGCAGCACAAAGGTATGGAAACCTATGTCGTGGCCTTGCTGACAGCATTGCATCACCTCGTCGTGAGTGAGCATGTAGCGATCAATATGAGGGTTGCTCTTGCGAATACCGCAGTAGAGGCAGTCGTTGCGGCACACATTGGTGACCTCGACAAGTCCTCGCACAAAAATGCCGTGCCCGAAGTTGTCGACAGCCACTTGCTGCGCCTGCTGGCGCAGGTAGGCCACCTCATCGCCATTGGGAGCGCTGAGCAGTGCAGCATAGTCCTGCGCTTCGAGGTGGTGCGTGTCACGCAATATGTCAACAAGCCGTTTCACTTTGCTGAAGCAGTTATACTGATTACATTTAACTTGCAAAATTACAAAAATACCCACACAGTAGCAAGAAATTTCCTCAACATTTTCAGTTTTGAATTATCACAGAAAAAATGTAAATTTGCAAAGAATTTATGGTCACACACAATGAACCCACAAATAGAGAACCATCCGTTTGAACCATTTCTGCCCGAGGGTGCCCGTGTGCTCATGCTGGGCACATTCCCACCCAAGCCCGAGCGGTGGTCCATGGAGTTCTATTACCCAAACAAAATTAACGACATGTGGCGCATCATGGGGCTCATCTTCTATGGCGACAAAAACCGTTTTTGGCTTGAGCAGGAGAAACGCTTCGATTTGCCGTCGCTCAAGTCGTTTCTCACCCAGCAGCGCATAGCCCTCTACGACACGGCTATGCGTGTGCGGCGCCTCAAAGATAATGCCAGCGACAAGTTTCTGGAGATAGTTGAAACCATCGACTTGGACCGCTTCTTTGCCCTGCGGCCCACCATCAAGGCCATTGTGACCGCTGGCGAGAAGGCCACCGGAGTGATTGCCGAGAAGGCTGGGGTTGAGGTGCCCAAGACTGGTGAGCGAGTAGATTGCGAGTACCATGGTCACCCGTTTGCGCTCTACCGCATGCCGTCGTCGTCGCGGGCCTATCCGCTGGCGTTGGAGAAGAAAGGTGAGGCCTATGGAGCGATGTTTCGCGCGCTGGGTTATGAAGTGTGACATTTTTATACTATCTTTGCAGAATAAAACACAAAAGACTGATGAATCGAAACAAAACTCTATATACTGCTATGCTGGTGGTGACGATGATGGCCCTGGCCATGACCGCTATGGCGCAGGGTGCGTCGGCCGATGCCGCAGCAGCAGTTGCTGAACCTTCGTGGGCCGAGAACCTCTATAACTGGTTCAAGGAACACATGAACTACTGGACTATTATCCTGCTCATGGCCATCGAGAGCTCGATTGTGCCACTGCCCAGCGAGGTGGTGGTGCCGCCGGCTGCCTACTTCTCGCTGCAGGCCAACAGCAACCTCGACTTCTGGCTGGTGATTGTGACCGCCACGGTGGGTGCCTATCTGGGCTCGGCCATCAACTATGGCCTGTCGATGCTCATAGGGCGCCCCATCTTCTACAAGTTTGCCGATAGCCGGGTGGGGCATGCGTTCATGCTCAACCGCGAGAAACTAGAGCATGCCGAGCAGTACTTCCAGCGCAAGGGCTCTATTTCCATCTTCTTCGGTCGACTGCTGCCCGCGGTGCGTCACCTGATATCGATACCGGCAGGCTTGTCGAAGATGAACTTTGGCACCTTCAGCCTGTTCACGGCGTTGGGTGCTGGCATTTGGAATGTGGTGCTGGCAGGTCTGGGCTATTTGCTCTACAGGGTTGTGCCCGACGACAGCCAGCTCTTCGCGCAGCTCGAGCACTATAGTCACTACTTGAAGATAGCAGGTTTTGCCTTGCTTGGCGCAGCAGTGGTCTACATTGGCTATAGGGTGTATAAGAACAAGCAAAAAAAGAAAGCATTAACCGAAAGCAATAAAACAGAAAAACAATGAAAGTAAGTCCTTCTCTCTTGTCGGCCGACTTTGGCCACATGGCTCGCGACATAGAAATGGTGAACAATAGCGAGGCTGCATTGCTGCACATCGATGTGATGGACGGCGTGTTTGTGCCCAACATCTCGTTTGGTTTCCCTGTGATGAAGTATGTGAAGCAGCACAGCACCAAACCCCTTGATGTGCACCTCATGATTGTGGAACCTCAGAAGTTTGTGAACGAGGTACGCGACTGTGGTGGCGAGATCATGACCGTGCACTATGAGGCCTGCACACATTTGAATCGCGTGGTGCAGCAGATTCATGCTGCCGGCATGAAAGCGGGCGTGGCGCTCAATCCTCACACCCCAGTGTGCCTGTTGCGCGACATCGTGGCCGATGTGGAGCTGGTGTTGCTCATGAGCGTGAATCCAGGCTTTGGCGGGCAAAAGTTTATCGAGGGCACACTGCGCAAGGTGAAGGAACTGCGTGCACTCATTGCCGAGACTGGTTCAAAAGCCGAGATTGAGATTGACGGCGGCGTGAACGAGGTGACAGGCAAACTGTTGGCCGAGGCTGGTGCCGACATTGTAGTGGCTGGCAACTATGTGTTCAAGGCCCCGCAACCCACCGACGCCATCGCACTTTTAAACCGCCTTTGACCGCCTTATAGTTTTGTGCGTTACATAGTCAGATAATCAAATACACATAAAAAACTGGCTGAGACTTGATTCTCAGCCAGTTTTTATTTTGCGGAGAGATTCACCGCCCTGATTATCAAGGCATTAGCACGATTGATTTTCAATGAGTTGCATTTTTTGAATTTGCCAATTTAGGCCATTTTTTACATATTACCGTCCCTATATCGTCCCGGTACGAAGGCCTTTTAACTCGCTGATAGACTGTTAATAAACCTTGAATTTTTATTTTAAAAGTTACATTTAATTATTTGCTCTCTTTTAAGAAAGCACAGTATTCCTCCAATGATTTTTTCATAACCTCTTTAGGAATTAGCTTGCGCTGATACTCG
>CACXLJ010000011.1 GCA_902768435.1 uncultured Bacteroidales bacterium | reverse complement strand
TGCGCGGTGCCCAAAGGGCATTGAAACTGTTCTCAACATTGCGAAGAACCCCTGTTTTAAGGCGATATTCAATATAATTAGCCCCATCAGGGGCGACAGTTAAAAAACTTGATTCACATTCTGCCGTCCCTACGGGACTAATGTTGTATATGTCTAACTGACAGGGGTTCTCGCCTGCGGCTTTACCCCTGCCTAGGTTCTTGACAGTCCTAACGGACTTTTAATCGGACACTAATAGTTTTGTTTTACATCCTTATAGTGATCTGTGTGTAATAAACCGGGATACCTTATGAGCCTTATGTTCTTATGTCTTTAAAGCTTCTGTCAATGCGTTACCACTGGATGGGTGTCATGCCGTGCTGCTGCAGGTAGGCATTGGCTTGCGAGAAGTGGTGGTTGCCAAAGAAGCCGCGATGTGCCGACAGTGGCGACGGATGTGGCGAGGTGAGCACCAGATGTTTCATCCTGTTGATCATTGCGCCCTTTTTAATGGCATAGGAGCCCCACAAGATAAACACCACATGCTCACGATGAGCCGAGAGAGCCGCTATGGCAGCATCGGTGAACTCTTCCCAGCCATGCCCCTGATGCGAACCCGCACGGTGCGCCTCAACTGTGAGCGTGGCATTGAGCAGCAGCACGCCCTGGCGCGCCCAGCGGCTCAGGTCACCACTGGCGGGAATGGGAGCCCCTGTGTCGTCGTGCACCTCCTTGAAGATGTTCTGCAACGAAGGCGGAAACCGCTGCCCCTCGTTCACCGAGAAGCACAGCCCGTTGGCCTGACCCACATCGTGATAAGGGTCCTGCCCCAGTATCACTACCTTCACCGCGTCGAACGGTGTGGCATCGAATGCTGCAAAAATCTGCCTGCCCGGCGGGAACACTTGCGTGCGGCCATACTCGGCCCGAACAAACTGCGTGAGCTGCTCAAAATAGGGTTTGTCCCATTCGGCCTGCAGCGCACGGTTCCACGATTCATCAATTCTCACTTTCATAGCTTTATCATTTACATCTGTCGCCCCTAATAGGGCTAATAATCATGTTTCGCATTTATCACAGGGGTTACGCCTACGGCTCTACCCCTGCCTTTTTGCTACCCATCCCTAACGGGATTAATGCCACCGTAATCAAAGCCACACAGTAATACCACACAACATCATTTATTGCTGAGACTCCTTAACTCCACCACTCCGTAGCGATACTTGACTCAGCAGAGACTTTGGCTCAATGCAAAAGCGGCGGTTGCCGAGAAAAACGCAATCTATGTGCGTTTGCACTTGCAAAGCTAATGAAAATTGACTAATTTTGCCACGATTTTATAAACTATTTTCTTTGGGACCCGTAGTTTAATGGATAGAATAAAGGATTCCGGTTCCTTCGATTGGGGTTCGACTCCCCACGGGTTCACTGGGGCGGCAGGCATAGTCCTGCCACTGTTTTTATAGAAACAACCTCCCCAAACTTAATGCCACTCAAACTTATTCATTTGATTAAATAAAAAAGGAGCCGCACAATTGCGACTCCTTTTTAAGAATTTCAGTACTTATAGTGCCTGAATATATTACTCATCTCGAGTTGGGTTCTGATCGTTTTCAAGCGTCATGTTCTTGTTTCCGTCAAACTCTGCCTGAGGAATGGTGAGAACCCACATATAGTTCTCAGGATTCTTAGTGGCAGGACGAGCCTGCAGGTTACAACCAGCAGCCCAACCATCAGAAGAAGGACGAACAAAACCTTGTTTGAGTCGCTTGATATCGAATACACGACCAAATTCACCCCAAAGCTCAATACGGCGTTGGAGAATAATCTCCTCGAGAAGCGAACCAGTCACATCACTTGTGAGTGCACCAAGAGCATTACCAGTTTTACTACTGCAATCGTAGTTAACATCACGATGAGCCATGAGAGCCATCAAGTGATCCTTTGCTTCGCCTTCTTTACCCTGACGACATTCAGCTTCGGCTGCAGTTAAGTACATTTCCTCAACACGCATCCAGATGTAGTCGCCAAGCCACTGAGCAGGATCGCTGAAGACCATTTTGCGCTGCAGGTGAGCACCACGCCACTTAGCAGGAATAAAAGCACTAGGAGTTTCACTCCAATCGTCAAGTGACGGGAACCAAGCCTCTTTACGATCATCGGTGTCAGACATTTTATCGTAAAGTGAAGCAGTACACATCTTGGGAGCACGTGTGCCATAGCTTGCACAAGTGTCCATGTGTGCATAGAGCGAAGCGTAACCGCTTGCTTGGTCAGCTATAACCTCAGCACCCCACATCACATTAGGAGCTGAAACATTGTTAAGACCAATAAAGTCCTTCACATCGGCAATCTGGGCTGAAGTGTAGTTGATAGCCTCTTCAGCAGCAGCCTCAGCGGTTGCCCAGTCTTCTTTAACAAGAGCAACACGAGCACGGATACCCTGAACCACAGAATAGCTCATGTGTGAGGGATGTTGTTGGGGAAGGCCCTTGAGCAGAGCAACTGCCTTATTGAGGTCCTCATCAATCTGCTTGTAAACATCGGCAACAGTAGCGCGAGGTTGACCAGTGGTTTCCTTAAAAGTGGGCTCTGTGTACAGAGGAACACACTTTTCAGTTTCGTGACCCTTATAGGTGCGAGCAAACCACTGAGCAAGCATGAAATAGCTGTAACCACGGATAGCGTATGCCTGACCTATTGCATAGTTCTTGGCATCAACATCTCCACCCATAGTCTCCTCGGCAGCGAGGATATAGTTGGCATTAGCAATCCATTTGTAGTGTGCATTCCACAAGTCATAAGAACGCCAACCATCGCTGGTAAAACGACCCTTCACATTGTAAGTTGCATCATACCAGAACCAGCCTGAACCAGCGGCTCCCATCATGAGGTCGTCGCCCATAAGTTCAGCAGCCAGATTGTAGGCACTGATACCAAAGCACTGGTGGATATTAAATTCAGTTGACCATCCGGGAGTGTACATCGAACGATAGATACCATTGAGCGAAACCAGTGCATGCTGGCCGTCTTCCATCATAGCATCCTTCGAGATGCTATCGGTCGGATCGGTAATCAGACTATCTTCGGAGCAAGCGCTCAACGAGAGAAGTCCACTTATTGCTATAAAAGCATATATAATTTTTTTCATTGTAATGTGTCTCCTTTCATTAAATTAGAAGTTAACTTCAACGCCAATTGTGTAGGTCCTGTTGGGACTGTAGTCATAGTTGGTACCACCGGTGAAGTTGTACTGAGGATCCATACCCTTAAGGTGGGTGAAGAGTGCGATATTGTCGCCTGAAGCAAAGATCTTAGCACCCTGGATACCAAGTTTGTTCATCCATATCTTGGGCAGAGAGTAAGACAGTGTAATGTTCTTGATAGCAAAGTAAGAAGCATCAATCAGATAAGCATCACTTGCGGCTTCCATCGTGCCACGATAGTCGTCGAGTTGGATACGAGGAACATCGGTGACATCACCAGGATTGCGCCAACGCTTCAAAGCATCTTTATGGAATGTAGAGTTTGCGTTGCCCAATCCCATCATGAGACCAGCATAGACAGTATCATAAATCTTGCCACCCAGCGAGTAAGTAGTCAGAACAGAGAGGCTCAGGCCCTTCCAGGTGAGGTCGGTACCAATACTACCATACAGTTTAGGAATACGGCTACCCTGATAGTACTTGTTGTCAAGTGCGGTGTAGTAGTCATCAGTCTTGTATTCTTCAACCTCATTGCCATCTTCATCTTTGTAAGCCCAATAGAGACGATTACCTGTTTCGGGATCAACGCCTGCACTCTTGGCCATGTAGTAAGTGTAGATGGGCATGCCTTCCTTAATCACACGGTTACCGCTAATGATTTCAGGAGAGTCACCTGTAAGTTTCAGAACCTTGTTGTTTGTCTTGTTCAACATCAAGTTCAGGTTCCACTCGAAGTCCTGAGTACGAACAGGTGTGAAGCCCAAGTTGAGTTCGAAACCAGTGTTGCGCATGTTACCTACATTGTCGAGGTAACCCAGGAAGCCTGTAGAGAGAGCCATGGGGAAGTTAAGGAGCATGTCGGTGGTCTTCTTATAGAAGTACTCGAAGTCAACACGAATACGACCATCAAGGAACGCAGCCTCGAAACCTGCATTCAGGTTAGAGTTCTTTTCCCAAGACACTTCGCGGTTTTCAAGTGAAGAAACAAATGCACCAACATTGTTGGCATTAGCATATTCAAGGTCATAGAGCTGCTGCCAAGCATAGTAGGTACCGAGGTTATCGTTACCCTGCTCACCATAGCTCACCTTAACGCTGAGGTTGTGGATCCAGTCGATGTCTTTCATGAAGGACTCGCTCGAAACACGCCAGTTAGCACCCAACGACCAGAACACACCTGTGTGATGATCTTTGTGGAAGCGAGAAGAAGCATCACTACGAATAGAAGCCGACAGATAGTAACGGTTATCGTAATTATAGTTGAAGCGGCTCAAGAATGAGTTGATGCGATAGTCAATCTGATAAGAGTCGGCAACTTGAAGTGATGTACCAGGACGAAGTTCATAGATGCCATCAACGAGATTGCTCTTACCTGCCTGGAGGAAATTGTACTTATAAGCATACCACTCGTGACCAAGGAGGAAGTCGATGTTATGAACACCGTTGAAGGTGCGGTTCCAAGTGAGCAACTGGTTGAAGGTATAGCTCTGAGTGCGATAGTTGTACTTGTAGAGCAGACCGCCAGCGTTGGCTTGGTTACCGTGCTGTGAGTTCATATACATCATGCGGTTGCGAGTTGTATAGTCCATACCAAAGTTAACAGCAAACTTGATACCCTGACGCCAGCCATATTTCTCGAGGTCGCTACCAAACACGACACCAGTGCGAAGACCGGCAACATCGCGAACATTTTTTGCCTTATCCATGAGAAGCATACCCAGAGAGTTGAAGTCGTTCAAGTTACCAGGACGAGTTGTCTCACCCCAGTCATACTGACGATTACCATCTTTGTCAAGTACATTATTACCATTCTCATCTTTCAGATAAACAGGGAACAAGGGGTTGATGAACTGAGCAGTGAACCAGGGGTTACTGTAAGCAGTGTCATCATAGTCACTGAAGTTGCTGGTAGAGTGAGCCAGCGAAGTATTGATGTTGGCTGCAAACCAGTCGTTCACCTGAGTGTCGACATTAGCACGGGCACTGTAGCGTTCAAAGCTTGTAGTCTTTAGGAAGCCATCTTCATTCAGATAACCAAGAGAGAACATGAAACGGGTCTTGGCAGAACCACCATTCACCGAGAACACATGCTCGTGACGGAAAGCGCTACTGCGAACTACAGAATCATACCAGTCTTCATTCCACACACTCTGGGCATCAGCACGAACCATGCCGGTTGCGGGGTCAATGATGTTGTCCCATGTGTAGTTCTTGAAGGGGTTGTACAACTCACCGCCAAGCTCGTCACCCAGATAGTACTGAGAATATGCTTCAGAAGTTGCACGATCCATGCCATTATCGAGTTCGAAGTAGCTTAACAAACCTTCGTAGTAAAGTTGAACGAAATCTTTCTGGCCCACGGTCTCATAGCGAGGGGTAGCACGGTTTGACCAACCCACGGTAGAACGCCAGGTCACATTAGTGCGACCTTCAGAACCACGCTTGGTTTGAATCATGATAACACCGTTAGCACCACGGGCACCATACAGAGCAGCTGCCGATGCATCCTTCAACACGGTCATCGATTCGATATCGTTGGGGTTGATATCGCTCAAGTTACCGTCGTAGGGAATACCATCAACCACATACAAGGGGTTGTTGTCGGCATTGATTGAGCCGAAACCACGAATGCGAATGGCTGGTGCGGCACCAGGTTGACCCGAGCTACCACCTACCTGAATACCACCCACGTTACCCTCAAGGGCCTTGGTGGCACTCGTGATAGGACGAGTCTCGATCTTCTTGTTAGACACTGCTTGAGCCGAACCGGTGAAGCTTGTTTTCTTCGAAGTACCGTAGGCCACCACAATCACTTCGTCGAAGGTGGTGTTCTCTGCCTCAAGCGCAACGTTAACATAGTTAGCTACAGCAACCTGCTGGGCCTTGTAGCCTACGTATGAAACGTTGAGATAACTCACATTGTCGGGGACTTTGAGCGTAAAGGCTCCGTCGATGTCGGTTGCAACACCTTGTCCACGACCTACTGGCTGTACAGTTGCACCAATCAGAGGTTCACCTGTTGCAGCATCAGTCACTTGCCCTTGAACGGTTCTGTCGGCCATGGCCGTGAACGCAAAAGAGCACACTGTCATTAAAAGTAGAAACAACTTTTTCATATAAAAAAATATTTAATAAAAAAAAGTAAATTTACGCTTCCAACATATTGTCACTCATAAACTTGCCTCTATTATATACATTATTAATATATTAGATTCAAGTAGGAGTTAACACAATAATGTTTTTCTGGTTAAATTTTCATATCAATATGTTGCCGAAACAACATTGTTCAGGGTGCCTTCGAATAGTGAAATATTCTTAACACAGGAGCAGTTCATCGTCAAACAGTAAATTATTACAATATTTTTCGTTGCAAATTTAATCATTTAATTATAAAAAAGAGTCATTTTCGTCAAACTTTAACCTTTGTGGTCCATTTAAGAACATTCAAAAATGAATTTCTTAATTATTTTAAAAAAATGAAATAATTTTAAAAATATAATATAAATAATTATCAATCAGCAACAAAAAACAGCCATTACACAACATCAAAAGCCACACCCATAGAACCAATTGTTAAAATCAACAAATAATTAACTTAAATACATTCATGCAGCACGCATAATTTAGTGTTTTACCCATTGATTTTGGTCAAAAAATGCACAAAAAAACACATGCCCCGAAACATGTGCCCATTATTTATCGCCAATTTGGCAATTTGTGGCAAAAGAATAAGAAAATATTACTGCTCGGTGCCAACTTTTCATCTGCCATCACTTGTCGTTACTGTTTTGCTTTGGCACCCCACCCTTCTTGGTTGTAATGACCACAACGCCATTAGCGCCCTGAATGCCGTAGATCGAGGTTTCGTTGGGATTTTTCAGCACCTTGACCGACTCTATGTCGTTAGGGTTGAGCATGCTCAACGGACCACTGTATCGCATTCCGTCGACAATATAGAGCGGTTCGGTGCTGGCATTAATCGAGTTAATGCCGCGAATGAGTATCGAGGGCGACGCGCCAGGCTGTCCGAGCGAATTGATGAGCACACCGGCTTCGCTTCCCTCGATGAGCTGGGCAAAGCTTGTAACGGCCTTGTTTGCACCGGGCACTGCCAGCTGGCCCGTATCATAACAACTGGCCAAACAAATCATCGATATTAGTAGCAGAAACAGCTTCTTCATGAGTCAAACAATTAAAAAGTTAGACAATCTTGGGTTTATGTCACAAATTTATACAAAAGTTGCAGCAAAACAAACTTTTGCTGCAACTTTTTTCAATCGTCCATGCCTGATGGCGCAGGACTTGTATTACTGTCTCACTTGACGCCCAAATCGCGCATGGTGCGCGGAGCAGGAGTTTTGGGCAAGGGTTTGCGGTACTTGAGCTGTTCGAGAATGACCTCAATGGCCTTGTCGAGCTGCTGATCCTCGCCGGCAAATTCGCGGAGCGGGTCGTTGTCAACCACAATGTCGGGGTCAACACCATGATTCTCGACAATCCACTCGCCCCTCATACTGTAGTTGGTGAAGAAGGGCGTGGTTATGCTGGTGCCATCGACATAGGGCAACGAACCGTTGATGCCGATGATACCACCCCAACTGCGAGTGCCAATCACGGGACCAATCTTGTTTTCCTTGAAACTCCAGGGGAACAGGTCGCCGTCGCTTGCCGAGTACTTGTTCACCAGCAGCACTTTGGGACCTACGATGGTCTGCTCAGGAATAGTGCCGTTAAAGTTGCTGCCGCGGAACATGGTCATGCGATAGGGCTGACGCAGCAGTCGTTCGATTATCATGGGCGAGATGTTGCCGCCGCCGTTACCGCGGTCGTCCACAATGAGCGCCTCCTTGTCGAGCTGGGCAAAGAAGTAGCGGGCAAACTCGTTCAGGCCGTCGGGACCCATGTCGGGAATGTAAATGTACCCTACTCTGCCGCCAGTCTTTTCGCTCACATATTTGATGTTGTTCTGCACCCACTCGTAATGATAGAGCGGATACTCGTCGGCTATGGGATTCACCACCACCTTGCGGGCACCGGCACCCGAAGCGTTCGAGGCTATCGTCAGTTCGGTAAGCACCCCGGCCTTGCCTTGCAGCAAACTGTATAGGTTGTTCACATCGGCAGTCGACACACCATCTACAGCCGTAATGCAGTCACCCACCTTCACATTCATGCCCGGCTCGGTGAGCGGCGAACGCAGCGACTTGCGGTCAGGTGCGCCCTGCAGTATCTTTGTAATCTTGAAGGCTTTGCCATCGCGTACAACTTCAGCGCCCAGCATACCCGTCGATTTCACATCTGCCGGAATATGGTCGCCGCCATCCACATAGGCATGGCCCACTGCCAGCTCACCGATGAGGCCGCCTATCACATAGGTCAAATCCAGACGGTTCTTCACCCATGGCAACAGTTCGGCATA
The DNA here is from genome assembly GCA_902768435.1 of uncultured Bacteroidales bacterium. Lineage (GTDB taxonomy): Bacteria > Bacteroidota > Bacteroidia > Bacteroidales > Muribaculaceae > Sodaliphilus. Next base: position 54,385 of record CACXLJ010000011.1, on the reverse strand, counting down.
CTTGTCGTGCATCGCCTTCCAGTCCACACCCTGCATATCTTTCAAATAGAAACCGTCACGATAGTTGCGCCATGCCTCGTCATAAATCTGACGCCATTCCTGCTCATAGTTGATGTCGGCCACAACATCGTCGAGTTTCACGGCATCCTTCAGCTCGACCTTGCCACGCGGCAGGTCAACCACAAACAAGTCCCTGCCGCGCATGAAGAGTGCCTTCATCTTGTCGGGCGACACCTGCATGCGAGCTTTGGAAACAATCAGTTCGTCCTTCTGTTCCTCTATATTATATATGTGTGTACCGCCATTGCCATAATACCAAAGCAATTTGCCGTCGCAATAGAATCCGCCATAGTGGTCGCCGGCTACGGGCACCTTTACTATACGGTTGCCAATACCCTCGGCATCTACCTTCATGGATTGCGGTTTGGCTGCGGCCTGTTTCTTGTCAGGTTTCTTGTCGCCCGTTTTTTTCTCATTCTCATTGGTTGGCACCGTGACAGCGTCATCCTTGGGCAAGAAGGGCGAAGGAGTATCGGCAGCAAGCATTGCCAAATAGATTCCCTCTTGTTTATTATAAGCAAAGTTCCATTCTATCTCGCTATAGATGGGATTGAAATCCCTGCCCGAAGCAAAAATCAGATACTTGCCGTCGGCACTGAACTCAGGCGAATTAGAGTCATACCATGCATCGGTCACAGCATACTCCTTGCGGGCTGTCATGTCGTAGAGATACACCACGCTGTGCTGGTTGCGGGTCACCTGGCTGTAAGCAAGCCAGCGCCCATCGGGCGAGAAGCGCGGTGTGGGATAAGTGCCAATCGAGTCTTGGCACAGCATCACACTCGAGCGCAATGCCACATTGAGCAGCATGATTCGGTTCTCACGGTCGGTGTACACAATTTGCTTGCCGTCGGGGCTCCACACAAAGTCTTGAATGCGGGTGTTATTATTAGAGGTGAGCTGAACAGCATCGCCACCCTCGGCCGGACGCATCCACAGTTCCGATTCACCCGTGGCATCGCTCACATAGGCGATGTTCTTGCCATCAGGGCTCCACTGGGCATTGCGCTCGTGAACACCCGATGAGTGAGTGATGTTACGCGTCACGCCTTTCTTCACCGGCACATCAAACACCTCACCACGAGCAGTGACCGCCATGCGGTTGCCGTCGGGCGAGAGCGATGCCATGGTCATGAAGTCCTTCACATTGCGCATCTCCTGGCGAGCGTAGTTGTCCTCGCTGTTGAGCACAACATCAATCTTATGAGTCTGCTTGGTGCTGGGGTCTAAACGATACAGATAACCGCCTTTCTCAAACACAATCATTCCACCGCCACAGCTGGGGAATTTCACATCATAGTCTTCAAAATTAGTTACTTTCTGCGTAGCACCCGTAACCGTGTTGTAAACAAACAGGTTCATACGGTTATCACGGTCGCTGATGAAATAGATTTCATCGCCAATCCACATGGGGGCAATGTCCTGTGCCACATTGTTAGTCACATTGCGCACCGTCTTGGCTTCGGTGTCCCACACCCAAATGTCGTCGGCCATGCCGCCTTTGTAGTATTTCCAAGTGCGGAACTCGCGGAATACGCGGTTGTAGGCGAGTTTCTTGCCATCGGGCGAGTAGCTGCAAAAGCCGCCTTCGGGCAACGGCAGACGCGTGGCCATGCCGCCATCGAGGGGAGCGCACCACAACTGCCCGTCAAAACTCTCGCTGATGCGGTTACGGAAAATCACGCCACGGCCGTCAGGGGTCCAGGTCATGGTAATGTTGTTAGGCCCCATGCGGTCGCCCCAGTCGTCACGCTCATTGTGAGCAGTGTAGGTGATGCGTTTAGGCTTGCCCCCGCTGCTGGGAATAACATACACCTCGGTATTGCCGTCATATTGCCCGGTGAAGGCAATCTGGCTGCCATCGGGCGAATAGCGTGAAAATGCCTCATAGCCCTTGTGCGATGTGAGTTTCTGGGCAAGACCGCCCGTTACAGGCACACGATAAATGTCGCCGGCATAGGAAAATGCCACATCCACGCCATTAGTGGCGGGGAAACGCAGCAATCGGCCTTCCTCGGCCTGCAAGTTCATCAGCGTGGCCGATAAAGCCACTGTTAAAATCCATTTCTTCATGGTTGTCATTGTATTTTAATAGTTATTTCTTGATCAAACGCATATAGTCGAGCATAATAGGTACATCGCTGCCCATGCCGGGCTCGCAACGCAGCTCTATCTCGTTACGGCCCTGCAGTAGCTCCACACGCACCATGTTGGTCATGCCCTTCCGGTGCCATTCGTCAAGTCCCATGGCAGGCATTACCAGCGTTGCCTGGCGGTGTGTGTTCACAATCACCTTGCGCGCCGCACATGTGCCTGTCGAGGTCACATTACCGTTGCCGTTGGCATATCGCACATCGAGCATATAGGTGCCGGGCTCGTCAACAATCACCTGCATGGTGATGTGGTCATTCAGTCCGAGTGCCGACTCTACCATCGCGCCAGCGCCACGGCTGCCGCCGCTTACCCAAGGGGCGAAACGGAAGATTTTGCTCATGGGGGCATGCAGGTAGGGATTAGACACATAACCCATCGAGTACTGCCCTATGGCGAGCACTGCACGCACACTAAAGCGGTCAATGTCGACCTGGGTCATGTAGGTTGTATCGCGCACCGTGTAGCTCAACTCGCCATTGATCACGCGGCGATAGCTCATCGCACCGTCATAGTTCTCGATGCGGGCCACGCCGTTGCGCCACGACAGCAAGGGCGTAGCGGGCAGGCTGAAGGCCGAGTCGCTCACCGTGATTTCCTGCAAGGCATGATTGGTGTGGCACAGCTTGATGTGAATCTGATGATGCCCCTTCAGTGTGGCAGGTATGAAATTGTCGTGGGTCGACACATCGTCGAGTGTGATCGACTCGATGTCGTCGCCCGTTCCCTCAATGGTGATATCAAGCACCGACTGACGGTATCTGAATCCCTTAATCTCCTTTTTTCCAGTCAGGAACACGGGTACAAACGGATTCAGCTCCAAGCCGTTAGGCAAGAAAGTAATGCCCGCATAAACCCTGAATATCATCGACGCATTGGCGGCGGCAGCACTCAGACTGCCCAGCCCTGTGTCGAGCGTTTCACCGGTATAGGCATTGCACCACGACTTATAGGTGCAGTAAAGCGCTGGCAATCGGTACAAGGCTCCCAGTCCGCGACGCAGACTGTGCTCGTTGCCGGTTTTGGCAGCGGCTATGTTCCAAAACGCCTGTATCATGGGGAATGACAACTCACTCTGGTTCATGATGCCGCCACTGGCGTAGTGCGGACTGGTCACGGTTATTCCATAAGGCGCCATCGGGGTCTTCATAATCAGGTTCTCGGCACGGTCGTCGTTAGCAATGTTCCACAGCACGCACAGTGCCTGGCCCAGATTATCGATGCACGGCGACTGGATGGGATAGGCTGGCATATAGGTGTACTGGCTATAATAGCCCTTGCGCTCATTCCAGAATTTCTCGTTGATGGCATCACGCACATCCATCACCAGCGAGCCATATTCATTCTCCACGCCCAGCTCGTCGCTCATATCGTTCAGTATTTCAAAGGCGCGCGCATATTGCGCATTGTTGGTCAGCGACATCGACTCATAGATGTGCGTGAGTTGCATCCACGACGGATAGTATAGATTGCCCGTCAGCGAGTACCAAGTACCGCCATGCATCAGGTGTTCGAACTCGTCGAAGTTGGTTTCATAGTCCTGTTCTATCGATTGCCGCACCACATCATAGGCATAACGCAGCCACTCCTTGTCGCCCGTCACGCTATACACCTCCCACGCCGCCGATGCCCATGAGATGTCGTCCGACACGATGGGCCACAACTCGCCCTTGCTCTCGTGAGAAATGCGGCCGTCGGTCACCATGAGTTTCAGGCTGTTTTTCGACGCTTCGGGGTCAAGATAGGCCAGCGACAGAATCACCGGATAGGTAATGTCGTTCACGCTCGCTGCACTCTTCACGAAGTTTCCGTTCACCTTATTATTATAAATAGTGTTCACGGCCATGTTATACAGGGCATCAATCAGCTTGGCACCCGTGTTCACCTGGGCATAGGGTTTGGGCAGTTGCTCTATGCTCCAGCTTTTCTGGCTCGACACGCCAGGCAACGCATCGCCCAGCACAAGGGTAGTCTCATAAACACCACTCTCGCCCGTGGGCTTCAGCTTCAGGTCGTCGCGTTCGCTCAAGGTCTTGAAGTCGGTGGTGTACGACGGATCATCGACAGCCACCCAAACACCGTTAAACGAGTCGCCATAGATCGTGTCACCTCTCGATGCCACAAAGTAGCCCACCCGCTTCAGCGAGTCCTCCTTGGCGCGCATGTCAACCAGCAGCGTCACCTTGCGGGGCAGCGACTCCGAAGTCACCGTCCCAGTCACATGCGGCTTGTCGGCAACACCGGCCACCACACGCACCGTGTCGGCCATCACTTGCAGATAATGAGTCTGCCCCGACGGCAATTCGTTGTCGTGGGCATTATAAGCGAGTTTAAACGGAATCTCGGCTGGCACCTTGCGATGCATCGTTGAAGGCTCGAAATTGCTCTCGATGTGCATCCCCGACAGCGCACAGGCCACATATTGTCCCTGTATCACGCTATCGCATGTCACAACATATTTATCGGTCTGAGCTATCACATCGTTGCTCATCTTAGCGGTGCGGTTACACGATACCCCTACCATAAACAGCAATGTAACAAACAGCTGCACAAAGCGCTTCAACATCAACTTCATCTTTTTCTTTAAGCTTCAGTGTGCAAATTAACAAAAAAATTTCATTCTTTTAAAGCAATTTCCAACTTATTTCTAAAAAAAATATCCACAAAATTTTGTTATTTCATAAATTTTACCGAAATTTGCAACAAATAATTGAGACATTATATAGAACACGGCTCACATTCAGCACGGTTCGATTATAATAAAGGCTAACCCTAATACCTCATTTTATTCATACTATTTTTCCTAGGGTGACGCGTCGGGAGACGCGTTGCTTTTTTATCCCCACCCCAGGCTTTGTGTGCCAGCCCCTTTGTGCGATGATTGTTATGTGGTGATTGTGTGCCACCTGCTTTGTGAGATTATATTGTAGCATTGTTGCAACAAAAGTGCATCAGCGCCACTCCTATACTCCTCAGCTCCGTAGCAACAATTGTCATCAATCTTATAAATTGTCAACCAATAGTCATCCATTGTCTGATTATAAAGAACGACTCCTCAGCTCCGCAGCAACCATTGAATGGACACACAATCGAGGCGAAACATTTAACCTCGCAAATGCAAAAAAATGATAATCCAACCGTTTGCACGATTTTTTTTGCTAATTTTGTAGGTTAATTCAGAAACCTCATACAAGAAACAACTATAACAACCAATAATGGCTGAAAACTTAGAAATAAACGAATTGGAACAGCAGCCGTCTGACTTTGGCGGCTACGAAAAGCTCATCACACTCACACCGCGCGAGCACATCAGGCTCCGCCCCGGCATGTACATAGGCAAGCTGGGCGACGGCTCACAAAGCGACGACGGCATTTATGTGCTCATGAAAGAGGTGATCGACAACAGCATCGACGAGTACAACACAGGCTTTGCCAAACCCACCATCAGCGTGGATGTGGAAGATGGCACCGTAACCATTCGCGACTACGGCCGCGGCATTCCACTCGACCAGGTGAAAGAAGCCTCGTCGAAGATGAACACCGGTGGCAAGTACGACTCCAAGAACTACAAGCGCAGCGTGGGTCTTAACGGTGTGGGCATCAAGGCGGTCAACGCCTTGTCGAGCAACTTCTACATTCGCTCGGTGCGCGACGGGCAGTGTTCCAGCGTTACCTATAAAGAGGGACTCGTCACCGACGAGAGCGGCATCACTCCCGCCAACGAGGGAGAAGAGAACGGCACGCTCGTGCGCTTCACGCCCGATGGCACCATCTTCAAGAACTACGAGTTCCGCGAAGACATCATCGAAACGATGATCAAGAACTACTCCTTCCTCAACACCGGTCTATCGCTCCTGTTCAACGGCAAGCGCTATCATTCACGCAACGGCTTGAGCGACCTGGTGAAGGAGAACATGACCAACGACCCGCTCTATCCGCTCATGCACTTCAAGGACAACGACATCGAAATCGTGGTCACGCATGCACAGCAGATGGGCGAGGAATTCTACTCGTTTGTCAACGGCCAGCACACCACACAGGGCGGCACGCACCAGACGGCGTTTCGCGAAGTGCTCTCACGCACCATCAAGGAATTCTACGGCAAGAACTTTGAGTTCAGCGACATACGCAACGGCATCGTGGCCGCTGTGAGCATCAAAGTCGAGGAACCAGTGTTTGAATCGCAAACCAAAATCAAGCTGGGCAGCAACCTCATGTGGAAGGACGGCCCCACCATCTACAAGTTTATCAACGACTTTGTGAAACGCGAGGTCGACAACTACCTGCACAAAGACCCCGAAACGGCCGAGATCATGCTCAAGAAAATCATGGAGAGCGAGCGAGAGCGCAAGGCCATTGCCGGTGTGACCAAACTCACGCGTGAGCGTGCCAAGAAGGTGGCGCTGCACAACAGCAAGTTGCGCGATTGCCGCGTGCACTTCAACGACAACCGTCCAGGCAAGGTCGACCGCCGCGAGGAGACTTCGCTGTTCATCACCGAGGGACTCTCGGCAAGCGGCTCCATCACCACCATTCGCGATGTCGAGACCCAGGCGGTGTTCTCGCTCAGGGGTAAACCGCTCAACACCTACGGCCTACCCACCAAAAAGGTGTACGAGAATGAGGAGTTTGGCCTCTTGCAGGCCGCCCTCAACATAGACGACGGCATCGACGGACTCCGTTACAACAAGGTGATCATAGCCACCGATGCCGATGTCGACGGCATGCACATACGCCTGCTGCTGCTCACCTACTTCCTCCAGTTCTACCCCGAGCTCATCAAGACCGGGCACCTCTACATCTTGCAAACCCCGCTCTTCCGTGTGCGCAACCGCAAGGATGCCAAGCGCAAGAACCGTGCTGCAGGCAAGGAGGCCAAAGAGCAAAAGGTGGAGACCTACTACTGCTACAACAACGAGGAGCGCGTGAGGGCCATCAACAAGCTCGGCGAAAATGCCGAAATCACACGATTCAAAGGTCTTGGCGAGATTTCGCCTCCTGAGTTCAAAGACTTCATAGGGCCCGACATGCGACTCGACCGCGTGCACCTGCGCAAGGAAGACGCCGTGAACAACATGCTCGCCTTCTTCATGGGCAAGAACACCATGGAGCGACAGGAATTTATTGTAAACAACTTAGTGATTGAAGACGATGAAGACATCACACTGCACTGATAACAAGAGAATTGCCCTGTTTCCGGGCTCCTTCGACCCATTCACCCGCGGACACGAATCCATTGTGATGCGCGCCCTGCCGCTTTTCGACGAGATCATCATCGCCATTGGCGTGAACATCAACAAGCAGGCACTCACCTCGATGGAACTGAGAAAACAGCTCATTGAATCGGTTTTCAAAAATGAGCCCAAGGTGAAAGTCATTACCTACACCGGACTCACGGCCGAAGTGGCACGCGAGCTAAACGCCAACTTCTTCTTGCGCGGTGTGAGGCTCATTCAGGACTTTGAAAACGAGATGAATATGGCCGAGGTGAACCGCGAGTTCTCGGGCATCGAAACCGTGCTACTTTACACCCTGCCCGAACACAGCCACATCAGCTCCAGCATCGTGCGCGAACTGGTCAAGTACAAGCAAGATGTCACTGCCTACCTGCCCAAGAACATCGACTGGAATCTCGTGCCCGAGCATTGGATTTTCAAGAACGACAAATAATTTTTTACTCATAAAACCACAATAGACTCAAACGAAAATGAAAAAAACCGCCATATTCATCATTGTCACGCTGTGCGTCACGCTCACACTGGGTGCTCGACAGACGCTGCCTCAAGCGCTCCAGAAGCTCATGAATGCACAATATGCCATCAGCAACCTCTATGTTGACAGCGTCGACGAGAACAAACTCGTGGAAGATGCCATTGTGGGCATGCTCGACAAGCTCGATCCCCACTCCAGCTACACCGACGCCAAGGAGACCAAGGAAATGGAAGAACCCTTGCAAGGCGAGTTCAGCGGCATCGGCATCCAGTTCAACATGAAGCAGGACACGCTCTATGTGATACAGACCACCCCCGGTGGCCCATCAGAGCGCGTGGGCATCTTGCCTGGCGACCGCATCATCTATGTCAACGACACCAGCATTGCCGGCGTGAAAATCAAGAACAGCGACATACAAAAGAAACTGCGTGGCAAAAAAGGAACAAAAGTGACTGTGAAGGTGAAACGAGGCAACCAGAAAGACCTCATCACCTTTAAAATCACGCGCGACAAGATACCCCTCTACAGCGTGGATGCCAGCTATATGCTCGACGAGCGCACAGGCTACATTCGCATCTCGAGCTTTGGTGCAAAAACCTATAACGAGATGATGGATGCGCTTGATAAACTCAAAAAGCAGGGCATGGACCAAGTCATCATTGACCTGAACGACAACGGAGGCGGCTACCTCAACTCGGCCATCGAGATGAGCAACGAGTTCCTGAACGGCGGACAGCTGATTGTCTATACCGAGGGTCTGAACGCGCCACGCAACGAGGCAACAGCCTTTGGCAACGGAAAATACAAAGACCTCAAGATGGTGATCATGGTCAACCAGTACAGCGCATCGGCATCCGAAATCTTTGCCGGAGCCATGCAGGATTGGGACCGCGCCGTGGTCGTGGGCCGTCGCACCTTTGCCAAGGGCCTGGTTCAGCGACCCATCCGCTTCGACGACGGGTCCATGATGCGCCTCACCGTGGCACGCTACTATACCCCATCGGGCCGCTGCATCCAGAAACCCTATGTCAAGGGCGACAAGAAGGCTTACAGCGAAGATATCCTTAATCGCTCAAAAGAGGGTGAATACTACTGCATCGACAGCATCCAGTTCAACGACTCGCTCCGCTATTCAACGCTCAAAAACCGTCGCACCATCTACGGCGGTGGCGGCATTATGCCCGACATTTTTGTGCCCGTCGACACCAGCGAGTATAGTACCTACTACCGCGACCTTGTGGCCAAAGGCGTCATCTATCAGTATGCAATTGACTATGTCGACAAGCATCGCAAAGACCTTAAGAAACAATATGCTACGGTTGACGACTTCGACAAACGCTTTAATGTGACCGACGACATGATGCAAGCGCTCATTGCTGCAGGCGAGAAAGAGAAAGTGACCTATAACGAGGAGCAATACGCCACAAGCAAGCGCGTCATCAGCACCTATGTCAAGGCGCTCATCGCTCGCGACACATTTGCCGAACAAGAGGCCTATACCAAGATTGTCAATCACGAGAATCCCGACCTCAAGGCGGCCCTCAAGGTCATCTACGACGACCAGCTCTACAACAGCCTGCTTCTCAACGGCAACCCCGAGTACGATGCCATCGCTGCCCGCCACCGTGCCGAGCAGTCACAGAAAAAAGCAACCAAATAACGCAACACAACAACATATCAATAACAAAAAATGCCTCGCACTTGACGAGGCATTTTATGTTGTGAGATGCATTGACAAACTATTCAATCACATAAAGAGTGATAGAATCGGGGGTAGCTGCCACCGAGAGGTCCATCTTGTAGGTCGAGTCATTTTCGAGCGTCTCTTCAGGCGGTACACCCACACCCACTCCGGGCGCCATCACCGACCCCAGCACTGCTCCCATCTCCGATGAAGTCTTCAAGACAGGCTTGGTGAAAGAGTGGAAATAGGATTTTGTCACTGTTATCATATCTTTCTCAATGGGTTTGGCGAGTTTCTTAATTTTCCCTGAAAATTTCTTTTTCACCATCCACCGTTTGCCCGTTTCCTTGTCAACGAACACCAGCACGCCATCTTGCATTACTGTGATATGGGTATTTGCGTCAAGAGTTGTTCCCGACTGCAGCATGGTTTTTTGGCCTTTCACTTTCACGCAGAAAGCCTTCTCTACATAGTAGGTCTTAGCCATGACCACCGTCAAAGCCGAGAGCAGAATTACCGCCAATAATAAGATCGATTTCTTCATAATTTCGTGTATATTATGGGATTAATGAATTTCTTAAAAAAGCCCAGTTGTGCTTAACTCGCAGTGCGGTTATGGCTGCCTTGTAGATGTTACGGGCCTCTACCACCAGCACCACTGCAGTGAAAATGAGGGTCAACTGGTAGTGCCTGCCGTGCAGCATGGCGTTCATCAAGACGATGGTAATCACCGCCAACAGGGGCAACAGCACTATGTTAGTGAGATAGCTGTTCTTGACCCACTCTTTCAGGAACACTGCCCACGGTTTACGAGTGTCGGGCAACTTCGTCTGAACAAGCGAGAGCAGCAGCTCCATCACATAGCACAACACAAATGCCAGCAAGAGGTTCCAAGCAAATGACACTGTCTTGGGATATCCCTCCATCGAGTGCAGTGTCTCAAGGCATAGCGCATGAATCACCACGCCTGGCATCACCCCTTTCTCAGTGGGCACACGCTTGATGTCACTGCCCGAAGAGGCATCGCCAATGAGCACGATGTGATCCTCTATCATCTCGGCACAACTGTCGAGATTCTCAGCTGGCACCACCGCACAATCAACATTGTAGTCAATCAGTATGGGGTCTTCACGCAAACTAAAGGGTTCCTTGATGTCGTAATATTCATTCCACATCTTGTTCAAATGTGCAACCATCGATGTGTCGCCTTCTTGAATAGCGTTAAAAGTGAGCACTTCTTTCTCGTCAATGCCCAGCATCACATGACCGCTCTTGATTCCCAGCGAATCGGCAAAATACGACTTCAGCACATGGGGCGATCCCTCGGGCTTGGCAGTTGCGAGCACCACATTCTCCCTCATCGAACTGATGGCTTGCATCAGTTGCTCATCAACCGCTTTTTCTCCAGGGCTGGCAAAAATAACATCAATGCCAACTGCCATGGGATCAAGACTGTCAACTTTATTCAGCACCGAAGCCATTTTGCCACGATTGGGACCTCCACCAATATCTACAACCACAACATTGTCCGATGTGGCCACTTTCTCTTGTGTCGCAGCATACCTGTTGAATGTTTCTACAAACGAATGTGTCGATACGCTCTTCTTGTAGGGATTTTTCAAACCCAGCGCATCAAAGACAAGCGAGAACAGGAAAGTGAGCAAAAGCGCCATGGCCACAATAATCAGGTGGTCGTAGTGGAATATGTATTTCAGCACGCTATGAATCTTCTTTGCCATGGCTTGTGTGGTTTCGTGTTGAATATCACTGCAAATATAACAAGAATATTACAAATCCACTATAATATGCACATTCTTTTTCGCAATTGTCTATGGTTATGGTTATACAATAATCCATAGGATGAGCCGTGAGCGGTTAAAATGTGTAAAACCATACACATTTAGTAGAATTGTTGTTAATGAGTAAATGTTTCAGTACCTAAAAAAAGGAAAAGCAAGATTTTTTCAGTAAATTTGCAAATCTAAAACAATCGATTAAGAACATGAACGAATTTGTCGAAGTGATTGCATCGCAAGCACAACGCTATGGCAGCCGCGAAGCATTGCGTTATCAAACCTACGAAGACCAACCGCAGTGGACCAGTCTCTCATGGACCGAGTTTGCCGACCAAATAGACATGGCATCGCTTTCGTTATGCCGTTACGGCATCGACCGCGAGGGCAAGATAGCCATTTTCACGCAAAACTGCCCTGAGGTGCTCGTGGCTCATTTTGGCGCCTTCTATAACCGCGCTGTGCCTGTACCCATCTACGCAACCAGCAGCCCCGAAGAAGCCATTCATATCATCAACGACTCAGGGGCCAGCATCGTGTTTGTTGGCGACCAGCAACAATACGACATTGTGCGGCAAATCAAGGGCCAATGCCCTGCCCTGGGCATGATTGTGACCATCGACCCACGAGTGAATCACGACAAAGACGACGACACCTCGCTCACCTGGAAAGAGTTTCTGCATCAGGGAAAGACAGCCAGTGATGCTGATAAAGAGCAGGTGAACCAGCGAAAGGAAGACAGCACGGCCAACGACTTGATGTACTTGATATACACATCGGGCACCACCGGCGCCGCCAAGGGAGTGATGCTCACGCACAGCAACTTCAGCGCAGCCATGTTGGGCCACGCAATGCGCATCACAGTTGACGACAAGATCGACATGTCGATGAGTTTCCTGCCGTTCAGCCACATCTTTGAGCTGGGATGGACCATGTTCTGCCTCATCCACGGAGTGCGCATTGCCATTAACCGTGATCCCAAAGACATACAGAAGGCTGTCAAGGAAATCAATCCCACCTGCATGTGCAGTGTGCCTCGCTTCTGGGAAAAGGTCTACACGGCCATCCACGACAACTTTGCCGACGCCAAGCCAGTGATGAAAATGCTGCTCAAGCGTGCCATCAAGGTGGGCAAGAAGCGCAACCTCAAGTATGTGCGCCGCGGAGTCAAGGTTCCAACCATGCTCGAAAAGCAATATCAATATTTCAACAACAAGGTTTTCTGCAAGATTCGCAAGGCGGTGGGTATTAGCGACCGCAACTTCTTCCCGACAGCAGGAGCCATGCTGAGCGACAATATCACCGAATTTCTGCACGCGATTGGCATCAACATCGTGATAGGCTATGGCCTGAGCGAGACCAATGCCACAGTCACCTTCTATCCATCGCCAGGATGGAAATTGGGCACTGTGGGCACTCCTCTGCCCGGTGTGAAGGTAAAGATTGGCGCAAAACACGAGATTCTGGTGAAGGGTCCCACGGTCATGAAAGGCTACTACAACAAGCCCGAAGAAACAACCAAGGCCATTGATGCCGACGGATGGTTCCACACCGGCGACTGCGGCGACATGACACAAGACGGCCATCTCGTGCTCACCGAGAGACTGAAAGACCTGTACAAGACAAGCAACGGAAAATATGTGGCTCCTCAAGTGCTGGAGACACGCCTTGCACAAGACAAATTCATTGAACAGGTTGCCGTCATTGGTGACGGACGCAAATTCATATCGGCGCTGGTGGTTCCCAATTTCGAGAATCTCAAGGAATACGCCGAGAAGAACAACCTGAACCTCTCGTCGAACGAAGAACTTGCTAACAGCAAGGAGATACACGACATGATTGAAAAGCACATTGCCGAATATCAGAAAGACCTTGCCGCATTCGAGCGCATCAAGCACTTCATCATTCTGCCCCGCCCCTTCTCGATGGAGAAAGGCGAGTTGACCAACACGCTCAAAATCAAGCGTGCCGTGATCAACAAGCGCTATGCAAAGCTAATCGACGCCATCTACACGCGCGAGTACAAGATGCACTAATGAGGGTTGAGGGTTGAGAGTTAAGAGTTGAGAGTTAAGAGTTTAGGGATATGAAACCTATCACCCCACTAATCTTTAACGCTTTCGCCAAAAGAGAAAGAATTATATATAATTGTTTAACCCAGAATCATTGAAACTCTAAAATGATTACACAAGACCAACTAAAAGAGATACAAGAACGCAAGGACGCGTTGAGGAGGTATCTTTGACATCGACAACAAGAAAATTGAAGTCGAAGAAGAAGAATTAAGAACACATGTTCCCGATTTCTGGCAAGACCAGAAAGCCGCTGAAAAGCAAATGAAGAAAATCAAGTCGCTCCACTTCTGGATCGACAGCTGCAAAGAGATGGAAAGCGCTGTAGACGAGACAGTGCTGGGCGTAGACTTTGTGAAAGAAGGTGTGCTCACCGAGGACGAACTCGACGAGCTCTATGCCAACGCTTTGCAGAAAATCGAGAAACTCGAGCTCCGCAACATGCTGCGCCATGACGAGGACAAGATGGATGCCATCCTGAAGATTAACTCGGGAGCTGGCGGCACCGAGAGTCAGGACTGGGCACAGATGCTCATGCGCTTGTACTTGCGCTGGTGCGAACGACACGGCTACAAGACTGCTATTGAGCACATGGTCGAAGGCGATGAAGCCGGCATCAAGAGCGTGACGATTGGCATTGAGGGCGCTTTTGCCTACGGCTACCTAAAGAGCGAAAACGGTGTGCATCGCCTGGTGCGTGTGTCGCCCTACAACGCCCAGGGCAAGCGCATGACCTCGTTTGCCTCAGTATTCGTGACACCAATGGTCGACGATACCATCGAAATCACCCTCGACCCTGCTCGCATTTCGTGGGACACCTTCCGCAGTGGCGGTGCTGGTGGTCAGAATGTGAACAAGGTGGAATCGGGAGTGCGTGTGCGTTACCAGTATAAAGACCCCTACACAGGCGAGGAAGAGGAAATACTGGTTGAGAATACCGAAACCCGCGACCAGCCCAAGAACCGCGAGAATGCCCTGCGCAACCTGAAGTCGATTCTCTACAACAAGGAGTTGCAGCATCGCCAGGAAGAGCAGCGCAAAATCGAGGACTCAAAGAAGAAAATCGAATGGGGCAGCCAAATCAGGAGTTATGTATTTGACGACCGTCGCGTGAAGGACCACCGCACCAATTATCAGACGAGCGATGTGAATAGCGTGATGGACGGCGATATCGACGAATTCATCAAGGCCTACCTGATGGAATTTAACGAAGACTAAGTCATGGCAAAGGAAAAGCTACTCATAGTGAAGATTGGCACCAGCGTGCTCGACGATCCCGAGACGCTGCGCAAGCTCATCAAGGACTTGGTGGCCATCAAGTGCCGCAAGATACTTGTACATAGCGGAGGCATCATGGCCTCGAAGGTGGCCGGTTCAATGGGCATCAAGATGGGTAAGAGCAAGAAGCCTGTCACCATCGACGATAAGATGCTCGACATTGTGACCATGGTGTATGGCGGCTTGGTAAACAAGCGGCTTGTGGCACTGATGCAGAAGCATCGCATCAACGCGGTGGGCCTGACGGGAGCCGACATGAACATCATCACCAGCGAGTTGCCCGAGGAGAACATCAAAGCGAAGTCGATCAACTGGGCCGGACGCATCAAGAAGGTGAACGGCAAAGCGCTGGCTTCGATTATCGAGAAAGGCGTCATGCCAGTGCTGGCACCTCTCACCCACGATGCTAAGGGCCACCTGTTGAGCACCGAGGCCAACAGCATTGCCAGCGAAGTGGCCAAGGCGCTTGCAACCACCTATGATGTGACCCTTGTATTCTGCTTCGAAGATCGCGGCCTGCTGTCGAACAAGAAGGACAGTAACAGCGTGATTCCCGTGCTCAAGCCCAACAACTACAAGATGCTGAAAGAGATGAGGTGCTTCACCGAAGAGAAGATACTGGTTATCGACGAGGCATTCACAGTGCTTGATTATGGCGCCAGCGAGGTGATTGTCACCAATGCCGCAAGCCTATCGAATCTTGCCAACGGCACCCACATCAAGCAATAATAGCTCTCAAGCATAATAAAACAGGGAGGACAGGCTGTGTGGCCAGTCCTCCCCTATTTTTATATCAATCCAAGCCATGAAACATTAGCCTCCCGGCCTGGCATAGTGTCACTTCTTGGGGAAACCGCGATGAGAAATGAGATACTGGCCAATCTGCACGGCGTTGAGAGCGGCCCCCTTCTTGATCTGGTCGCCAACGACCCAGAAGGCGAGCCCGTTGTCGCTACTGGTGTCGATGCGGATGCGACCAACATACACAGGATCTTTGCTCGTGCAAGTGATGGGCATGGGATAGGTGTTTGAGGCTGGTTCGTCCATCACCACGATGCCTGGAGCCAGTTGCAAGGCAGCACGCGCCTCCTCGGGAGTAATAGGTTCCTCGCACTCAATCCATACCGCCTCGCTGTGAGTGCGCATCACAGGCACACGCACACAAGTGGCACTAACGCGAATGTCGCTATGCATGATTTTGCATGTTTCACGCACCATTTTCATCTCCTCCTTGGTATAGTCGTTATCCGAGAATACATCGATGTGAGGAATCACATTGTAGGCCAACTGATGCTGGAAATGCTTGACAGTTGTCTCGAGTTTGCCATGCGCAATCTCGCTTTGCTGCAGGGCCAGTTCGTCCATAGCCTGCAGACCGGCACCACTGGCGGCCTGATAGGTAGCAACCTGTACATTCTTGATGTGCGAGATGTTGTCGAGCGGTTTGAGCGCCACCACCAGAATGATGGTGGAGCAATTGGGATTGGCAATAATGCGGCGCGGGGCATTGAGCGCGTCTTCACCATTCACCTCAGGTACTACCAGGGGCACATCCTCGTCCATGCGGAAGGCGCTGCTGTTGTCAATCATGATGCAGCCATACTTGGTAATGGTTTCGGCATACTCTTTAGCAGGACCGCCACCCATCGACACAAAAGCGATGTCAATGTCGCGGAAGTCATCGTTATGCTGCAGTAGTTTCACCACATGGTCCTTGCCACGAAAAGTGAAGATGCGGCCTGCACTGCGTTTCGACCCGAAGAGAACCAGTTCATCAACAGGAAAGTTCTGCTCATCGAGCACTTTCATGAATTCTTGTCCAACTGCGCCACTGGCGCCAACAATAGCGACTTTCATTTCTTATAGGTATTTATAAATCGTATAATAAAAACCTGCTAAGCAGGGTGAATAAAAGCAACATCTAAAAAGCAACAATCATGCCAAAACGGCCGAGTTGCACGAGCTTCACCGAATAAGCAGCCGAGCCATGCTCGAGGCTCCTCGTCGACCCGCCACAAGCCACTTGTAGAGAACGGGTATGGCGATACGCAGCAAGGCACTCTCCTTGAGGCGGCCATAAGCCGCGCGATAAAGTGGCTGGGCAAGTTCATCGTGCCCTTCGCGACGATACTGAGCAGCAAGCACCACACGGCGATAATCGAGCAACCGGTGATAGCGACGCTTGTTTTCGAGCGACGAGGCTTCAATCTCGCTATCGAGCAAATCGATGACACGCTCCCACTGCCCTTGCCTGGTGTGGAACTCCGTGCCCGTAATGGAGGCTGTTCCGGTTTGGTAAATATCTACAAGTGGTTGCTCAGGTTCGAGATATGCCACCTTGGGATTAGCCAACAGCAACCTCACGCCCATCTCCCAATCGTTCCAACCCGGCAACTCAGGATTCCATCCGCCAGCAGTGGCAAAGAACTCGCGGTCGACAGCATAGCGTTGGGTGGCAAGCATAGCGTGCAACAGATGATTGGCCAGTTCGTCGCCCTTGTGGAATGGCAACACGCGACTGTTGCCGTCGGGTGCCACAAGACTCGCCTTGGTTGCCACAATGTGCGGATTGTGACTGCTGTGTGCTATTTCCATATATTGCTGCACAAGTTGAGGACGCATGACATCGT
The DNA here is from genome assembly GCA_902768435.1 of uncultured Bacteroidales bacterium. GTDB lineage: Bacteria > Bacteroidota > Bacteroidia > Bacteroidales > Muribaculaceae > Sodaliphilus. Next base: position 37,005 of record CACXLJ010000011.1, on the reverse strand, counting down.
CGCTGTCGAAGAAGAGTACCCACGAACCTGTAGCGGCACTGAAACCACGGTTGCGGGCCGCGCCGGCGGTGTGACGCTCCTCCTGTAGCACTTCGACCTGAAAATCGGGTGTCTGATGGTCGTCACGGAACTGTTCGATCACACGCAGCGAATCATCGTCGCTACAGTTGTCGACGAGGACCAGTTGCAGGGGCCGATAGGTCTGCTCCAGTACCGACTGCAGCGTGCGTCCCACAATATGTGCCCTGTTATAAACAGGGACAATGACTGAAACAAGCGTGTCCATCAGAGTCATAATCGTATTTTCAGTGTAAAAATAGACAAGATTTTGAAAATATGCAAAAAAACTGCTATCTTTACGCCCAATGAAGATACTTTTTGCGGGTGATGCGAGCAATTTGCACAACTGCCTGGCTGGCGAGTTGCGTGCAATTGGCCACGAAGCCATCGTGGCCTCGAATGGCTCGCGCTGGATGAACACAGGTCGTGACATCAATTTACTGCGCGGCAGCGGCAAGTTGGGTGCAGTGCGTTATGTGCTCGATATCCTGAAAGCGTTGCCCAAGATGCGCGGCTACGACATCGTGGAGATAGCTGGCCACATTTTCCTGACGCTCAAACCCGAGAAAATACGCCGCGTGTTCGACTACCTGAAGAAGCACAATGGCAAAATTGTGCTCTCGGCCCTGAACACCGACTACTTTTATTACCGTGCATGCCACGACGGACACACCTTCCGCTATAGCGACTATATGCTGGGCAATGAGCCCTCGCCCTATGTGAACTCGGCCGAGTATAAGGCACAAAGGCAAGAAAACTGGGAGAAAGATTTCATGCGCCGTTATGCCGAGCACATCCTGGAGAACATCGACGGAGCCGTAGCATGCCTGCTGGAATACTACATGACCTACCAGCCGCTGCTGGGCGACAAGGTGGCCTATGGCGGCATCCCCATCGACACAGATCATATCACGCCACATCACCCCGATGCAGAACCCGAGAAAGTGCGTTTCTTCATAGGCATTCAGCGCGACCGCACGGTCGTGAAAGGCACCGATCGACTGCTGGCAGCCGTGCAGGCTGTTCATGCCAAGCATCCTGACCTGTGCGAGGTAGAGGTAGTGGAGAGTGTGCCCTACGACGAATACCTGTCGCGCATGAGCCACAGCCATGTGATTCTGGACCAACTCTATTCCTACACACCTGCCACCAACGCACTGTTGGGCATGGCTCACGGACTTGTGGCTGTATCGGGCGCCGAACCCGAATACTATCAACTAATTGGCGAAACCGAGAATCACCCCATCGTGAATGTGAGTCCACTGGTTGAGGGCGACATTGAGGCGAAGCTGGAGTGGATAATCAAGAACAAAAGCCAACTGCCTGCATTGAGCCGAGCCAGCCGAGCCTTTGTCGAAAAACACAATGCGGCCCGCACTGTGGCGAGCCGCTATCTTGCATTTTGGGAAAAACTGTAATAATCTTAAATGTATTTTGCCACAGTCGTCTTGAGCTGGTTGATGTCTTCTACGCGGTCAACAATTTGACCTGAGCGGTCGATGATGAATGTAGTGGGAACGCCTACGACATTATAAGCCGAAACATTCTGCGAGAGCTCGCCCATCGCGTCATACACGGTAATCCAAGGCAAGTTCTTGGCAGCCGAGCGCCAATTGCTCACATTCTCGTCGAGCGCCACTTGATAGATATTGAGCCCGCGGTCTTTGTACTGCACATAGATGTCGTTGAGCACCTTGTTATAGGCAGGCGAGAAACTCTGGTTATACATAGTGAAGTTGAGCAGCACCACCCCACCCTTTGAAGCAACTGCCGACAGCACCTGCGGCTTGCCGTTCTCATCTTGCAGGTTGATGTCGATGAGACTGATTTGCTCGGCAGCAAACGAGGGCGTTTTGCCCAACTCAGCACGGCGGCGGCGCTGGGCATCGAGCGTGAGCTGCACAAGATAGTTGGTGCGGGGATCATCCTTCTTGTAACTGTCGTAAGCATTAGCGACCGCCCCAATAATCTTCATATCGTTGTCGTTCATAGGGTCGAAGAGCGGTTCTCCACCTACATATTTATTGATGGCATAATAGGCGACAATGCTCTGCAGGTCATTGATGATTTCACGAGACAGTCGGTCTTTCCATTTAGCCTTCTCCTCGGGTGAAGCCTTGACATACTTGAGTGCATCCTTGTCGATTTTCATGATGGCGACAGCCTCGTCACTACCAGCCACATCGAAATCAATGTCGAAAGTCTTGAGTTTTGAGTTAATCGTGAGCTCGTCGATGCTGTCGATAGGGAAATAAATCGACTTGTCGTTAAGACGCAGCCTATAGATGTTGGGATATTGAGGAGCAGTCTCAGCAAAGCTATAACTACCGTTATCGTCGGTCCATGTGGAGTCCACTGCGAGCCACTCACCATTGCTTGCCATTTCAAGCACAAGCTTGGTGGTCTTGGTGGCGCCTTCGACCTTTCCGTTCACTTCAAATTTATTGCCTCGGCCACATGCAGCAAGCAAAACGGCGATGAGCGCAAAAACGAATATTGACTTTTTCATATTTTGTTAAGAATTTATTATCACATTAAATTAGAGCCCTAAGACGAGGCCCACTGCCAGGGTCGAGAAGTTGGGACCATAGCCATCCTTGATGACTCTGAACGGGCTGTAACGGAGATAGGCACCCACTTTCTTATACAGCACACCGGTGATGAAATCGACAGTGACTGGCGACTGGTGAATGCTGTTGGACTTCAGGTCCACTTTCTCATCGCCCACGCGATAGGTGGTGTGCATGCTGGCATGCAGGTTGAAGTTGGTGACCTCGCCCAAAAACAGGTCGGTCTTGCGGGCAATGCGTTGGCGAAAGATGACGGGCACGCCCAGGCTGAACACCTTAATGCGTGAGGCACACTTGCTGGCACCAGCAGGGAAATCGCCCACCGAAATCACGCCGTCATCGTCACGCAAGAACGCGTTGCCGCTGCTCAGCTTGTAATTCTTCCAGTCGATGCCCAAACCCATTGTGAGCCGCTGGCCCTTGCCGTTGTTATACTTTGCTCCAATCACATTGATCCACGAAAGTTCAATCGAGCGGCCCATCGCCACCTGCGGAGCATGCGAACCGAGCGCATCGACAAAGCCAATGGCAAGACCGCCACTGGTGATGTTCCAGCCCACGCTATCGGTGAGCAATGGGTACCAGTCGACCTGAATATAGTCGTTCTCATCGTCGGCAGGTGCAGCGCCCCACCCCTTGAGAGGCAGGAGAAGCATGAACACCAGCGTAAGAACTTTCAATAGCGTTTTCATAGATTGGGCAAAAACTTAAAACTATTAGAGGGCTGCAGCAAAGGCTTCGCCATAGTCACGCGCCTGCTTGAGGGCATCGCAGTCTGGCACCCAAAGCGTGCGAATGCCGTCGTTCACAATCTCAAAGCCTGCCTTCTGCAAGTGCTCAGTGATGAGTTTCGATGCCTCTCCACTCCAGCCATAAGAGCCAAATGCGGCGGCTTTTTTCTTCTTGAACTTCAGTCCCTTTGCCATTTCAAGAATGCCGGCAATGGCATAGGTGAAGCCATTGTTCACCGTGGGCGAGCCCACAAGCACAGCCTTGGAGCGGAACATCTGTGTGAGAATGTCGTTCTTGTCGTCGTGAGCGGCATTCATGAGCATCACGGTGGTATCGGGGCTGGCAGCGTGGATGCCATCGGCAATGGCTTGTGCCAGGAGTCGGGTCGACTGCCACATGGTGTCGTAGACGATAGTCACCTGGTCAGTCTGATAGGCATCGGCCCACTGCTGATATTTCTCGATGATGAGCGGTATGTTCTTGCGCCAAATCACGCCATGACTCGGGCAGATGAGGTTGATGGGCAGATTCATGGCGAGCAGGTCTGCCACTTTCTTCTTGGCCATCATGCTGAAGGGGTTGAGAATGTTAGCATAATACTTCTCAGCCTCATACATCACCTCGCACATGTCCACCTTGTCGTCGAAGAGCGACTCTGAGGCAAAGTGCTGCCCGAATCCGTCGTTAGAGAAGAGGATGTTCTCGCCCGAGAGATAGGTGAACATGGTGTCGGGCCAGTGGAGCATGGTGGCTTCGATAAAGGTGAGGGTATTTTCGCCCAGCGAGAGCGTGTCGCCCGTTTTCACATTCACGAAGTTCCAGTCCTGATGGTAATGACCGCGTATGATGGCCTCACCCTTGGCGGTGCAATAGATGGGCACATCGGGGATTTCACGCATGAGTTCAACGAGTGAGCCGCTATGGTCAATCTCGTTGTGATTCATGATGATATTGTCGATGTCTTTGAGATCGATTTCTTGCTTGAGCCGAGAAACGAATTCACGGTCGTAGGGTTTCCACACGGTATCGATGAGCGCCACTTTCTGGTCGCGGACGAGATAGGCGTTGTAGCTGGAGCCACGATGCGTCGAGAGTTCGTCGCCATGGAAGGTTGTAAGTTCCCAGTCAACCTTGCCTACCCAAGTCACTTTATCGGTTATTTTCTTAGCCATTTTTCAAGTTGTTTTACAGTATTATTTAAATGCGAGTACAAAATTAGTGCAAGCCGAGCGAAAAACCAAAGCTTGCTTGGAGTTTTTCCGAAGCGCAGCCTAATTTCACCGAACAAAGTGAGGTAAAATTAGTGAATAATGTTGAAATAAAGAAATTTTCAAACTAATGGACGCCCTGCGGGCTTAAAATTAAAAAACTTCGTTTTAAAATTACGATATTAAAAATTTCAGCGCTAGCGCGCTAAATTATCCGGCGTGAGCCGGCTTTACGACCACGAAGTGGCAACTTTTTGAATTTATAATTACTCGTGCTACGATTGCATTAGCGGGGATAGGATAATAATCTCTAAAAGCTGCGAACAAAGTTCGTCAAAAAGCCGCGCGGTGCGCGGAGATATATTCTCCGTGAATTATCACAAATTCTCCACAAATTACCACGAATTTAAATGAAGTTGGGACACTGGGACAAAATTTCGTTGACGATGTTGTTGATTATCAAAGAAATTGATCATAGCACCATCGTTAGCAAGGATGGGAAATGGAATGGATTTCAAAGAGCGCTTTTGTGGCAAAGATAAGGCAACATTAGTATTTGCGCTATGGCAATAAGACATAAAAAAGGGCTGGTGTGGGTGCCAGCCCTTGAGTAAATGATATTTAAGCGAATTTGATTTACTGGGTGACGCCGAGGATGATGTTGATGAGGGCGGTGATATCAGAGACATTCACCTTGCCGTCGCCGTTCACATCGGCACTCTGGTCATCCGTGTCGATAATGCCCAAAATCATATTAATAAGCACGGTCACATCGCTCACATTCACCTTGCCATCGCCACTCACATCTCCTGGAATCACAGGAGTTTTAAGATCATCAATTATATTTACAAAGTCCTTCCACTGGTCGGCATTACGATACTCTTGTAAGCGGCCTTCAATCACATGCAAGGTGCATTCGGCCACTTTTACGCCTTGAAACACCATGAATTCCATTTCAGCATCGGCAGGATGATTGATATAGCTATAAATGTTGTTTAACCCTGTGCAATCCCAGAACACGCCCAAGCCGATGGAAGTTACCGAGGCGGGAATGGTGATGCTGGCAAGGCTGCTACAAGCAGCGAATGCCATTCCACCCATTGTGGTTACCGATTTGCCCATATTAACACAGGAGAGACTGTTGCAATTAGCAAATGCGAGTTCTCCAATAGAAGTGACCGTGTTAGAGATGGAAACGCTGGTCAATCCCGACAAGTTATGGCACAAATGCGCCGGAATGTGCTTTACCTGATTGCCAAAGTTGAATGTAGTGATACCTGTCAAATCTTTAAATGGGATATTGTTGACATTATAATCAAGACAAGATTTAGCATTCCAATTCACTGTTCTGAGGCCCGTGCAACCCTTAAATGCATCGTCGGCAATAGAGGTAACTGAGTTGCCTATAGTAATAGCATCAAGGCTTATGCAATGTAAGAACACACTGTGGCCTATAGATGTCACCGAGTTACCAATGATGGCGCTGGTGAGACCTGTGCAAGTGGCAAAGGCGTTGTCGCCAACATTCACAACCGAGTTTGGAATGGAAATCGAAGTCAGGCCCCAACATCCCGAGAAGGCGCCACTTCCTATTGATGTCACCGAATTGCCAATGACAATATTGGTAAGACCAGTGCAATCCGAAAAGGCGCTGTAGTCGATTGAAGTGACCGAGTTGCCAATCTCAATACCCGTCAGACCAGTACATTCTTTAAAGGCTCTGACACCAATTGTTTTAACCGAGTTGGGCATGAAAAGCGAAGTCAGGCTCGAGCAACGATAAAAAGCTTCTTTACCTATGGTAACAACTGTATTAGGAATAATTGTATTCTTGCAACCGGCAATCAGCTTATTAGTGCCCGTTTCAATAATGGCATTGCAGTTGTCACGCGAGTCATATTTTGAATTGCCGTTGGCTACCACCATCGACTCCATGCCGCTACATCCCATAAACGCACCTGTGCCTATTGAGTTAACCGACGGTGGAATGGTGATGCTTTTCAAACTCGACTGATCCATACATATATATGCTGGAACATGCTCTACCTCATTTCCAAAGTTGAATGTGGTGATGGTTGGCCAACCAAATATGGGAAAGTCATATTCAGTATCGGCACACGACTTTGCATTCCAATTCACTATTGTGATGTTTTTACAGCTAGCGAATGCAAAACGGCCTAATGATTCAAGCGACTTGCCAATGGTGATACTGGTTAGGGTGCAACCGTCAAACGCACTTTCACCAATAAAGGTAACTGAATTTGGAATGACGAGACTTTCAAGTCCGCAATCAGCGAATGCAAAATCTCCAATGGATTGCAACGACTCTTGAAAAACAAACTCTTTCAAGTCGTAATTGCCATCAAACGCAGCAAAACCGATCTCAGTAACCGCGCCCAGTAGCGTCACTTTTCTTAGCCCCATGGTAGCAAAGGCCTCTGGCTCAATTATGGTGTAAGACGCAGGGACCACAATCGATTCAACATTAGAACCAGAAAAGGCTTTCTCCCCTATATGGGTCAAAGAATTGCCCAGTTCCACCTGGGTCACATTCCTGTACCCAGAGAATGCCCAGTCGCCTATGGTTGTAACATTGTTGCCGATATGAATCCTGTGCAATAGTGGAGGGGTTTCAAGGATACCTACCGGTCTCCCAAATGCATAGGAACCTATTGAAATAAGAGATTCAGGGAGAATCAGTTCCTCAAACTCCATGCGCGAGTTATAGAACGCATAGTCGCCAATCGCCTGAAGCGAATTGCTTAAAGTCAGCTCGTTTATATTGTTACACCCCTCAAAAGTCGATTTGCCTATTGTCTTCAATGAATTCCCCATCTTGATTATACTAAGATTAGAGCATTGGTAGAAGGCACTGTCGCCAAGGCTCACAAGCGCATCAGGCATCTCAATTTCTTTCAGGTAATAACAAGATAGAAATGCATTCTTCCGGATTTCGGTGAGCGAACTGGGCAAATTGATTGTCTGAAATTGTGCACCAAAAAAAGCCAACTCCTCGATGATCTTGACACCATCAGGAATCACGGTGTTGGTACACCCGCTCAGCAGGACTCCAGTTGCCGTTTCGATGATGGCGTTGCAATTGTCACGAGAGTCATACTTCGTATTCTCGGGCGCCACAACAATCGATTTGGTGCCACAATAAGCAAAAGCCGCCACGCCGATATTGACCAGATTGCGTGATATAAACAGACTGTCTACTCCTTTACAATAATAAAAGGCACCATCGCCGACTGAGGTCAATGAGGCCGGCAACTCGAGCGCCTTAATATCATGGCAATAGTAAAACGCATTTTTGCCTATCTGTTTCAAGGAACCAGAAAGGGTGATTTGACGAATGCGTGAACAAAAACAGAATGCATCATCACCTATCAATTTCACGGTGTTTGGCATCTCAACATTCACAATATCTGTGTTTCCATGAAAAGCGTTTGCTTTGATTGAAGACACAGAGAGCTGTTTGCCTCCAATCTGCACTTGGGCTGGAATCACCAAATCGGCAGAGTGGTAAAAGACACCATCGACCAACTCCGCCTTGGTATCGTTGAGCTGCTGATAGGTTATCCCATCTATTACCACAGTTGAATTGGCCGCCGCGATTGTCCCAAAAGCCGCTAATACTGCCAGTAAAAGAAATAATCGTTTCATATATATGAATGGTATTGGTTGATTTCGTTTTTACATTTGCAAAAATAATAAATATTTTGAGGAAATACAAGAAAGAGGCCGGCAAAAGCCAGCCTCTTCATGTAAGGATGAGTTATAACAGAAATGTGGGGTTATAACTTGGTTGTGGGCGGGGTTACTCGCGCTCCTGGAAGTTTGACTGATAGTTCGAGAGCATCTGGTTGAATCCAGAGTCACGGCGCAAGAGCTTGAGGTTGACATAGGGAACCTCGTTGATCTTGACATTAAACAGACTGCCATAGCCATTGGCAAGCGCGCTTTCGAAGTATTTCATAGCGGCAGCATTATCACCCATGTCGCTCAGTAAGGCGGCAGCATTGTAGTATGACTCGCCACCAGGCAGCGGGTTGTCTTGAATGATTTGCTGTGCCCAAGCGCGTGCCTCATCGGCACGGCCCATTTCATGGAGTGCAAAACCACGCAGACTTGCCATGTTGACACCATTCTGCAAGATGGTAGCAAAATCGAGGTTGGCAGCCGACACATTGTTGAGGCGATACTTGAGGAGCCAGCCACGCAGCAGCAGTGCCTCGTTGCAGTCGGGATGAGCCTTGATAGCGGCATCGAGTTGAGTAACTGCTTCTTTATCTTTGCGCTGGGCCAGGAGCAGACGAGCCATCTGCAAGAGGGCATCGCTGTTGGTCTTGTCGAGTGAGAGAGCCTGCTCGACAGCATCGGTAGCAGCCTTGTAATTGTTCCCCTTGCCACGCATGAGTTCAATTTTAGACTTCAGCACGAAATACTCGGGCAAATACATCTGCTCGATGGCTTTGTTGATGTTGACAAGCGCCTCATCGTACTGCATAAGTTCGTAGTGGCAGCGTGCGGCATTGGCATAAACGGTGTGGTAGTCATAGAGGTTGTAGCTGATAATGGAGCGCAGGTTGCGCAGTGCCTGGCCATAGTGCTGGTGCTGCATGGCAATGGCCGAACGCACATAGTAGAACATGCCCACATTGGGGGCTTTGTCGATAGCTTCCTGCAACGACGACATCACAGCATTGTAATGCGTGTCGCTCATTTCAACCAGTCGTGCTATGGGCTTGCTCACATCGTCGCTGACACTCATGGCTATAATCAGGTCCTGAGCGGCCACATCATACTGGCCCGACATCTCGAGGATGTTAGAACGATTGAGGTAAACCTGCTGCTCGGCAGGGAAAGTGGCCACAGCACGGTTGGCATACTCAAAGGCCTTCTCATAGTTATTACGCTTAGCCTCGACCTGTGCCAGACCATAGAGAGCATCGAAGTTGTTAGGCTCCTTGCGCAAAATCACATTAAAGTTGTTCTCGGCTATCTCCAGTTCGTTTTGCTTGAGGGCGAGCTTCGCCATCATATCCACGCAGTTGAGCGCCGAAGACTTCAGTGTGAATGCACGCTTGAGGTCGGCATTCTCGTTGTTGAGCTGGTTGAGTTCGTCATAGAGTTTCGCACGCAGCATCAGCTCGTCAAAGAGCAGGTCCGATTCCTTTTCGGGAGTCTCTGAAATGCACCTGGACACATCGGCCAGCGCATTTTCGTACTCACCATTGAAATAATACTGGTTAGCACGAGCGAAACGCACTTCATAGTTGCTGGGATCTTGTGTGAGGTGCTTGTCATAGACACCCATAACAGCCTCGTTGATTTTCCTCTTCAGTTCTTCGTCGTTATCATCGGCAAAGGCCGAGAAAGAGGAAGCCGAAACAGCAAACACAAGAGCAAGAAATAAATACTTTAGTTTCATTGTAAAAAATATGTTTTAGTTATAAAATTCAGAGTTTTGAGTTACTCATGTCCAGTGCATGGCAGCTTGCCACAGCCATGATGGCAGCGGTCTCGGTGCGCAGACGGCTCTCGCCGAGCGAAACTGGGATGAAACCTGCAGCCAACGCCTGTTGCACCTCCTCGGGGCTGAAATCGCCTTCGGGCCCTATGAGCACAAGGGTGTGTGCATGGGGCATATATTGCTGGGCAAACAGCTGACGCTCGCTGCGCGGCAACATCGGGTCGCAATAGGCAATGAAGCGATTGCCCTCGAAAGGCTGCGTGATGAAACGGCCAAAAGGCGTGAGCTCGTCGATAACGGGCAGCGTGGCCTTGAGCGACTGTTTCATGGCAGCAACGGCAATCTTGTGCAGGCGCTCGGTCTTGAGCACCTTGCGCTCGCTATTGCAGCACAGCAGCGGCACTATGCGGTCGATGCCCATCTCGGTTGCCTTCTCAACCACCCACTCGATGCGGTCGAGATTCTTGGTGGGCGCAATCGCCAGCACGATGTCGTGCCCCCAATGCGCAGGCTGGCTCATCTGCTCCACAATCTCAACATTGCATCGCTTGTCGTGTGCCAGCGTAATGCGGCACTGGTAGAGTCGCCCTGCCCCATCGACCACCTCAATGACATCGCCCTCGTGCATGCGAAGCACGCGCGTGCAGTGCCGCGCTTCCTCTTCGGGAAGTGCCAGCGTGCGGGCAATATCGGGAGCGTAGAAACGGGGCATGAACTGGTTATATTATGCTTCAGCAGTTTTGGCGGCAGAGCTCTCGTCATCGCGCACATGCTTGTACTTGAACAAGAACATGAACGCCACAGCCACCACCAGTGCAAAGCCGGCGAAGATGAGCCACGGAGTTTGCCATTCGCCCAAAAGATAGAATACTGTTTCATTCTTTTGCACTCCATCAATCACTGCTGTTGTTTCAACAGGCGTCCAAGCACAGAAATTGTGTTCTATTATACGTCCAGCGAAGAATGTTCCGATCGAAGCTCCAATGCCGTTAGTCATGAGCATAAACAAACCCTGTGCTGAAGCCCTGACACTCGGGTCGCACTCCTTGTCGACAAACAGGCCGCCCGACACATTGAAGAAGTCGAACGCCACACCATAGACCAAGCAAGAGAGGATGAAAAGGGTCACGCCGGGGAACCCAGGATTGCCAAGTCCGAAGAAGCCAAAACGAAGCACCCATGCAAACATAGCAATAAGCATAACCTTCTTAATACCAAATCTCTTAAGACAGAACGGGATGAGCAGGATGCAGAGTGCCTCGGCAATTTGCGAGAGTGAAACAAGCATTGTCGCATTATTGGCGGCAAATGAGTTGGCATATTCTTTGATTGCCTCAAAACTCTTTAAGAAAGGAGTTGCATAGCCATTGGTCACCTGCAATGACATACCCAAAAGTGCAGAGAATATAAAGAAGAGTGCCATCTTCTTATCCTTAAACAGTTTAAAGGCATTCAATCCCAATGACTCGGCTAAGGATTTCTTTTCCTTCTTCACTAATTTACATTGAGGCAGCGTGAAACAGTAAGCAAATAGAATAAGGCTTAAAATACCCGAAACAAAGAATTGCATATAAGTCATTTGGAATGAATAAGCACTTCGCTCAATTGTAAAATAGAATTCACCCGTGGGTTTAAGCACCGCACAATTGACAAACCACATCGTAGCAATAAAGCCTATCGTACCGAACACGCGAATGGGCGGGAAATTCTTGACCGTGTCGAGTCCGTTGTCCTTCAAGATAGTGAAAGCTGTTGTATTTGACAGGGCTAACGTAGGCATATAGAATGCCACACTCAATGTGTAAAGCAGTATGAACAATGACTTATTGGCAATTGGGAGAATCTCACCTTTTGGGCCATAGCCAGTAGACATCGCCATAAACCAACATGAGAGCATAAAAGCACCTGCCAACAGGTGACAAATACCGAGCAAACGTTGGGGTTGAATATAACGATCAGCTACAATACCCATAATGGTGGGCATAAAAATTGACACAAGTCCTTGAATGATATAAAACCAAGAAACGTCAAAACCTGCAGCACCCAGATAGTTACTCATGCAAGTGAGATAAGCTCCCCACACAGCAAACTGCAGGAAGTTCATCACAATCAGTCTTAATTTCAAGTTTTTCATAAATCAATCTTTTATTTAGTTTATAAAACAATTATCTACAGTCAATTGCCGGTTTTCGTCTTCATCATGCGCTGAATCTCGGCGGCACGCTCATACTCCTCACGGTCGACCGCCTCGTCGAGCAGCGACTGGAGCTCGGTGAGTGAGTAATCGGCCTGGGTTCGAGGTTCCTTGCGAATGACGGGGTCGCCCTTCTCGTTCTTCTCGATGAGAATGCCTGTCTGCTTCATGACCTCGGGAGTGGTGAAGATGCGGGCATTGGTGCGCAGTGCCAGCGCAATGGCATCGCTTGTGCGGGAGTCGAGCGAAACCTGCTTCTCGCCATCGTTGAGCTGAATCTGCGACATGAACACACCCTCGTTAAACTCATAAATGAGCACCTCGTCGATCGAAATGCCAAAGGCATGCAGCATGCTCACCATAAGGTCGTGCGACATGGGACGGGGCGGAATCACATTCTCGAGGCGCATGGCAATGGATTGTGCCTCGGCAACGCCCACAACAATGGGAATGCGGTATTCGCCGTCGACCTGGCGCAGCAGCAAAGCATAGGCTCCGCTCTGCACGGGGTTATAGGTGATTCCCCAGACCTGCAATTCTATTTTATCGTTTTGTTCCATTGTAGTCGTTTGTTTTAAATCTGTTGGCCGGTTATCACACCACTGCCGTAGCACAAGTGCCCCTGCTCGTCGTAGATGACGGCAAACTGGCCCGGCGCAATGCCTTGCACATCTTCGTCGCTCTCAATCACCCACTCGGCATCGTGCAGGTGCGTGAAAGTGGCCTTGAGCATCAAGGGCGTGTGGCGGTTCTTGAACGAGATGCGCACAGGGCCTGAGATTTCGCCCCACGGATTGCCCGAAATGAAGTGCATCTCGTCGAGGTGCAAGATGCGGCCATACTGCTTAGCTGTGCCATAGCCGTTGCTCACATAGATGACATTGTCGCGCACATTCTTCTTCACCACATACCAGGGGCCGCCACTCAGGCCCAAGCCTTTGCGCTGCCCTATGGTGTGGAACCAGTAGCCGTTATGCTCGCCAAGCTTGCGACCGGTCTCAATCTCGATGATGGGGCCCTTCTTCTCGCCTAGATGGCGACGGATGAAATCGTTGTAATTAATCTGACCCAGGAAGCATATTCCCTGACTGTCCTTGCGATGAGCGTTGGGCATTTTCACCTGCTCGGCAATGCGGCGCACCTCCTCCTTGGGCAGATTGCCAATGGGAAACATGAGATGCTGCAGCTGGTCGTAGGTGATTTGTGCCAGGAAATCGGTCTGGTCCTTGACAGGGTCGACAGCCGTTGCCAGATATTTGACGCCATCAATCACATCGGTCGTGGCATAGTGCCCTGTGGCGGTCATGTCAAACTCCTTGCCCCAGCGCTGCTCAAAATAACCAAACTTGATCATGCGATTGCACATCATGTCGGGGTTGGGCGTGAGACCGGCCTTGACGGTGCGCAGGGCATACTCCATGACATTGTCCCAATACTCCTGATGTAGCGAAACCACCTCGAGAGGCAACCCATACTTGTGCGTGATGAGGGTGCACATCTCAATGTCTTCCTCGGCCGAGCAGTCGCCTTCGCCATTGTCCATGCCAATGCGTATGTAGAAAGGATGCAGCTCGTGCCCCGCCTCGTGAAGGAGGTGGAGAACCACAGCGCTATCAACGCCACCAGATATCAGGACTGCTATCTTCATGAGTTAAAAATATCCTTTATCTCATCCACTGTTAGGTTCTTGTTGATGATCTCAAAATTCTCGTCAAGCACAAACACACTGGGCAAGAGACGCAAGTCAAGTTTCTTTGCCGCATCGGGCATGGCCAGCAGTGTCCAGTCGGCATACTGCGAAGCATCGGCAGCCACCTGCTGTTTGGCCTTGTCGCCCACCACAATGTTGAGCACCTTGATCTGGCCAGCGCTGAGCGCTGCATTAATGCCCACATCGGTCGAAATCCTGACGCGCGAAATGGAACTGGCCGAGCCATCGCCGGTGAAAAAGACGATGACGGCTTTGGCCGAGTCGAGCGGAACATCATACAGCCTCATCTTGCGGCCAGTGGCGTCGAAGAGCTCACAATTCACAATCTTGTCGCCCAGCTTGCTGGCATTGATGCGCTCAATTTGTGACTTGTAGTAGTTTTTGGCATCGCTTTTCATCCACGAGGCATCGGCAGCCGCCTGAGCAAAAGTGAGATAGACATCGTCGATAATCGATACCGGATGCATATAGAGGATATACTCGGCTATGCTCACTAATTTCATGAAGTTTGGCTGGTTGGCCTGAGCCTTGAAGAGCATGTTGCGTATCGATGCCAGTCCAACATTGGAATTGGCGTTCAGCATGATTTCGAAATAGTCGGTCATGGTCGATGCCAGTGCGCTGTCATTCTCGGCAGGAATGGGTTTCGTGAAATCAAAATTATCCCAGAACCGCTGAACGATGTAGTTGCAACGGCCCTCGAGCGTGGTGCAAGTATCAGGGGCTACAGGATAGGCAAAAAGTGTGGTTGGTGTCTGCGCCTTAAGCGCTGACACTGAAGCTATCAGAAGTGCTATAGCAAGTAAAAACCTTCTCATGTCAAGTATTATAATCTATATTAATATACAAATTAACCTACTAAATTACTCCATTTCTGCGACCCGACCAAGATTTTAAGGAAAATTTGTTGCAGGTCAACATTTTTTCACAAAAAAGGGCCGACGCACTTCACTGTTGCATCAGCCCTTTTGCTATGTTCCCATGCTGGGATCTTCATTTTTTACCAAACATCTCTCTTATGAAACTCCAAGAATGATGTTGATGAGTGCACTCACATCGCTCACGTTCACGCGGCCATCACCGTTCACATCGGCAACCTCCTGGTCAACTGCAGTGATGCCCATAATCATGTTGATGAGCGCGCTCACATCGCTCACATTCACCTTGCCATCGCGGTTCACATCACCCTTGAGGAATGATGAGCCAAAGAGGTCGACCGTGATGTTAGCAACCGAGTGCGAGGTGCTGACCGGGAGCGGCATGTAGGCATCGCCCGAATAGATGGTCTGGGTGCCATTGAGGCGGTCAAACTTGTAAGTGCTTGTGTTGAACACATAGGTATCGATCGTAGATGTGGAGTTTGCCATAAATGGAGCTCCACCCGGAGGACCTTGCAACAGGTCGGTGGGACTATTAGACACCTCAGGATCAATATCAAACCTATAAATCTGACCCACGTTGCCTTTGACAAGAATACCCATGTTATTATAGATGTTATCTGTTACCTTTTCGGTCGTAACCTGCTTTTTGCTGGCATCATATTGCTTCACCACATAGCATTCCAAACCGCTTGGGAATATAAGAGAACGGAAGCAAGAGATGGTCGACCATTGGGTTTTGGGCTTATAATAGGGTCGCAGATAGTAGTAAGCATTGTTCATGCTGTCGCTCGACCATGTGCAAATGTTCCATAAGCGATAGAGTTGCGAGAGCGGCACATAGCACCTGAAGTAGGTGTCGTTATCACCAAAGAACGCATACTCAACATCGCCCACATCGGGATTATTGATGAACAACGACTCCAGGTCTGGACAGTTATAGAAAGCCTTCCAACCAATGAAATTGACCGATGAAGGAAGGATAACTTCGCCCGAAAGGCCTGTGTTGTTGAAGGCACATTTGCCAATTCTTTTAATTGATGAGGGGATATTGACACTCGTGAGCCCCGAGCGATTGATGAGACAGCTATCGTCGAAGGCAACCATGGTATATTCAATGCCGGTTTGATTGTCGGTTTCGGTCGGCGTGGCATAGAATTTTCCAGCAAATGTGTTCGTGTTGGCCGAATAAACATATTTTGCAGTCTTGCTGTTTTTATCGACTACAGTTCCCAAATACCAGCTTTCCATAAAACTTTTACTGATACAGAAGTCGAATGCGCCAAGATTAATCTTCGACTGATTGAAGCATGCCTTGATACCCGGGTCGTTCTTGAAGTTATACAACTGCCCTGCACTCACATAGAGTTTAACTCCCGACCAGTCATAGATGCTCGATGCTCCCATCGAAGACGAGCGTTCCCAGTCGGTCTTGACCGTCTTGAACACACTGTGAGGCACATTCAGGTAAATGGCCTCGATGTTCTTGGCACCATAGAAGGCGCGGCTGCTCATGGTAGTGACCGAGCTGGGGATAACCACGACATGCGTTGCACCACCGGCATCGTTGCGGAATGCCTCGGCCCCGATACTTGGCACGCCA
The DNA here is from genome assembly GCA_902768435.1 of uncultured Bacteroidales bacterium. Taxonomy (GTDB): domain Bacteria; phylum Bacteroidota; class Bacteroidia; order Bacteroidales; family Muribaculaceae; genus Sodaliphilus. The sequence goes on along the minus strand of CACXLJ010000011.1, from coordinate 20,573 downwards.
TAGGGGAGCACAATATACTTGGCATAGCAGTTCTGGAAGGCACGCTCAGGAATCTCCAACAGATTAGGTGAAAGCTTGATGGTATCGAGCTGAGTGGCATTCATGACAAACTGCTGACCAATGCGAAGGAGCGAAGGCGGGAAGATGAGAGAAGTGAGCGCCGTCTCACGGAAACAGCTCTTGCCCACTTGCGTAAGTCGGTCGCCCAAGCCAAGTGAACTGAGTTTTGAAGCGCCATAGAACACCGAGTCGCCCATCCAATAGGGGTTATTGATGTTGCAAGACTCCAATTGGGTACAACCATAGAAACACTGCGGATTGATGTACTTCACACCATCACCGCCCGTGACGCGGACAAGATTCTTGAAGTTCTTAAACAAACCGGTAGCAAGTTCATCAACGATATAGGATTTGCCGCGATTCTCCACCTTGTTGGGAATGGTGAGGTTGCCCGCAACATTCGTGGTGTTGATATAGCGTCCCTTGACCATGCGCACGGTGCCATTGACAGGAGTTGACTGAACATAGGAGTCGGTATAAGAATTTGTTGAGGTCACCGTATAATACATGTTATTGTACTCGATGTCGTAACCACCCTCGTCGATCGAGGCAAAGGCGGCATTCCAGTGCGAATTGCTGGTGTAGTTCCTCATCTTGAACTGGGGCACATGCAGCTTGGCGCTGCTGTTCATCTCAGGAACAAGAATGGTAGAGCCCTGATAGGTCGGAATCGTAGCGAAGTTGAAATAAAGATTCTGCAAGTTCTTGAGGCCTTCGAGGGCATAGGTGTGAATTGTTGTTACCGACGAAGGTATCTTGAGCGTGTTGATCTTTGAGTTGCAGAACGCGGCATTTCCAATAGTGGTGATGCCATAAGGGATGTCGACGAAACCAAGGCCTTGGCAACCATAGAAAGCCATGTCGTTGATGGTGGTGGTGGCATCGGTGTAGCCAAACGAGGTGGCACCGCCAGGGACCTGGATGAGGGTAACGTAGCTCTTATTGAAGAGTGAACCCTGTGTTGAACCCGCAAAGGTCGTGCTGTTGGAACTCACATCGATGCGCTTGAGCGAATGGCAATCGCGGAAAGCACCCGTGCCAATGTACTTGGTGCTTGCAGGAATGGTGACCGAAGTGAGACCCGAGCCCGAGAAAGCATAGACATCGATGCGCCTCACTCCACTGCCATCGCCAGAACCAAGCGAGAGGCTCAGCGTAGTCAGTTTCGAGCAGTTTGCAAAAGCGCTGTTCGAGATGGTATCGGCATCAAGATAGGCGGCAGTCAAGGCCGAACAATTGGCAAAAGCACTCAACCCGATATTATCGATAGAAGTCATGTAGTCAGACGAATTGCCAATACGGGTGATAGTAGAATTACCGTAGAAAGCATACTCTGCCACTTTTTTGATGATGCAATTATAGGCCGAACCACCGCCGTGATTGGCATTTATCACATCTTGAACCGAACTAGAAAGGTTGAGGGCAGTAGTTCCCGACTGAACGCCCACAAGCGTACAATAACCGTTGATATCATCCAGGCCACTGGTGATCATAAAGTTCATTCCGTTGTCGGAGAAGTCGTAGGCGATGTTACCATTATAACTGATGGTGCCGAAGTTCTTCCAGACTGAACCGGTGAAATTGTTCTTACCAGGCTGAGTGGCAACAGTAATCGAGAGGTTGCTCACGCCAGAGAAAGGCGACAAATTGTCGGAGACATTAGGGGGAGTTTCACCGCCATAAACAAAGTTGGCCAGTTGGGTGCAATTCTTGAATGCATCGGTATTGATTTGATGCACAGAACTGGGAACCCACACCAAGCTGAGTCTTGAACAGCCACTGAAGCAACGCGAGAAAATGTACTCGATGCCCCATCCCAGTCGCACAATGCTCAACCTTTGGTTGTTCATGAAGGCCTCTACGCTCACGGCCTTCACGCGATAGGTTTTGCCTCCATAGGTCACTTTTCCGGGAATAATGAGCGTGGTGACGCTCTGACCGGCAGCCGAGAGTCCCGTACACTCCATGGTTTCGCCCGAATAAGTCTTGTAATGCAGATTGCCCACATCAAATTCTATGGCATGACCCGAAAGCCACGACAACAGCAACAAAGCGATTGAAGTAAGTAGAAATTTTTTCATAACAAATTATTTTTTAAGTTAATAAGATTCAATGCCACAGTAATAAAAGAAAAAAAATAGTATCCAGAAGCATGCACTTTAACCCAATTTGGCCAAATGACCAATTCGGGTTTAACATAATTTATTGCAAATATAGAACAAAAAACGCTAAATTCCAAACAATCTTTTGGTTATTTTGTGAAAATATTATTATTTTTTTATATTATTGGTCTATAAATTGGATTTTTCATATATTTGCAACGCAAAAATCATCAATCATGAAAAAACATATCGTTTATTACGAGTATGCGAGCGAGAGTGAAAGCGGCAACAACCGCTATCACTTCGACAATAAAGAGGAAGCAATGAGCAAGTTCACCGAATTGAGCTCGGTGATCGAAGAACTCTTTGCCCAAGAGGCCGATGTGGAACGAATCGACGAGGACGATTTCTTCGGGATACGCGACCAGCGCACCGGCGACTACGCCAAGGTAGTGCTGATAATCGAGTAATTGGAATTTAACCCAATTCGGTCATTAGCCGAAAAGGTCTGTAATTCAATCTTTTTTGATGGGCCTGATGATGCGCGCCGGACTCCCTGCCACCACCATGTCGGACGGCACATCTTTCGTGACGACGCTGCCGGCTGCTACAATGGCGTTCTCACCTATTGTCACGCCTGCCAACACCTTCACATCGGCACCCAGCCATGCGTTGCGGCCAATCACGATGGGCTTGGTGAGCAACGAATGGCGTTTGGCTGGATCTTCAGGGTGATATTCGGTGGCGAGCACGCAATGCGGTCCTATGAAGGCACCCTCCTCGACAGTGATGCCCCCAAGCGCCAAAAATGTGCAGCCAAAGTTGACAAAGCAGTCGCGCCCAAATCGTGTGGTGAGCCCGTAGTTGATGTTAAATGGCGGAAACACACGCACCGTATCGTCAACTTCGCTCGCGGTGATTTGGCGCAGATATTCACGCACCTCTTCCTCGGTGCGGTAACCTGTGTTCATCTCGGCACATAGGCGCATGGTTTTCTGCACATCGGCATACAGTTCATCGCTGCCCACATAGTCTTTTCCGGTTGGATTGTTGTCCATGGCTAAATGTTTTTACCCAATTCAAAGGCCTCTTGCAGTTTGGCATTGCCATCGATGTCGCGTGGAGCGCCAACCCCACCACAAAACAGATGCGCTTTGAGTGCCGATTTTTCATAGCAGTCAATCCATCCCTGCAGTCCGCTTTCGGCACGCTCCGGAACATGGTCCTCGTCCTCGGCAGCAGTGGTCAGCAAGTAGATGTCGCGAAAACGGTAATCCTTGGGGTACATGGCGTTCATGCGGTCGATGAGCGTCTTCATCTGCCCCGACATTTCGTAGTAGTAAATAGGTGTAGCCCAGCACACTACATCGGCATTGAGCACGCTGTCCATAATGGCTGGGACATCGTCTTTAAACACGCAAGCGCCTGTATTCTGGCACGACAGGCAACCTATGCAAAACTTGATTTCTTTACCTCGCAGCGTGACAAATTCCACTGCATGACCGGCCGCCTTTGCGCCTTCGGCAAACTGTTCAGCCATAGCATGGCTATTAGAGCCAGGACGCAGGCTGGTTGAGATTACAACTACTTTTTTCATAATTATTTAAGGTTTTCTTTAAAAAATATCTTGTAAAGGGTTGTCAAGGTTACTTGACATAGGGCTTGAGGGCGTCGCGCCAAATGAGGTAGCCTTCGCCCATGAGATGCAGCCCATCGTTGGTGAGTTCGGGGCGCAGTTTGCCTTCACTGTTCACAAAGAGCGGATACAGGTTGATCCATGTCACATGCTGACGCGCCGCCACCTGCTCAAGAGCCTTATTGCCATCGACCACCACCTGCTCGCGATCCTTGAGATTCTTCCACATGCGCACATCATTGTTGAAGGGAAGCATGCTCTGAAGGTAGATTTTGGTCTTGGGGCAATGCTGCTTGATGAGCACAATGAGTTTCTCGGTGGCGCGTGCAATGCTGTCGGCCGAAACGCCATGCGACACATCGTTCACACCACTCAAAATGAAGATTTTCTTAGGCTTTCCCTTGAGGATGGGGTCGATGCGGTCAATCAGGCCCTGCACAATGTCGCCCACAATACCTCGGTTCTTGATGTGGCGGTTGTTGAAGAGTTCATTGAACTCGCAACCGTCGGTAAGGCTATTGCCAAGAAACACGATATCGTGCTTGGTAATGGGCAAGTACTGGAAGAGCGATGCCCGGCGAGCATAATAGACATCGGTATTTGCAGGCTGATTCTGCGCCACAGCACCGATTGAGAGTAGCGAAGCGACAAGAAAGAAAAACAGTTTTTTCATATCATTTACTGATTTTGTTTGCGATAGGCATCGGTGGCTTTTTTCACCGAACCATGCTCAAGCAGCAACTGGCGTGCCTCGTCATACGACAGTTTCAACTCCTCGGCCACCCAGCGCGTGCCTCGGTCCACAAGCTTGTTGTTGGTGAGCTGCATGTTCACCATCTTGTTACCCTTCACACGCCCCATCTGTATCATGGCAGTGGTTGAAATCATATTGCAGATGAGTTTCTGCCCGGTTCCCGACTTCATGCGACTGCTGCCGGTAACATACTCGGGCCCCACAATCATCTCGATGGGTACCTCGGCCACTTGCGAGATGGGCGCATCGGGGTTGCTTGTGATGCAGCCCGTGAGACATCCGTGTTCACGAGCATCACGCAGAGCACCAATCACATAGGGTGTTGTACCCGATGCTGCAATGCCAATGACGGTATCGAGTTCGTTCACGCCGTGTTCGAGCAAATCCTTCCATCCCTGGTGCTCATCGTCCTCGGCCTTTTCCACGGCATTGCGCAGGGCAGTATCGCCACCGGCAATGAGTCCAATGACCCAGCCCGAACCGACGCCAAATGTGGGTGGAATCTCGCTGGCATCAAGCACACCAAGCCGGCCCGATGTTCCAGCGCCCATATAGAAGATGCGTCCACCCTCCTTCATGCGCTCGACAATGCCTGTGACGAGCTTCTCGATTTGGGGAATCGCCTTCTGCACAGCATCGGCCACCTTATGGTCCTCTTGATTGATTTCAGTGAGAATCTCAAGTACCGATTTCTTCTCAAGATCGTTATAGAGCGATGGTTGCTCACTAATTTTGACAAAAGCCATTACACTAAAGAGTTTAAAGTATTACTTTAATAATTTTGGAGAATAAATGATGCATCATTACATGGTGGAATGATACTTCACGAGACCTTCCATCGGGTCTTGAATAATGCGTCCTATGGTGATGCCCAATTCACTGGCTGCCTGCATGAGCGTCTCCTTTTGCTTGAGTGCGATAGAACCCACAAAGTTGCAAGGCAGTTCCTGGTAATTCTTGTAGTTGGCAACATTGCGCTTAAAGAAGTCGGTGAACGAGCGGAACACGATGTTGCGCACCTCGGGCACATCCATGTTGCGCTCAAGGAAGGGAGCAAACTGAGCCAAGAAACGGTTAGCGGCAGGTTTGCGATAAACTGCCTCAATAATCTTGGTGCGGTCAAGCTTGTACTCGTCAAGGAACTTCTGGCAAATGTGTTCGGGCAACTGTTTCTTGAGCACATCGCCCACCAGCAGTTTGCCAAGCACGGCACCACTGCCCTCGTCGCCCAGAATGTAGCCAAGCGGAGAAACATTGTCGACCACCTTCTCGCCATCATAGTAGCAAGAATTAGATCCCGTGCCAATGATGCATGCGATGCCAGGTTTACGCTGGCAAAGCGCGCGTGCAGCGGCAAGCAGGTCGCTGTCGACTTCAATCTTGGCTGCGGTCGATATATTAGCCTTGAGTGCATTCACCACTTGCTGCCTGATTCCGTCAGAGATAATACCTGCACCATAGTAATAAATCTCGTCAATCTTGTAGTTGGCCAAATGAGGCATGAGCTCGTCCTTGATGCGGGCAGTCATTTCCTCTTCGGTCATCAACAAAGCATTCATTCCGGTCGTAAAAATTTGAGCGACCTTTTCATTTCCATTGAGCAGACACCAATTAATCTTGGTTGATCCGCAATCAGCAATTAAAATCATAGTAGTTATATTTTTATGTAAATTTTCTTCTTATACAAGATATAGCCAAACAGCCAGCAGATGAGCACAAAAACGATGGCATAGAGGCATGAAGCCGACTCGGGTGACCAGGTCACCGCTTTGCAGGCATCGTGAATGAGCGAGTGGATGCTGACGGGATCGCCAGCGGCATTGGTGCCAAATTTGATTGTGCTGAAAGCTATGGAGAGAATGGTTCCCACCAGGTAGCAGAACAGCGGATTCACACCGAACGATTGGAAGAAACGGCACCACTTGTTGCGTCCCTTCACATCGATGATGTAGATGAGCAATGCCAGCAAACAGGAAGCCATGCCGCAAGTGATGAGTACAAAGGTGCTCGACCACATCTTCTTGCCACAGGGAATGCCATACTGGAGCAACCAACCGCCCAGCATCATGGCAAAACCGAATAATGCCAGTTTGGCAATGCGCTCGGTGTTGTTATGATAAGTCAAGATGAGTTTGCCCACCATGAAACCGATGAGCACATGCGCAATGCAAGGCAAGGTGCTCAAGATGCCTTCAGGGTCAAATGCAATGATGCCATCGAAGACACCTTCCTTATACATGTGGTCCTCACCCAGCACAGCGTTATCGATGCGGGCAATGATGTTGTCGGCGCTGATGTCGTAGCCATGTCCAACCGCCATAATAATGGCATAGGCTACCAGAATGAGTCCTATCATCCACGGGATGAAGCGATGTTTCAGGGTCACGGCAATTATCGCCCCAAAGAAGTAGACCAAAGCCAGTCGCTGGAACACACCCAGAATGCGCAGGTGGTTGATAGCGCGATCGACAAAGTCGACTTCGGGATTGAACAATCCACGAAGCCACACGGCAAACCACGACACCGCCCAACCAATGAGGAAGAGAATAACGGTGCGCTTCACAATCTTGAGAAAGACATGGGCGTTAAGTGAGAAATTGAATTTCCTGAGTGAGAAAAACATGGAAACACCCATAACAAACATGAAGAAGGGGAATACCAGGTCAGTTGGGGTCAACCCTTCCCATTCGGCATGCTCAAGTGGAGCATAAATGCTGCTCCATGTGCCGGGGTTGTTGACCAGCAGCATGCCTGCGATGGTGATGCCTCGCAATATGTCGAGTGCTAATAATCGTTTAGATTGTGCCATTATATATCATTTTTAGTAGTTGTACATTCGTCAATCAAGTAAATGAGCGACTGGTAAGGTATGCCGCTGTTGGTGGTGAGTCCTATCTCGCAGGTGCGGCTATTGGAGAAACCACGCTTGATTCCAGCATTCTCGATTTGAGGTCGCAACTTACGCAAGGCATAAGCATTGAGTTCGGGATGCGTGAATCCCTTGTCGCCAGCAAAACCACAGCACCCCACTCCATCGGGAACGAGCACTTGCGATGAGCAGCGCTTTGCCAAATCAAGGACTTTGCCATCGATTCCCATGAGTTTTGTTGAGCAGGTGAGATGCAGAGCAATAGGCTCGTCGGTAGCATGGAAATCCAAATCCTGTGCCACATAGTCGTGCACAAACTCCATGAGTTCCAGTGGTTTGAAGCGCGTGAAGTGCTTGCGCATGTGATGCAGGCAAGGGCTCTGGTCGCACACCACAGGATAAGCGCCCTCATTGCTCGCCTGCCACATAGCCTCCTCAAGTTCAAGTGCCTTTTGTTTGGCAAGGTCGGGCATGCCTTTGCTTTCCCAAATCATGCCGCAGCACATTTTTTTCATGTTTTGCGGGAAGATGACTTGCCATCCAGCCTTTTTCAAGAAAGCCACCACCTTGTCGGCAAGGTCGGTTTTCTCACCCTTATGGCCATGCCCCATCGTCTGGTTCAGGCAACTGGGGAAATACACCACCTTCTTGTTGGTTTCGGGCATTGCCACGCTCTTTGCCTTGTGTGCCTTGGGCAGCGACGGTGTCCAGAGCGGCACTCCCACCTTGTGGAGCGCCTTGCCAGTGAATGCCACACCACCATCGCGCAGCACGAAGTGAGCAGCATCGGCCATATAGAGCAAACCTATCAGTCCCTTGCGCACACCATTGAGATGACGGGCACAATAACGACCGGTCTTGTATCCCATGCTGCCTTCTGGCAGGCTCTGGGCACGCAGATCGTGAGTCATGTCGCCCGTATTGATTTTCATGGGGCAGGATGTGCTGCACAAGCCATCGGCAGCACAGGTGCTGTTACCGTAATATCTGTATAGTTTCTCAAGACGGGCAAGCCGCTTGGGATCTTCGCCGGTAGTCTTGAGTCGTGAAATTTCGCGTTGAGCCACAATGCGCTGACGCGACGACAATGAGAAACCGCTGCTCAGGCAGTTCACCTCGCAGAAACCGCATTCCATGCACTTGTCCACATTGGGGTTAGTGAGCGGCATAGGCTTCACATCCTTGATGAAGCAGTCGGGGTCGTCGTTGAAAATGACACCAGGATTCAGGATGCCTTTGGGGTCGAACAACTGCTTCACCCTACGCATGACCTCGAAAGCCTTCTCGCCCCACTCTTTCTTGACAAAGGGGGCCATGTTGCGGCCTGTGCCATGCTCAGCCTTGAGTGAGCCATCGTACTTGTCGACTACGAGTTTCACAATCTCGTTCATGAGGTTCTTGTATCGTTCCACCTCCTCGGGTGTATCGAATGATTGGGCAATGATGAAGTGGTAATTGCCCTCAAGAGCGTGCCCATAAATGCAGCTGTCGTCGTAGCCGTGCTCGTTGAGCATATTGGCAAGGTCAACGGTGGCATCGGGCAAATCCTCGATGTGGAAAGCAATGTCTTCGATAATTACGGTAGTGCCCAACGGACGAGTTCCAGCCACCACAGGGAAGATGCCAGAGCGAATGGCCCAATATTTGCCATATTCCTCGGGGTTATCGGTAAACTTGGCTGGAACATAGAGTGTGAAGTCATCAAGTATCTTCATGATGGCAGCGATGTTCTCGTCGAGCTGCTCCTTGGTGTCGGCCGAGGTGCGTACCAGTATTGCGGTAAGCCCCTCACCCGTAGTATCTTCGGCCGAAGCAAGCGACTTCTTGTCGAGAATCTCAGCACACTCCACAGGGCCGCTCTTCATTTTCACCACACACTCGCATGCCTTGCGCATATCTTCGAAATAGAGCATAGCGCTAGCCGAGTGCGGATAAAGATGATCAGTGCTCATGGTGAACTGGCTAGCAAAGCCCAGCGTACCCTCGCTGCCCACCATCAGGTGAGTGATGATGTCGAAAGGATCGGTAAAATTGACGAAGGGCGAGATATTGAGTCCCGTCACATTCTTGATGGCATACTTATGACGAATGCGCTCCACCAGTTCCTTGTCGGCATTGACTTCGTCACGAAGGCGTTCGATGCCAACAATGAACTCAGGATGCGTTTTCCTGAACAGCTCACGACTCTGCTCATCGCCTGTGTCAAGCACCGTGCCGTCGGCAAACACAATGCGCATCGAGTGCAGTATCTTGTCGCTGTTGGCGTGTGTGCCGCAACTCATGCCCGAAGCATTGTTGATGACGATGCCACCCACCATGGCCGAAGCCTTCGATGCGGGATCGGGCGAGAATATGCGGCCATAGGGCTTGAGCAAGGCATCGACTTGGGCACCCACCAGACCCGGCTGCATGGTGATGACCGAACCATCGGGCGAGATTTCATAATCTTCCCAATTCTTGCCGGCCACTATCAGGATAGAGTCGGTGTTAGTCTGTCCCGACAGGCTGGTGCCTGCCGCACGGAAAGTGACTGGCAGCCCCAGCGCATGAGCCTCCTTGAGCAGCCGTGACACCTCCCACTCGTTCTTCGAGCGCACCACAACCTTGGGCACATGGCGATAGAAACCCGCATCGGTGCCCCACGCCAGGCAGCGCAGGTCGTCGGTGTACACCCTATCATCAGGGATGAACCAGGAGATGTTGCGTAAGTATGTCTTATAAAGTCTGTTCATATCGCAGAGTCTAACAGGGCGTTAGCGATACAAGTAGTATTTGCTCGAAAGCGTACGGAATGCATCGGCATCCTTGTTCCAGTAGTCGGCCATATCCTCCACCTTGTAACGGCGAGTGAACAGTTCGCGAATCTTGCTTGTGCCACACACCTTGTCGAACATGGCATAGCGCTTGGGATTCTGCTCAAAGATTTTCACATCGGGATAAAGCTCATGCATCACTTGCAAGAAGTAGAACTGGGTGAGCGTGAGATTGGCTGCGTCAACATCGGTGATGTAGGTCTGCACGCCATGCACTTCCTTCTTTTCCTGATTCACATCGACACTCGTGGCAAAGAAGGGCTTCACATTGATGGGACGGAACTTGAGGCCAGGAAGATTGAGCGCATTCATGGCATCGGCCACGCGGTCGGCATCAGCCCAAGTAGCGCAGAAGAGCTGGAATGGCAGGGTGTAGCCAATACCTGTATTGAAAATGTAGAGTTCGCCCAGAATGCCGCTCAACGGGTAGAAGAAGGCACTCTCGGGGGTGGGAATCTGCGGTGAAGGCAGCACCCAGGGCATGCCTGTGTCGCGGAACTTCATGCTTCGCTTCCAACCTTGCATGGGAATGACGGTGAGTTTGGCCTTGCCCTTGATGTAGCCGCCCTCCTCGTTGAGGAATGTGGCAAGTTCGCCAGGAGTGAGACCGTAAATGTAAGGAATCTTATATTTGCTCACAAAGGAATAATAACCCTCTTCCACCAGATTACCCTCCACTTTGTTGCCACCCAGCGGATTGGGTCGGTCAAGCACCATAAATTCTTTTCCATTCTCGGCGCACGCCTCCATGCACACGCCCATCGTGGCATAGAAGGTGTAACTGCGGCAACCTATGTCCTGGATGTCATAGACGAGCACATCAATGTCGCGCAGCATCTCGGGGGTGGGTTTGTGGGTCTTGCCAAAGAGCGAATACATCTTGATGCCTGTCTTGGCATCGACATCATCGCCCACAGCGTCACCAGCATGCGCATTGCCGCGCACGCCGTGCTCAGGTCCATAAAGGGCGACGAGTTTCACACCGGGAGCCTCGTTAAGGATGTCAACAGTCGACTTCAAGTTGTTGTCAATGCCGCTGGGGTTGGTCACCAGCCCCACCCGCTTGCCCTGCAAGGGTGCGAAGTCCATGTCGCGCAGCACCTCGATTCCAGGCTTCACCTGTGCAATGGCGGTCACAACTGCCAGTGTGCACAGCGCTATTGTCATTATATACTTTTTCATATTTCAATCATCTTTAATTATAGCGAATTCAATAAAATCACTTTGGCATTTATTCTTTCTTGTCCACATTAGTATTGTCTTCATTATTCTTAAGACCAAACTTAGGATCCACTTTCACAATCATGGCAACAATGATAGTAATAGCACAACATATCATTGTCCAAACAAAGAAACTGCGATAACCAACAGTTTCTTGAATCCAACCTGCTATCATACCAGTCATCATAGATAAAGCCATAAAGCCTGTACAAATCGCATAATGAGCTGTTTTATATTTACCTTCACTATAATAAATTAGATAGAGCATATAGGCCGTGAAACCAAAGCCATAACCAAACTGTTCAACAAACACACAAATATTAATTGTAAGCAAGTCTTGATGTTGAGTAAATGCTAGATATATAAAGGTCAAACATGTTAAAGACATACTCCATGCCATGGGCTGAAGCCATTTCTTTAGACCGCCTTTGGCAGCAACAATACCACCTATAATACCACCAATTGTTAAACCAATAATACCAACAGTTCCATAGACTAGGCCAACTTCGCCAGTGCTCAGAGAAAGACCACCAGCATTAATCGGATCAAGTAGGAACGGCTGAATTATTTTGGTCAATTGAGCTTCTGGAAAGCGATAGAAGAGCATGAAAAGTATAGCTGCAATAGTCTGCCATAATGGAAACTTTGTGAAGAAGGTCTTAAAGGTATCAACAAATTCAGAAAAGATTTGCCGTGTGGTCTTCTTCTCTTGGTTGGTATCTGTTGATGGCTTGGGCAATGCCCATGTATGATAGAGAACGACAGCAAAGAAAAAAAGAGATAATACTACAAAAACGATAGCCCAAGCCAATGGAATATTTCCTGATGAACCAGCAAACTTAGCTGATACCCTATCCTTAATTTTATGGTCAATTGTATAATATAGATAGGCTAATTTCTCCCAATTACTTTCATTAAATACCAATCGACCATCTGATACTAATTTTATGCCTGTATCACCTTCTTTTTGGGAAACATTGAGAATATAGTCTTTACCAGTTTCTGGCTTTTTATTCAGTCGAATAGCAACGATAGCAATATTGTTATCCACATTCTCATCAGCAGCTTTCTCTGACTTTTTGCCCCAAATATGATCTCCAAAAGTTCGGCTTAACCACATGCGAAAACCACTCCATCGTTCATCCTTCACAACAGATAAACTCTTACTTCGATCTATAATTTCACCTGTCGTATTAAATCCATTTATTACATTCAGGTTATTAACCGAATCCAGCATTAATTGAGAAAAATCAGCGAAAGCTTGGTTTTGAACTGTTTCTGGTGTTGAAACTCCAATTGTAATACTTGAAGCACTTGTTATAAACTGTATTTCCTGATTCGATTGAGATTCTGATACAGTGACTACTGGCAATGCATATTCCGACTGAGCAATTTTGGGATTCACGTCAAAACTGACCTCAACCGGTTTCAATCCTGAATTCATTTCGATCAAGCCTGCAATAATAACAAGTATTCCTTGCCCCATAACTGTTGCAATCCTATAAAAAGTACTTCGAATACCAACATAGAGCGATTGTTCATGTTCTGTAAGTGCAAGCATATAAAAACCATCTGCAGCAATGTCATGAGTAGCCGATGCAAATCCCATGAGCATAAACACTGCAAATGTGAGCTGTACCCACCAAGATGTGGGTATCGTGAAAGCAATGCCTGCCAAAGCAATAGCTATTACCCATTGCATTATCAAAACCCACCATCGTTTAGTTCTGATGATATCAACAAACGGACTCCAAAAAGGTTTTATAACCCATGGAAGCCCAAGCCAACCAGTGTAAAGGGCAATATCTGTATTTGACATACCCAACCTTTTATACATGATAACCGAAATAGTCATCACTGCCACATAAGGCAAACCTTGGGCAAAATACAATGTCGGTATCCATGCCCATGGATTTCTTTTAGTAACTTTTGCTATATACTGTTTCATAATATATCAAATAATCAAAATTTAATACTGCTGCTCAATGGTGGCACCAATGAAGTAGTGGAGCAAAATATCCTTGTAGTTATAGCCCTTGGCACCCATCACTGCGGCACCAATTTGGCACAGACCTACGCCGTGGCCCCACCCTGCTCCACGCAGCACAAACTTGTCGGGGTAACCATCGCCGTCAACATCATGCTTCTCGACAACGAAGGCCGAACTGTAAAGACACGATTCACTCAGCGCATAGCGAATGGCAAGTTCCTTGCCTATGGTTTTAGAACACTTCTCGCCCACAATTTTGAGTTTATAAAGACGGCCCGAGGTGCCACGCGCCACGGGTTCGAGATCGCGAATGCGGCCATAATCGGTACCAGTGCGGCGAGCAATGAGTTCAGAAATCTGCTCCTGAGTGTACTCCACTTTCCAGCGATAAAAATCTTTGGTCTCCTGGTCATAGTCGTTAAGCACCTGCGAGAGAATTTCGGGGTCGCGCGTGTTGCAGAAGGCTTCGGGCGCCGAGAGAATCCACTCGGCAGCAATGTCCTCGCGTGTCAGGTCGGGGAAATTCATCTCATCAGCACTGTCGCGTCGCGCTACCAGATAACCATGATGCTTGTGTTCCCAGCAGTTTTCAAACTCCTCGTACACGCCACCACACGACTTGGAGAAGCGGGCATCGCACAAGTCGCCGCCATACATGAGCACCTGCCCCCAAGTGGCCTTGATGGCTTGCAGCACAGTGTCGGTCGAAGCGCGGGTAATGCCCTGATAACGCTGGCAATGGTCATCGGCACACACATCAAAGTTCACATGGTCGTCACGATCCCACCACTTGATTTCCTCGTCAGGATTCTGATTCTGTTCAAAGCCCTGAGTCAGTTCATTCACCGTATCCTTCTGGATTTGAGCCAAGAGCCAGCTGCGCGATATCACAGCGTGAGCCTTGAGCAGTTCCAGTGAGGCATTGGCGCTCATCTCGCTCGAGATGACGCTGAGCAGGTAATCTTCGATGGGAAGGATATTGATGGCCGTGACCTTGTCGTCTTCTATGATGAGTTTGAGTGAGCCTTTAAAGGTCTGGTCCTCCTTGCGTTTCCAGTGGAAACTCACGCCAATGGTCACATCCTTGAGCGTGAAGGAGCATGACTCATAGTCGGCAGGTTCAAAAAGCAGTTCATCGCAGCACATGCTGTTCCACGACACCTTGCCATCGATACACGACACCGATTGAGGGCCCGTGTAATCACTGCCATTCACTTTGTAATTGCCATTCAAGACGAACTCAACCGAGGGCTCGTTCATGATGCCAACTTTCACTGTGGGTTGTGTGTTCATATATACTTGTTTTTTAATTTACTCTTCCGTAATCGTTGTAAATGAATTCCATTTCACGAGCACTGAACGACAGTTCCTCGTAAAACGAACCGATAAGTTCAGGTGTGAGGCCATAGAAATCCTGTTTGCGGGGCAACACCCACACGCCGCCATACTCGGCAGCTGCAGGACTCACCAGATATTGACCAGGCTCCTGTCCATAACACGAAGGCCGACCTGCTTTACGCGGGAAATAGACGAAGTGCCAAACATCCTCCTTAAACCAGCACAAGGCATTGCGTCGCCAGCCATTCAGAGCAATGTTCATGTCAGAAATGAGAGCACTATTCATGGCATGAGCCCTGATATAGATGAGTTGCCTACCCAATTTGTTGTCCATCCACAGTTCATTGAAACTGCCATAGCAGGAGTCCAGACCATCGCCATTGCGAGCCTCAAGTTCGGCACACAAGGGCAACTCGTCCTGCAGCGTAGCCTGGAAATGCAGGTGATCGGGCGCCGATGCGCCACAACCCTCGCCGTTAAACATAATCACATAGCCGTGCAGGTCGTGTGCAAGCGCCATCATCTCCCTGTATCGGCACCTTTGCTCTTCATGTTGCATCGAGGCGATGGTGAGATGTCGCTTAAAGATGGGATAGGGATTGATTTGAATCTTGTACAGCCTTTCCAGGCCATTCTCTTGCGAATACCGCCACATCACTGTTTCCTGCTCAGGAGGCTGATTTTCCTTGCACAGGAAACAGGGGCGCCGGCTGATTGCCTCAGGACTCACATCGGCAGCCGTAGAACGCACGCGCTCAGGATTATGCTGCATGACAATGCGAGCACACGACCTGCCCTCGCCGTCATCAAGCCATAACTCACGGGTGAGCAGCCCATCAAGGGCAGCATAATTGTCATGCGCTAACGGCCAATTGCACATTTGCCGAGCATGAAGTACTTCTATGTCTTCAACAAGATTCATCAATCATGATTATTCGTCACACTTGCAGCAGCAATTACCTTTCTTGTTCAAAGCAATGCGTGCCTGGAGCTCCCATGTGCGGATGCGGTCTTTGTAGAGGTTGTTACGGTTCATCTTTTCCACATCAAGGCTCGCGTCGCTGTTGTCGTCCCAGCGGCGGCACAGATACACAGGTGTGTACACGCGACCAATCTGGTAAGTGCGCGAAATGTTCAGGCCCAACGCATAGTCTTCACCATAGCTGGTATTAGGAATCTTCACGTCGCGAAGCACCGGGGTGTAGAATGCACGGGGAGCACCCAGACCATTGATGCGCAAGGCATTGTTGCGGCCGTTTTCGGGAGTCCATTCCTTGTGGTCAATCACGCCGGGAGGTATGGGATTGCAGTTGATGTCGGTCATCAGGTAGGTGCCAACCACCATGGCCACATTTTGCTCATAGAAGGCGTTCACCATGGTTTGCAGCGTGGTCTCATCCTTATACATGTCATCGCTGTCGAGCTGCACCACAAACTTGCCGGCCTTTTCATGATGAGCAGCCAAATTCCAGTAACCGCCAATGCCCATATCATAATAGTCAGCAATGATATGGATAAGGCGAGGATCATTATATTCGGCAATAGCCTCGCGGGTACCGTCGGTCGAGAAGTTGTCAACCACCATGAGGTTGAACTTGAAGTTGGTCTTCTGACGCAGCACGCTGTCGATAGCGTCGCGAATGGTGCGTATGCGGTTGCGCACAGGAATCATCACTGTAGCCTCCACTTCAAACTTGTCATGGTCAAACTCAATGTGCTTGAAATTGGGAACTTCCTTGCCATCCACCACCTTGGTGGGAGCCAGATAACCGCCAATTTCCTTCAGATGCTCGGTGCATGCAGCCTCCATCTCGATTTGACGGCCACGATTGCGTGGATCAACATAGTCAAAAATCTTCTCGCCGCTCTTGCGGGTGTCGAGTTCCACATCGCTATAAAGGAATTCGTTGATGTGGCAAATGTTGGCAAACTGCGAGAGCTTGAGACGCAGGTCATAGAGTCCGGCAAACTCATAGTCGGCCTTCATGGCTGCGGCGGCCTTCTTGAAACAGCAACCGCAGAAGAAGTAAACCGAGCCATAGTCGAAGTCATCGCGCAGACTACCGAACTGGTAGTCGATCACGGGAGCCTTGACTGCACCGCCCTCGGTCACATTATAGTGATCGGCATAGAGCATGCCTGCTTGAGAGTCGTCAGCAAGTTTCACAAAGCGCTCTACTGCAAAGGGAGCAAATTTGAGCGTATTATACTTGTTGTAATAAAGCACATAGTCGGCATCGGCATATTCGGCAATAGCCTTAATAGTGCTCGAAGCAGCAAGGTTCTTCACTTTGATGATTTCACAACCATCAATAGTGCCTTGAGAGTCGTCGGTTGCAAGCAAATAGATTTTACTGACCAGTTCTTCAGCCTTCAGGTTCTGAACGGTGAGTTTTGCCTGTTCGGCATTTGCAAAAGGAATGAAGCAGTTAATTCTTCCCATAATTCTTTGAAGTTTTTATTGTTATTGTTGATTGATTAGATTTCTGTTATTTGTTGAGGAACTTGAGCACATCGCTCATGAGCGACTCGCGTGCATCTTCGTCCTTAATGGTCTCGAAGGGGAAGCCAAGCACCACTGTGCGATATGAGCCTCGGTCCGATGCGATGCCTGCGGGGATGTTGTTCTCGCTGTATCGCATGATGGTAGCTCCCATGTCATCGCTCGGTGTGATAGCATCGGGCGACTCCACTGCATAGAAACGGTCGTTGAGTTTGTTCACAAATGTGAAGTCCAAGCCGTCGGTGAGTTCCTGGAACTGGGAAGGCACGGTAGTCACCTCGCCTGACTGCGACGCCTGGTCGGTGAGCCACTTGTAACCCAGCACATTCTCGGCAAGGTTCGTTTCCATATAGTTCACATTCTTCTTGTCCCACACATCGCTACCCACATAGGCACCTGTCATAAACAAAGAGCCGCCTTGGGCAGTAAAGTCACGAATAGCGTCGATCAGGCCATTAGAGAAAATCTTGAATCGAGAGGGATAATATCCGCTGCCGTTAG
The DNA here is from genome assembly GCA_902768435.1 of uncultured Bacteroidales bacterium. Taxonomy (GTDB): domain Bacteria; phylum Bacteroidota; class Bacteroidia; order Bacteroidales; family Muribaculaceae; genus Sodaliphilus. The sequence goes on along the minus strand of CACXLJ010000011.1, from coordinate 2,786 downwards.
GAACCTCTTTTTGTTTGCCCATGATGAAATCGACCACCTTGAAGCCCTTGAGATAAATCTCCTTGTCTTCAACAGCCTTCACACTGCTCGACACAAACGAGTAGCCAGCCTTCATGATAGCCTTGCCGTGAATTGCCGGATAGTCGAAGGTGTTACCTGCCACCACCTGCTTCTCGTAGCTGGAACGGCTTGCACCGAAACCGCCAGCGTCATCGTCACGCCAATCAAGCGAACGGTTGAACTCAAACTGCGGGCCCACATAGTTGATTTGCTGCATGTAGGGCACGCCATGGTCTTTCTCATCGGCAAAGCCTGCCATGGTGCCTGCATCGAACCAGTCGGGCGCACTCACACGGGTAAAGCCGTTCACAACCATCACAGTTCCCTTGCTACCAGGAGCAACACCACAGGAGAGCACCTCGCTTGGGAAGGAACGGCCGCCCTCGTTAAGGGCGATAATCTTGAATGAATGTATTTCGTTATCTTTGATTTCAACTAAATATTCAGTGCCTTTGGTAGTAGCAATCTCAACAAAGCCAGCACCCTCGCCCTTGCGCTCCAGCACAATGTACTTGGTGGGGTCGGCACTGTCGCTCTGCGTGTCGGCTGTGGGTTTCCACGAAAGAAGGAACTCGCCCTTATCCTGCAGGGGACGTATGGCGAAACTATTGACGGGCAACGGTTGCACCACATAGTCGCGATGGTCGCGCTGGGCTATGAACTTGAGCATGCCCTTGTAGATGGCACGACTCACATCGAAACGGAAGGCAGGGTCAAGGCCATATTTCATGTCGGCAAAGTTCTGGTGCGACAGCAACTCGAGCAACATGGCAGGCACTTCGGGAACACGGGCCTCATAGTACGATGCGTCGCGCAGTCCGCGCCGTGTCCAGTTAGGTTCATATTTTGCACGAATGTCGTTGCAAATCTCTTTCATGACAAGATCGGTGTAGAGGCGAGAAAGCTGGCGCGATGTACCATTCTCGTAAGTACCAAACGACTTGCCGTTCTTCATGGTGCAATAGATGCCCAGTGTGCCAATGATACCATCATCGCTGGTCGTTCCGGCATCGGTGTGGAAGGCCAGAGATAAGTCGACAGGAATCTTCAGACCTGCACGATTGGGCAGCACATCAGAACCACCGGCAAGGTAGTTGACCCACTCGCCACGACTGCGATAGTCGTCGACATAGTCATTAATGCCCTGCGAAGTGGAATACACCTCATGCGGGAATCCGGCCCACTGCAGATAGTAGCGCGAACCAATGGTGAACCAGGGACGGTTGCCACAAGGCACATACTTGTAGTTCACGCCAGGCTTGGCAAGATATTTCTCATCGCCATTTTCCTTGGCTATGGCAAGATTCTCTTCGGTATAGGGAGCCACCTTCCTGACAATGTTGCCAATGCCGCCGCCCACCTTGACAGCGTCGGCAGTAACCATGCGCTTGTCGTCCTTCGACAGATTAGAAAGCACAACCACATCTTTGTTCAGGCCTTTCTTTAGTTGCACGGTAGCGAGGTAAACCCACACGCCGCCGCCCATGGTCTGGTCAACATCATATTCATGCGCACCACTCAGGTCGTTGACGGTGTAGCGTGCATCGTTAACACTGTTTGGCAACGACTTGTAACTGATATAAAGGGCAAACTCTCCTGCCTCGGGCATATCCACATCCCAGTGAGCAGTTGAGAGTTTCTTGTTGTCTTTCACCGATTCTACCTGACGATAGGTGCCAGTCACAAACGGATTCTCAAAATCCTTGTATTCTTTTTCCAGATAGGCAAAACCATTTTCGGCGCCGGTGTTCCATTTCTTCTTGCCGTTGGCATCGGTATAGCCATTCTGGGCATGGGCGCCATCGTTGTCAACCACCACGGCAACGCTGTGTGTGTCGCGCTCGCGCGCATCCCACACATAGGCGCCGGCATTCTCCAACATGGGAATGAGGAAAGGCACCACATAACTCTGGGTATACATGTCCTCAACCGTCTGCATCAGACGGCCACGCTGCCATTCCCAACGGTTGAGTGTGGGTTCAAAATACCAGCCATGACTCTGCCACAGGGCAATCACATTCTTGTCAAGGCCTTTGCCATAATGACGGTTGGGGTCTTGCGGGGTAATGAAGGAGCCATGCTTGCGGCTGTATGACTCATCAAAGTCGGCAAAATAGAGTTCAATATCATTTCCTTGAATGGTAATCTTGACATCACTGTTGGCATATTCGCTTCCCAACTGCTGCTTGATGTCGTTCTTGAGCATGGCGACCGACTCATGCGTGAAAGGCGCTTGCCCAAAGTTCTCGTTCAAGTCCACAACAATCGTGTTGCCATCGGCTACCATAGAATTGACTTTAACCTTGCCAATCTCCATGTGTTTCTGCAGACTTGACTGAACGAGCTGCTCCACTGCGTTAATCTCATTGCGACCGAAATCTTGAGCGCCAACTACAGGAGAGCACATGAGCGACAGCGAAAATACTGCCACAAAACCGTAAATTGAATTTTTAAACATATTGTTTATTTTTATCATTGTAGTATCTTTATAAAAAGTGCCTATTATTTCAATAGTACAAAAATAATATAAACATTTCGTATAATTACCCTAACTTTATTAGTTTTTGCTTGAATTTTAGGTTATTTATGATTTGAATACATATTTTTTGTTTTTATATCAAAACTACTACTAAATCAGGTCAAATATCCTTCAAAACAAAGAACAAGACAAAACAAAAGGCACCCGCCCTGTAGAACGAGTGCCTTGTTATCCTAAACCCTTTACT
>CACXLJ010000010.1 GCA_902768435.1 uncultured Bacteroidales bacterium | reverse complement strand
CATATAGTATTGCCAGCATCCGTGAGTGGAATTGTAAACCTTGAAATCGCTCACCATGTAGCTGTAATTGCGCAGGATGTTGCTGGCGCCAAAAGCCGCCAGCCAGTTGGCGTCGGCCTTCAGGGCGTTCATGCCGCGATAGGTCGCCGTGGAAGCCCGCTTTGATGTGCTCGACAGGTTGAAGGTGTAGTCATAAATCTTGGGTGCCTTCTCTCCGGCAAAGGCCACAACAAGAAGACTCGTGCAGTTCTGGAACACAAACTGCCCGATTTCCTTTACCGAGCTCGGCAGATTCACATATTTGAGACTGGTGCAGCCATTAAAGACATAACCGTTAATATTTTCCACACCGTAACCGAAGTTCACAGTAGTGATCTTGGTGTTGTTCTCAAAAGCCTGTTGATTGATTTGCGTAACACGGTAGCGGTTGCCGTTGTATGTCACATACCCCGGGATGTCGAGCGTGGTGAGCGAAGTGCTAGCTGTACTTGAAAGACCTTTCAAATAAGCAACATTCTCCTCACTTGACGAAGAGCCCAAGGCGAGTTGAGAGTACTTGAAGTTGCCTATCTCAACATTGCTATAGTAGGTATAGGCACTTGCTGTCATGGCAAGTGTCGCCACCATAAGGATGAGTAAAGATAGTCGATGTTTCATTGTATGAAGTTTTTTAGATTAATAAATTTCTATTTGTTACAAAGGTAGGTAATTTTTTTAAATATTCCAAATTTAGGGGGGGTATGCTTCACATTTACAATCGTTGTCACCATCTGAGTTGATGTCGTGTGTAATTGATATGGTGGGCGGGTGCAGGCTGGCCATAACTTTGCAGCGTGAATCAAAACCCCGCAACCCTCAACTCTAAACTCTAAACCATTTACTTATGAAAAACGATCAAGAACTGAACGATGTGCTGGGCGAAGCACAGGTGGCGGGCGATGCCGTGGCACCCGATCAGGTTTGCGACCCTGAGAGCGAACCCCAGCCTGCCGACACCGCTCCCGCGGAGCAACCTCCCGCATCCTTTGGCGAGATGGTGGCTCAAGCCGCCAAGCAGCTGGGGCTGAGCGATGCCATTGCCAGCGTGGTGGAGGAGGTGCTTGCCCCGCTGGAGCAAGGCCGACTGAGCCCGAATGTGGTGAAACTCATTGCGCAGGCCATAGGCCGCGACGAGGACCTGAAGAATGCCGAAGCGGCCGGTTACTTGCGTGGCCGCAACGAGAAGATTGAACTGGTGAGCCGCACTGCCTCGCCACCCGAGGCCGAGGTGAAGCCGGCTGCCTTCCCGCGCTATGCCAAACGCAGTTTCTGGGACGACTTCGGCTAATTCCTCCCGAACTCGAGTTTTCGGCTTTTCGATTGCTCGATTATTCGATTGCTCGATTGCTCGACCACTCGACTATTCGACTATTCGATTATTCGAAAACTCGACACTATTCTACTATTCCCTATTCCCTATTCCCTATTTTCTAAAAAAACTACAACCATGAAAACCAAATTTTTTGAACGAGTCAAATGGCTCAAACGCAATGTGAAACTGCTTGTACTGCTCCTGGTGGTACTGTTCCTCCTCTTTATCTCGTGCACGACTGGCGACGACGGCAGCGCTGCCCAACTGGCCATGGCCACCCTGGTGACTGGCGTGGCGGGCGGCAAGCATGTGGTCGACGGTCCGCTCACCACCGATGTGACGCGTGAGGCCGCCCCCGACCTGCTGCTCAACGAGATTGACCAGCAGATAGTGAAAATCCGCCCCATGGCCACGCCCGTCGACCAGCTCTCGCGATGTGCCGGCAGCAAGCACGCAGGCTCGATGATTGTTGACTACCACAATGTGGACACTAAGCCTACAAGCGCGAGGCTGCGGGTTGCCTACTCGGCCCCGGTGAGCGAGGCCTCGGCCAGCGGCGATGCATCGAGGGTGAAACTCTATACCGACAACGACGACATCTTTGATGCTACCGATACTGTGCTGGTGCAGGGTGGACCTCGCGCGACGAGGAAGGCGGCATCTATGCCATGCCCGTGAACGGCATGAAGATCGACACGCTCGAGAACTGTATGCCCGACATCGACAGCGGCACTACCCTGATTCGCATGGGACGCGCCGCCAGCGAACTCGATGTGATGTCGCCCCAGTTCGAGTCGCTGCCGCAAAAAGCACAGCAGTTTTGTCAGATTTTTAAAATGCAGATCGAACAGTCGACGCTGCAGAAACTCTCGAACAAGGAGGTGCCCTGGACCATGAGCGACCAGGAAGAGGCCGCCATCTACGACATGCGACTGGGCATGGAGAAGTCGTTCCTCTTTGGTGTGAAGAACCGCCTGTGGGACCCTGTGAAGAAGGAGAATGTGATGCTCACGGGCGGCATCTGGTACCAGGCGGGCAAGACCTTCAACTACGACGAGGACTCGCTCACACAAGACTCGGTGATCGACATGATGCGTCAGGCCTTCACGGGCAATGCAGGCAGCAAACGCAAGATTCTGATTGGCGGCTCTGGTCTCATTGGCAGCCTGAACAAACTGAACTACACCAAGGTGGTGACTGCTGCCGAGACCGTGACCAAGTGGGGCATCGACTTCAACCAGCTGCGCTCCAAGTTCGGCACCCTCTATGTGCTGCTGAGCGAGATATTCGACGAGGTGGGCATGCCCGACAACGGCCTCATTATCGACCCGCAGTATTTGCAGAAGTACAGTCACCTGCCCTTCACCACCGAGTCGCTCGACCTGAAGAAGAGCGGCGTGCGCAATGTCGATGCCCTAGTCCTCACCGAGGCCTCCTGCTTGGTGCTGCGCTACCCCAAGGCCCACATGCGCATCGTGATGCAATAGCGCCCTCGTCCAGCATCAGTGATTTCTTCACATGATCCTGTAATTGTGATGCAATAGCAGATGCTGTGCAGCGTAAAAAATCCCGCTAATCCCCAAATTTATATGAAATTCGGGGAATATAATCCCCAAATTCATGCGAATTTGGGGATTTTGCCGTTTATTTATGAGGCCGAATGCAATTGGTAATTCATCTCATGCCTTGTGAAAATTAGAAGCCAATGAGGAATTAAATGACCGAATTTGGATAAAATTGCAAAAGCTTTGCATAAAGATTCGTTGAAAATGATAAATTTTTTTACCTTTGCGGCTTAAAATCATAATCAAAACTTAATAAAGTAATCACACAATGAAAAAGATTTTTGTCATTTTAGTCGTTGCCTTGGCTGCAACACTTAACCTCAGTGCCCAAAATGAGTGGAAAAACGAGATTGGTGTCTCTTATGGCTTCGGCACATTCACCGATATGAGTTCGTCGTATCTTAAGGGAATTTTCTCGGGCAAGCAAACAAACTATATTGGAGCCTTCGGAGCGGAATATTTCCATCGGCCCAATGCAGGGGCGCTCGGTGTGGGTCTTGTGGGCACATTTAGCACCTGCAAATGGAACGATAGCGACAAGGCACGCACCAAATACTTCAGCATCATGCCCGCTGTGAAGTATAACTGGATGAATCGCGAGCACATCAGTCTGTATTCAAAAGTGGCGCTCGGTGTGCTTATAGGCATGGAAAATATTGACTCCCAAGATAAGACAAAGGCGGCGTTCGCCTGGCAGGCTTCGGTGATGGGCGCCGAGTTTGGCAGTGCTTTCAGGGGATTCCTTGAATTGGGATTTGGTGAGCAAGGTCTCCTTGTGGCCGGATTAAGATATAAGTTCTGAAACACCCACCCCCTCGTCGGGTCTAATAGTTGTTTCCGAAAAAAATGCAGGGCGGAGCCTCGGTGTGAGGTGTCCGCCCTGTGTGGCTTTGCTTAGCGGCAGAATTGCGCTGAAGGCACGTGCGCCGGTCGGGGGTTAGCCGTGATGGTGGCAGCAGCCCTCGCCGTGGTGGTGATGGTGGCCGCCGTCGCAGTCGTGCTCGTGGTCGCAGCAACCATGGTCATGGTCGTGTCCGCAATCGCCGTGGTTGCAGTCGTCGCAGCTACAGCCGCAGTGGTGTTTGGGTGGATTCAATTCTTCGGGCGTGGCGTCGCGCACGGTGACTACGGTGCCGGCATAGCGCACTGTCTCGCCAGCGAGCTGGTGGTTGAAGTCGATGGTCACCTTGTCGTCGGTGATTTTCTCCACGAGTCCATCTACGCGGTAGCCGTCGGCCGTCTGCATGGGCACCATGGCACCCTCAAACACCTTTTCGCTGTCGAACTCGCCGTTCACATTGAAGATGCTCTTGTCGATTTCCATAATCATGTTGGGGTCCTTGGGGCCGAAAGCCTCTTCGGGAGCCAGCGTGAAGTCGAAGGCAGCGCCTTGCTCCAGGTTCTCGATGCGCTTCATGAAACCGTCGATCATGCCTTGGTCAAGACCAAACACGAATGCGTCGGGGCGCTCAGGGGTGAACTTGAAGACCGAAGCCTCGCCGTCGTTATCGACAACAAAAATCTCGTAAGCGAGTTCTACATATTTGCCAAATTTGATTGTTTCCATTATGAATAAATGCTTATTAAGTGATTACTAATGCGAAATTGCCTTCAAAATTACATCTTTTTTCGTAATGGCACACCAGCCGTGCAGCAATTTTTGGCCGATTGTTTGCAAAACCGACGAAAAACCACTAATTTTACGCAAAATAATAAAACTAACACCCCGCAAAGGGTCTTCTAATATCGAAACAACTATGATGACAAAATTCTCTCTTTTTATTCCCACGCGTTTCATTTTTGGTGCGGGTGAACTGCGTCAACTCTCTAAGATAAAACTACCTGGCAAGCGTGCGCTCATCGTGATTTCGTCGGGCGGCTCCATGCGCAAGCATGGCTATGTCGATGCCGTGAAAGAGCAACTGTGGAGCGCCGGCGTGGCCTGTGAAGTGTTCGACAAGGTGTTGCCAAACCCCATTCGCAAGCATGTGATGGAGGGCGCCAAGATGTGTCGCGAATCGCAGTGCGACTTCGTGATAGGTTTGGGCGGAGGCAGTTCTATCGACACCGCCAAGGCCATTGCCGTGATGGCATGCAACGAGGGCGACTTGTGGGACTATATTCCCAGCGGCTCGGGCAAGGGCCAGCCGTTCGACCACGCGTTGCCCATTGTGGCGATACCCACCACGGCGGGCACAGGCACCGAGATTGACCCCTGGGCGGTAATCACGCACGAGGACTTGCAAGAGAAAGTGAGTTTCGGCTTTGAACAGACCATTCCGCAGATTGCCATTGTCGATCCTGTGATGATGCTCTCGCTGCCACCAAAACTCACGGCCTATCAGGGTTTTGATGCCTTCTTCCATGCTGCCGAGGGTTACATTAACCGCACTTGCCACACACCCATCAGCGACCTCTATGCGCTGGAGGCCATCAGGTTGCTCTACAAGTACCTGCCAGTGGTTGTGGCCGATGGCAGCGATGTGCATGCGCGTTGCAAGGTAGCATGGGCGAGCAGCCTGGCTGGCATGGTCGAGACCACAAGCCGCACCACCGGTCAGCATGCACTTGCCAATGCCATGAGCGGATTCTATCCCAAACTGCCTCACGGTGCTGCCCTCATAGCACTGTCGCAAACCTATTTCAAGACTTTCAAAAACGACAGCATGAAGCGCTATATGAAGATGGCCGAGAAGATGACCATGCAAAAGGCTGCCCGTCCCAGCGACTTCCTCGATGCGCTCGCCATCATGCAGCGCGAGTGCAATGTCGACAAAATCAAGTTGAGCGAGTGGGGCATCACGCCGGCCGACTTTAGCCGCTTCACCGAGTGCGCCATTGCCACCGGTGGCACCAAGTTTGACTACGACCCGCGTTTCTTGAACAAGGAAGAACTCATCGACATCTATTATCAGGCTTACAGATAATTAACAGGCAAGAGGGGGAGACGATATGCTCCCCCTTGTTTTTGTATGTTTCTATCACAAACAGCACAATTTGTTTACATTGTGGTTTTTAAATGTGTGCAATAATGGCAAGTAAAATAACAGAAATCAGCATGAACGATGTCCCTCAGTTGTCCAAGGGGTTGAAGTATTACGACGGCGAGGTGGCGTTTGCCGACCACATCATGACTGTGCCGGCATTGATGAATACCTTCAAGGTGAATTTTCTGGCATTTGTTTTTTGCCTTAAGGGTACGCTTTCGCTCTCGCTCAACGGCAAGCGTTACGAATTGTCGGCGAGCGATGCCCTGTTTGTGGGCACCAACACGGTGGTGAGCGATGTGATGCACAGCGCCGACTTCAACTGCAAGATTATAGCCGTTACTGCCGATTTTGGACTCAACTTCATCAACAAGACCATTTTTGATGCCATCACGCGCATGGCCGAGAATCCTGTCATCAAGTTCACCGACGACGAGATGAACCTCATGGTGAAATACTACGAGCTCGCCATCTACAAGATTGAGCACCCCGCTGTGAACTACGGCAGGGAGACCCTGGTAGAACTTTTTCGCTGCTACGCGCTCGACCTGCTGTCGAGCATCAGCCGTCATGTTGAAGGCAGCGAGATGCTCCGTCAGGGCGATAAACTGTTTCATCACTTCATCATATTGCTGGCCAAGAACAACACCGCCCAGCGCAGCGTGAAGTGGTTTGCCGAGCAGTTGTATGTATCGCCCAAGTATTTGACCAGCATCAGCAAGCAAAAGTCGGGCAAAACGGCGAGCGAACTCATCTCGCTCAGCATTGTGGGGCGCATCAAGCAGCTGCTGCAGTACAGCGACAAGACTATCAAGGAGATAGCCAACGAAATGGGCTTTGAAAACCTGTCGTTCTTCGGCAAATATGTGAAAAAGCATTTGGGCGTGTCGCCTAACAACTACCGCAACCAGATAGGTTACGGCCGATAATCTCCTCCCCCCCCCCAGAAATTACCTCTAAACTCTCAACCTTAAACCCTCAACCTCAAGTTTTAACTTGAATGATTGTGTGCGATTGACATGGCACAGCGAGTGCCGTGCGGGTTAATTTTGTGCCATATTAACCACTAAAATCAACCCGCAACTATGAAACACTTTACGATTGAAGAACTCACCCGCTCAGCAACCGCCCGCCGTATGGGCATTGACAACACCCCGCCACCCGCGGCTGTCCAAAACCTTCACCGCCTTGTGCAGCATGTGCTCGACCCCTTGCGCGAGGCATGGGGCGGTCCCATACATGTGAACAGCGGTTATCGCTGCCCGGCACTGAACCGGGCCGTGGGAGGGGCGCCACGCAGCCAGCACATGAAAGGCGAGGCTGCCGACATCACCGTGGGCAGTCGTCTCGACAACGCCCCTCTCTATCACCTGCTCATGCAGTTGCAGTTGCCTGTCGATCAGGCTATCAACGAGCGCGATTTTGCCTGGATTCATGTCTCCTATGGCCCTCGCAATCGCCGCCATTACCTCGCCTTGCGCTAAATTTCCCCCTCTCGAAAACTCGAAAACTAAAAACTCGAAACTCGAATGCTCGATTATTCGATTATTCGAATATTCGATTATTCGATTATTCGAAATCTCGATTACTCCCTATTCTACTATTCTACTACTCCCTATTCCCTATTTAACCATGCAAAACAACTTGAAAAACGAAAACGAAGCAGTGTTGCAGGCCGCCTATAAGGCGTGGAGCAATGCCCATGCACTGCGCAGCAGCCGCTTGCGCAACAAGCGCTTCACCTATGGCGACCAGTGGAGCGATGTGATGCGCGACCGCAACGGCCGTACTATTACCGAATGGCAGCGTTACAGCGAAGATGGCTCGGCAACGCCTATCACCAACAATGTGTTGCGCCAACTGGTGAAAACCATCGTGGGGCGCTTCCGTTCGCAGCACATGGAGTCCGATAACCGTGAGCAACGCTTGGAACTGGTGCGGCAGGCCAACTGTCTTGACGAACTCGACAGCCGCACGCTTGAGGAATTCCTCATCTCGGGCTGCTGTGTGCAGCGGGTCGATGTGCAGGAAACCTTGTGTGCCCGACAGGTGGCGGTGAACCAGGTGAATGTGAACAGTTTCTTCATGAACGCTCCTCTTGACCCCTTGTGCCGTGACTGCGAAATCATAGGTCAGGTGCACGACCTGAACATTGCCGACCTGCTCAAGCGCGTGGCGCATCACTCCCGCAAGAAAGCCGAATGGGTGCGTCGCATCTATACCGACAATCTCTCGGACCGAATCGCCTCGTTCACCGCAACCATTGGAGCCGACACACAAAGTGGGCGCGACTTTTGGTATAGCCACACAGGCAAGTGCCGCGCCATTGAGGTGTGGACATTAGAGAGTCGCGAGGTGCTGGTGTGCCACGACTGCAAGGAGGGCCAACTCTATGTGCTGCCGTCGACCGAATACAAGAAACTCAAGTCGATGCCCGATGTGAAGGTGCGCTGGGACATCGACACCTATTGGCGTTGCCGCTGGTTTGCCCCGAGCGGCGAACTGCTCGACAGCTACGATTCGCCCTATGCTCACGGCAGTCACCCCTTTGTCATGAAACTGTATCCGCTCACCGATGGCGAGGTGCACAGTTTCATCGAAGATGTGATTGACCAGCAAAAGTATTTGAACCGCCTTGTCACGCTTGTCGACCACATCATGGATGCCAGCGCCAAGGGGGTGCTGCTCTATCCCGAGACTGCTATGCCCAACGGCTTCACCTGGGACGAGGTGCGGGCCGTGTGGCGCAACTGCAACGGTGTGTTGCCCTATTCGCCAGGGATGAGCGATGCCAAACCCGAGCAGATTTCGATGAATGCCACCAACATAGGCGCCTACGACATGATTCAGCTGCAAATGAAGTTGCTCGAGGAGATTTCGGGCGTGTCGGGGGCATTGCAGGGCCGCAATGTGAACACATCGGGCAGCGCCTCGCTCTATCAGAGCCAGGCCGACAATGCGAGCCTTGCCTTGACCGACATTTTTGAGACCTTCAACGCCTTTCGCGCGGCCCGCGATGCCAAGGTGCTCGGCCTCTGACCTGATGGGCATGATGGTTAGTTCGGGATGCCCACATTGGTTCATGCAGCTCTCATGGCTGTAAAAAAGCGAGGGGATGTGTCAAAACTTCTTGGCACATCCCCTTTGCTGTTGGGTTTCACCGAGGTCAATCAAGTTGTTCCTGATGCTCGGCGTGATTGAAACTTAACTACCCATGATGATGTCGATCAGGGCAGTGATGTCGCGCACATCCACCTCGGTGTCACCGTTCACATCAGCAGGAATGGTCACCTCGGAGTTGCCCATGATGATGTCGATGAGTGCAGTGATGTCGCGCACATCTACCTCGCCGTCGCCATTCACATCACCTGTTATGAACACATCGGGCAGGATGGTGGCATTGAGCGCCGTGATGTAGTAGCTGTCGGCTGTGATGCGCAGGCCCTCGCCGTCATTCACGGGAATGCCGCGTGTGATGAGTGCGTCGAAGTCGACTGCCTTGCCAACGGCTTCAGTCAGGAGCGAGTCCACAGCGCTGATGTCTACCGTGATTTCACCCTCAAATGCCGGGCTGATTCGGTCAGACACGATAAACTTGCCGTTGCCTTGATACTGGGCGCCAGTGATGTGAGCCACCTCGTTGAGCTGCGGACGGTAGAAGAAGTAGATGAGGCTGTCGCCGTCGATAGTCTGCGTCTGCTCTGCGCCGAAGCTGCAGGGCAGGTAGGTGTTGAAGACGATGGTGTCGGCAGTGCTCTCCAGAATGGGGTTTACTACCAGATCGAGCGTGGGATTAGTCGTGTCGACGAGCTGGCCAGTCACATTGCTCAGCACCGAACCCACAGGATAGTCTTCGATGTTGTTCACGCCGGTAATCTTCACCCAGTCGCGCTGTGTGGTGGTTCCCCACAGGTTCTTCACATAGTCTTCATATACAACCAGACTGTCGCCTTGCAGACCGTTGTCGGGACGCTGCATGTCGTTGACATCTACACTGATGTTGAAGGCATAGAGTGCGTTGTCGAGCACATAGCCCACGGTGAGGTTCTCGTTCACATTGTAGTACTTGTTCATTTCGCCCTTCTCAACCTCGCTCAGCGAAGCCTTGGTGATGTCTTCGATGAGATGTGTCACGCTCGGATACTTGAAGTTGTCGAAGTTCACTTGTGGTGACATGTCGATTGAGTTCTCCCAACCGTTGTTGATGTTGATGTCGTTGTAGTAGTAACCGCCCTTCACATAACCGCCGCTCGGGTGACCGTCATTCGAACTTGACCAGCTCCACTGGTCATTGTGGTTGTTGGGGTTCATGCGCTGGAAGAGGATTTCGGTGCCATTCTCAGCAGCAATCTCATCGTTGCTCCATTTGTAGATGTTGTTTCCGCCATTAGTGCTGCCTATCTTCTCGAAAGGCATCTTGTCGCCAACGCCCACAACCATGAGTTGCAGCCATGCGTTGTCGGCATCCCAGCGGTCTTTGCGAGGTTCAAAGAGGATGAACGACTGATGCTTGTCAAAGCCAGTCACGTTGGTGTAGCGGTTGTCAGCGTCCCAAGTGAGGTATACATCGCCGCTCAGTCCGGTGATATCTTCGGTCTGGTTGCCTGTGCCACTGTTGCCGTTGTTCAGAATGGCCGTGCACGATTCCATGCCGGGGAATTCGGCATAGTACCAGGTGTAGCCGTCTTCGTCTTCAGCGGTCTGGTCAAGAACCTTGCCGCTCCAGGTGGTGTACTCATCGCCAGGTGCAGTTCCTTCAACATCGCAAATGAACAGGTGCGGAGCCTTTGAACTGCGCACAAAGATGCGAGTGCCGGGATAAGGAGTGTGGCGGATGATATAGGTGCGTGTGATGGGATTGATGATCTCGCCATCCTTGAGGATGCCGGCACGCAGCACATGCTCGCCATCGCCTGTGATTCGCACCGAAGCCGTGCCGCTGTCGGTGGTAGGCATTTGCGGGCTTTCGGGAGTGAGTTCCGAACCGTCGATTGTGTAGACGATGGTCACATCGCCCACGCTGGCAGTCAGACCCACATTCACGGTCATGTCGCCGTCGTAGATACCCGATTCCTTGTCGGCAGTCAGCGTGAGCGCTGTGCCAATGTACTGTTCGGTCACATCAATGGGCTGGTGGTTCACATAGATGAAGTAGCGGTCGCCAGTGATGCCCGTGATGGGGTGCGATTGCGAGTTTCCGTCCCAGTTGATAATCAGGTTGTAGTATTCGCCATTCGAGTAATCGGGCAGCGGGAAGGTCTTGCAGTGCCACTTGGTGTCGCCTACGGTCTTCATTTCAGTGGTCTTGTTACCTGCCCACTCGCCATTGGGCTTGAAGTCTTTGTTGTTGCTCCACAGATACAGGTTGGGCGCATCGTCGGCCTTCACATAGATGGTGACCGAATTGGCATCGCTGCCGTTCTCGGCATAGGTGTTCGACACAATGCTTTGCACCACATTGCCCGTGAGCACACCCACTTTGAGACGGGTGGTTGTGGTGAAAGTGAAGTCTTGGCCACTCATGCCTGTAATCTGGCTGCTGCTGGGGGTGGGGTCGGTGCCGTCGGTCGTGTAAACCAGGGTGATGTCGCTTGCCGAGGGCTTCACATTCACGGTAATGCTGCCATCAAAGCCGCAGGTGCTCCTGCTGATGATGGGATAACCCGTGATGAGCGGTGCCTTTACATTGCTCTGCCAGTCAAGTCCGCTGGTAATGCTGTAACGGCCCACCGAGGTGCAGAAGATTTCCTGGAATCCTTCGGGAACGCCTTCCATGCTCACAGCGTCGCCCAGCTGGAAGCAAACCTGTCCGTTGGTGCCTTGTACAACCCATGCGATACCATTATTGCCTGGTTTGCGCACTTCCACAATTTCGCTCATGTTGTGCACGCCAGCTGCGCGGCGGGCTTTGATCATATTGCAGATGTTGTGATGCCAGCCGTTGTCGCCACTGATGATGCCGTGCATGAAGTGCGGATAGAACAAGCAGGGAGTGCCGGGCATGGCAAGGATAAAGGCGTTAGCCTCCTCGATGCTCCTGTTAGTGCGGTGCTGGTAGTTGTAGTTGCTGCCGTCGGTAGGCAGGTCCTTGAAGGTGTCGTGGTTGTCGACAAAGGTCACTGCATAGCGGCGCATGTCTTTGTCGCCAATCATTCCGGCATTTTCCAGACAGCGGTAGTCGCCATAATTAAATGCCTGGTTGATGGCGTTCATCAGCGGGAAGTCGAAGGCGGCACTCTGGTAGTTACCTTCCATCGAGGTGCTCCCTATCCAGCTTGTGATGTCGGTGAGCGAACCCCAGTATTCTCCCACGCTGAAGGGTGGGCGCAGTGTTGTGTTATATTCGCCGTAGTGGGTGCCTTCGAATCCCATGGCATAGTCGTAGCGGAATCCCAGGTAACCCAGGTTATTGCGCAGGAAGTCGAGATATTTCACCACTTTTGCGCGTGTCGCGGGGTTGTGGTGTTGTATGTCGCGTGCCCACTCGCCCTGGCCGCCGCAGTCGGGGCCGCCTGTGGGATGACCGCCGTTAGAGGCGCTCTCGTCGTCGCTGCACACGTCATCGGTGCTCCAGGAAATATACTCGTTACTGCTCGGGTCAACGGTTTGTCCGCCACGAATCTGGTCCCAGGTCAAGCCAGCAAACTGGCCTGTGTAAAGCTCGGTGGGGAAGTCCAGATTGGCCTTTGAAGAGTAATAGGTGATGTTGCCGTCGTCGCTGGTGAAGGTCCAGGTTCCGAAGCATCCGCGGTGGTTGGCCACCACATCTTCAACGGCACCAGTGCCGGCAGCGCGGTAGGCACTGATGAGTGCACGCAATTCAGCCTCGGTGCCAAAATACGACTTGGGCGTGAATGTGCGAACCTCATTTGTTGGATTCTCGTCGGTGTAACTTCCCCAGTGGTAAGTGTAGGTCCAGGGATTGTTCACATCGTCCACACCGTGGTGGAAGTAGAATACCGGCACAAAACCCATGCAGTCGGGCTGGTTGATTTGCATGCCGGTCGTGTACTCATAGTATGAGCCGTTTCGCCAGGCACGCCAGGCCTGGCGTCCACTCGTGTCTTGGGCTTTGTCGAAGATGCTTGTGGGCGGGCAGATGGTAGAACCGCTCTGCGGCAGCCACAGCAGGTCGATGTAGGGCGCAATGTCGTTGATGTGATTGAGCAGGCTGTTCCAGGTAGTCAAGGGCACCTGCCATTCTTCGCTCTCGAGCGACCATCCTGCACCGTAAATGGTGGCCCAGGTGTAGCCATCGGCAGGAGCCATGTCGGGATTCTGCAAATCATAGAGATTGCCTCCTTGGGGGCCGTTGATGGGCGTCTGTGTCCAGCTGTCCCAGAAGAAGCCTTGTAGCATCACACCGCCATAGTTGGCGGGCCAGCCCTGAGCCATTGCCAGCAGTGGCAATATCAGGGCACTTGCTAAAGTGAGTAGTTTCTTTTTCATAGATGATAAATGTTTTTATGATTTTGATTAAATTAGTATTTGTTCAAGAAATGCGTAAATATATAAAAAATTCTTATAATAAACACTATTTATGCAATATTTTCCCATAAAAAATAAACGCAAACGATTGCAAAATTTCCACCCCCTCCTAAATGCAAGGCGGGCCGCACCCGGTGATGAGTGCGGCCCGCGCTATGATTTATGGTTAGGTGTTTACGCTGTCATCTTATTTGATGAGCAGGTAAGCGCCTGTGATGTCGTTGAAGCAAACGGTGTAGGTGCCGGCACGGTAGGGGATGTTGGGGCCATCCTGCGAACCAATGCCATAGGGATAGCCGCTTCCACCCCAGTTCACATCCCAAGTGCCGTTAGCAAACTTGAAGCCTTCGGGATCGCTGGGGTTAGTGGTCACATCGGCATCCTTGTCAAAGGTCACCTTAGCCACCCAGTCGTGGTTCTCAACCACAGTGCTCATGGCAGTCATGGCGTTGCCGGTCACATTCCAGCCCTGATAGGTGCCAGGCATGGTGATGGTGCTGTAGAGAGTAGCACTGCCACTGACTGGCGTTACTGTGATGGCTTGGGTTGCAGTGTTCACAGTGATGGTGTGCAGACCGGCGCTCACAATGCCAATGTTGTGGTTGTCCTCGTCGCTCACGATAGCACTGTTAGGATTGCTGATGTTGGTGTAGTTCAGCTGTTCATCCCAACTACCGGGGGTGTGAATCATCTTGAACTGGCCACCTGCGGGGAACATACCCGTGTAGGTGAGGATTGTGGGATCGTCCTGAGAAGGATACAGGGGTATGAGCCCCTTGCCAATGCCATCGGCACTGTTACCCCAAGAGCCGTTACCAATGCAGTTGCCTACCATGTACCACACGTCGGCTTCTCCGGTCAAACCGGTAATCACATAGGTCTGGTCAAGCATATTGAACGAGATCTTATACTCGGCATAGTCGGGATTGTAAGGAATCTTGAAAGCCTTGCCGTTGTTGCCCACAGCAAACTTGCCTTCCATAGCGTCGTCGTCCTCTTCAGTGACAGCGCAAATGATGAGGTTCCAGAAGTCGGCATCGCCAAGAGCGCTCTGAGGAGCTACCTTGAAGTAGATGTCGCCACCTGTTGCGGGGACAGTCACGGAGAATACGGGATTCTCATAGGGGTCACCACCGCCGTTAGTGAGCGCGTAGTTGGTGTTGTTGTCACTCCAATCTTCGTAACCCACCAGATAGTAAGTGTTCTCGATAACAGGAGCTGCGGGAGTGATGTTCAGAGGAATCTCACCGGCATCGATTAAAACAGCTTGTCCGTCTTTGATTGCATTTACATAAACATGAGCAATAAGACTGTGACTGTCAGGTCGAACGCCAAATGTATTTTCAATATATTCTTGAAGTTGGGCAACACTTGCAAATCCATTGATGTCGGTTGGTATGATTTGAGGTTTGATACCATCCATATCGGAGAGATCTACATTTGCAGGATAAAGATAGATTCGAGCATTGTTCAGTTCAAAGTTTTCGGGAAGAGTGGTACTATTGAGAGTATAAGTTTGAACAGAGTCACTCTCAACTGCACCCAGGTCTATAGCGTCAACTGGGCTTGCCGAGAAGCCAGAGATGGTAATGGCATCTTCAGGAAGATATGATTGAGGATCCAACCAATCTTTGTAATCATCATTGCAAGAAACGCCTAAAATGGCCATCAGTGCAAGTGAAAAATATAATGAAATCTTTTTCATTGTTGAATGATTTTTTTATGAAGCCTGAGTTGCTGTCCTTGTTGAACAGCACTCAGGCAAAGGGTTGTTATTCAATTTTACCAGTATCATTACTGAAGTTGATATAGAGTTTCTGGCCCTTAGAACCCATCACACGCTCCTGGTCACCGCCATCAGCACGATAGATAAGTTTTTCACCAAATACCATAAACTCTGATCTCCACCAGTCAATGCCCGGAATCTTAATGTATGCACGTACGCCACTGTCACTTGCCGAACTGTTGGCAAATTCAGGCGATACAAAGTAGTCGTCGAATGCGTCGGGAACAGTGAATTGACAACCATCTTCAAGTTCTGCCCAAGCTCCACCTGGAGTAGTGGTACCCATGAGCCAAACAGTGGGTTCGTTGAATTGTACATCATATATAATGTTGCGTCCGTCGACCGAAGCGTTCACAATCATCAGATACCAACCAGGATTGTCAGTAGAGATGTTTCCATCACTATTGGTCTTGATGTCAGCTGCACGCTCACCACCGACATTGATGTCGTCGTATCCTTTTTGGTTACCATCCCATGCAGTTGTAGTATTAATCTTGATACCACTCTGGTCGATGTAAACCATACGCCAATAAATGTCTTGATGACCATTAACATGAACCATAGTTACACAGTTGTTCCAGTCCCAGCCACAGAAAGCACCAACAATGAAGATGTCTTCAGGAATAGTGACCGGAGCAAGTGAGTATTCAACTCGAACCTTGTTGAGTGCAACAACATTTGAAGTAATTTCAGTTCCAGGAACAGAAGACCCTGTTGCGGTAATCATACGTGCGATTACTTTAAAGTAGACAGGAATTGTCAACGGGAAGTTTTCCTCGGTCAGAGTGGGGTCTTTTTCAACTGCAAGAGTGGTAAGTGTACTTGCTAGTATAGCGGCATCGACATCCATCTTGGCGGTTGTGAATGATTGCAATTCAACGGCATCACTCATCTCGGCATCGGTAGCCACCTGAACAGTATATTGTGTTAAAGCAGGAAAACCATAGTCGGGCTGCGAGCAAGTCAACTGAACAGACTTTGAGTTCGCCAAGTCCACAACCGAATTGGCCAATGCCGGGGTATTGAGCACAAAACTTGTGGGTTCCTGCAAAGTGGGATTATGATCATTGTCGTCGCTGCAGGCAGTAAGCATGAGCATGGCTGCAAATAACAACAGTGATGATTTTAAAATATTCTTCATAGTCAATAATTTTCTTTAGTGAAATATGAACCGATAATTAATAACCAGGATTTTGAACCAAATTCCTATTGACAGTCATGTCATTTTCGGGAATGGCAAATACATTGCGGGTTGCAGGGAAGTCTTTGCCTTCAAATTTGCCACCCTTCCATTGCCAATTGTAGCCGTTGTTTCCGCCAAACTTGTCAAAGCGAATCAGGTCGATGCGGCGGCGACCTTCGAAGTAGAATTCACGGCTCCACTCATCCAAAATGAAATTAAGGTTGAGCGTAGAAGCATTCACTTGAGAAGCGTGTGCGCGGTCACGCAAGGCATTAATAGCGTCAATGGCTGCTTGGGTTGCACCATTCATGCGGAATTCAGCTTCGGCAAATGTCAGGTATGCTTCGGCCGAGCGCATCAGGAAGAAGTCGCCATCGGGGAATGTGGCATCTTTACCGCTTGACAAGTCTGTCTTGAAGTTGTTGAACTTGGCAACTGCATAGCCCTTTGCAAAAGTGGCTACAGGGTCACAGTCAAGTCCACGGTTGATATCAACAGTCTTCTCTTCAATCTTCTTGATTATGGTCTTGGCATCATCTTCCCAGGTGGTATCTTGGTAGGTGAAATTCACTCCAGTATTGAACAGGGCACGATCATCGCCAGCACTCATGGCAGTGTAGTAACCAGGAGAGTACTCGGGGGCATCATCCAGTGGGAAGAACTTGCGAACCAGTTGAGGACGTGCGCGGTTACCGCCCCAGGTCTGTCCCGTTCCATTGGTCTTGCGACGAGTCCACACAGTGAGTGTCTCATCGAATGGATACTCATACATGTTACCATCAAAGGTTGATGCCATCACAAACAGTGTCGTACCCCACGAAGTGGTGCGGATACCGTCTTGCAGAATGGGGAAGACTGCCTCGGTAGCTGCACTTGTGGTGCTGTTGTCGCCCATGAATAACATTTGGTATGGAGTCCAGGCGTAATATATACCATTTGCTTCAGCTGCAACCTCAGTAGTGTTAAGCTTATGTGGTCCTTCCATGACCTTTTGAGCATATTCTTTGGCTTCCTGCCAGTGAGCAGTGCCTGTATAGACCTGTGCATTCAAGTAAAGACGGGCCAGAAGCAGGTTAGCAGCGTCTTGGTCAACACGGCCCCAACCATCTTGTCCTTTTTTCAGTGCTGTGGGGACACGAAGGTCAGGAAGAATTTCCTTAAGCTCCGTTTCTACGAAGTTGAACACTTCAGCACGGCTGGCTTGAGGAGGATTCTCGTTCTTGGGTTCAGTGATGAAAGGAACATTTCCCCAACAGTCCATCAGGAAATAGTAGCTAAGCGCGCGCAAAAAGCGAACTTCAGCAGTCATAGTAGCATCGTTCTCGCTATAACGATCAAGGTACTCGTTGCAATAGTACACACTGGTGTACAAGCGATAGTAGAAACCTTGAAGCATGGGATGTGATTCGTCGTAGGTGTTGTAGTCGAATTGAGGAATACCGTCGTCACCCCATCCGCAGATGGCCTCGTCGGTAGTCAGTTCATTAGCATTCCACATCTGGCGAACATAGCCTGAAGTACCGCCGTCGATACCGTCGACGTCGCTGTCACCGTTGGCACCGCCGTTGCCGGCCACACCAATCACTGCATAGCATTTTGTGAATAATTGTTCGGCTGTAATCTCATCGAGACTTTTCAGGCTTGGGTCTTTGGGGGTAACATCGAGGTCATTGACGCACGATGAAAAGCCAACACCAAACAGCAGAGTCAAAGCCGGAACTATATATTTAAAAAACTTATTCATTGTCGTAATCATTATTAAGAATTAGAAATTCAATGTCAAACCGAGGATGAACGAGAAGGGACGGGGATAGAGGTTGTTGTCGATACCAGGGCGGTCTTTATCAGGAAATACCTCGGGGTCGATACCTTTATACTTGGTAATGGTGAACACGTTAGATGCAGTTGCATAAACGCGGCCGCCAATGCCATCCCAATTACCGCGCTTCAACAGGCCGCCAAAGCTGTAGCCCAGCGTGATGTTGTCGCACTTGAGGAACGAACCGTTCTGTATCCAGCGGTCACTCAGTGTTGAGGTCTGGTTGTAAGTCTGCCAGTTGTAGGGCAGCACATAGAGGGGGCGGTTGGCAAGATAGTTGGTAGAAGTAAGCACTTCACCAGGGCTTACACACGAAGCACCAGCCATCAAGTCATTGTAAACATAGTTACCGATGTTGGCACGGAAACTCATGCCGAGGTCCCAGTTCTTGTATTCCAGACGCGAAGCCAGGCCCATAGTAACGGGAGCCATCGGGTTCTTGTGAATGTAGCGGTCGTCCGGAGTTATTTGTCCGTCAGCGTTGCGGTCTACCACAGCTCCCTCAATGGGCATGCCGTTCTGGTCATAGACTTGCTGATACACATAGAACGAGCTTGCGGCATATCCTACTTTATGAGCTTGACAGTACAAACCTGTACCACTTGAAATGGGGCCAGTTGCCACATAGTAGTTTTCGTCATCGCCACCAGCCAGTTCAATGATTTCATTTTTGTTGTACGAAATGTTGTAGTCGATGGTCCAGTACCAGTCCTTAGTCTGGATAGCCTTCCAACTCAGTGACAACTCAAGACCGGTGTTCTTCAACGAACCGATGTTCTTGTTCATCTGATTCTTGGGTTGAGTGCCGGCAGCATTATAAACATAATTAATAAGGTCGGTGGTCTTGCGGTAGTACCAGTCGATGCTACCGGTGAGACGCTGGTTCAAGAAACCGAAATCGAGCCCCAAGT
This sequence comes from uncultured Bacteroidales bacterium, assembly GCA_902768435.1. GTDB lineage: Bacteria > Bacteroidota > Bacteroidia > Bacteroidales > Muribaculaceae > Sodaliphilus. Next base: position 49,557 of record CACXLJ010000010.1, on the reverse strand, counting down.
TGGTAGTGGTAGTGGTTTCCCATTTGAGGTCTTTGTTACGGGCATTGGGGCGCACAAATGTGCCGTCGCCAATGATGTCATAGAAGCTGCCCTGATTGCCGCTGTTGAGGCTATAGGTCTGCACCCATGCGTAGTCGTCATACATGTCCTGCTGACCGGTCTTACCCCAGCCGAAGCGGAACTTGAGGTCGCTCAGCGTGTTGTTGTCCTTCAAAAAGTCTTCATTCTTGATTTTCCAGGCTGCCGCAAATGCAGGGAACAAAGCCCAGTGCTTTTCGAAACGTGAAGAACCGTCATCACGCAGTGTGAAAGTGAGCAAATATTTCTCGTCATAACTATAGTTTGCACGACCGAAGAAAGAAACGATGAAATTCTCGTTGATAGAGGGACGACTGTTGTTCTCGTTATACTTGGTTCCTGCTAGTGGGTTGCCGTCATCATCAGTCTTGAGACTGGTCATGGGATATAGGCCATAACCATAGCTGGTGCCACGACGGTAGAACTTCTGATACTCATAACCGGCCATGATGTCGAAGTGGTGTTTGGTATTGAAGTCCTTGTAGTACTGTGCGTATGTGCTAAGTGTGTAGGCTCGCTTTATCTGTTGCTCCCAGCCAGTCCAACCGTAGTAAATGCTCTGGGGGTTAGCAGGTAGTGCGTCGTTCCACTGACGGCCCTTGCTCAAGTCGGTACCTAAAGTGAGGTGGAACCGCAGGTCTTCAAAGCCATGCACTTTGTAGTCAATATCTGCATTTCCGATGAATGAGCGACTGATAGCTCGTTCATCTCTCAATTCAAGAAGTGAAACGGGGTTCTTAGTGGCAAGGTTGTTATAGGTGTATTCCCAGGTTGGGTCATTGTAGTCGGCACCACTCATGAGCCACTGGTAATAGCCTCCAAAGTTTTGGAATTTCTTATCGTCGCTACGGACTGGCTGTGTGGGGTCAAACCACACTGCAGCACCTATAGCTTCACCATTGGCGTATTGTGATTTAGCCCACATGAATTTGCCATTCAGGTTCAAGGTCAAGTGCTCGTTAAGCAGCGAGGGATTCAAGTTCAGCGCAACTGTGTAACGTTTCATGTCGGAGGTTTTGAGGATACCTTGCTGGTCAGTGTAGCCCAACGAGAGGCGATAGGGCAACACGTTGCCCACCGAACCTGTCAAAGTCACGTTGTGGTCATGACTCAGAGCTGTGCGGTAGATTTCTTCTTGCCAGTTAGTGTTGGCAGTGCCTAAAGTGGCAAGTGCAAGGTCGCGTCGGTCGTTGTCCTGATAAAGCTGATCAATCCAAGCACGATATTCATCACCATCCATTACATCGATGGTTTTCTTCTTGGTGCTGATGGTCAAGCTACCATTGTAAGAAACATGGATGGGCTGCCCTTTTTTACCCTTCTTAGTGGTGATGATGATAACACCGTTAGAACCACGAGAACCGTAGATTGCAGTTGCCGAAGCATCCTTGAGCACGGTGAAGGTCTCGATATCCTGCGGGTTCACAATAGCAAGGCCATTAGCAAGACCTTTTACCCCGTTGTTGTCCATAGGAACACCATCTATGACGATAAGGGGGTCGTTGCTGGCATTCAGCGAAGAGCCACCACGGATGCGGATTGTGGCGCCTCCACCAGGAGTACCACCGCCGCTGGTAACATTCACACCGGCAATCTTACCTGCCAATGCGTCTTGTGCACTCACCACAACACCTTTGTTCTTGGAGTCGGGGTTGATGGCTGTTACAGAACCGGTCAAGTCGCTCTTCTTGGCGCGACCGTAACCGATAACCACCACATTGTCGAGAACGGTGGTGTTGTCTTCAAGGGTGATTTCCATGTTGGGCGACGCAGTCAGCGTCTGAGCCTTGGCGCCCACATAGGTAACTTGGATCTGGGAACCTTCTTTGACGTTCCTCAAAACGAAGAGACCGTCAAGGTCGGTTGCTGTGCCGTTCTGTGTTCCCACAACTTGCACTGTAGCACCGATAACAGGTTCGCCCGTAGCATCCTTGACTAGACCATTCACAGTAATCTGTGCATAGGCTCCGATGGAAATGAATAATCCCATCAGGAGAGCAAGAATCCGCGAGGGAATTCTGAAGTTTACCTGTTTCATCATTTCATTTTTTTTAAAAGTTAAAAGTTATTTGAATAAAAAATTTGGTTAGTTACTTGATTTACTGACCTCCTGAAGAGGGTGGTTTAACTTTGCAAAATTACATTTTTTTTACTTTTCATCTCCCATTTTACAGTTATTTTTCGCTTTATTTTGTGCAATCGTTTGCATATTTCATATAAAATGTATACTTTTGCCGTGGATTGCTAACTAATGTAAAATAACCATCAAAAACTGCCTGTACCCATGCAGGATTTATACCGGTTAGGGGGCTAGATGCGCAATCCAGCCCTCTGATTTTTTCTCAGGGTAGGGTATAAGTATATAACTGACAGGGAAATATGCAAAATAAAACACAACTGACGATGAAAGATATCGCGGCCATGCTGGGCGTCTCGGTGGCTACGGTGTCGCGTGCGCTGAAAGACAATCCGAGCATCAGCCGTGAGCAGCGCGAGAAAATCAAGAAATTTGCACAAGAGCATCATTATTTCCCAAATGTGATAGCCGAGCGTCTGCGCAACAGCAAGAAGAGCACAGGCCGTGTCATAGGGGTTATTGTTCCGCAGTTCATTCATTATTATTTCTCATCGGTGCTCAGCGGCATCGAGCAAGAGGCATCACGCCGCGGCTATCGCATTCTGGTGGCACAAAGCAACGAGAAGTACGACCGCGAGGTGGAAATCTGCAAGTCGTTCTACCAGAACAAGGTGTGCGGCATCATTGTGTCGCAGGCCAAGGACACCGAGCAGTATGGACACTTCGTCTATCTGCTCGAGAATGGCGTGCCTCTCGTGTTCTACGATCGCATTTGCGTGGGCATTAATGCCAGCCGCGTGGTGGTCGATGACTATCAGGGCTCGCTCAAGGCAGTTTCGCATCTCATCGAGTCGGGCTGCAAGCGCGTGGCCTTCTTCGGCACTTCTACCAATATGGAGATTGGCAAGAACCGCCTCAATGGCTATAAAGACGCCCTTTACGGTCATGGCATGCAGGTCGATGACAGCCTCATCTGTTTTTGCGATAACCGCGAAGACGCCGAGCGCCTGACGCCTGAATTGCTCTCGCGCCCCAATCGCCCCGACGGCTTCTTTGCCGTGAACGACGAAACGGCCATCGGCGTCCTTTATGCTGCCAAGCACATGGGCCTGCGCGTGCCCGAAGATGTGTCGATTTGCGGCTTCACCAACAGTTACAACTCGCTTGCCTGCGACCCCATGCTCACCACCGTGGAGCAGCGCGGCGTGCAGGTGGGCATCGAGGCGGCATCGGTGCTAATCGACACGGTCGAAGGGAAATACGACATCGATCATGTTGAAAAACGCATTGTCAAAACCCGCCTGGTGCTGCGTGGCACCACCCGCAATCCCGCAGGCAACTCATAACTGCCACCTCATAACTGCCACCTCACACCTGACATCGGTTTGAGTTCGATTAATGCCGGCAGCAACCCGATCATTGTGCTCGATGGCATGATCTACGATGGTCCTCTCAGTGGCATCAACCCGAGCGACATCAAGTCGGTAAAGGTGCTCAAGGACCCTTCCGATACGGCAATTTATGGCTTCCGTGGAGCTAACGGGGTTGTGGTCATTGAGACCAAGGCCTACGGGAATAAATCCTATAGCGGACAAAAGAAAAAGTAGTAGTAAAAGCTGTTTTTCCTCATTTCAGTCAATCCACACCGCCAGCAGCGTGGCATCGCCATGCAGCGAGGCTTGGCGTGTGTTTGCGGGTATCAGCACCGTCTCGCCCTGACGCACTTGCACAATGTTGCCCCAGTTGTCGGTGAGGCTCACCTCGCCGCTCATGCACATGAATATCACAAACGACTGCGGCAGCGTCATCCCATAGTTGCCATCCACCACCACGCGGTTCACGGTGAAGTGCTCGTTGCGCACCAGTTCCACCATCTCGTTCAGGACAGTGCGGTCATAGTCGATGGGATTGCCGTTGCCTGCCCGGGTGAAGTCGATGGCCTCGCGGGCCAGGTCGGTGTGCAGCTGGCGCGGATTGCCGTTGGCGTCGGTGCGGTTCCAGTCATAGATGCGATAGGTGGTGACCGAGGCCTGCTGCACCTCGGCAATGAGGTTGCCGGCGCCTATGCTGTGAATCTGTCCGGCGGGTAGCGAGAACACATCGCCGGCGTGGGTGTCGAACTGGGCAGTAAACTCGGCGATGGTGCCGTCGGTGGCACTGCGGTTAAACTCTTCCTCGTCGATGGGCCGTTTCAGACCGTTCATGATGGTGGCGCCCTCGTCGGCAGCAATCACATACCACATTTCGTTCTTGCCGTTAGGCTCGCCCAGGCGGCGGGCCATTTCGTCGGTGGGATGCACTTGCACCGAGAGGTCGCGGGCCGCATCGATGAACTTGAGCAGCAGCGGGAACCGCGTGCCATGCTTGGCTAGCACCTTCTCGCCCACCAGTGCTGCCCCATGCTTGGCAATGAGCTCCTCGAGCGTGGTGCCGGCTTCATCGCCCTCGGCCACGACCGACACATCGCCCTCGATGCTCGATATCTCCCAGCTTTCGCCTATGTTATCGGGCAGGGCTTCGATGCCCTTGATGGCGGCAATTTTATTGCCTCCCCACAGCACCGATTTCAGGATGGGTGTGAATTTGTATGGTTTCAGTTTCGCTGCCATTATTTCATCTTAGGAGCGCAAATTTACGCTTTTTTATTGAAAAATACTCAACCTTTCGGCAAAAATGCTCCATTTTTGGGCAAAATGAAAATTTTGCGTATATTTGTGCAAAACTACAATTGCTATGAAACGAAGCATTTCCTTCCTCTTTGCTGTGATGCTGGCTTTTGCCGCATTGGCACAGCCTGCCCGCCCCAAACTGGTGGTGGGCATCGTGGTCGACCAGATGCGCTGGGACTACATGCACTATTATCACGATCAGTTTGGCGCCGACGGTTTCAACCGCCTGCTCGGCGAGGGTTACAGTTGCAACAACTGCATCATCGACTATGTGCCCACCGTCACCGCCTGCGGTCACGCAAGCGTTTACACGGGCTCCACACCCGCTTTCCACGGCATTGCCGGCAACAACTATTACATTCACGGCAAGCAAGTTTCGAGTGTGCAAGACGATGACGCGCTCACCGTGGGCTCGGCCACCAGTGCCGGCAAGCGCTCGCCTCGCAACCTGCTCGCCACCACCATTGGCGACGAACTGCGGCTTGCCACCCGCTTCGCCTCGCGTGTCTTTGGCGTTGCTATCAAGGACCGCGCCGCCGTTTTGCCGGCAGGCCACTCGGCCAATGGCGCCTTCTGGTATGACCGCAAGGGCGGCTGTTTCATCACCAGCAATTATTATATGTCGCAACTTCCACCCTATGTGCAGGCTTTCAACAGTCGCTACGCCGAGGTAATGAAGACCAACCTCAACAGCGTTCCCGAGGGCGTCTCGCTCACCTTCGAACTCGCCACCGAGATTCTCAAGAACGAGCGGCTGGGCCAGATGGGCGCCACCGATATGCTCGCCATCAGCGTCTCGAGCACCGACATGATTGCGCACACCTTCGGCACACGCTCGCCCGAGACCGATGCCTCCTACATCCGGCTCGACCAAGAACTCGCCAAGTTCTTCAGCATGCTCGACGACACCATAGGCAAGGACAATTATCTGGTGTTCCTCACCGCCGACCATGGTGGCACTAACAACGCCTCTTACTCATCACTGCACCGCCTGCCCACCGGCGGTTGGGCATACTGGACCAACGACTTCAAGGCCGACCTCGACAAACAGGCCATGCAGCGCTTTGGTCTGCCTTTCAGTAAGTTAATCAAAGATATTAACGAATTTAGCGTGTACCTCAACAATGAAGCCATCGACAGCGCCCATCTCGACCGCGAGGCAGTGAAGAAAGCCGCCGTCCGGTTCTTCTGCAAGAGCGACTATGTGGACCGCGTGATCGACATTGAGAACATCCAGAACGAACCTGTGCCGCAGCCACTCAAGGAGCGCATTATCAAGGGGTTCCATCTCGAACGCAGCGGCGAGCTCTTCATCGTGCTCAAGCCCGGATGCTATGCCGGTGAGGCCGACAAACCCGGCTCAAACCACGGCACCTGGAGCACCGACGACAGCCATATACCCATGGTCTTCATGGGCTGGCATGTGCCCCACGGCGAGACCGCCCGCCCCACGGGCATGACCGACATCGCCGCCACCATCTGCGCCATGCTCCACATCCAGATGCCCAGCGCCTGCATCGGCACCCCCGTCCCCGCCCTCACCGACCACATTTTAGACAAGTAGCAGAAGACTGTAGGGGCGCCATCCATGGCGACCGCAACAGCAAAATACAATTATTCACCGTTTAATACCCCACAGGGTTGGCCCCACCGCCAGCCCTGCTTTTCTCCATCCTGACTTTAGCGCGTCAAAATAATCTGCTCAATCTGCATGATTGGCGTGAGGTAACTAAAAAACTGGCGTCAGCCAGCTTTTTGACGCCGATAGGCGCGACTTTTCGAATTGCTCCCTACCGAGTCGGTCGTTGTATTTTTTCAAAAAGCTACAAACTAAGTTTGTCGAAGAGCCGGCTAACGCCGGATTTAGCGCTGCAGAGCCACTCCTATACTCCTCAACTCCGTAGATACCACTGTCATCGATTGTCTGATTATAAATAACCGTGGTTTTGTGTGAGAATCGTGCTGCAGGGCGGCCCAAATAGCCCTCGCGACGGATATTTCTGCAAAAATAAGGCATATTCCGAGTTTTTTCTGTAAATTTGTGCTGCTAAAAACTGTCATCTGAAAACTGACAACTGACATCTGACAATTGAAAACTGAAAACTGACAACTATACATACAACTATGAGCAAAGAAACCTATCAGCATCTTGAGAACCTGCGCGCACTCATGCAGCAGAACAATGTGGATGCCGTGGTTATTCCCGGCACCGACCCTCACCAGAGTGAATACCCCAGCGACCACTGGAAGTTCCGCGACTACATTTCGGGCTTTACCGGCAGCAGCGGCACGGCCGTCGTTACCCTCGACAAGGCCGCCCTGTGGACCGATTCACGCTATTTTCTGCAAGCCGCCGAACAACTGCAGGACAGCGGTTTTGAACTGGTGAAAGAGGGAATTGAAGGCGAACCCGACATGCACGAGTGGCTGGCGCAGAATCTGGAAGAGGATGCCGTGATAGCCATCAACGGCCGCCTGTTCTCGCTGCTCGAGGCCAACAGGCTCGAGGTGTTCTGTGGCGAAAATGGCTTTATGCTGGTTACCGACTTCTATCCCGAAGACCGCGTGTGGCCCGACCGCCCGGCACTGCCCTCGGCACCCGCCTTTGTGCACGATGTGGAGTATGCCGGCGAGGATGTCGACAGCAAGATGCAGCGCGTGATGCAGGCCGTGAAGGCCGCCGGCGCCGACAGTCTGCTGGTCACCGCTCTCGACGAGATTGCGTGGCTCTTCAACCTGCGTGGCAGCGATGTTGAGTTCACCCCCGTGGTCATCGCCTTTGCCTATATCTCGCTGCACGACCGTGTGCTCTTCATCGATGAAGACAAGATCACCAAGGAGGTGAAGCAGCACCTCAAGGACTGCGATGTGAAAATCAAGGACTACGACGATGTGGAGAAATTCCTCGAGCACCGCAAGGAGCGCGAGGTCATCATACTCGATCCCAACCGCGCGAGCGACACCCTGGGTCAGTCGCTGCTGTGCCAAAAGACCTATATGGCATCGCCCGTGGTTGCCATCAAGGCAGTAAAAAACGAGGTGCAGATCGAGGGCTTCCGCCGCTCTATGGAGCGCGACGGCGCCGCCTTGGTGCGACTCATGATGTGGCTTGAGCAGACTGCTCCCACCGGCACCATCAACGAGATTGATGTGTGGACACGCGGCAAGCAGGAGCGCGCCAAGAGTGACCTGTATCGTGGCGACAGCTTTGCCATGATTTGCGGCTATCGCGAGCACGGCGCCATTGTGCACTACCAGGCTACCGAGGAGAGTGCCTCCACCCTGCAAGGCGAGGGCCTGCTTCTCATCGACTCGGGCGCGCAGTACCTCGACGGCACCACCGACATCACCCGCACTATCACGCTGGGCAATCCCACTGCCAGTGAGATTCACGACTACACGCTGGTGCTCAAGGGCCACCTGGCACTGGCGCGCGCACAGTTCCCCGTGGGCACTCGCGGTGTGCAGCTCGACGCACTGGCACGCATGCCGCTCTGGAGCGAGGGCTTGAGCTACCTGCACGGCACCGGCCATGGTGTGGGCCACTTCTTGGGCTGCCACGAGGGGCCTCACAGCATTCGCCTTGACCTCAACCCCAATCCCCTGCGTCCCGGCGTGATTACCAGCGACGAACCTGGCATTTACCGCGCCGGCGAGTACGGCATTCGCACCGAGAACCTGCTGCTCTGTGTCGAGGGTCCCAAGACCGAGCAGTTTGGCGACTTCTTGCATTTCGAGACGCTCACCCTCTTCCCTTACGACAACCGCCTCATCGATGTGACGATGCTCACCCCCGAGGAGTTGAAGCAGGTCAACGACTATCATGCCATGGTGCTTGAGCGCCTCACGCCTTATCTCCAGCCCGAGGAACTCACTTGGCTCACCGCCAAGTGCGCCCCCCTCATGCCTTGCAACTGAAAACTGATCACTGAAAACTGACGTCTGATAACTGTCAACTGAAAACTGATTACTGACATCTGACAACCTTTAAATATTATGGCAATTATTCAAAAAGTAAGGGGCTTCGAGCCCAAAATGGGCGAGGGCTGTTTCCTTGCCCAGAACGCCGTGGTGGTAGGCGATGTCACCATGGGCAACGACTGCAGCATTTGGTTTGGCGCCGTGCTGCGTGGCGATGTTAACACCATCACCATTGGCAACCGCGTCAACATTCAAGACAATGCCGTGATTCACACTCTCTACGAGAAATCGGTCACCGAGATTGGCAACGATGTCTCCATCGGTCATAATGTAGTGGTGCATGGTGCCAAAATTGGCGACATGGCGCTCATTGGCATGGGCAGCATCATCCTCGACCACGCCGAGATAGGCGAGGGCGCCATTGTGGCGGCCGGTAGCGTGGTGCTTAGCGGCACCAAAATCGGACCCCACGAGCTCTGGGCAGGCAGCCCCGCAAAGTTCAAGAAAATGGTCGACCCCGCCCAGGCCAAGGAAATCAACGTGAAGATAGCCAAAAACTACCTCATGTACTCCACCTGGTACGACCCCCAGGACTAAGTCAACTCTCCGCTGGAGACCTACATTTTTTCGAGCCAGCGTGAAAGGAATACTTCGTTAAGTTCGTATGATGTGCCTGTGATGGTCACATCATCGTTAATTAATCCCTTCTCTAAAAGAGCCTCAACTAGTCGTGAAGCTGTAGAGGGAGAACCGATTTTGTACTTTCCCAAGAATTCTGCCGAGGTGATATTCCTCACGCTTCCTTCCTTGGCTATGGCAATGAGAAAATTCCATTGTTTGGCAGTCAGTAGCTGGCGATATTGAAGATAGGTGCTTTCGCCTTGTGACAGCAACTGTTGGCAAGCGTCTTTCACATCGTTGATGCCGATGCTTTCTGCTCTGTTGGCAAACACAGTGTGGCACAGCATCTGTGTGTAATAGGTGTGTCGGCGTGTCCAGTCAAGGATAAAGTGAACCGAATCTTCGTCAATGGTTCTGCCGTTTTCGGCGAAAAGCCTCTTGATGAATGACGAGTAGCTTTCGACTGAGATTTTCTTGAGTGTCACAAACGAGGTGCTTGAATAGAATGGCTTCTTCTCATTCACAAACATGTCGGTCATCATGTGCTTTTTGCTGCCGCAATAAATGAATGTGAGGTTCTGGGTGTGCTGAATGTAGGTGCGTAACAGTGCCTCCATGTTCTGTTCGGGGTATTCCCTTATTTGTTGAAATTCATCAATGGCAATAACAATGTGAATGCCTTGGCTGTCAAGGAACTCGAGCAACCCTTGCAATGTCTGCACCTTTTCTTGCGGCGATTGGTACACAAGCTGGAACTGGGGTTCACCTGTAATGTTGTCAAAAGTCAACTGTGGGCGCATCGACTTGATGAGAGTCATAAACTTATTGCCTATCGATGTTTTGGGTTTGAACGATTTCATGATGGCTTCAGCAAACAGTTTTATAAAATCGTCAAGAGTGCGCGTTGCCATGATGTCAAAATATATGGTCGCAATGTCGCTATGGTTCTCTTTGAGCTCGTCCATCAGGCGCATGATGAGCCCTGTCTTACCTATGCGGCGTTGCGATATTAATGTCATATCGCTGTAGTTGAGGCAGTTGGTAACCATGATTTCCAGCTCTTTCTCGCGGTCACAAAACAGGTCTTTGCTCTTGTAGGGCTTTATTACAAATGGATTTTCCATAACAGTTTCGGGTTTATATTTGCTGCAAATATACATACATTTTTCCGATTTCGCAAAATGTGAAAGAATTTTTTCGCAAAATGCGTAACGCAAAATGCGTAATAATTCTTTCGCAAAATGTGAAAAATGAAATAAGGCTCACTCTTTTCGACGAGGTGCAGCGATAGGCTTTTTGGCTTCTTATATTCTTCAGCCAAAAGGCCAACTTTTGCGCTTTTTATGATGCGTTTTGATGAAAAAATGGGGTGGGGTATTGCAGAATGGAAAAAGTTTTGTAAATTTGCACCCGCTAAAAAACTGAAAGGGGGTTTGATACACCTATTTTAGAGAAACGAAAAGAAAAACATATCGCCCATTAGCAGAGGCAGCCGAGCCTGCACTGCCGTGCCCGAGGCACTCACCCTGTGAGCGCCGCTGTGGGGCAAAAGCCAAAGCAGGCAATCACAATACATACTCAATATATACCCGTTCTTGTTCACGAGAGACGACGCAGTGCGCTCAAGTGAGTGACGCTTGCCCCCTAAAGAACAAGGACGGACAAAAACCGAAAACAATTTAAAACAAAACAATAATAACAACTTAAACAACACTATTATGATCGTAGTACCCGTAAAAGAAGGCGAAAACATCGAACGCGCCCTCAAGAAATTCAAGAGAAAATATGAGAAGACCGGTATCGTGAAGGAATTGCGTGCCCGTCAGGCTTTCCAGAAACCTTCGGTAATCAACCGCAAGAAGATGATGAAGGCTGTGTATGTTCAGCAGCTCCGTCAGGCCGAGCAATAATCTCGTGCTTTCTCGCAGGTGAATCTCGACAATTCACCTCAGGCAAAAGAAAAGTGCCGCACCAGCGTGTGGCACTTTTTCTTGTGCCATGCCACAAGAAAAAGCGGGAACACATTAATATATAGGGTCGCTGATTCGTTGAAAGGTGGTTGAAGCAGATTGTGATACCAGTTCTGGGTTTAACTGCTGAAAATGAGGAGTAAAGTTATTTTTAACAAATAAATTTTGAGTTTTTCTTGCTTTTTTCTTGTTTTTATCGTGAAAATTCTCTATTTTCGTAACCGAGTGTGATGCAGTGGGCATTAAAGGGCACCGCAAGTGCGGCGACTCAGACCATGAAGCCTATGCTCAGTGTGCACACCTTATATATATAATAGCATGCCAATCGAGAAGTTTGCACAACATATCCAGTATGAGATGAACCTGTCGCCACTCACGGTGGCCTCTTATCGCCGTGACCTGGAGCAGTTTGTGGCCTTTGTCACGGCCGACGGCAAGCGCGCCTTTGACGCGGCAAGCATCGACTCGCAAGATGTGCGTGCCTGGATTGTGTCGCTCTCGCGTCGGGGCATAGCTGCGCGCTCCATCAGGCGCAAGGTGCAGGCTCTGCGGGCCTATTACCGCTACCTGCAGCGCCAGGGCGTGGTGGAAAGCAACCCCGCCGCCGAGGTGGAACTCTCGAAGTTGCCCAAACGCTTGCCGGCGATGGTGCGTGAAACGAGTTTAGACACCCTGCTCGACGCACCGCTCGATGCCACCGACTTTGTGGCGGTTCGCGACCGCCTGGTGGTGATGATGCTCTATGAGACGGGCATCAGGCGTGCCGAGCTGATAGGGCTGCGCGATGCCGATGTGGATCTTGAGGCATCGACCATCAAGGTACTGGGCAAGCGCAACAAGCACCGCATTGTGCCCATTGGCAAGGAGCTGGGCACACTCATCGAGGACTACCGTGGACTGCGCGACAGCCAGGCGGGCGCTACCGACGCTTTTTTTGTCACCCCCAAAGGGCGGCAACTGTATCCGTCGATTGTTTACCACATTGTGCACGACTCGCTGGCGCAGGTGGGCGGGGGCAGCAAACTGAGCCCTCATGTGCTGCGTCACACCTTTGCCAGCAGCATGCTCAACCACGGCGCTCAGCTCAACAGCGTGAAGGAACTGCTGGGGCACGCCTCGCTGGCTGCCACGCAGGTCTATACCCATGTGACTTTTAGTGAATTGAAAAATAATTATAAACTTGCCCATCCCAGGGCTCAAAAAAAAGGAGGTTAATTATGGAAGTTAAAATTAAATCCATCCACTTCGATGCTACTGAGAAACTCAATCAGTTTATCAACAAAAAAGCCGATAAACTCATCAAGCATCACGAAGAAATCTCTCTTGTTGAGGTAACGCTCAAAGTTGTGAAACCTGAAACGGCCATGAACAAAGAAGCCAGTATGAAGCTCGTGCTGCCCCAGCGCGACGACCTGTTTGCCAGCAAGGTGGCCGACACCTTTGAAGAGGCCGTAGACTTGTGCTGCGACGCACTCAAGCGCCAGCTCGAAAAGATCAAAAAGGACAAATAACCCGAAACAATAAGGATTGACGCCAAGGCTGGCTCTCCTGCGAGGGCCAGCCTTTTTTGCCTCTTGCCAAATGGCCGCGCATGGCCCTCCCCGGCAGGGCTTGAAGCCAGTGGCGGTGCGATGGGCGCGAGGCTTTGGGGAGGCTTTTTCAGAAAGGTGAAAAAGATTTTTTTTGAAAAAAAGTGTGCGAATGTTTGCTGGTTTAAAAATTATGCGTAACTTTGCACCCGCTAACAAGCAATGCCGCTTAGTATTGCGACAGTGTTTGCCTCTTTAGCTCAGTTGGCCAGAGCACGTGATTTGTAATCTCGGGGTCGTTGGTTCGAATCCGACAAGAGGCTCGAAAAAAAAGACATTATGGCTTGGGTAGATTCCAGAGTGGCCAAATGGGGCAGACTGTAAATCTGCTGCGTCATCGCTTCGGTGGTTCGAATCCATCTCTACCCACAAGAAAGGTTGCGGAAGTAGCTCAGTCGATAGAGCATCAGCCTTCCAAGCTGAGGGCCGCGGGTTTGAGTCCCGTCTTCCGCTCAAAGAAAAAAACGCCTATGTAGCTCAGGGGTAGAGCACTTCCTTGGTAAGGAAGAGGTCGCGGGTTCAAATCCCGCCATCGGCTCTAAAAAATATGTGGATCTTCGCCCGCTAAAAGATGGTTCCGGCCGCTTTGGGGGCGAAGTGAAATGTGTAAATAAGTAACGAAATTTATCATTCAAATAAAAAACAACAAAGTTATGGCAAAAGAAACATTTGTAAGAACCAAACCGCATGTGAACATCGGTACTATTGGCCACGTTGACCACGGTAAAACTACCTTGACCGCTGCTATCACTACAGTGCTCGCTAAGCAAGGCCTTTCTGAAGTTCGCTCGTTCGATTCTATCGACAACGCTCCCGAAGAGAAAGAGCGTGGTATCACTATCAACACTGCTCACGTTGAGTATGAAACTGCTAACCGCCACTACGCACACGTAGACTGCCCGGGACACGCCGACTATGTGAAGAACATGGTAACTGGTGCTGCTCAGATGGACGGTGCTATCGTTGTGATCGCTGCTACCGACGGTGTGATGCCCCAGACTCGTGAGCACATCCTCTTGGCTCGCCAAGTAAACGTGCCCAAGCTGGTGATCTTCCTGAACAAGTGCGACTCTCCCGATGTTGACGAGGAAATGATCGAACTCGTAGAGATGGACGTTCGCGAACTTCTCGACGAATATGAATATGACGGTGAGAACACTCCCATCATCAAGGGTTCTGCTCTTGGCGCTCTCAATGGCGACGAGAAGTGGGTTAAGTCCGTGATTGAGCTGATGGAAGCCGTTGACACTTGGATTCCTCTGCCTCCTCGTGACATTGACAAGCCCTTCTTGATGCCCGTTGAAGACGTGTTCTCAATCACTGGCCGTGGTACAGTTGCTACTGGCCGTATCGAGACTGGTGTCGTGAAAGTTGGCGACGCTGTTCAAATCATGGGTCTTGGCGCTGACCTCAAGTCGGTTGTTACCGGTGTTGAGATGTTCCGCAAGATTCTCCCCGAAGGTGAGGCTGGTGACAACGTAGGTCTGCTCCTCCGTGGTATCGACAAGAACGAAATCAAGCGCGGTATGGTAATCTGCCACCCGGGTGTTGTGAAACCTTACAGCGAATTCACTGCTTCGGTTTACATCCTGAAGAAAGAAGAAGGTGGTCGTCACACTTCATTCCGCAGCCACTATCGTCCTCAGTTCTACATCCGCACTCTCGACGTGACTGGTGAGATCACTCTCCCCGAAGGCGTAGAGATGGTGATGCCTGGTGACAACGTGGAAATCAATGTGAAGCTCATCGAGCCGGTTGCTTGCTCCGAAGGTCTGCGTTTCGCAATCCGTGAAGGTGGCCGCACCGTAGGTTCGGGTCAGATCACTAAGATTATCGACTAATCTAAAGGATTGAAATATCGCTCGGCTGGAGTCGCACGGCTCCAGCCGATATACACGGGAATAGTTCAGTTGGTAGAACGACGGTCTCCAAAACCGTAGGTCGTGAGTTCGAGTCTTACTTCCCGTGCTAATTATCTAAAATAGAGAGATGAAAAAATACAAAATACTTACGGATATCGAGGAATCTTATAACGAACTCGTTCATAAGGTATCCTGGCCAACCAAAACGGAATTGGTCAACAGCACAATCATTGTCATGGTGGCTTCCATACTCATGGCTCTCGTAATTTGGCTGATTGACACAATTATCGACTGGGTGATGCACGGCGTGTACAGCATTCACTTCTAAAAAGCAGTGGATTGCGTTTCATGCCAATTAATTAACATTAGTCTTCAATCTTAGCTTCCAATCATGAA
Source organism: uncultured Bacteroidales bacterium (assembly GCA_902768435.1). Classification (GTDB taxonomy): domain Bacteria; phylum Bacteroidota; class Bacteroidia; order Bacteroidales; family Muribaculaceae; genus Sodaliphilus. The sequence continues at coordinate 34,374 of CACXLJ010000010.1, read as the reverse complement.
CGAAGAAAAGAAACAGTGGTATGTGCTTCGCGCCATATCGGGCAAAGAACAGAAGGTGAAACTCCTGCTCGATGCTGCATGCAAGAACTCGAATCTTGGTGACTATCTTTTTCAAGTTTTGATCCCGACTGAGAAGGTCTATACAAGTCGTGGCGGAAAGAAGGTTCCCAAAGAAAAGAACCTGCTCTCGGGCTATGTCTTTATCCAGGCCAATCTCACCGGAGAGGTTGAGGACCTGTTGCGAAACACTACCAATGTGATTGATTTTGTGCGCACTCGCGATGCCGCCCGCAAGCCGGAGCCCATTCGCGAAGCCGAGATCTCTCGCATGCTTGGAGCTGCGCAACCCGACGATGGAGCGCTTGTTGACGATGTCGCTAACGACTTCATCGTGGGTGAAACGGTTAAGGTGACCTTCGGACCTTTCAACGGCTTTGTCGGTGAAATCGAAGAAGTGAACCGTGAGAAGCGCAAGCTCAAAGTGTCGGTCAAGGTGTTTGGTCGCAAAACCCCGTTAGAATTGGACAATTCGCAAGTAGAACGTGAGGGATGAGACAGGAGAAGAATGTTACGCTTCTCGGTTTCTGAACTCGACTTAGTAATTCCCTAATTAAACTAAAGACAATGGCTAAAGAAATTGCTGGACAGATCAAATTGCAGATTAAAGGTGGAGCTGCAAACCCTTCACCGCCAGTAGGTCCCGCTCTGGGCTCTAAGGGTATTAATATCATGGAGTTTTGCAAGCAATTCAACGCCCGCACCCAGTCGAAGGCTGGCAAGGTGCTGCCGGTGATAATCTCGTATTATGCCGACAAGAGTTTTGACTTCGTTGTCAAGACCTCGCCCGTGCCCGTGCAGCTCAAAGAGGCTGCCAAGCTCAAGAGTGGCTCTGGCGAACCCAACCGCAACAAGGTGGGCTCGGTCACTTGGGATCAAGTGAAGGCGATTGCTGAAGACAAAATGCCTGATTTGAACTGTTTTACATTGGCCTCGGCTATGAAAATGGTCGCTGGAACAGCCAGAAGTATGGGTATCACTGTAAAGGGTCAATTCCCTGAAAACATTTAAAACTTCAATTGACAATGGGTAAACTTACAAAAAATCAAAAGTTAGCTAACGAGAAGATTGAAGCCGGGAAGAGCTACACCCTTGCTGAAGCCGCAGCGCTTGTGAAGGAAGTGACTTTCACAAAATTTGACGCTTCGGCCGATATTGACGTACGTCTTGGCGTTGATCCTCGAAAGGCTGACCAAAATGTCCGTGGTGTGGTATCGCTGCCTCACGGAACTGGCAAAACCATCCGCGTCCTGGTGCTTTGCACTGCCGACAAGGAAGCAGAAGCCAAAGAAGCCGGTGCTGATTACGTAGGTCTTGACGAATATATCGATAAGATTAAAGGCGGCTGGACCGACGTTGATGTTATCATAACTCAGCCTCAAAATATGGGTAAACTTGGTCCTCTGGGACGCATCCTGGGCCCCCGTGGTCTGATGCCTAACCCCAAGAGCGGCACAGTGACTCAAGATGTGGCTAAGGCTGTGAAAGAAGTGAAACAAGGTAAGATCGACTTCAAAGTCGACAAGAAAGGTATAGTACACACCTCTATCGGTAAGGTTTCGTTCACTCCCGAACAAATCAAGGAGAATGCTCAGGCGTTCATCAACACCCTGATCAAGCTCAAACCTAACACCGCTAAGGGCACTTATATCAAGAGCGTTTATCTTTCTTCTACCATGAGTCCAGGTATTAAGGTCGATACTAAATCAATCGACGATTAATTTTAAAACTTCAAGACAAAATGAGAAAAGAAGATAAAGCTATATTGATCGAGAAAATCAAGGACACCCTGGCACAGTACAGCTGCGTGTATCTCACCGAGACTACCGCTCTGAACGCCGAGAAGACCGTTGATTTGCGTCGTGCCGCCTTCAAGGCCGACATCAAGATGCTCGTTGTAAAAAATACCTTGTTGAAAAAGGCTATGGAACAGTCTGATATCGACTATTCCGGTCTTTATCCTGCCCTGGTAGGCAACACTACCCTCATGCTCAGCAACACGGGTAATGCTCCTGCTAAACTTATCAAGGAATTCCGCAAGAAAAAAGAGGCTCAGCCCGCGCTCAAGGCTGCCTTCGTAGAGGAGACAGTTTATCTTGGAGCCGATCAGCTCGACGCTCTCACCGCTATCAAGAGCAAGAACGAACTTATCGCCGATGTTGTGGCTCTGCTGCAATCGCCCGCTAAGAATGTCATCTCTGCTCTGCAGAGTGGTGGCAACAAGCTCCACGGAATCCTGGAAACCTTATCAAACAAAGAATAATTAAAAAAACAAACATTTAAATCATACTAAAATGGCAGATTTGAAAGCTTTTGCAGAGCAATTGGTTAACCTTTCAGTGAAAGAAGTAAACGAACTCGCTCAAATTCTTAAAGAAGATTATGGTATCGAACCCGCTGCTGCAGCTGTTGCAGTTGCCGCTGGTCCTGCTGCTGCAGGTGGCGAAGCCGAGGAAGAGAAGTCAGCATTTGACGTGATCCTCAAGGCTCCCGGTGCCGACAAACTTAAAGTCATCAAACTGGTGAAGGAACTCACTGGTCTTGGTCTGAAGGACGCTAAAGACCTCGTTGACAAGGCTCCCAGCCCTGTGAAGGAAGGTTTGGCAAAGGCTGAAGCCGAGGGTCTCAAGAAACAACTCGAAGAGCTCGGAGCTGAAGTTGAACTTAAATAATATTGCCTGAACATCAGGTAAATAGGTTAAGAATCCTCTCAAAAGGACGATTCTTAACCTTTTGTGTCATAATTTTCTTTTGAGTTCACTTAAAAATTTTTTCAATGTCAGTTTCAAAAAAACCACGAGTAAATTTCGCACGGGTCAAGAATCCTTACCCCTATCCCGATTTTCTTGACGTGCAATTACAATCTTTCAGAGATTTTCTGCAATTAGATACTCCAACTGAGAAAAGAAAAAACGAAGGACTCTATAAGGTGTTCTCTGAGAACTTCCCCATTGCCGACACACGCAATAACTTTGTTCTCGAATTCCTTGACTATTTTATTGATCCTCCTCGTTACACCATCGACGAATGCCTTGACCGAGGACTCACTTACAGTGTGCCCCTCAAGGCTAAGCTCAAACTCTATTGCACCGACCCCGATCATGAGGACTTTGACACCGCAGTGCAGGATGTGTACCTCGGTGCAATCCCTTATATGACCGACAAGGGTACCTTTGTCATCAACGGTGCCGAGCGCGTCGTGGTTTCTCAGCTTCACCGCTCTCCAGGCGTGTTCTTCGGACAGAGCGTACACTCCAACGGTACAAAACTCTACTCTGCCCGCATCATTCCTTTCCGTGGCTCCTGGATTGAATTTGCCACCGATATCAATAATGTGATGTATGCCTACATCGACCGCAAGAAGAAGCTCCCCGTGACCACGCTGTTGCGCGCCATCGGTCTCGAAACCGATAACGACATCATCAAGATATTCGGACTGGCCGAAGAACTCAAAGTAAATAAAACCAATCTTAAAAAAGCTGTTGGGCGTAAGCTCGCTGCGCGTGTGCTCAAATCATGGAACGAAGACTTCGTCGATGAAGATACGGGCGAAGTAGTTTCGATCGAGCGCAACGATGTGATCATCGACCGTGACACCATTATTGAGGAAGACAACATTCAGGAAATCCTCGATTCGGGTGTACAAACGATTCTTTTGCACAAGAAAGATGTGAACACCGGCGACTACCAGATTATCTTCAATACGCTCAACAAAGACTCCTGTAACTCTGAAAAGGAGGCTATCAACTATATTTACAAACAGTTGCGCAACGCCGAACCACCCGATGACACTAGCGCTCGCGAAGTTATCACTAACCTGTTCTTCAGCGAGAAGCGTTATGACTTGGGTGATGTGGGCCGTTTCCGCATCAACAAGAAGTTGGGCTTGACCACCGACGACAGCGTGCGCGTGCTCACCAAGGAAGATATCATCGAAATCATCAAGTATCTCATTGGCCTGATCAACAGCAAGACCGATGTGGACGATATCGACCACCTGAGCAACCGCCGCATTCGCACTGTGGGCGAGCAGCTTTACAATCAGTTTGGCGTGGGTCTGGCTCGCATGGCGAGAACGATTCGCGAGCGCATGAATGTGCGCGATAATGAGGTATTCACTCCCATCGACCTGATCAACGCCAAAACGATTTCTTCAGTAATCAACACCTTCTTCGGTACCAATGCGCTCTCGCAGTTCATGGACCAGACCAACCCCCTTGCCGAGATCACGCACAAGCGTCGTGTGTCGGCCCTGGGTCCTGGCGGTTTGTCGCGTGAGCGTGCAGGCTTCGAGGTGCGTGACGTGCATTACACGCACTACGGTCGTCTCTGCCCCATTGAGACCCCTGAAGGTCCTAACATTGGTCTTATTTCATCGCTTTGCATCTATGCCAAGATCAACAAGCTGGGCTTTATCGAGACTCCTTATCGCACAGTGACCGATGCAAAGGTTGACCTCAATAACGATGATATTGTTTACCTCACCGCCGAGAGCGAAGAGGGCAAGATCATTGCTCAGGGCAATGCCGAGCTCGACGACAAGGGTGGCTTCATCAACCAGAAGGTGAAGGCCCGCCTCGATGCCGACTTCCCTGTGGTGGCTCCCGAAAGCGTGGAACTCATGGATGTGTCGCCGCAACAGATTGCCTCTATTGCAGCTGCCATGATCCCCTTCCTCGAGCACGACGATGCTAACCGCGCCCTGATGGGTGCCAACATGATGCGTCAGGCTGTGCCTCTGCTGCGCAGCGAGGCGCCCATTGTGGGCACCGGCATTGAAGAGCGTCTGGCCTTTGACAGCCGCACGCAAATTCAGGCCGAGGGTGCTGGTGTAGTAGAGTATGTCGATGCCGATGTGATCCGCATCCGCTACGACCAGACCGAGGACGAGGCTTTCGTAAGCTTCGACGAGCCTGTGGTAGAATACAAGCTGCCCAAGTTCCGCAAGACCAACCAGAGCACAACCATCGACCTGCGCCCCGTGTGCGAAGTGGGCCAGCGCGTGGAGAAAGGCGACATTCTCACCGAGGGTTATTCGACCCAGGACGGCGAGATTGCCCTTGGCCGCAACCTCAAGGTGGCCTACATGCCCTGGAAGGGTTACAACTATGAGGATGCTATCGTGCTCAACGAGCGCCTGGTGCGTGAGGATATCCTCACCAGCGTGCATGTCGACGAGTACACCCTCGAGGTGCGCGAAACCAAGCGCGGCATGGAGGAACTCACCAACGATATTCCCAATGTGAGCGAGGAAGCCACCAAGGACCTCGACGAGCGTGGCATTATCCGTGTGGGTGCCCACATCCAGCCGGGCGACATCCTGATAGGTAAAATCACTCCTAAGGGTGAGAGCGATCCCACTCCCGAGGAGAAACTGCTGCGCGCCATCTTTGGCGACAAGGCCGGCGATGTGAAAGATGCTTCGCTCAAGGCCAATCCTTCGCTCAAGGGCGTTATCATCGGCACCCGCCTGTTTACCCGTGCTATCAAGAAGAGACGCACTCGTGGCGGCGATCCCGAGATTGAAGCCCTCGATGCTGAGTATGGAGCAAAACAGACCGAGCTGCGCAACCAGCTCGTGAACAAGCTGCTCACACTCACCAAGGACAAGAAGTCGCTGGGCGTGAAGGATTATCTCGAAACCGAGGTCATCCCCGCCAACTCGGCATTTGCAGCAAGCGTGCTCCAGGAAATCGATTACGAGTCGATTAACCTGAGCAAGTGGACCGATGACGAACATATCAACGACATGATTCGCACTTGCGTGATGAACTATCTGCACAAGAGCAAATCTATTGAGACCGAATTGCGTCGCAAGAAAACCGATAAGTCGATTGGCGATGAGCTGCCTGCTGGCATTATGCAGATGGCTAAGGTGTATGTCGCCAAGAAGCGTAAAATCGGTGTCGGTGATAAGATGGCAGGTCGCCACGGTAACAAGGGTATCGTCTCGCGCGTAGTGCGCCAGGAAGACATGCCATTCCTTGCCGACGGTACTCCCGTGGACCTCGTCCTCAACCCGCTTGGTGTGCCTTCGCGTATGAACCTGGGTCAGATTTTCGAGGCTGTTCTCGGTTGGGCAGGTCGCGAACTCGATGTGAAGTTTGCTACCCCCATCTTCGACGGTGCATCGCTCGACGACCTCAACGAGTGGACCGACAAGGCCGGTCTGCCACGCGGTGGCCGCACGCAACTCTACGATGGTGCTACTGGCGAACCCTTCGACCAGAAGGCTACCGTGGGTGTTACCTACTTCCTGAAACTCGGTCACATGGTCGAGGACAAGATGCACGCACGCTCTATTGGCCCGTACTCCCTCATTACCCAGCAGCCGCTTGGTGGTAAGGCTCAGTTTGGTGGTCAGCGTTTCGGTGAAATGGAGGTTTGGGCAATCGAGGCATTCGGTGCTTCGCATGTGCTCCAGGAAATCCTCACCGTCAAGAGCGACGATGTGGTTGGACGCAGTAAGGCTTATGAGGCTATTGTCAAGGGCGATCCCATGCCAGTGCCTAATATTCCTGAATCTCTCAATGTGCTGCTGCACGAGTTGCGCGGCCTGTGCTTAAGTGTGAAACTTGAATAATAACGGTCTCTTAATTCTACAATAATGGCTTTCAAAAAAGACAATAAAATAAAGAGCAATTTCACTAAAATCTCTATCGGTCTCGCTTCCCCCGACGAAATTCTTGAAAACTCGTTCGGTGAGGTTCTGAAGCCCGAAACCATCAACTATCGCACCTATAAGCCAGAGCGCGACGGCCTGTTTTGCGAGCGCATCTTTGGTCCTGTCAAGGACTACGAGTGCCATTGCGGCAAGTACAAGCGCATTCGCTACAAGGGCATCGTGTGCGACCGTTGTGGTGTAGAGGTTACCGAGAAGAAGGTGCGCCGCGAGCGCAGCGGACACATCAGTCTTGTGGTGCCTGTGGCTCACATCTGGTATTTCCGTTCTCTGCCCAATAAGATTGGTTACTTGTTAGGCCTGCCTACCAAGAAACTCGACTCTGTCATCTACTACGAACGCTATATCGTCATCAAGCCAGGCAACATCGAGGGCATTCAGAAGTATGACCTTCTGAGCGAAGATGAGTACAATGATATTCTGGAAAAGCTGCCCAGAGAGAATGCTCTGCTCGAAGACACTGACCCCAACAAGTTTGTGGCCAAAATGGGTGCCGAGGCTATCTACGACCTGCTCGTGGAACTTGACCTCGACAGCTTGTCGTACGAACTGCGTGACCGCGCCAGCCGCGAGAACTCGCAGCAGCGCAAGACCGATGCCCTGAAGCGACTCCAGGTCGTGGAATCGTTCCGCGACTCCAAGAATATCAACCGCCCCGAGTGGATGATTCTCAAGGTGATTCCCGTGATTCCTCCCGAATTGCGTCCCCTTGTGCCCCTCGATGGCGGCCGTTTCGCCACCAGCGACCTCAACGACCTTTATCGTCGTGTCATCATTCGCAACAACCGTTTGAAACGACTCATCGAGATCAAGGCTCCCGAGGTGATTCTGCGCAACGAGAAGCGCATGCTTCAGGAAGCCGTCGACTCACTGCTCGACAACTCGCGCAAGTCAAGCGCTGTGAAGAGCGAGTCGAACCGTCCGCTCAAGTCGTTGAGCGACAGCCTCAAGGGTAAGCAAGGCCGCTTCCGTCAGAACCTGCTCGGTAAGCGTGTCGACTACTCGGCCCGTTCGGTTATCGTCGTGGGTCCTGAACTCAAGATGGGCGAGTGCGGTATCCCCAAGGATATGGCAGCCGAGCTCTACAAGCCCTTCGTGATTCGCAAACTCATTGAGCGCGGCATCGTGAAGACGGTGAAGAGCGCCAAGAAGATTGTCGATCGCAAGGAACCCGTGGTTTGGGATATCCTCGAGAATGTGATGAAGGGTCATCCCGTGCTCCTCAACCGTGCACCGACACTGCACCGACTCGGTATTCAGGCATTCCAGCCCAAGCTCATCGAGGGTAAGGCAATTCAGCTGCACCCGCTGGCTTGTACGCCGTTCAATGCCGACTTCGACGGTGACCAGATGGCTGTGCATCTGCCGCTGGGCAACGAGGCCATTGTAGAGGCTCAGTTGCTCATGCTCATGCCGCACAACATCCTGAACCCCGCTAATGGCGAGCCCATCACCGTGCCTTCGCAGGACATGGTATTGGGACTGTACTATATCACCAAATTGCGCAAGGGTGCCAAGGGCGAAGGTCTCGTGTTCTACGGACCCGAGGAGGCTCAGATTGCCTTCAACGAGGGTCGTGTGGCCATGAATGCCATCATCTCGGTGCGTGTTGAAGAAACCGACAGCGAGGGCAACAAGGTGAGCCGCATGGTGAACGACACCTGCATGGGCCGCATCCTGTTCAATAACTGTGTGCCCGACGAAATGGGTTACATCAATGAACTCATCTCCAAGAAGTCGCTCAAGAGAATCATCACCAAGGTGATTCGCACCTGCGGTGTGCCTCGTTCGGCCAAGTTCCTCGACGATGTGAAGAACATGGGCTACTACATGGCATTCAAGGGCGGTCTGTCGTTCAATCTCGACGATGTGCTCGTGCCTGCCGAAAAGGACGAATTCATCAAGGAAGGCGATGCCCAGGTCGAGGAAGTGATGAACAACTACAACATGGGCTTTATCACCAACAACGAGCGTTATAACCAGGTGATCGACATCTGGACACATGTCAATGCCAAGATTACCGACACCCTCTTGAAGCAGATCAGTGCCGACCAGCAGGGCTTTAACTCGGTGTACATGATGCTTGACTCAGGTGCTCGTGGTTCGAAGGACCAGATTCGTCAGCTCTCCGGTATGCGTGGTCTGATGGCCAAGCCGCAGAAGTCGGGTGTTGAAGGTGGACACCAGATTATCGAGAACCCGATTCTTGCTAACTTCAAGGAAGGCTTGAGCGTGCTCGAGTACTTTATCTCAACGCACGGTGCCCGTAAGGGTCTTGCCGATACCGCTTTGAAGACTGCCGACGCTGGTTATCTTACTCGTCGTCTGGTCGATGTGGCACACGATGTGGTCATTACCGAGGAAGACTGTGGTACGCTGCGCGGACTCGTCTGCCGTGAGGTGAAGAACAACGACGATGTCGTTGCCACACTGGGTGAGCGCATTGTAGGCCGCATTTCGGTGCACGATGTGATCGACCCAACCACTGGCGAAGTCATTGTCAAGTCGGGCGAAGAAATCAGCGACGCAGCTGCCGACCGAATCAACGATTCGGCTATCGAGTCGGTCGAGATTCGTTCCGTCCTCACCTGCGAGGCTAAGCGTGGTGTGTGTGCCAAGTGCTACGGACGCAACCTGGCAACCCATCGCCTGGTGCAGAAGGGCGAGGCCGTGGGCGTTATCGCCGCACAGTCAATCGGCGAGCCTGGTACACAGCTCACACTGCGAACCTTCCATGTGGGTGGTGTTGCAAGCAACATCGCTGCCGTTTCGAGCATGACATCGAAATATGATGGTCGCCTCGAAATCGAGGAACTCCGCACTGTCAAAGATAAGGATGGCGTTGATGTGGTTATCGGTCGCATGGCCGAGATGAGCATCATCGACCCCAATACCAATATGGTGCTTACCCACGCTAACATCGTTTATGGTTCTAAGCTCTACTACAAGTCGGGCGATATGGTCAAGAAGGGCGATGTGATTAGCGTATGGGACCCCTTCAACGCTGTTATTGTCAGCGAGGTGGGCGGTACGCTCAAGTTCAACAACTTCGTCGAGGGTGTTACCTATCGTGACGAGGTTGACGAAACCTCGGGCAACAGCGAGAAGATTGTGATTGAGTCGAAAGACCGCATGCGCATCCCCGAGGCTCAACTCTACGACGAATCAGGCGAACTGGTCAAGACCTATTCGCTCCCCGTGGGTGCACACCTCATGAAGAACGAGGGCGAGGAACTCACCGCTGGCGAAGTGTTTGTGAAGATTCCGCGTGCATCGTCGGGTGGTGCTGGTGATATCACCGGTGGTCTGCCCCGTGTTACCGAGCTCTTCGAGGCCCGTAACCCGTCGAATCCCGCTGTCGTCAGCGAAATCGATGGTGAGGTCACCTTTGGCAAGATCAAGCGCGGTAACCGCGAGATTGAAGTCCGCAACAAGAAGGTGGGCGAGGTCAAGAAGTATCTCGTGCCTCTCTCGAAGCAGATTCTTGTGCAGGAGAACGACTATGTGCGTGCCGGTACGCCCCTGTCGGATGGTGCCATCACGCCTGCCGACATCCTGCGCATCAAGGGCCCCACAGCCGTTCAGGACTATATCGTGAACGAGGTGCAGGATGTGTATCGCCTGCAGGGTGTGAAGATCAACGACAAACACTTTGAGGTGATTGTGCGCCAAATGATGCGCAAGGTCAACATCCTTGATCCGGGCGACACCCGCTTCCTGGAACAGCAGATTGTGGACAAGCGCGAATTCATGGACGAGAACGACCGCATCTGGGGCAAGAAGGTGGTAACCAATGCTGGCGACAGCATGGATGTGCAAGCCGGTCAGATTATCACTGCCCGCAAGCTGCGCGACATCAACTCGGCCCTGAAGCGCCGCGACCTCAAACTCGTGCAAGTGCGCGATGCTGTGCCCGCTACCAGTGAGCAGATTCTGCAAGGTATCACCCGTGCTGCTCTGCAGACCTCAAGCTTCATGAGTGCTGCTTCGTTCCAGGAGACCACCAAGGTGCTCAACGAGGCTGCTATCAATGGCAAGGTCGACCGCCTGGAGGGCATGAAGGAGAACGTGATTTGCGGTCACCTGATTCCCGCTGGTACCGGTCTGCGCGAATACCAGTCACTCATTGTGGGCGACAAGGAAGAATTCGCGCGTGCAGGCATCACCACCGATGTTACTGAGGACGAGCTCGTCAACCCCTGATAACCATTTGCGTGGTTAGTTAGAAAAAGACTTTTGTCTAACATTTCACTTTATATCTCTTGCAGAGCCGGCTTTCACGCCGGCTCTGTTTTTTTATGGGGTAATCTGCCGTTGCAGGATGGCAGAAGAATGGTGTGATAGAACGATTTGCGCGGTTAGAATTATTTTTTTGCATATAAGCGGAATAATGTGTAATTTTGTGGCAGATTTGGTGCTGAGCCGCGTGGCTCAGTGAAAAGGGAATCAGGTGAGAATCCTGAACAGACGGCGCTGCTGTATGTTCCAATCTTGAGCCCTCACCGCTTCACTGCAAGGCATCGCCTTGATGCCTGTGGGAAGGAGCGATGAACGAGAATAAGGGCTGGAACGAGTCAGAAGACCTGCCAAATTGATAATTGAAACCCGGATATATGCGACATTTTTTGACCTATATTGCAGCACTGTTGTGTGTCGTGGGCGCTTGGGCTCAAGACTCAACCAGCGTGACCCGCAGCCGCCTCGACTCGATGCAGTACCTGAGCAATGTCACCGTGTTTGCCCAGAAGTATTACCGTGAGGTGATTCCTGCACAAACCCTTAACGGCAAGCAGCTTGAGCGACTCAATAGTCACAGTGTGGCCGATGCCATCCGCTACTTTGCCGGTGTGCAGATCAAGGACTACGGCGGCGTGGGCGGCATCAAGACCATCGACATCCGCTCGATGGGAACCAATCACCTGGGCGTGTTTTACGACGGCATTCAGCTTGGCAACCCCCAGAACGGGCAGATCGACCTGGGGCGCTTCTCGCTCGACAACATAGGCGAAATATCGATTTATAACGGGCAGAAGAGCGAGATTTTCCAGCCTGCCCGCGACTATGGCTCGGCAGGCACCGTGTATCTGCGCACCCGCCGCCCGCGATTCGAGGGCGACAAGCGCAACAATCTCAACATCACCATACGCACCGGCTCGTTTGGCCTCGCCAATCCCTCGCTGCGCTGGGAGCACAGGTTCTCGCCCACGGTGAGCATGCTCATCAATGCCGAGTACACCTATGCTACCGGGCAGTATCATTTTCGCTACCGCAAGCGTTTCAGCGATGGAGTAGTGGCCTGGGACACCACGGCAGTGCGCAAGAATGGCGACCTCAACTCATGGCGTGTCGAAGGTGCTATTTTTGGTTATCCCACCAATGGCAAGTGGAATGCCAAGTTCTATTACTACGACAGCGAGCGCGGCATCCCCGGTGCCATTGTGAACAATGTGTGGAAGACTGCCCAGCGCCAATGGGACCGCAACTTCTTTGTTCAGGGAAGTTGGCAAAAGAAACTTTCGGAGCGTTACGAGATGATGCTCAATGGCAAGTATGCGCGCGACTACATGCGCTACCTCAACCCCGACACCACGCTCATGTATATCGACAACACTTTCCATCAAGACGAGATCTATGTCTCCAGCGCCAACAAGTTCAACATCATGCCCGACTGGGATGTGAACATCAGCGTCGATTACAAGTGGAATCATCTCAACTCCAATCTGGTGAACTTTGTCTATCCCATCAGGCACACCGTGCTCGCCGCCCTTGCCACGGCACGCACATGGTGGCGCTTCAAGGGTCAGGCAAGCCTCCTCTACACCTTTGTCAACGACCGCTATTCGTCGCGGTTTGGCGAGCAGGTCATTGAGCATCACAGCAAGAAGTTCAACCAGTTCACACCGGCTGTCTTTCTCAGTTTCCAGCCTTTTGAGCATCACGACCTGAACCTGCGCGCGTTCTACAAGCGCATCTTCCGCATGCCCACCTTCAACGACCTTTATTACACCGATATAGGCAATGCACGCCTGCAGCCCGAGTATGCCACACAGTGGAATGTGGGACTCATGTATCAGCGTTACTACAACACGGGCTACCTGAGCGGCATGAAGTTCACGGCCGATGCCTACTACAACACTGTGCGCGACAAGATTATAGCTGTTCCTAAAGGCACTGGCCAATATCGCTGGATGATGATGAACATAGGCAAGGTGAAAATCGTGGGCATCGATATAACGGCTCGCCTGGCATTCAAGCTGCCTCACGGCATCGTGCTCGATGGCGGACTCAACTACACCTTCCAGAAGGCGCGCGACTACACCAACCCCGCCGACACGCTCGACGGCGGCACCTACAAGGGCCAGATTGCCTACATTCCCTGGCACAGCGGCAGCGCCACCCTGCATGTGGCGTGGAGGTCGATTGACTTCAACTACAGCTGCATCTATGTGGGCGAGCGCTACCACAACAGCGCCAACATTCTCGCCAACCACGAGGAACCCTGGTACACCCACGACCTGAGCGCAAGCTACTCGTTTGCGATGGGTGCGGTCAAGGCCAAGGTCACTGGCGAACTCAACAACATCTTCAACCAGCAGTATGATGTGATTCAAAACTATCCCATGCCAGGCCGCAACTTCCGTATTATTCTGAAACTTGACTTATGACAATCAAAACATCACATATCAGTCACAACATCATAGCAACGCTCTTTGCGCTGCTCGTCGTGCTTGCCGGTTGCCGTGAAGAGCAGCTAATCTTCATCCCCGAGGAGGTGGAGATTACTACGCCGCAGTTTACCGATGTTCAAGGCTTTTACCTGCTCAACGAGGGCAATATGGGCTCGAACAAGGCCACGCTCGACTATTACAACTTCCGCACGGGCCGCTATTCGCGCAACATCTTTGCCATGGCCAATCCTTCGGTGCCCAAGGAGATGGGCGATGTGGGCAATGACTTGGGTATCTATGGCTCCAAGCTCTATGCCGTGATCAACTGCTCTAACAAGATTGATGTCATCGACAAGAAAACCGTGAAAAAGATAGGCCAGATCGATATTCCCAATTGTCGCTTCATCAAGTTCTATGGCGGCTATGCCTATGTCACCAGCTATGCCGGTCCTGTGGTCATCACCCCCGACTACAAGCAGCGCGGCTATGTGGCCAAAATCGATACCGCCACCCTTCAGGTAGTAGATACCTGCCTTGTGGGCTACCAACCCGATGAACTGGACATTGTCAATGGCAAAATCTATGTCGCCAACTCGGGGGGCTATATGGTGCCCAACTACGAGAACACCATCTCGGTCATCGACATCGATTCGTTCACCGAGGTTGACCGCATCGAGATTGAAATCAATCTGCAGTGCTGTAAGGCCGACCCGCGCGGCGTGCTGTGGATCTCGTCGCGTGGCGACTACTACGAGAACCAGAGCCGCCTGTTTGCCTACGACACGCGTCACAACCGCCTCGTCAAGACCTTCGACACCAGCGTGAGCAGCATGTGGATGGACGGTGACTCGCTTTTTGTGATTGGCGTGCAGTTCAGCTATGTCACAATGAAGAACGAGATATCCTATGCTGTTATCAACACGGCCACACTGGAGCAGGTGTCGAATAATTTCATCACCGATGGCACCGATGCCGAAATCGCAATGCCCTACAGTGTTGCTGTCAACCCCATCACCAAGGACATTTATGTGACCGATGCCAAGGATTACATCTCCCCGGGCCGCCTCTATTGCTTCAGTCCTCAGGGCGTGAAGCAGTGGGATGTGCGCACTGGCGACATTCCTGCCCATTTCGCGTTTCTCGGAGACAATATTAACGAAAAATAATTACAGATTAACTGAAATACGATATGAAACGAACATTACTAATCTCTTTAGCTCTGATGGCACTCCTGGCAAGTGCTCAGAACAAGCCTTACATCACCAAGGTTTATGACCTTGTGCCTGCTCCTGGACAGTTCATCAATACCATGCCCACCTTCAGCTATGTCGTCGGCGAGCCTCGCGACAGTGTCATTGCTCGAGCCGAAAAAGCCATTTGCGGTACCACCAAGATTACCAGCGAAGAGGTGGAAATGCCCGACGGCTCAATAGTCTATGTCAACGACACGACCCACAATGTGAAGCCGGGCCTGATAAGCCTGGGTTCCTTTGGTGGCTATGTCATTTTCGGTTTTGACCATCCCGTTGTGAATGTGAAAGATGAGTATGACCTGCAAATCTTCGGCAATGGTTTTCAGGCCGAAGGCTCTTCGACCTCAGGAGGCAGCAGCGAGCCTGGCATCGTTATGGTGAGCCGTGACATCAACGGCAACGGCATTCCCGATGACCCCTGGTACGAGCTTGCCGGAAGCGAATACGACAACCCTCGCACGCAGCATCATTTTACAATTACCTATTACAAACCCGATGAAAACAAGACTCCAGTTCCTGGAACAGGTTCGATTATCGATACCGAGTACATCCGTTGGACTTGCAATAGCGTTGACAGTTTGCAAGAAGGATATGTTTTCAAGAACTCTTTCCATCGTCAAAGCTATTGGCCTCAATGGGTTGAGGGTGAGACATTGACCTTTGAGGGTACCAAGTTGCCATGTAATGCAGCAAACGAGGGTACTGGCACAACTGAATACTGGGTGCAGCGTTTCTATGACTGGGGCTATGTTGACAATCGCACCGATTGGGCCTATGATTATGCCTACAACGACCCCTCGGCCTACGAAAAAGCCAACAAGGGTTTCAAAATCGACTGGGCAGTGAATAGCGAAGGTCGTCATGTAAGACTTCATAAGATTGACTTTGTCAAGGTCTATACCGGCATTCTGCAGTATTGCGGCTGGCTTGGCGAGACCTCGACCGAGGTGGCTGGTGCAGTCGACCTGCATCCCCAACAGGCACTCTCGCTCATCAGGGGCGATGTCAATCTCGACGGTGCTGTGAATGTGCTTGATATCTCGGCGCTCATCAACATGATTATGGCCTATACCCCCACCGATGCCGAACTGGGCGATGTCAATCGTGACTCGCGTGTGAATGTGAGCGATATCACTGCCCTCATCGATATTATCATGAATTCTTAAATATATTTAGTAACTTAAATAATTATCAATTATGAAGAAAACATTTACTTTGATCGCTGCCCTGTGCATGGCAGCAAGTGCATGGGCCGCCGACATCGTCCTCGACCTCAGCAATCCTGTTATCCCTGAAACGCTCAACTTCGGTGAGAATGAGTTCATCAACGAGACCTACGACGACACTTACGAGTGGTTCGAATTCCCTCCTTTCCTGCTCAGTCATATTCATGGTGAAGGCAGCAGCTGGGGTGGTGCATACTGGGATGGTTTCACCGTTTGCAAGAGCGACTACAACGCAACCGGCGGACTGGAGCACCAGTGGAGCAATATAGCCGGCGGTGGCATGAATGCCGATGGCAGTGTGAATCCCGAGCAGCCTTACATGCTGTGCTATTGGGGAGAATTCTATGGCCCCGAAGGCGCCAAGGTGATGTTTGATGATGGCAACACCTACTTTGTGAAAGGCATGTATGTCAACAACACTGCCTATGCCTATTACTGCTGTGCCGATGAAAACAGCTTTGGACGCCCCTTCAATCAGGAAGGTGACTACTTCAAGCTCATTGCTCATGGTGTAGACGAGACCGGCGCCGAGACCGGCACTGCCGAGATTGAACTCTGTGGTTTCCACAACGGTCAGTTCTCTGGCATCACCGACTGGACGTGGTTTGATATGAGTGCACTGGGCCAGGTGAGTGGAATCTTCTTCACCATGGATTCATCTGACAAGGGTAACTATGGCATCAACACTCCCACCTACTTTGTTATGGACAAGCTCACAGTGAGCACTTCCATTTCAACCGCTGTGAATGATGTGGATGTTAACAAGCAAGTGGCTGGCGTGAAGTATGTGAACATGGCTGGCATCGAGAGCAGCAAGCCCTTCGACGGCGTGAACATCGTGGTTACCACTTACACCGACGGCACCAAGGCCAGTACAAAAGTTATCAAATAAGTGATTTCAATATTTGAATAACTCTCATGAAATAAAAACTCTCGCTCAATCCTGGGCGAGAGTTTTTTCGTATTAGTGCGAGTATTAGTGAAATAATAGTGCAAGTTTTAGTGCGAATATGCGAGTATTATTGCAAGTATGTGAGGCGAGTATTAGTGCGAGAAACGGGAGTCGTCGAACGGGAAGATGGCCTCTACATTGCGCAGCGTGTAGTTGACCAGGCCCTCGTCGCTCTCATAGCCGTAGCCCTCGATCACGCGCCCCGTCTTCTCGATGTGGATAAATGCCTCTGAAAACAGTTTGTGCTTGTTCTGGTCCCAAATCATGTTGTCGGTGAGGATTTTGTCGCCTTGCGCATTGTTCACGCGCACATTGCCCACCAGGCTCCACACCTTGGCAATCTCGTCGTAGTAGGCCGAGTCGCAAATGATCGACGACTTGGTGCTGTAGTTCTCGTCAAGTTCCTCGGCAACCACGCCGTCGGGAAAAATCCAGTGGGGGCGCTTTGCCTCCTCATACATGAGCCACACCTTGGCGTTGATGCGGTAGCGGGTCTTTCCGTCATCGCTGATGAGCGTCTGCACATCGCGTGTCGACATCGTGGGAACCTTCTCGGGGTCGGTTTCTCGGTCCACGACATTCTGCACCTCGTCTTTGCACGAGGCAAGCACGAGGCATAGCAAGGTAATGCTCAATGTGATGAATCGGCTCATCGCGATGTTGATGCTCAAGACGGGTTGACGATTATCTGATTTTGTTTTTCCAGAACCACATCTCGTTGAAGGTGACACTCAAGGTGATGTTGAGGTAGTTCTCCTTGATCAGGTTGGTGGGGGCAGTGTAGCGGTGCTTCCATTCGAGGCCCAGATTGACGAGCGTCTTGTCGACACCCAGCGCGGGGAAACTGAAACCCAGCGTCACGCCATAGTCGCGCACCTGATTGCCCTGCACATTCTGGTAGTCGTTGTTGTAGTAGGCACCCAGGCGATAGGCTACACGCTTCATATAGCTGCCTCGCGAGTTGGGCACATATTGCACGCCTGCTGCCACTTTCCAGCGGTCGTTAAATTTGATGTCGGCGGGCTCGAAACTCTTCATGGGCACATATTTGGCCTTTGACCAGTCTTGATAGGTGAAGTCGATTTCGCCAAAGAACTTGGTGCCATGCGTGAAGCTGATACCGGCTCCAATGGTGTTAGGCATCTCGTAGCCGCCCTTGAGCGAGGTGTATTGCACGGTGTCTTGCTTGGTGGCCTGGGTGTCGTAGTAGGTGCCCCAGGTGTGTCCGTGGAACGATTTCTTGGGCGAGAAGGTGGCACCTATCACGATGCGGTCTTCCTTGTTGAGGTTGATGCCGTATTGTGCACCCACATGCACATTCCAGTCGCGCACCTCTATTGTGCGCTGAAACAGGTTGTCGGTGTTTGAAGTGATATAGGTGTCGTTGGTAATGGTTCCGAACAGGTATGAGAAGTTGGCACCCAGCGAGAAGTTCTTGAAGGGTTGCCAGCCGGCACCCAGATAGAGTTCTGAGAGCGAGCCTTCGCCCATGTGCGTTTCTTTGCCGTTGTCGATTTTCTTGCCGAAACTGTATCCCACCGATGAATAGGGCACAAGGCCAAACGAGGCGCCCAGGTGGTTGGCAATGCGGAATGCCGATGTGATGTAGTCAAGTCCGCCACCAAAGCTGTGGCCGGTCTTGCCGGTCGACGGTTCGTTGGACCACGAGTTCGACAGCCCCACGCCAATGTCCCACATGAAGGTGAGCGAGTCGGTCTGTGAATACGAAGCGGGGTTCATGACATTAATCTGTCGTCCGTTCTGTGAGGCGATACCCACTCCACCCATGTGGCGCTGTATACCTGTTGCATTCTCGCCGAGCATGCCGTAACCGGTGCGTGAATAGGGCGTTGTGGCAATTCCTTGCGCCTGTGCGCCAGCGAGGCCTGTCAGTGCGGTGAGCGCCGTAATCAAAAGTTTATTATAAGCCTTCATTATATCTTAAAATTCTGTATAATCCGTTTGTCAATAAATCGTTTTCCAGCCGTGTTTCGGCCTGCATGTGCTTGGCCAGCAGGGGACCGTCGCCACCAGTGAGGAATATGGTTACCTGTTCACATCCCAACTTGGCTTTGACGCGCGAGGCGCTTGCCTCGATCTCGGCCACCAGTCCCAAAATGGCACCACTGCGCAGCGCAGTCACCGTGTTGTAGCCCCACTGGGGCGTGTCGCCCTCGGTTTCGACCAGAGGCAGGGCGCTGGTGTAGTGGTTCAGCGCCTTGAGCCGTGTGGTGACGCCTGCCACGATGTTGCCGCCGGCAAAGTTGCCTTGGGCATCTACCACATCGATGGTGGCCGCTGTGCCGGCATCAACCACCAGCGACGCTGCATTGGGGTTCAGTTCCCATGCGGCCACTGCTGTGGCAATGCGGTCGCAGCCCAGGGTGTGCGGCGTGGCGTAGTGCAGTCCTATGGGCAGCGGTGTGCTGTGGCTCAACCGCATGTAGCGCTGCAGGTGCTGCTGCAGGTAGTCGTCAATGCTATAGTCGTTGCGCGCTACGCTCGACAAGATACCCTCGTCAATGCCGTGAGCCTCGATAATGGACGCAAGCAGTTCGCGAGTGACTTTGTCAGTGCGCTGCCGGTGCGTCAAGACACCATCGCTGTACACAGCGAGTTTGGTGCTTGAATTGCCCATATCAATTATTAGGCTCCGTTTCATTAACTTGCAAAATTAATAAATCGAGTTGAATTAATCCCGATATTCCACATATTTTAGCATTTTTCAAAGTGCAGGCACTGCAAATTAGAGCATTTTAACCCGATGCGGCCATCAGGACTTGTGTGAAGCAAGAAAAAATCACTCTTTTTCAGCGTTTTTCTCCTCCTTTTTCATCTCATGCTCCACGGCGTAGGTGGCATAGATGTGCAGCACGGCGCCGGCCATGAGGAACGGCAGCCAGTTTTGCCCGCTCACACCCGGGTAGAGCAGGAAAAAGGCCGACACGCAATAGAAGAGTGCCGAAATCTTGCCCATGCGATACAGACGCTTGATGCGCAGGTTGTTGCCCTGGTAGCGCTCGGTGAGTCGCTCGGCAAGCGCCAGCACGGCGCCAAAGGCAAAGATGTATTTTGTGTATTCCCAATGCACATTAAACAGGGACAATACGGCTGTCACCAGCAGTATGAGCATGGCCACTGTGAGCATGATGTTCTGGATGCGTGATTGTTTTTCTTTCGAAACCATAGTGATGGTGGTAACTTGCAGTTAGGGGATATTGGTGATATATACCTCTTCGTTCAGGCGTTTCATGCCATAGTTCTCGCGCACCACGCGTTCTTGCGAGGCGAGGTCGGTGTTCAGTTCCTGAACCTTTTTCTCATAGCTCAGGGCCGAGTCTTCGTTGGCCTTGATTTCGGCCTTGAGTGCCTTGATTTCTTTCTTGTATTTGATGATGTTCATGAAATTATACTCCTTGTTGAGAAACAGGAGGCTTGCGATGAACACAATGAAGACAACAAGCGGTATGTTCAGCCACTTGGGCACCCATTTGGGTCGATTGAAGGTTTTGCCGAAGATATTCATAACTCTATGAGATTGCGATGAGGTGATTCTTGATTTTTTGATTTGGGAGCGTGAAGATAGCAAGAAAATTTCACTTGTGCGAGCAAATGCGCAAACAATAAATTATTTTAACAAATCGGGTCTCAGTTTGCGGGTCCGTTTCAGAGCCTGCTCCATTTTCCACTCCTCAATTTTGGCGAAGTTGCCGCTGAGCAGCACATCGGGCACCTTCCAGCCGTTGAACTCGGCTGGGCGGGTATAGACGGGTGCCTCGAGCAGGTTGTCCTGGAACGAGTCGTTGAGCGCGCTCTGCTCGTCGCCTATGGCACCTGGAATGAGCCGCACAATGGCGTCGGCAATCACGGCGGCAGGCAGTTCACCACCGGTGAGCACATAGTTGCCAATCGAGATTTCTTTGGTAATCAGGTGCTCGCGAATGCGGAAGTCAACCCCCTTGTAGTGGCCGCACAGGATAATCAGGTTCTGCTTGAGCGAGAGCGCGTTGGCCATGGGCTGGTCGAGCAGGTCGCCGTCGGGCGAGGTGAAAATCACCTCGTCGTAGTCGCGCTGCGCCTTGAGTTCCTCGATGCAGCGGTACACGGGCTCAATCTGCATCACCATGCCGGCTTCGCCGCTAAAGGGGTAGTCGTCAACCTTGCGGTGCTTGCGGGTCGACCAGTCGCGCAGGTTGTGCACATAGATTTCTACCAGGCCCTTGTCTTGCGCGCGTTGCAAAATGGAGCAGTGCAGGGGCGAGTCAAGCGCCTCAGGCATCACGCTCAGTATGTCAATTCTCATTTTTTCGGTCATGAGCAGGGGATTTGTGTCTCTTTGAGTATGCAAAATTACGAATAAATTTGATTTTTCACTATCTTTGTGGTGCATTAAGGTGCGAGATGTCATGAAAAAATTTCTACTCTATATGGTTTGCAGCCTGTTGCCGTTCATGTCCGTGTCGCAGCAGTGGCCGCGCAATCCCTCATTCAAGCAGGTGCGTCTTGGCGGCGAGAGCAAGAAACGGGTAGTTATGAGTTACGATTTCCTCAAGCAGGCGGCTCCCTCGTTGGCCGATTCGGTCAAGTCGCATCCCGGCGATGCCCACTGTGTGGCCGAGGCAGCACGGGTGGCGCATGCGCTGAGCATCGAGGCTATGGCGCTCGGCGAGCATCCGGCCGAACTCGATTCGCTCATGTCGGGCTTCACCGCCCAGTTCAACGGGCATGGCTATTGGGGCGCGCCAGCGGGGTCGAAACTCGACGAAGGTCAACTGGCTTGCAACGGCTTGCTGCTAAAGGCCTTGTGTGGCTATTACAGGTATCATCGTTCCGACTCGCTGAAGCAGCGCATTAGCCAGCTTGCCCATCGCATGTTTGCCCAGAACATCAAGGGGCTCAAGCGCTACACCCTGTCGCCCCGCACCTCGCTATGGTCTAAACTCAAGTTCTGGGACCGCAAGGGTAGGGGATGGCGTTTCTCGCAGCAGCGCGGTGAACTGCTCGAGGCGATTGGCGGACTGGTGCAGGCCTATGAGGTGCTCAACGACAGTTCGCTCGTGCCGGTTGTCGATGTGCTCGTGCGCCGTGCGCAAGAGCCGTCGCCCAAGTTGCCTGTGCATTACCTCACGGCTGCGTTGCGGGCACAGCTGCGCTGGGCCGAGATAACCGCCGACGCGAAGTTGGCTACCTGGGTGCAGCAGCGTTTCGACCGCCTCGTGCAGGAAAAACTCACGGCAAGTTTTGAGATTGCCGCATGCGACAGCGTGACATCGGTCTCGGCCACTGCCGACGCCTTCATGCTCGCCAACGACCTGTGGCGCTTCAGCGGCGATACCCGATACCTGGAATTGCTCCAGCTCATCTATTGCAATGCCTTTGTCACCATGCAGTCGAGCAACGGCAGTCTGGTGCCTCACAATGTTCCCACTGCCTCCAATCCTTTCTTGCGTGCCATGCCGCAATCGCCTGTCGAGAGCCTGTCGCAAGGGGCCGAGGCGCTGGCAAACTACGACCGCATGTGGGCAGCCATGAGCAACGACACAGTTTACATCAACTACTTCACCACCGCAGTGTCGGGCTTCAGGGGAGCAAAGAGTTTCTCCATGATTCAGTCGTCGACCTATCCGGCCGACGAAAGGTCCATGTCGCTCATGATGCTCAAGGCACCCGAGGACGAACTCACATGGAAAGTCTTCATCCCACACTGGCTCAAGGATGTGAAATTCAAGGTTAGCGAGGAACCCGACACAGTTGTGAACCCACAGCTCGATGCGGCTGTGGTCGATGCGTCGGGTTATCTCACATTCCGCACGGTGTTTGTCGATTATGGTGTGGTGAACATGGAGTTTGCCGACAGTGCCCATGTCGAGACATTGCCGGCGCTGGCTTGCCGCAGGGCGTTGGCGGGACCGTTGCTGCTCGGGCTCCAGACCGACAGCATTGCGCGTCTGCCCGCCAACTTGTCGCTGCAGCAGCAATCAGGCAGGTGGAAGGTGAAGAACTCTGGCCGGACGCTCTCGCCCGTCGTCAACATCATGCCCCGCTCCCTTCGCGACCCCCAAAGCAAACTCCCGCAAGTCCTCTTCCCCGCACCATAGTGCAAATCTCATCGCCGAGACCTGATCTCGCTGCGCTCGGGTTTAGCGTTTAGGGTTTAGGGTTGAGAAACTCAGCTACGGATTAATCTGATTAATATAGAAAATAAAGCAGAGGGACGGCATCACTTGCCGCCCCTCTGTAGCTCTTGCTACAATTGTCATGAATAAAAATAATTGTCAATTAATAGTCATCAATTGTCTGACTGTCAAATCACCATCGCGTCAGCCACTCCTCAACTCCCTTAGCTCCGTAGCGATAGCAAGGGCGAGCAAAAAACCTGATTTGTTTTGGGTTTTGTCGCACTGCAATAATCTTTTTATTATCTTTGCAACTGCTAATTGAATTACATTCATTTTCATGAACACGATTGAACTGAGAAATACGCTGCCGGCCGTGTTTGCCGGCAGGGAAAAGAACGAGAGCGAAGTGTGGCTCCAGAACCTCACCTTCGAGAAGGGCAAGCACTACCTTATCTCGGCCGAGAGCGGCACGGGCAAGTCGTCGATGTGCAGCTACATCTATGGCTACCGCGTGGACTACTCGGGCCAGTTCCTGTTCGACGGACAGGACATACGCTCGATCACGGTGCCCCAGTGGTGCGAGGTGCGCAAGCGCCAAATCGCCTATCTGCCCCAGGACATGCGCCTGTTCCCCGAACTCACGGCGTTGGAGAACATCCAACTCAAGAACCAGCTCACCCACTTCAAGACCGAGGCTGAGATACTGCCCCTGTTCGAGGCGCTGGGCATCGCCGACAAGGTGAACAGTCCCGTGGCAAAGCTGTCGATAGGGCAGCAGCAGCGCGTGGCTATCATTCGCACCCTATGCCAGCCGTGCGACTTCATCTTGCTCGACGAGCCGGTGAGCCACCTTGACGAGACCAACAACCGCATTGTGGCGCAACTGGTACAGGAAGAGGCTCAGCGTCAGGGCGCCGGTATCATAAGCACCTCGGTGGGCAATAATGTGAAGATTAATGTCGATAAAGAATTCAAGCTATGAAAGGACTCATGTGGAAACTGCTGCGCAAGCACATCAGCACCTCGCAGCTCATAGGCTTCTCGATAGCCAATCTCATAGGGCTCACCATCGTGATTTTGGCCGTGCAATTCTATAACGATGTGCTGCCCATCTTCAACGACGAAGAGAGTTTTATTCGCAAAGACTATATAATCATCACCCGCAACATCTCCAGCGCGGGCGCCATCATGGGCACCAGTGCCGAATTCAGCGACGAAGACATTGCCGACATCGAGCAGCAGCCATGGTGCCGCAAAGTGGGCCGCTTCACCAGCAGCAAATTCAGCGTGGTGGCTGCGATAGGAGGCGGGTCAAGCCCCATGATTCGCACCATGTTCTTCTTCGAGTCGATTCCCAACTCGTTCCTCGATGTCGACTCCACCTCGTGGCACTTCAACCCGCAAAGGCCGCAGGTGCCTGTAATCATGTCGCGCGAGTACCTGTCGCTCTACAACTTCGGGTTTGCCGCCACGCAGGGCATGCCAAAGGTGAGCGAAGGCGAGGTGAGCAGCGTGCCGCTCAACTTCAACCTGTCGGGCAACGGACACTACGACATGATGGGCGGCCGCATTGTGGGCTTCTCTAACCGCCTGAACACCATCATCGTGCCCGACGAGTTCATGCGGTGGGCCAATGCCCGCTATGGCACCGGCGAGGTGCAGCAGCCGCTGCGACTCATCATCGAGGTGAACCGCCCGGGCGACCCCAAGATTCAGTCCTATATGGATGCACACAAATACATGATTGCCGGCGACAAGATGGCGTCGAGCAAGACCTACTATCTGCTCACCCTCGTCATCATCATCGTCATCGTGATAGGTGTGCTCATCAGTCTGCTCTCGTTCTTCGTGCTCATGCTCAGCATCTACCTGCTGCTGCAGAAGAACACCAAGAAACTGCAAGACCTGCTCTTGCTCGGCTACTCGCCTGCACAGGTGTCAAAACCCTATGTGAAGATGGTGTTCTTCATCAATGTGGCAGTGCTCGTCGCCTCGATTGTGCTCATGCTGCTGGCACGCAGCTGCTACATGCCCATGCTGCGCGAGATGGGCACCAAGGGCGGCTCCATCGTCCCCGCCCTGATTGTGGCGGTGGTGATCATGGGCGCCATCACGGCAGGCAATGTGTGGGCCATCAGACGCAAAATAAAATCGCTCTGGATTCAAGATTAAGCTATGACACTGAAACAAAGGATACATCGGCTCCAGGTACGCTTTCGCTGGATAGAGCGAAAAAAACGCCGCGTCAGCTATGCTCCGCAATCGTCGCAGGAAGAGCACACCTGCCAACATTGCGGCACACAGTTCCAGGGCAACTACTGCCCGCAGTGCGGCAAGGTGGCCAGTTGGCAACGGCTCACCTTCAAGCGGCTTTGCCTCAATTTCCTTGACATCTGGGGGTTGGGAAACCGCCCCATGGTGCGCACCATTCGCGACCTCTTCTGGCGACCCGGCTACATGATTCAAGACTACCTCAACGGGCATAGTTTGAGCTATTTCCCGCCCTTCAAGATGCTTGCGGTGTTCACCATCTTCATCATTTTCCTGGCATGGTGTTTCGATATCAACTATCAAGGGTCGGGCTTATCGTTTAAAAGCATAGAATCAGAGCTGAGTGCCAATACAAAACAATTGTTAGCCTATCTGCAGGCAGCTATCAAGTTCTTGAATGAGCATCTGCTCTACACGATCATCTTGCAAAATGTGCTGGTTGTGCTCATCACATGGCTTGTGTTCAAGAAGAAATCGAAACTGAATCTTGTGGAGACATTCTTCTCGCAAATCTACATCAACTGCCAGTTCCACATCATCACGATTGTCCTGATTCTCATCACACAGAGTCTTTCTGACATTTTCGTGTATCCCTACATGGTCCCCTTCTGGCTGGTGCTTATCATGCTTGTCTATGACTACCGGCAACTTTATGGTCTCAAGACATGGTCGGTCGTGTGGAGAATCTTGCTCATTTCCTTCCTGCTGATACTCACCTATTTGATTCTGATCATTGCAGTGGTAGTGATTATTGCGATAGTTGGCTCTTTGATGTAACCAGAATGTGCTATGCTGTTTAATTCTGTAGAATTCATATTGTTCTTGCCGCTCGTGTTCTTGCTCTACTGGTTTGTGTTCAAGCCACGCAAGATGCAGAACCTGTTGCTGCTTGCTGCAAGTTATGTGTTCTACGGCTGGTGGGACTGGCGCTTCTTGCTGCTCATCGTCGCCACCTCGCTCAGCAGTTATATGAGCGGACTGCTCATAGCGCAGTTTGAGGGCAACCGCACCTCGCAACGCCTGGTGAGCACTGTGAACATCGTGTTCAACTTGCTTATTCTCGCCACCTTCAAGTATTTCAACTTCTTTGTCGAAAACCTCGATGCGCTCTTCTCGGCGATGGGATACAAACTCGACTGGGTCACCCTCGATGTGATTCTGCCGGTGGGCATCTCGTTCTACACCTTCCAAGCGTTGAGCTACAGCATCGATGTGTATCGCCATGCCATCAAGCCCACCCGCAGCATGGTCGACTTTTTTGCCTACATCAGTTTCTTCCCGCAACTGGTGGCAGGCCCCATTGAGCGCGCCACGCGCCTGCTGCCGCAGTTCCAGGCGGGACGCACCTTCAGCCAGTCGGCCGCCATCGACGGCAGCCGCCAGATGCTGTGGGGCTTTTTCAAGAAGATGGTGGTGGCCGACACCTGTGCCTACTTCGTGAACATGAGCTGGGACAACTATGCCTCGCTATCGAGCATCAACCTGCTCTTGCTGGGCGTGCTCTTCACCGTGCAGATTTATTGCGACTTCTCGGGCTACAGCGACATCGCCATAGGTTGCGCGCGCCTCTTTGGCTTCAACCTCACGCGCAACTTCAATTATCCCTATTTTTCCCGCTCTATTCCCGAGTTTTGGCGCCGCTGGCACATCTCGCTCATGTCGTGGTTCCGCGACTACATCTATATTCCGCTGGGCGGCAGCCGTTGCGCCCGGAGCAAGGTGCTGCGCAATGTGCTCGTTGTGTTCCTGGTGAGTGGCCTGTGGCATGGGGCCAACTGGACTTTTGTTGTGTGGGGCCTCTACCATGCCGTGATCATCTGCATCTACATCGTGCTGGGCATCAACACCAAGACTCCTGGGGTGGAGGAATCACGCCGATGGCTGCCCAGCCTCAAGAATGTGGTGCTCATGCTCTTCACCTTTGTGTTGGCAGTGGTGGGCTGGATCATATTCCGTGCCACCAGCATGACCGAGGCCTGGCAGTTCCTGAGCGGCCTGGCTACGCACTGGTGGTTCGACGGCTTTGTGGGCGGCAAGTTTGCGCTGTTGCTCGCAGTGCCTGTTTTCCTTGCCGAGTGGGTGCAGCGCAGCAAGCAGCACGCCCTGCAGTTCTCGGGTCATGGCCTGTGCCGCTACCGCCTGGTGCGCTGGGCCATCTATTATCTGTTGCTCTACGCCATTTATCGCTGGGCGTTGCTTCAGGATGTGAGTCAAACATTTATTTACTTCCAATTCTGACGCGCCGCTATGAAACAATATCTGCTCAAACTCCTCCTGTTCCTCTCGCCATTGTTGCTCATTGTGGGCACTTATGTCGTCTTTGACCCCTTCAAGGTCATCTGGCACTACGACAACTATTATGCTAACTTGCGTGAGGTGGTGATCAACCGCGGCTATGTGTCGACCCAGGTCTTTGACAACCAGAACGACACCTGCCATTACGATTCCTTCATCTTCGGCAACAGCACCAGCCTCGCGTTTCATGTCAAGGACTGGCAGCAGCACATTGGCACCGACACCCGCTGCTTCCACTTCGACGCCATGAGAGGCACGGTCGAGGGCATGTATCTCAAGGTGCGCCATGCTGTTGAGCATCATGCCCGCATCAAAAATGCGCTCGTGGTACTCGACCACAAAGTGATTGGCAAAGGCAAGGCCTATAGCCACTTGTTCATGAATCCTCCGGCACTTGTGAACAACGAGAACTGGGTTAATTTTCACTGGACCAATTTCCTTTCGTTCCTCAACCTCAAGTTTGTCTGGGCATATTTCGACTACCGCTTCAACGGCAAGTTCAAGCCTTATATGGCACAAATCCTCAGTTCACGCGATGATATAGAGTATGATACCAGGACCAATGAGATTGAGTATGTTTATCGCGATCGGTTGATAGCGCAGGGAGAGTACTACAAACCAAAATTCTGTGCAAGGATTTTTAATGACCAGCACCCCGATTCGACCGATGTAGCACAAATCAATGAGGAGAGGCGCCAGATGTTTGCCGAGATGGCGGGCATCTTCAAGCGCCAGCACACGCGGGTGAAGGTGGTTATAGCCCCCTTCTTCGACCAGATTCGCATCAACCCGGCCGACCTGCAGTGTCTGCAAGACCTCTTTGGCAAGGAGAATGTGTACGACTTCAGCGGGCCTAACAAGTGGAACAGCGACTACCACAACTACTACGATGCGGTGCACTACCGGCCCCATGTCGCCACCGAAATCCTCAACCTCATCTACTCAGAACCCTCCGAGACCTCCGAGAAACCGCAGGGTTAATTGTAGATTACGAGGGGTATAAGCAACAAAATGGTAAAGATAAGCATGTTGCGCGCTGTGGCACCCAACAGTGGATTGAGTGCAGCACCTGTGCGCTTGCGCAGCTGCAGCCAGGTGAGGGTGTGCAGAATCAGGTAGATAACGGGTGCAAACAGTGCCCACAGCGGCATGGTGAAGAACATGCGCAGCCACAGTGCCGCCATCACGGCAAAACCGATGTAGCCGTTAAACAGATAAGCCACCAGTCCCGCCTGCTTGCCGAACACCACCACCGAGGTGCGCTTGCCCGCCTCGCGGTCGTCGGCCTCGTCGCGGTAGTTGTTCACCAGCAGCACATTCACGCCCATAAAGCCAATGCAAATCGATGCCATCATCACAAACGGATCGAAACCGCCCGCCACCACATAGTAGGTGAAATTCACGGGAATGATGCCATAGAAGAAGAACACAGCCAGTTCGCCCAGCGTGTGATAGCTGAGCGGGTAGGGGCCTGTGCTGTAGGCGAGCGCGCCGGCAGCCGTTACCACGCCCACCAGCACCAGCACCCACCACTTGCCCGCAGGAGCATAAGGCAGCATGGCAAGGCCCACACCGCATGCCACTGCCAGCGTAGCATAGGTAGCAATCTTGAGCGTGCGGGGCTTGATGTCGCCCTCGGTCACACCACGACGCGGACCCACGCGGCCTTTCTTGTCGGCTCCGCGTTTGTAGTCATAGTATTCGTTGGCAAAGTTCGACACGATTTGCGCCAGCAGCGCAAACACGATGCACAGGATGGCAGGAACGAGCCTGAAGCAGTGGTTCCACTTGGCAAAGCCCAAGGCGATGAGCACACCGCTCAGCGACACCGGCAAGGTGCGTAACCGGATGGCCTCTAACCATATTTTGAGTTTTTTCATTGCAAATTCATGTTTTTGTAGGGCAAAGTTAGTGATTTTTGTAAAAAATAACTATTTTTGCAATAATACAATCGAGGAATTCATGCTGCATTCAGCACGGAATATGGCCACAAAAATGTTCGTTGCCGTCATGACGGTGGTGGCGTTTGTCTCGTGCCACAAGTCGCACGAACCGGTGCCGCGTCCGGCCCGCTCGGTCTACTACTGGCGCACCGTGATGCAGCTCGACAGTGCCGAGCGCGATTTCCTGGCCCGGAACGAGGTGAAGAAGATGTATGTGCGTTACTTCGATGTGGTGGTGAAAGACGGCAAACTCATGCCCAACGCCACCCTGCACTTCAGTGAGCCTGTGCCCGAAGGACTGGAGATCGTGCCCACCGTGTTCATCATGGAGAACTGCCTGGATGTCGATACCACAAAACTGGCGAAATTGCTGGTCAACCGCCTCGTGCAGATGAGCGAGACCAACGGCGTGAAAGGTGTGAAGGAGGTGCAGGTCGACTTCGACTGGACGGGTCGCACCATGATGCCTTACTTCGACCTGCTGCGGCGCATGCGGCCCCTGCTCAAGGAGCGCGGACTGGGCCTGTCGGCCACCATCAGGCTGCATCAGCTCTCGATGCCTCCGCCACCCGTGGACTATGGCGTGCTCATGATGTATAACACGGGTGATGCCGCCGACTACGACTGCGAGAACCCCATTCTCGACTACAAGGACGCCGAACCCTATGTGAAAAACCTTGCCGACTATGACCTGCCCTTGTGTGCCGCCTATCCGGTGTTTCACTGGTTTCTGCACTACCGCAGCAAGGAGTTCAAGGGCACGCTTTACGATGTGGACCTCTCCGACAGCACGCTGTTCTACCGCACTGCACCCGGCAAATACCTGGTCATCGGGTCGCGTGACCTGCCCTCGGGCGGCAGCGACGATGCTCTCTCGGCCCACATTGTGGCAGGCGACGAGGTTGTGCTCAAGCAGGTGCCCGCCACCACCATCATCAAGGTGCGCGACAAACTCTCCGCGCTGCGCCCCGACATCAACCAGCAAGTGATTATCTACGATTTAGACAGCAAATACATTAATAACTATCAATACACCGATTATGAAAAAGTTTTTAATCCTTAGCATTGTGCTGCTCTCTGGTTTGAGCGCACTGGCATGCGGTCCGTCGCCTACGCCCAACTACTACATGTTCAGCGTGTATAACCGCAATCAGATGGACGACATTTTTGCCACGCGAATGACGCAGTACTGGACCAACTACACCGACGGCAAGGCCGACAAGTGGGACATGATGGGACTGTTCCATGTCGACACCCGCGAGATGAAGGAGTCAACCAACTGCATTGTGCAGACGGCGCTTGCCAAGAATGACCAAGAAACGCTCGACTACTTGCAGCTGCTCATCAAGTACATGCAGGCCTGTGATGCCTTTGACGAGAATCGCTGGAATTACCCCACGGCCGAAGAAAAAGCTGCTGCACTGCGCGACATGCAATATATCAACAACCGCGCCCGCAGCTATGAAGGAGCGCGCTATCGTGCGCAATATGGTTTGCTGGTGATGCGCACCTACATGATGATGAACAAGCCCACCTCAGTGATGCAGACCTGGGAAACCATGGGCAAGTCGCTGCCCGAGAGCGTATATAAGGACAAGATGAAGAACATCTATGCCTGGGGACTGCTCAAGAGCGGCAAGCGTCAGGAGGCATGCGAAATCTATGCCGAGCAAGGCGACATGACCAGTATCAAGTGGTGCGTGCGCGACAAGCGCAACCTCAAGGGCATCAAGGAGGAGTATGCCGCCAATCCTAACTCGCCCACACTCGTATTCCTGGTGCAGGACTTCGTGAACAATGCTCAGGAGACTGCCGATGCCGGCAGCCCCGAAGTGATGCAATATGTCGAGGCAACCTCGATTTATGAGAACGAAATCAAGCAGTTCATTGCCTTTGCAGCTGATGTGGTGAAGCAAGGCAAGACCAAGAGTCCCGCCATGTGGCAGGCTGCCTCGGGCTTCCTGAACTACATGATTGGCAACCAGAGTGCCGCCCTCAAGCAGCTCACCGAAGCGCAGAAGATGAAGGGCACCCAGCGCATGAAAGACAATGCCCGCGCCTGCTATCTGCTGGTGGCCACCAAAGATGCCAAGCCCGAGAAGAAATACTACGACTTCCTGAAGAAGGAACTGCTATGGTTGGGCGAGAAAGACAAGGAAGAGCTGACCCCGGGCGAAGATGGCAGCAACTCGCACTATGCCGAGGTAATCGACCGCGTAACGCGCTCGGCCCTCATTCCGCAGTTTGAGGCATGGAACCGTCCCGAAGTGGTGGTGAACCTCAAAGCAATGCTTTCGCTCTATCCGCATCGCGACTATTTGGACAACTCGTTGAACTTCTTTGGTGAGGAGTGGTACATGATTGACGACCTCACCGCACAGCAGACCATCGACTACCGCAACTACCTGAACTCAACACCCGGCAACGACTTCGAGCGCTGGCTCATGACCTTTGTCGACAAGAAGGTGAACAACAATGTGCTCAATGACCTCATTGGCACCAAGTACCTGCGCGAAGGCAACTTCGACGCTGCTTTGCCCTATCTCCAGCAGGTGCCCGCCAGCTACATCTCCACTCTGGGCCTGAGCCGCTACATGGCACGCCGCGACTACCACAAGGAACGCTGGATGGGCCGCCAGATTGTGGACTACGAGTCGACTTACTGGAGTGGTGAAGACTACGGACCCAAGGAGGTGAAGACCAACCAGCGCCTGGAATTCTGCCAGGATGTGATTGACCTTAAGCGCCAGTTGGCTAATGCCAGAAATAACGAGGAGAAAGCAAAGATTGAGTACAATCTGGCAAGCATCCTGTATCAGGCTTCGTACAAGGGCGACTGCTGGTACCTGACCCGCTATGCACAGAGCGCCTACGACTCTATCGACTACAAGAACGAGGCCGACCTGATTGGCCAATCGATCACGCTGCTCAACAACTGCAAACAGCACACCAGCGACTTCCGTCTCAAGGAAAAGGCTCTCTACGCGCTCGCCTTCTTGCCCCATGGCGATGAAATCTTCACCTACACCTACGATGCGGACTATAACGCCATTCCGCACCTGAACCGCGGTTCCAAGGCATTCAACGCCATGAACGAACTTTGGGAATTCTACTACGCTAACCGCAACAAGGTGTCCAAGTTTGTGAGCAACTGCGACGCCCTCATCGTGTTCAGCAACTTGCAGGGCCGCAACCGCTGAGACAACCTATAGTGGTGCAATGGCAGACGCTATAGATGCAGGAAATGCCATAAAATATCAAAAAGAGGGGCTGGCATCGCAAGTGCCAGTCCCCTTTTTGTGTGCGGTAAGGTTGCAAGAGTTTAC
This sequence comes from uncultured Bacteroidales bacterium, assembly GCA_902768435.1. Classification (GTDB taxonomy): domain Bacteria; phylum Bacteroidota; class Bacteroidia; order Bacteroidales; family Muribaculaceae; genus Sodaliphilus. Next base: position 1,582 of record CACXLJ010000010.1, on the reverse strand, counting down.
CAGAGGTCTTTCAGCAGGTCCTTGCCATATTTCTTGAAGAGCCAATAGACGATGCCCAGGATGACGCACCACACCAGGAGCGACCACAGGTTGTCGAACGGCGACGACATGAAGTCGATGAAATCTTGCCAGGCGGTCTTCACGCCGCTCTGGTTGGCGCGTTGCAGCACGGCATTGTCGGTATAGGAAATCACGGCTTGCTGCAGGGGCAGGTCAACGAACACCGAGCAGCGCGATTCCTCGCCCTTGATCACAAAGGTGCGGGTGGAGTCGGTCTCGTTGAGCGAGATGGCATCGGGGTTGTTGTCGTGGCGGTTCACAAACTTTTTGAACGATGCCTTGTCGGTGAACACACGTCGCAGGGCAATGCGGCTGAACTCGTCGCGGGCAAAACCCAACTGGGCCTCTTCATAGTTGGTGTTCTTGTACTTGATGCTCAGGTCCTTCTTGCGTGGAGTGAGGGTGACAACCGTGGGATTGTCCACATCGTCCACACCCACTTTATAGGTCTTGTTTGAGCCTTTGAGGGTTTCAATCACATCATCGACATTGTCGCCAAATGTGCACTCGAAGAAGGTGACGGGATTGTTGGCCTCGCCTTCAATAGCGTCTTTTTCGTCGCCCTTGCCACAGGAGGCAAGCAGTAGGGCAGCACAGAATATGAAGAACAGTTTTTTCATGATGATAAGCTAAAAAATTGATAAAAAACCTGCTAAAACGGGTCAGTTAACTTTGCAAATTTAGAAATAATTCCCGATTTATAGACCAGTCGAGATAAAAAAGTTGAACACATGGCCCGCCGAGTCGGTCACGGCCGTGATGCTCCCCATGTTGTCGCGCACATAATCAACAACAATGAGGATATAAACCGATATGGTTGAACGACTTCGTATCATCGTTAAACAAATCGTTATTTAGTGATTAAATCTAAGAATTTATGCAAACCATAAGGAATCCCTGCTATTGCAATAAGATACATGAAAAAGAAACATAGAACATAAATAAAAGTCTTATATCTCATTTGTTTTTGTTCATAGTGCTCAGCAATCTTTTTCCAACGACCATTATGACGATAATAAAAGAAAGATATTATGCATGAGAAAAGCAAAACAACGAAGAAAATAATCTTATTAGGTCCTTTGGTTGACCTTTCAAGTGCTACATAAGGCACATGATAAATCAGTACAAATAGTATTGCACCTAAAGAAAAACCAACCCCTGCAGCACCAGTTAGTAAGGATGGTTCACTATCACTAACACCCATCCTCATATACTTAGAGCATAAGTAGAAGAAAAAGTCTATTATTTTCATAACTGTATTTAGTAATCAATGTTATCATAAATCAGTTCATCGCCCCAAATCGCATTGGCAATGCCGAGGCCCAAAGAGATATAGGGGCCTGCCAATGGAATCCTTGCAGTTGCTGCGATTGTTAACAATACGCCGTTGCTTGTCAATCTGTTTAAAAGCCTTGGGCTCATTGCTCAATAGTTTTTATTGTTCATGAACAGAGTTTTATGATTTGCTTGATAACAAAGGGTATAGCGCCAAGAAAGAACAAATACATAAAAATAGTATAAA
>CACXLJ010000009.1 GCA_902768435.1 uncultured Bacteroidales bacterium | reverse complement strand
ATAGCTGGGATAGCGGAAGTGGGTCTCGTCTTTCATGATGTCGGCACCGGCACGGCTTGCCATGAGCATAAAGGCATTGCCATAGTCGAAGAAGTACATACCATTGGCAGTGAGGCGGTTGATAGCGGCCACCTGACGGCGCAGCGACTCAAATACACACTCTTTGAAGCGCTCGGGCTCCTCGGCCATCATGCGCTTCGACTCCTCGAGGCTGTAGCCCACGGGATAGTAGCCGCCGGCATAGGGGTTGTGCAGCGAGGTCTGGTCGCTACCCAGGTCCACATGAATGCCTTCGTCGGCCAGGCGCTCCCAAAGGTCAACTACATTGCCCACATAAGCCATCGAAACCACGCGTTTCTCTTCCACAGCCTTGCGGATGGCGGGGATGAGTTCGTCGAGGTTCTCGTGCAGTTCGTCAACCCAACCCTGATCGTAGCGCTTGTGTGCAGCCAGCGGGTTGATTTCGGCGGTGACGCTCACCACCTGGGCAATGTTACCAGCCTTGGGCTGAGCACCGCTCATGCCACCCAAACCTGCAGTAACGAACAGCGGGATGCGTTTTTCGCGTTCCTCGCCCATCACCTTGCGGGCTGCGTTGAGCACGGTAATGGTGGTGCCGTGCACGATGCCTTGCGGACCTATGTACATATAGGAACCGGCGGTCATCTGACCATATTGTGTCACGCCCAGGGCGTTGCCACGCTCCCAGTCGTCGGGCTTGGAGTAGTTGGGAATGACCATACCGTTGGTAACCACCACGCGAGGTGCATTCTTGTGCGAGGGGAAGAGTCCCAGCGGATGTCCGCTGTACATCACGAGCGTCTGCTCGTCGGTCATCTCGCTCAGGTACTTCATCACCAAGCGATATTGTGCCCAGTTCTGGAACACGGCGCCGTTGCCACCGTAGGTGATGAGTTCGTGCGGATGCTGAGCCACCGCCTTGTCCAGATTGTTCTGGATCATCATCATGATGGCAGCAGCCTGACGACTCTTGTGGGGATACTCGTCGATGGGGCGTGCTTTCATCTCGTAGCGGGGACGGAAGCGGTACATATAAATGCGGCCATAGTCCTTGAGTTCCTGTGCGAACTCGGGGAGCAGTGTCTTGTGGAACTTGGCGGGGAAGTAACGCAGCGCATTGCGCAAGGCGAGTTTCTTCTGCTCGGGCGTGAGAATGTCCTTGCGCTTGGGCGCATGGTTGATGTCGGCCTCATAGGGCATGGGTTCGGGGAGAACATCGGGAATACCGGCCCTGATATCGGCAATGAATTCTTCTTTTGTCATTATTGTGGTTTTTTACTAGAACTAGAAAATCTAGATTTACTAGATGTTCTAGATATTCTAATGATTTATAACTTGGTTTCTACTATAGCGGTGATTTCGGCCTCTTCCTTGTTGGCGCGTGTAATCAGGTCGTTGGCTTCGGCAATGAGTGCATCGGCCACGGTGCGGTCCTTGAGCGAACCGGCATTGATCTTCACATTCATGCCGGCACCGAGCACAGCGGCACGGGCAGCAAGTGCGCCCACACCAGCATCGCTCACGCTGTTGGGGTTACCATCCTGAGCCATGGCACGGCACAGTTCAAACACCTTGAACGACTCCTTCATGGTGCGCAGGGGCACTTGAGTTGCATAGAGGGTAGCGTCCTGGATGGCAGCACTGCGGGCTTCCTTGTCGGCCTCGGTGGTCTTGGGCATGCCAAAGGCAGCCATGATGCGGTTGAAGGCCTGTGTGTCTTCGTCGACGAGATGCAGCAGTTCGGTCATCACCACCTGGCCCTTGTCGGCCCACTGGCTGAATTCGCCGCAGCGTTCATCCCAACCAGGCTTGTGGCTCGAAAGGTTGGCCACCATAGTGCCCAGAGCAGCACCCAGAGCGCCCATGTAGGCTGCGATGGTGCCACCGCCAGGAGCAGGTGACTCGCGCGAGGTCTCCTCGGCAAAGCCTTTCACGGTGAGGTCAACGAGTTTGCCCTGTGCATCATCGTCCTCGCACATGAATTCAATCACTTTCTCGCGGGGATTGAAGGGCTTGAGGTCGTCGAGGCCCATCGACTTGATGGCGATTTGCATGATATCGTCTTCGGGAATACCGGTTGAGCGGTTCTGTTTCTCGAGGAAGTACTTGCCGGCATCAATCAGGGTGCTCTTGGGGATGAGGCCCACAATCTCGGTACCAGTCACGCGAATGCCGCGGTTTTGTGCGCAGCGGCACACCTCGTCGAATGCCACATGCAGGGGAGTCACATTGATGTCGGTGATGTTCATCGACACCTGTGCAATCTTGTACTCGTCGATATACCAGCCAATGGCCTTGGTACCCTTGAGCGTGCCGGGCTGCATAATGGTCTTGCCGTTCTCGTCTTTCTTGGGCTTGCCGGTGATGGGGTTTCCTTCACGCACGGGGCGGCCTTTCTCGCGCACATCAAATGCGATGGCGTTGGCGCGGCGGGTCGAGGTAGTATTGAGGTTGAAGTTGGTTGCGATGAGGAAGTTGCGGGCGCCCACGGCGGTGCAGCCGGTGCGTGCAATGCGCTCGTTGAGCGGTTTGGCACCGAAGTCGGGCTGCTTGCCCTCGGTCACGAGTTTCTCGGCGATGGCCTCGTACTCGCCCTGGCGGCACACGGCCAGGTTGCGGCGCTCGGGAGTGAATGCGGCAGCCTCGTAGCAGTAGGTGGGAATCTCAAGTTCGGCAGAGATGCGCTCGGCCAGTTTGCGTGCCAGAGCGGCGCATTCCTCGAGGGTTATGCCGGCAACAGGAATCAACGGGCACACATCGGTAGCACCCATGCGGGGGTGTGCGCCGTGGTGGTTGCGCATGTCGATGAGTTCGCCAGCCCTTTTCACCAGCTGGAAGGCTGCTTCAACCACCGAGTCGGGGTCGCCCACAAAGGTGACCACGGTGCGGTTGGTGGCCTCGCCTGGGTCAACATCGAGCAGTTTCACGCCCTTGGCCTTGCGAATCACATCGGTTATGTTGTTAATAATCTCGGGATTGCGCCCTTCGCTGAAGTTGGGCACACATTCAACTAGTTGTTTTGATTTTGCCATGAGATAATAGTGTATATAGTTTACTTAAATGGTTTATTTTTAAGATTGAAGACAAAAGTACAAAACACTTTCTCAATGAGCAAATTTTTATCATTAAACTTTTCTAACAATCAGCAAATAACGACGCGTATAGAAGTGCGGAATCGATTTATGATTAAATTATGTTTGAAAATATTAAAATGGCTTAAATCTCCTTTGAAATGTGCGTTTTTTTGAGTTACTTTGCTATGCTGTAACGAATGCATATTTAACTATTAATACATTATTTTTATGAAGAAACTTTTACTATCATTTTTGCTGGCACTTGTAACAGGAACAAGTGCGTTTGCAGTGGTTGACCCCAACAAGTATGACGCGGTCAATGACATCAAGATCAAGAATGTGTGGTTGCTCGACCGCGCCCACGCCGGTGATGCATTCATATCGTTAGATGCTTGTAATGCCAAGGCACGCACAGCTGTGATGTGCGATGGTGTGGTGTATGTGGCCCGTTCCGAGGCTAAGGCCATTATCACTGGAAACGATACGATTTCGGCAGCCGTTATCTATCGTTTCGATGCTAAGACGGGTGAGCAGTTGCCCACGCTTGATGTGACCTACAACGGTGGTTATGTCGCCAATACTTTGGGTGTAAACAACATTGGTGTAGACAACTTTGGCCATCTTTGGGTGGCTCCCTACACGAGCGAATTGGCTTCGAAGATGCCTCTCTATTCTCTTAACCCCGAGACTGGTGAACTCACGCTTATTGCCGAATTTGACAAGGGCGATGTGCTTGCCCGTACCGACTATGTGGATGTGATTGGCGACATCACTCGCGAAGAGGCTCCCTGTAATGTGATGACTCCTGGTCACAGCGTGGCTACGATCTATGGCTGGCATTGCGACCAAGGCGGCAGCAGATGGGAAGGCTTTTTCGAAGGCGACACCTATTTGGACATTCTCGACTTCTATCCCGAAACAGTCACCAGTTGGGGTATTGCTCCCTATGCCCGTTTCATTGTTGACGCTGAAAACGAGGAGTCGAGATATGACGGCGCATTGTTCTATGTAGATGGTTTCACCACAATGCCGGCCTTGTATGACAATACAGGCACGCTGATTGAATCGTTTGAGAATGTTCCTACCGATTTGTGGCCCTTGGTTGGCACCAATGGTGTTGCTGAATTCACCCTCGATGGGCGTAATTTCATTGTTTACTCGATTGCTCAGTATGAAGGCTATAACGAGGCTACTGAATCTTGGCGCGCTTGCCAGGCCAACATTTGCGAACTGGGCGAAGGCATGAGCCTTGAAGGCATGACCAAATATTGGCAGATTCCTGCCGACCGTCTGGGTGATGTGTCGGACAGTGGTACTCGCATCCATTGCTTTAATGTGGAGTATGCTACCGAAGACGATTCAGAGGTGGTTTATCTGTTTGACTACAAGTGCTACAATGGCATGGGCGTTTACAAGATTGGCAAGAATCTGAGCGATGATGTACTCAAGGGTGATGTGAACGGCGACGGCCGCGTGAATGTGAGCGATGTTTCGACCCTGATCAACATGATTCTGGGCATGACGGCCATGGACGAGGCACGAGCCGATGTGAACGGCGATGGCCGCGTGAATGTGAGCGATGTGAGTGCTCTCATCAACATTATTCTGGGTATTGCCTGATATTACTGAAAACCATAGATAAAATGCTCTCTGGAATGCCAGAGGGCATTTTTTTGTGAATATAAGTTGTAAATTGATAAATTATTAGTAATTTTACAATTTGAAATGTAGATTAATATCATAACCCTTAAAAATCATACGATATGAAGAAAAAATTACTCTTATCGATGCTTGCCCTGGTGGCAAGTGCAAGCGCTTGGGCAATCACCGACAATCAGACCTATGAGCCTGTGAATGACATCAAGGTGGTGAACAAGTGGATTTTTGACCGTGTGCATGCCGGTGAGGCCTACACCTCGAGTGTGATCTGCAATCAGCGTGCCCGTACTGCAGTGATGGACGAAGGCATCATTTATGTGTCTCGTTCGGAGGAAAAACTGATTATTGTTGGTACCGACTCGTTGCAGCAGAGTGTGATTCACCGCTTTAAAGTTGAAGATGGGTCGGCTCTCGAAGATTTGCCATTGACGCTCGACGGGGCTCCTTATAGCCGTTTTCTGGGTGTGGCAAGTATTGGCGTGGACAACTTCCACCATATTTGGGTGGCTCCAATGACATCGACTGCCCAGAACTCCATTCCCGTGTACATGGTTAATACTGAAACGGGCGAACTCACTCTGGTGGTGGAAATGGACAAGGAAGGCGAGATGCAACGCACCGACTACCTGGATGTGATTGGCGACCTGACAGGCGAGCAGGCCGAGTGCAACATCATGACGGTTGCAGGCGCCACTGCCGAACCAGGTTTCCCCACCATCTACCGCATGCATCTGGATCAAGGTGCGACCAAGTGGAAAGGCGGTTTTGAAGGCGACTGCCACATCGATGTCACCGATTTCTATCCTGAGACCAACACAGGCTTCAGCCTTGCTCCGATAGTGAAGATGGTACTCAACTATGATGATCCCGATGCCATGTATAGCGGTGAAGTGTTCTACATCGACTGTTTCGGCCGTGACCCTGTTGTGTATGATGTTACGGGTACGCTGATCGACACTTTTGAAGAAGCCAGCGACGATGTGAAGCAGACCGACAAGGGTGCCAACGGCGTGGCTGAGTTTAGCCTGGAGGGACGCAATTTCCTTGCCTATCCCAAGGCTCAGTATGACAAGAACGGCAATGGTTGCCAGATTTATGTGTGCGAGTTGGGCGAGGGCATGGCTTTAGGTGGCCTCACCAAGTACTGGCAGTTGCCTGCCGATAGCGTAGGCAAGGTGACTGATAGCGGCTTGCGCGTTCACTGCATCAACACCGCCAAGAGTGTTGACGACGAGGGCAATGAGGTGATCACGCTGTTCACCTTCAAGTCTTATAACGGCATGGGCATCTATGAGATTGGCAAGAATGTGAGTGGTCCCGAGCCCACCCTGAAGGGCGATGTGAACGGCGACGGTCGTGTGAATGTGAGCGATGTGTCGACCCTGATCAACATGATTCTGGGCATGACCACCATGGACCAGGCACGAGCCGATGTGAATGGTGATGGGCGAGTGAATGTGTCGGATGTTTCGGCCCTGATCAACATTATATTGGGCATTAGTTAGCGGTTATAACTTACGATATCATGTGTCGCAGGGATTGGCTTCGGGGCCAGTCCCTGTGTTTGTTGGTGGGGCATGTTTCAATTGTAGAATAGATTTGGAGAATTGAATATAATTTTGTAATTTTATGGGTTGATAAACAAGATGAAACAAACTAAACCATATTGTTATGAAAAAGAGAATTACTTCACTGATGGCTGCGCTGGTTGTGGCGCTGAGCGCATGGGCCTCGGGCAGCATCAATCTGATGGGAACGGTGTATGTGGTCGACACCCTGTTTCACAATCAGGTGGGGCCGGGTACCATGCAGACCTCGCTCTGGCTGCACACGGGGTCGTCGAATTTGCGCGTGTTCTATCTCACTATCGACATGACCAACCCCTATGTGACCTTGAGCGGCGTGTGCGCTACCGACAAGGTGGCGGGTAACGAGCGTGTCTCGACCATGGCCGAGCGCAAGTCGCACGAAGGAAAACGCTACTTTGCCGGCATCAATGCCGACTTCTTTGTCACCAGCGGTTACACCGTGCGGGGCGTGAGCAAGGTGGGCACGCCAGTGGGTTCGACAGTGGTCGAGGGACAGATTTTCCGCGCTCGCAACAATGCCACCCTTTACAAGAACTTCATCATGGACCGCGATGGCCAACTCTATGTGAACCCCTTCTTTTTTAGCGGCACGGTAACCGCCCCCGACGGCACGCAGGCCACGCTGGGCGGCATCAATACCTATGCCAATGAGAGCGCTGCCTCGAACCAGAACAAGATAACCATTTACAACGACCTGTACTATGGCAGCACCGACGAGACTGGGGCAGGCTATGAAGTGCAGGCCAAACTGGCCGACGGCTATGTGTTCGAGACCGCCAAACCTTTCAAGATGGTGGTGACGAGCGACACCAGTTCGGCCGGCGACATGACCATTCCCAAAGGCGGCTATGTGATTCATGCCCATGGTACAGCCCGCAATCTGGTGAAGAAACTGCAAGTGGGCGACACGGTCACCGTGTCACCTTCGTGGACCTTCAACGGGATGAGTGTGGAGCCCTACGAAGTGATTTCGGGCAATCCCAAGATTGTGGAGAATGGCGAAGTGATTGACCAGGATTCGCACCGCCCCGATGCCACACAGCTGCATCCCCGTTCGGGCGTGGGCTATGGCGATGAAGGCCGCACTGTTTACTTTTGCGTAGTGGATGGTCGCTCGGGCATTTCAGATGGCGTGCGAACCCGCGTGCTGGGCGAAATCATGCGCTATGCGGGCGCTACCGAGGCCATGAATGTGGACGGTGGCGGCTCGTCGTGCCTCTACACCAGTGCATTGGGAGTGCGCAACCGTCCCAGCGACGGCAGCGAGCGTGCCGACGGCAATGCCATCTTTTGCGTGAGCAATGCTCCCGACGACAACGAGGTGGCCGAAATCCGTTTCCAGGACTTCAGGCTGCGCACACCCAAATATGGCATCTACACGCCCAAGTTCTATGGCTATAATAAATATGGCATGCTCATCGACCTGGATGTGAAGGGGGTGACGCTCACTTGTCCTGAATCGATGGGAGAGATTATTAACGACGGAACCACTTTCTATGCCACCGGTTCGGGTGTGGCTGTCATCACAGGACATTATAATGGCGCCATCATCGAGGCACCTGTCGAGATTGTGGGCTCGGTCGACGACATCGACATCACTAACGACTCGATTGTGAACGACACCTATCGTGACTATGTTGTAGATGTGCAGAGCGTGGTGCTTGAGAATCAACTGCCCATCTACAGCGGCGCACTCTCGTGGTTCTCGAGCGATGAGAGCGTGGTGACCATCAACCCCGAAACCGGCGTGCTGCGTGGCGTGACCGATGGCAGGGCCTATGTGGTGGGCACGGTCGACAATGTGGCCGATACCATGTGGGTGAGCGTGGAGAAACCCACGGCTCATGTGATGCCCATCGACCCAAACCTGGACATCAGCACCTGGACCATCACCCAGTCGGGCGGCAAGGACGGTGTGGCGCAGGCTATGGGTAATGGCTTTGTGTACACCTACACGGGTGCCAGCAGCCGTGTGCCCAAACTCACACTCACCAAGTTTTTTAGGCTGTGGAGCCTGCCCGACACGCTGCGTGTGCGGCTCAATCCGGGCGAGGCTCCAGTGAAGAATCTGGTGTTTGGGCTGCGTGCAGCCGATGGCGGCATCAGTTACGCTACCATCACTCCCGACCTGCTGCTTCCCAACCAGGAGAATGTGTTAGATTTGCCGGTGTCGTCGTGGATCGATGCCGACGATATGGGCAATTATCCCATCAAACTCAGTTCGTTGCAGTTCAACATGAATGCATCGGAGGTGGGCAAGCAGTACACGATGCGTTTTCTGGGTTTTGAAACCGTTTACAATGCCGTGCCGCCCGAAGAGGGCATGCTGGGCGATGTGAATGGCGACGGGCGTGTGAATGTGAGCGATGTGAGTGCTCTTATCAACATGATTCTGGGGTTGGAACCCATGGACCAGGCCCGCGCCGATGTGAACGGTGACGGGCGCGTGAATGTGAGCGATGTGTCAAAATTGATTAACATTATATTAGGAATTGAATCATGAAATCGAGAGGATTGCTTTCAATGGCTATGCTCGTGGCTGCGATGACCTGCGCCCAGGCCGGTACTGCCACTTACTCGTTGAGGGGTGTTGAATATACGGTCGACACGCTGTTTCATGCCTACATCGGGCCTGGCACCACGCAAACTTCGTTGCTCCTGGTGAGTGGCGTCAAGCACCTCAGGGTGTTTTATTCAAAAATCGACTTGTCGAGTCCCGAGGTCACCTTAAAGGCTGTGAGCGGAACCGACAGGATGACTGGCAGCGAGACGGTGTCGGGCATGGCTCGTCGAAAAACCGCCCCGGGCAATCGCTACTATGTGGGCGTGAACGGTGACTTTTGGATGACGAGCGGTTACACGAGCCGAGGCGTGTCGATGATAGGAACACCCATCTCGTCGAGCATGGCCGAGGGCGTATTGTATCGTGGTCGCAACAACGATGGCGAGTATCAGTTCACAATCGATACCGACGAGGTGCCGCACTTGGGCAATGTGAATTTTGGCGGCTCCGTGGTGAAGGCCGACGGCACGACGGCATCGATTTTTGGCGTGAATGTGGATGCCGGCAACAATCAGATAACCCTTTATAATCCCACCTATTACTCGGGAACCAACCAGTTTGGCACCTGTGCCGAGGTGCAGGTGCGCTATGTGGGCGGCGACGAGGCATTTGCCTTTGGGCAGCCATGCCAGCTTGTTGTGGTGGGCAATCCCAGCACCGCCGGCGATATGGATGTGCCCTCAGAGGGACTTGTGCTGCATGGTCGCGGCACTACCTATGACTTCGTCAATAGCCTTGCCGCAGGCGACACCTTGACACTCACACTCAATGCCGTGCTTAATGGCAACTCGATTGAGCCGCGTGAAATCATCTCGGGACAACCCTGGATTGTGCTCAATGGTGAGACCAGTCCCAACGGCAACCCCGATGTACATCCGCGTACGGCACTGGGATACAGTGAAGACGGAAAGACCGTGATTTTCATGGTGGTGGATGGCCGTTCGCCGTTGAGTGACGGTGTCACTACCGATGCCTTGGGCGACCTCATGCGCTATGCCGGCGCCTATATGGCGGTGAATGTGGATGGCGGTGGCTCGTCGGCGCTCTACACCAGTGCGCTTGGGGTGCGCAACCGTCCCAGCGACGGCAGCGAGCGGGCCGACTCAAACGGCATATTTGCTGTGTGCAGCAGTCCCGACGACGATGAGGTGACCAGCATTCGCTTTCTCGACTGGAGCCTCACGATGCCCAAATATGGCACCTATGTGCCCAAGTTCTTCGGCTACAACCAGTATGGCATGCTGGTCGATACCGATGTGAAGGGCGTGACGCTGTTGTGCCCCGACAACATCGGCGTGGTTCAGAACGATTCGGTGCTCTTTGCCAACGGCGAGGGGAGTGGCTTGCTTTCGGCTGTGTTCCAGGGCGACACCATCAGCATTCCCATCAATGTGATTGTGCCCACCGACGGCATCAGGCTGCGCAACGACTCGATCATAACCGACACTTATCGCACCTATACGGTGGAGTTGCTGGGTACGGTGCTCGACAAGGAAATGCCCATCGACCCTGCTGCACTGAACTGGATGAGTGCCGACGAGGGTGTGGTGCGCATCGATGCCGCAACGGGTGTGCTGCAGGGAGTGGCCGACGGACACACCTGTGTGGTGGGCAGTGTCGATAATCTGTCGGACACCTTGCATGTCACGGTTGAGAAACCCACTGCTCATGCGATGCCCATCGACCCTAACCTGGACATCAGCACCTGGACCATCACGCAGTCGGGTGGCAAGGACGGCGTGGCGCAGGCTATGGGCAACGGTTTTGTGTACACCTATACGGGAGCCAGCAGCCGTGCGCCCAAACTCACACTTACCAAGTATTTTAGGCTGTGGAGCCTGCCCGACACGCTGCGTGTGCGGCTCAATCCGGGCGAGGCCCCGGTGAAGAATGTGGTGTTTGGCCTGCGTGCCCATGGCGGTGGAATCAGTTACCAGACCATTACACCCGGCAGCATTGTGCCCAACCGTGAGATGATTGTGGACCTGCCCATCGCATCGTGGATTGATGCCGATGATATGGCAAATTATCCTCTCCAGCTTAATTCGATCCAGATTAATATGAATGCATCGGAGGTGGGCAAGCAGTACACAATGCGTTTTCTGGGTTTTGAAACCGTTTACAGCGCCGTGCCGCCCGAAGAGGGCATGCCGGGCGATGTGAATGGCGACGGGCGTGTGAATGTGAGCGATGTGAGTGCTCTTATCAACATGATTCTGGGACTGGAACCCATGGACGAGGTCTGCGCCGATGTGAATGGAGACGGGCGCGTGAATGTGAGCGATGTGAGCGCCCTGATCAACATCATTTTGGGGATTAACTAAGGCTACCCAGGACAAGGAAGAAGACGCCCAAGATGAGGATGCACTGGTCGATGATTTTGAGTTTGACATCTCTCTCGTGCAGGATGAAGATGCCGTAGAAGAAGGCTACCAGCGCGCTGCCACGGCGCACCATCGAGGCGATGGAAACGAGCGAGCCGGGCTCGGCCAGCGCAAAGAAATAGGTGAGGTCGGCAATGCAGATGAACACCGAAATCATGAGAATTGACCAGCGCCACTGGAATGGGGAGCGCCGCTTGGCAAACTTGTGGATGCAAGCCATGACAAACGACATGATAACGAGTTGATAGAATGAGTACCATGCCTCGACATTGATGGGCTTGAAGCGCGTCATGAGATACTTGTCATAGAGTCCGCTGATGGCCCACAGTCCCACCGAGAGCAACCCCGCCCAAATCCACTTGTTGTGGCGCAGCGAGAAGCCTTCGCGCTTGCCAATGAAGCCCACCCACAGCAGGGAGATGAAGCCCAGGATGATACCTATCCATTGCAGTGTGTTGAGCTGTTCGCCAAAGATGATCATGGCGCCCACCAGCACCAGCACGGGCCTGAAGGCGTTGATCGAACTCTGTATTGTGAGTGGCAGATGCTTGATGGCGAAGTAGCCGAGCAGCCACGACGAGGTGACGATGACTGCCTTGATGAAGATGAGCAGGTGATTTTCGGGTTTGACAAAGTTGCTGCCCATGTCGGTGAGGGTTGCGACGAGTGCTGGCGACATGAAAAGGGTGCAGAAGAGCGTGTTGAGGAAGAGAACCGTAAACACATTGTTCCCGTTCAACGCCACTTTCTTAACCACGTCGTAGAAGCCGAGGCATACGGCCGATATCAGCGCAAACGCAATCCACATATTGCTATGAGTTGCCCCTTTTGGTCACCATGACACAAACTTGTTGCATTCGTGGTGAAGCGTGTGAGAGTGGGGCATGTCTAAATATCCTTTTTTTATGAATAATACACTTCAGTTTCAGGAGTTGTAGTTTCCTGTTGCTGTTGTTGTTTAATTTCCTTGTCGATTTCCTCAAACTCAGAGTGATTGCTCTTGTACTCGGGCACAAACTCCTTCATGGCGAGCACCATGTCGTGAATTTTGTTCTTGGTGGCATAGTAGATGATACCGTCGATGTGGTTGCACACATCGTTGTAGTCGTAGGTGCGCACCTTGGCAATCATGATTTTCTCGTTTTCGGTGGGTATAGTCTTCTCCTTGTCGTTGAGCAGCTCCTCATAGAGCTTTTCGCCAGGTCGGAGTCCTATTTCGGTGATTTTGATGTCGATGTTAGGACGCAGTCCGGCAAGCGAAATCATGCGCGTAGCCAGATCGTAGATTTTTACAGGTTCACCCATGTCGAAGATGTAGATTTCACCGCCATGTCCCATGCAGCCTGCCTCGAGCACGAGCGAGCATGCTTCGGGGATGGTCATGAAGTAGCGTATGATGTCGCGGTGGGTGATGGTCACAGGGCCGCCTTTCTCGATTTGCTTGCGGAAGATGGGAATCACCGAACCGTTGCTGCCCAGCACATTGCCAAAACGCGTGGTGATGAACTGTGTGGTGGCACCTTTGCCCTTGGCCTCGAAGAAGAGCGACTGTGTGTAGATTTCGGCAAGTCGCTTGGTGCATCCCATCACATTGGTGGGGTTCACGGCCTTGTCGGTCGATACCATGACGAACTTGCGGGTCTTGTATTTCAGTGCCAGGTCGGCCATGTTTTTGGTTCCCATCACATTGGTGAGCACGCCCTCGGTGGGGTTGATTTCCATCATGGGCACATGCTTGTAGGCCGCGGCGTGGAACACATAGTCGGGGTGATACATGTCGAAGGCGATTTCCATGCGGTCTTTGTTCTGCACATCGCCCATGTATGTCACGAAATTGGCATTGGGAAATTGCTCCTTGAGTTCGAGCGCCAGGTCGTGCATGGGGCTTTCGGCCTGGTCGATGAGCACAATCTGCTTGGCCTTGTACGATGCCACCTGCCTGACGATTTCGCTGCCTATTGAGCCGCAGGCGCCGGTGATGAGCACAACCGAGTCTTTGATGAAACTGCGCACCAGCGTGTTGTTGAGCTGGATTTGGTCGCGTCCCAGCAGGTCCTCGATTTGCACCTCTTTGATGTGGGTCGAGATGCTGTCGCTGTCTTTCTGGTCCTCGCCTTCATACTCCTCGACCTTGTTGATCGAGAGCAGTGCCAGGTTGTTCTTGATGAAGTGGTCGGCAAAGCCGTTGCGCATGAGCTTGATGTTAGATGCATCGAAGATGAGCGCATGAATGCCGTGCTCCATGAACAGGTTGGTGATTGTATCGGGATCGAACTTGTAGACGGTGAATCCGTTGAGCGTGCTGTTTTCCTTGCCTTCTTTGATGCTCAGCAGGCCTATGGGCTCGTACATGCCGTTCACCTCGCTCTTGAGTGCGTTGGCAAGGATGAGCGAGTTGAGCGAAGTGCCCAGCACCAGCACGCGGCGCTTGGTGCTCTGTGCCTGCGTCATGCGGGCATAGATGTGCTTGATGAGCAGGCGCTCCATGACCAGGAACGCAAACGATATGGCCCCCACAATCAGTATGCTCCAGAACCGGTACAGTTCCTCGCCGCCCAGCGACAGGCATGCCACATTGATGATGATGAGCAAAATGGTGGAGCATATCACCACCAGAAACACCCTGTAGAGGTCTTCAATAACAGAGAGGCGTATGATGCTGGTGTAACTCTTTAATGCATAGGATGAAGCGAGATAGACACCCACAAAAATGGCCAGATTGCGCATGAGCGTGGTGGGGGTGCGTGCCACATCCACATCGCTTGCGTCAGAGAGTGCTATCAAGGCAAAAGCAAAGGCAACTATGATGAGGTCGCACACAAGCACGAGCCATCGTGGGGCAGTTTTTAACTTAAAAGTCCTGAACCACTTGAATTGAAACAGTCGGTCAATAATTTCGTTCACGGTTCAAAAATTTTGTGTTTTATATAAACAGAAACTAAAGTTATGCGTAGAATTTCGGTGCAAAGGTAGAGGATTTCTCTCTAAAAATAAAGGGAAAACAAAAAAAAGTGATAACTTTGCACCTTGAAAACTATTTGGAAGCGTCGAATGCTGCTTTTAAGTGTTTGACATCATTAGAATTAGATTAATGAAAAAGACGATTTTTGGACTCTTGGCGTTAGCCCTGCCCATAATGATGACCTCGTGCTTCAAGGACGAGCCGCTCAACGCCGAGTGCGATATAGAACAGGTAATATTTCACAGCACTGAAGCCGACAAGGTCTTCTTCAACCTGAGCGACACCCTGCAGCATGTGTTATATACCGATACCCTCGTGAAGGTGAATGTTCGCTATAACGCTCCTATAGAGACAGTTACACCTGAATTTAAGCTAACCCCTGGCGCAACTATCGAATGCATCGACGGGGATGTGAAAAAGGGAAAAGCCACCTATGTGGTGACCTCGGAAGACGGCAACTGGCACCGCCGCTATGTGGTGTCGCTCGTTCCCACCATGGTAACTGTGGCCGACACGATGAAGTTTGACTTCGAGCACTATGAGCTCGACCCCACCTACCACAAATTCTATGTGTGGCACAATCTGTTGCCCGATGGCACACTGGGCAACGACTGGGCCAATGGCAACGGAGGTTTCAAGATCAGCATGAGCAACGCTCAACCCGATGAATATCCTTCGGTTCCCATCACGAACGGTTACGACGGCTCGGCAGTGAAACTCACCACCCGCGACACAGGCCCATTTGGCGTCATGGTCAACAAGCGCATTGCTGCGGGTAACTTCTTCTTGGGCTCCTTTGATGTGCAGAACGCACTGCTCGACGCCATGAAGGCAACCCACTTCGGCATTCCGTTTGCCCAAAAACCAGCCAAACTCACCGGTTACTACAAGTATAAACCAGGAGCGACCTACATTGACCTGAAGGGTAACGCTGTGGCAGGCAAGACCGACAGCGGCGATATCTATGCCGTGTTCTACCGCAACCACGATGCAGCCGGCAATCCTGTGACGCTCTATGGCGACGATGTGAAGACCAATTCCAACATTGTGGCCTTGGCCAGCGTGAACCCGATGCAGGTGACCAGCGAGTGGACCTATTTTGATATTGAGTTCAACTACAGCAAAGAGATTGATCCTGCTGTGCTTGAGAATCGCGGCTACAGCCTCACCATCGTGTTCTCGTCGAGCATCGATGGCGCCATCTTCCAGGGAGCTGTGGGCAGCGAACTGTGTGTCGATAAAGTTAGACTTATTTGCACAAGAGAGGAGTAACAACATGAAAAGACTATCAATAATCATACTTTCGCTCGTCATGACGGCCACCGCCATTCAGGCCGAGCCGTTACTGAAAAGCGTGCTGGGTTTCCTGAAACCCTGGCGAGTTGATGTGCACCTTGGTTATGGAATTGGCGGCACGGCCCCCATTGGCATGCCCGCCACCATCAGGAAACTCAACAAGTTCTCGTTGACCCCCAACCTCATGCTGGGCCTTGATGCCCATCGCCAGTTTGACGAACGCTGGGGATTCATGACAGGCATCCACTTCGAGAACAAGGGCATGAGCATCGATGCCACGGTGAAGAATTATCACATGGAAATCACGCGTGGCGGACAGACCCTCGATGGCCAGTTCACAGGCGGCGTGACTACCGATGTCACAGCATGGATGTTCACCTTGCCGCTGCAAGCCACCTTTAATGTGTCGAATAAGGTGCAGTTCAAGTTAGGTCCCTATTTTTCCTACCTCACCAACCGCAGTTTCAAAGGATATGCCTATAACGGCTATCTGCGCGTGGGCAATCCCACAGGCGAGAAGGTGGAATTGGGCTCGAAAGAGGGCGAGCGTGGCGACTACGACTTCTCAGATCACTTGCGTCGTTTCCAGTGGGGCATCGACCTGGGCGTCGACTGGCATGTGACCAAGCGTTTTGGCGCCTTTGCCGACTTGAGCTGGGGCTTGAGCGGCATTCACCAGAGCGACTTCCACACTGTGGAGCAAACACTTTTCCCCATCTACGGTACGGTGGGCGTTTCCTATCGAATCAGATAAAATAAAGGTTATATTAATTATTCAAAAATATTTAGAAATGAAAAAAATTTTTCTTTTAGCAACCGTTGCTATGTGTGCACTTGCCTCGATGGCAACTGACTACACAGGAAATTTGAAAGTTACGGTGAACGGAACGACTGAGCAGCAAAACGCTACAATCACGCTCGACCCCAACTCGGGCAAATACAACCTGCTGCTCAAGAACTTTGTGTATAAAGTGGGTAGTACTACCAAGAACATTGGCAACATTGCCGTTGATGGCATCGCTGCATTCAATGCCGGTGTGACAACAATGTTTTATGCAAGCGCCAATGTGAACATCGCTGCTGGCGACGCAGCCGGTGTGAGCACCTGGATTGGTCCTCAACTGGGCGCTGTGCCCGTGAAGGTGGTGGGTCGCATTCAAGACGGCTATGTGGCCATCGATTTAGATATGCAACTGCAGGAAGCTGTGGCTGCTCAGTTCAATAATGTGGGCGACCACTTCCAGATTCCCAACAGCGACTTCGAGGGCTGGGCAGCTTCGTCTGGCGAGCCCGATCACTGGCACGGCTTCAAGTCGGCCATTGGAACTTTTGCAGGCATGGCCCAAGGCAAGCTTGGGAGTTCCACCGATGTTCGTCCTGGAACCAATGGCACAAAGAGTGCTGTGATTACCGCCGGCGATGTTTGGGGCATCACCAATAACGGCACCATGACTAACGGTTTGCTGAAGGCTGGCAACATGAGTGCTTCAAGCCCCGACAACCATAGCGAGATGGATAAATCATCGACAAGAACCGACAGTAATGGTGACCCATTCTATACCGCCCTCTATGCCGCTCCCGATGCCATTCAGCTGTGGCTCAAGTGCAGCCAGGCATCAGGCCAGTATGCCAATGTGAGCGCCATCGCTTTCGACGGCACTTATTATCAGGATCCTGAGGACAAGACCTACACCAATGTGGCTGCCAAGGCACAGGACAAACAGGTTGAAAGAGGCGACTGGCGCTTGCTCAACATCCCCTTCGACTATGCTTCTTATGCATCTAATAACGCAGCCGCCCAGGCCATTCTTGTCACATTCTCGACCAATTCCACTCCTGGTGGAGGCGCCAGCGGCGACAAGGTGTGGATCGACGACTTGGAACTCGTCTATCATGCCAATGTCACCGATTTCACCTGCCAGGGCGCTACCATCGAGGGCTTTGATGCCAATACTCATGAGTACAACTTCACTTGGGAGAACGAGGCTGCACCCGTAGCCGGCGATTACAACCTTACGGTCGATGGCAAGAGCGCTGTGCAGGCTGTGAATGTCGAGGAGACCGAGAACGGTTACCGCGTGGTGGCCATCGCCACTTCGGGCGACCTGATGACAGCCAATGCCTATGTCATCAACTACGAGGTTCCCAGCACTTTGATTCCTGGCGATGTTAATAACGACGGTGAAGTTGATGTGCGCGATATCACTGCCCTGATCGACATCATCATGAACTCGATCGATAGCCCATTGGCCGATGTGAATGCCGACGGCGATATTGATGTGCGCGACATCACTGCCCTGATCGACATCATCATGAACAACTAATTGTAATTAATCAATTTTATTCATAAACCAGGGGCGCCTTGACCCCAAGGCACCCCTTTTTAATTTTTAAGAATCAAATGAAAAAAGCATTACTTCTCGTAGCAGGTTTTGTGTGCACCATGGCAGCATGGGCAACCAACTACACTGGTCAACTGAATGTGACCGTTAATGGCAATCTCACGCAGATGGGAACCACCATCGCTTTGGACCAAAACGGTGACAAGTACAACTTTAGCCTCAAAAACTTCAAACTCGTCAATGGCGAACAGGTGATAGGCGTTGGCAACATCGAACTCAATGACCTCGAAGCAGCCGAGGCTTATGGCATCAAGACCATCACGGTAGAAAAGGATATCATGATTACTGAAGGCGATGATCCCACTATCGACCAGTGGATTGGCCCGGTCATCAGCCCCATTCCCTTGAAGCTTGTTGCTAAGTTCAACGATCAGGTTCTTTCGGTTGATATCGACATCGACATGAGTTCCACCTTACAGCAAATCATCAAGGTGAACTTTGTGGGCAACACTCCCAGCACTCCTTCGGGTGATGTGAATGGCGACGGCAAGATCAATGTGAGCGATGTGAGCGCCCTTATCAACATTATTCTTGGCATTCATTAATTGCTGGTAGTCGGGTTATGAAACTAACTGCTGTTACAGCCGTTGCGCTGGCTTGCCTTTGCCTGGTTGCTTGTGAAAAGAAGCAGTCGGGTTCGGCACAGACGCAGGCAGTGGCCAAGGACCAGGCCGCCATCTCGTGCGAGGTGATTGGCACCGTGAACCACGACCAGTGGGAGGGTGGCCAGCCCACGACGGTGATTGTGAGCGATATTCCTGCCACTGTGGAGCAATTCAAGACTTTGCAGACACAGCTAGGCGCAGAGCCCCAATGTGCCCTGGCATTGCAGGTGATTGCCTTTGAAATGTACAGGCGCAATGCGACTGTGGGCGAGGAAGCGCTGCGACTCAACAACACGCAGGTGAATTTGAATGCCACTTTGCTCCGGCTCAAGGAGCTGATGAATGAGAAAGACGCGTTCTATTGCCGCCCCTATATTGCCGCGGCGCTCATGAAGGGCGCAACTCCCGAAAACGGCTATCAGCCCGTGAAGCCTTACACCATTGAGATGCGGGTTGACCCTGCCAAGAAGTATCAGGAGTCGCAACTGCTGGGCGGTACGGTTATTTATCTGCAAATCGACAGCAAGGGCTGGGACACCAACTGGCGTGGCGCCGAAGTGGTGAAACCGCAAGACTCTGACTACTATGTGGTGAGCAATTGCCCCGCGCTCTACACCCAGTGCAAGCAGGTGAAGGGCAAGTGGCAAGGGCTGGAATGAGTTGATGCCCTGAGCACCGATTACCCAAGAAAAACGAGTGGGGCTGGCACTTTTTTGCCAGCCTCTCTTGTTTTTTGATATCGAAGACTCGATTATTCGAGCATTCGATTATTCGAACACTCGAACACTCGATGCGATTTTCAGGTTTAGTTGATGCCCAGAATCATGTTGATGAGGACGGTGACATCGCTCACATTCACGCGTCCGTCGCCGTTCACATCGGCTCGCTCCTCGTCTTTGGGGACGATGCCCAGAATCATGTTAATGAGCACGCTCACATCGCTCACATTGATCTTGCCGTCGGCGTTCACATCGCCAGCCTCAATGCTTGGAGTGGAGCCGATGAGCGCCAGTTCGGCAAGCTGGAACACATAATGGTCGTTCTGCCAGCCACCTTTGCCGCACACTTCGCTCACCTCGAAGCGGAAGTACTGATACTCGGTGTTGATGCCGCTGATGTCGAAATTGTAGTCGGTAGTGTTGGCAGTGCCCAGTCCAGCAGCGGCGCCGTCGGTGACATCCACAATGGTGGTCCAGGAGTCAGTCTGCTTGGCTTTGGCATAGATTTTCCACTTCTTGGGATTGCGACCTCTCCAATGATCAGTGTCGTTGCCTGTGGTCATGATATAACCTATGGGGATGAATGGAATATTGCTCTTGAAGTCGACCCAAATGGTCTCCCAAGTGCCTGTGCTGTTGTCGACGCACCACTTGGTTGTCTTCATCTTGTCGAACAGTTTGTAATGGTCTTCGTTCGAGCTGGTCTGCACATTGTTGGGGGTGTGCACATCGTAGGGTGAGAAAGTGAGCAGCAAATGATCGGAATCAGACCCCTCCAGCTTGGGAACGGTAAACTTCTTTGTAATGGTGCTCATCTCCTTGCCTTGTTCCTGTGCCGTGGCGGTTACATTAATAACCTTGTCTTTATTGGAACGCTGAATTGAACAAGGATTATCAACGCTTGCACCATTAACATAGAGATGTATTTCCCCAACACCTGTGGCTTTCACAGAACAATAACTTTCATAAGTATCAAATGAAATCGAAGCTTGGGGTGTCACATTTGGGTCCTCTTCAACAGAGATCTCAATCGCCCTAAAAGTTGTTTGTTTGTCGGTTGTGAACGAAAAGCCCTCATTGTTCTTGTAAGTAAGATACTGCTTAGTAACGACTGAAGTCTCAGGGTCGGGTATGTTACAATAGATGTAGAACTCTTCTCCATTATCGGTTTCACAATAGTCAAATGGGCCGGTATCGCTCCAGTGAGCACCGTTACTCAGGTAAGTCTGTGTTTGCTTGTTGTAAATCTTGTAACCAGACTCTTCATCGCCCACAAAACACCATATATAGCCAGGGTGACTGAAATGAGTATCTCCACCCATACTCATCCATACTTCTTGAACTAATTGTCCCGATGGATCGGGTGTGGCATAAATGTTCCAATCTCCTAAATTCAAATTATACCAATGAATGGGCATTGTGCCGGGGTCGGGCGTGGCCACAAATGGCTGTGCCTGCACTTGTAGCATAGTAGGAAAAACTAATGCGAATAAAGATAATAACTTTTTCATAGGTTTATGTTTTTGTTAATAATTTTTGAGTTGGGATGTTTGGTTTTTTTTTGCAAAAAATACAATTTGCTTACAAACTTAATGCAAATATAATAAAATATATTTATTATTGAAAGGTTGCTAATGTAAATCTAATAATTGTTTAACAAAACTACTGTTTGTGGCAGGTTTGGCCAGCTTTTGGACTTTTGTGGTGGGCCAAGGGATAAAACGAAGGAGGATTCCAGCAAGCACCGGAATCCTCCTGACAATGTTAATATAGATTGTGTTGCAATATTTAATCGTTCGATAACATGTGGCGTTATTGGATGCCCAGAATGATGTTGATGAGTGCGGTGACATCGCTCACATTCACGCGTCCGTCGCCGTTCACATCGGCACGCTCCTGGTTCATGGCTTCAAGTCCCAGAATCATGTTGATCAAGGTGCTCACATCGCTCACATTCACGCGCCCGTCGCCGTTTACATCACCAGCCAGGGCATGCTCGGCCTTGTAGGTGAAACTGATGATGTCGCCATAGTCGGTGGAGCGGGTCACATTCTGCTCGTCGAGGTAGCTCATCTTCACCCTTGCATAGTAGGTGGTGCCGTCTTCCATGAGTTTGTTGTTCACCTTGATTTCGTTGGCGGGTTTCGACACGGTGGTGGCACCGTTCTTGAGGGTCTCCACAAAGCGTGTGCGTCCCCACACGGTGGCCGAGTGCGAAATCTCGACCACATAGGTGAGTGCTTCGCTCTGTCGCTGCACCTCGACATGCTGGTCGCCATAGAGCACGCCGCCGTCGATGGGCAGGATGAATGAGGGAACGGCAAACTGGGTGATGAATGCTACCACGGGCGATGTCTGCTCCAGTCCCTTATAGGTGAGGGTGACATTGGCATAGTATTTTGTGCCGGGGTTGAGAGTGCCTTCAGGCATGGCAAGTTCGCCATTGGCCGATGTGCCAGTGAACACAAGGTCGGTCATTTCCTGGTTGGTGGCGATGCGCAGGGTGGCAATCGTCACATCGTCGGGGGCATTCCAGCGAATGGTGTCGGTAGTGCTGATGGCTTGCTGTCCGTCGTAGGGGTGTGTGATGACCAGGGTGAGCGGCACGATTTCGCGCACCAGGCTCACGCCGTTGGCATAGCCCTCGCCACTCGACTGCACGCGCCAGTAGTGCGTGACGCCGTTGCGGAACTCGAGCGAGGCGCTCGACACGATGGTGTCGGTTGTGGTGACACGGTTGGTCACATGGTCGAACGATGCGTCTTGTGCAATCTCGAGGATGTACTTCTGTGCGCCTTCCACCTTGTTCCACACGAAGTCGAACGGGTTATAGAGCGAGGCACCAGCCTCGGGACTCACCAGTGTGGGGTCGGGGAGCGGCTCAAGGCCTTCGCCAAAGATGACAGGGGCATACTCGTTGCCCACGCGGTCGAGCACGCACACGGCAAACTGGTAGCCCTGGCGGTATTTCTCGGGAATGGTGAACACTTCGTCGTAGGTCATGTCGATGAGGAACTCGCCATCGCGGTTAAACAGCGACTGTGCCATTGAGTTGGGGAAGGCATAGACGGTGTAGCGCACATTGTCATAGCCGTTCCAGGAGAGCTGCTGGCCGTTGAAGTTCAGGTCGCGCACGCGTCCGGGGTCGGTGGCCGTCTTCCAGGGCATGGCGGGAGGCAGTGCCGGGCGGGTGTAGGTGACACGGCCCAGATAGTGCGAGAACGATTCGTCGGCGCCCATCCTGTACAGGTAGTGGCAAGAGTAGTAGATGGAGCCTGGCGCGTTGTCCTCGTTGGTGGTGCGCATGAGTTCAACCTGGTTGGCGTATTCGTCATAGTCGTTGCTGCTGGTCATGCTGGGCTCGGGATTCTCGGAACCATAGCTGTTCTTGGTGAGCGACGAGATGGAGTGCGACACAAACATGTGACGGCCAAACTTCTTGGCTACCTTGTTCCACCAGGGGGCGAGTTTGCCGTAGTCGGCCGCGCTGTTGCCTATGTGCCAGTAGATTTGCGGCGACATGTAATCGACGGTCTGGGCCTGGTACCATGCCAGCGGGTCGCTGAAGATGCCGTTATACTGCCAGTCGCTGCCCGAGCTGGGTTCCACGCCATATTGTGCTGCTACCGAGGCGCTTGTGCATGCTACGCCGGCGGGCGAGATGCCGAAGCGCACCCAGGGCTTGGTTTCCTGAATCATGTCGTAAACGGCCTTCACCATGCGGTTCACATTGTCGCGGCGCCAGTCGCCCATCGACATGGTTGTGCCCGAGTCGATCCATTCCTGATAATCGCCGGCCGACGAGTTGGTGGGGATGCCGTTGGGGTAGAAGTAGTCGTCATAGAGGATTCCGTCCACATCATAGTTGGCGACAATCTCGTGGCACACTGCTACAATGCGGTCGATGGTGCGCTGCTGGCCGGGGTCGAGAATGATGGTGCTGCCATAGGTGAGCAGCCAGCCGTCGTTCTTGAGTTCCTGGTCGTAGGCAGTGTTCCAGTTCGAGCCCGTGCTCCAGCGGTAGGGGTTTACCCATGCATGGCACTCCATGCCGCGCTGGTGGCAGGCCTCTACCACATACTGCAGCGGGTCGTAACCCGGATCGGCGCCGCGGGTGCCGGTGAGGTAACTCGACCACGGCTCGATGCTCGACTGATACATGGCGTCGCACATCGAGCGCACCTGGAAGTTCACTGCATTAAAGTTGTTGTTCTTGAGCGAGTCGAGCATGCGGTCGATCTCGGCCTTCTGATTTTGGGCGCCATTGGTTGTGGGCCAGTCGAGTTGCCACACGGTGGCGACCCATGCCGAGCGGAACTCCTGCTTGGGCACCCCAAAGTTGGTGGCCGTCGCCACGCTTGCGCCTATCGTTAAGGCCATTATCAAGGCCATGAGTTTGAGGGGATTAAGTTTCATGATGAGTGCAATGTTTTTTATAGAGTTTTTTTTGATTTCGCTTATCAATCGCAAAGTTAGTGCATAAAATTTATAAACCGCATCGTTGTAATCCTCAAAAACCCTAAAAATCCCCTAAAAAATCATAAAATCCCTTTCACTGCTCGCAAAACCCTTCGTGTGTGCTGGCCGCTCTAGGTTTTCTAGCCGCTCTAGCCGCTCTAGCCGTTCTAGATTTTCTAGATTTTCTAGTTTTTCTAGTTTTTATAGAGAATCTAGTTGCTGTAGTGATGCTGGTTGTGCTAGACTGTCTGGTTTGGGAGAATTTGGAGCGGGTTTTAGGAAAAGTGGGGGTGAAATGGGGCAGTGTCGGAAAAATTTATTAAATTTGTATTTTTAAAAGAAAAAGCTGATGAACGATGAAGTGAAACAGAGCGAGAGTGTGCAGCTGCAACATCCTGAGCTGTGGCACCTGGTGCTGGGCATTGATGACGAGCGGCTGAAGTATGTCATCTACAGTCCGGCGCAGGAGAACTCGCTGATGACGGGCAGCGTGGCGCTTGCCAAGAGCGGTGTTGGCTACCTGAAGGCGGTGGAGAACGCGGTTTATGACAATCCAGTGCTGTTGAACGACTTTGGCCGTGTGACGGTTGCCGTGCGTTCGGGCCGTTTTATGCTGCTGCCCCCCGAGGTTGGGACCGACGAGAAGTTTGCCCGCGAGGCATTTGCCGCCTCGATGCCCGACATGGAAGGCGATTTTGCCGTTTCGCATCTTGTTCTCAACGATGTGTATCTGGCCTTTGAACTGCCCAAGGGGCTGCTGAGTTTCCTGCAGCGCACCTTCTACACGCCTGTTGTCACGCATCAGCTCTATGCCCTGTGCGAGACTGCGTGGAGGCTGAACGAGAGCAGCCCGACCGCTCGCATGCACTTGAATGTGGGCGAGCACACGCTCGATGTGGCCGTCTTCCACGGACAGCAGTTGCAGCTGGCCAACAGTTTTCGCTTCGACGATGTGAACGATGCAGCCTATTTTGCCCTGCATGTGTGGAAAAGCTGCAACCTGAACAACAAGGAACATGAGGTGCTCATCTCGGGCGACAGCGCAGCCAACCGCGAAGCGCTGTCGGTGAAATTGCGCACCTATATCGCCTATGTGATGCCGGCCATCTTGCCGGCTGCCGCACTGCGACTGGGCGAGAATGCACATTTAGCTCCCACCGAATTAATACAACTGGCTCTATGCGAATAATTACCGGTAAATACGGGCGCCGCCGTTTTCAGGTGCCCACCAACATCAGTGCGCGCCCCACGACCGACATGGCGCGCGAAAACATCTTTAATGTGCTTGAGAATATGGTCGACTTTGAGGGCCTCACTGCCCTTGACCTGTTCTCGGGTACAGGTGCCATCAGTTTCGAGTTCCTCTCGCGCGGGTGCGCAAGCGTGACCAGCGTGGAGAAGGCAACCACCCAGTACAACTTCATACGCAAGGTGAAGCAGATGCTCAACGAGAACAACCTGCATCAAATCAAGGGCGATGCCTTCAAGTTCATCGAGACTTGCCGAGAGAAATTCGACATCATCTTTGCCGACCCCCCTTATGACCTGCCCAACTTTGCCGATGTGCCCGGAGCCATTCTGAACTCTGCCCTGCTCAAGCCCGGCACCATTGTGGTTGTGGAGCACAGCAAGGCCTACGACTTCAGCCAACTGCCGCACTTCAGCCAGCAACGCGTCTATGGTAAGGTGAATTTCTCGATATTCAAGGTTGAGGACCAGGAGGGCTCAGAGACCTCAGAGACCTCAGAGATCTCGGAGAACTCGGAGGGGTGATAACTGGGAGGTGATAACAAAAAAACGAACCGAGATCGGTTCGTTTTTATTTTTGTTGTGGTTGTTTTTTCAGAGCCTGAAGGCAATGGGGAGGATGCACCGCACATTGACCTTGACATTGTTGATGGCTCCCGCCTCCCAACGGGGCATCTTCTTGATGACACGCACAGCCTCCTCGTCGAACGAACGATAGCCCGAACTGCGGAATACCCGCACATTGGTCACCTGGCCATCGGTTCCAATAATGAAGCTGCACAGCACGCGACCCTGACGGTGATGCACATACTCCTCGTAGGGGTATTCGCGTGTGTCGTTGATGAAATTCACAAGCCCGTGCTCGCCACCGGGAAACTGCGGCTGCACCTCAACTTGTTCAAATTCATAGTAAATCATGTAGCTCGACTTGTCGGGCGAGAGCGGGTTAACGGTGCCCACACGCCTGCCTTGCCCCATCATCGACAGAGAAATCAGAATAAAGAGCAAGAACAAATCTAAGCGTAAAAAACGGTGCATATGTTATTGGTTTTAGTTGTGTGGTTTCAAAAACCAATGCAAATATAATGGTGAATTTGCAAATTGCAATGCCTTGCCCCACCGAATTTGAAAATGATTAATAATGTTTCATTTTTTTTTACACATGCCCCTGTTAAACAGACTTGTTGTAAAAAATATTTAAACAAATATACTATAATGCGTTTTTTTGCGTTATAAAGGAAAGAAAAGAAAACATCGCGATGAAAAGCATGAAATATCGACATATAGCCACGGCGGCTCTTGTGGCGCTTGGCGGCATGTTGGCGCATGCCGAAGAGACGACTAACGCTTACCAGTTTCTCAATATCACGCCATCGACCCATGTTTATGGTCTGGGTGGTCACAATATCACCGTAATTGACGACGACATCAATCTGGTGGAGCAGAATCCTGCTTTGCTGGGTCCTGAAATCGACCATCAGGTGGGGTTGAACTACATGAAATACATTGGTTCGACCAACTTCATGGGCGGTCGCTATGGCCAGGGACTCACCGAGCACAGTGCCATTGCCGTGGGTTTGCAGTATTATGGCTATGGCAGTTTTGAGGGGACCGACATCAACGGCGTGAGCACGGGCACCTTCAATGCGAGTGACATCAACTTTAATGTGACCTATAGCCACGACATCACCGACAACCTGCGCGGCGGTATCACGCTCAAATATCTCTACTCGAAGTATGAGGAATACTCGGCGGGCGCCATCACGGTCGACCTGGGTGTGAACTACTACAATCCCGACAACGAACTGTCGCTCTCGCTGGTGTTGAAGAACTTGGGTGGCCAGGTGAAGAAGTTTAACGACCGCACCGACAATGTGCCCTGGGATGTGCAGGTGGGTATCTCCAAGATGCTCAAGAGCGCGCCCATTCGCTTCTCGCTCACGGCCTACAACCTGCGCTATTGGCATTTGCCCTATTACAAGATAGCTGACAAGAATAACCCGAACTCGCCTCTGGTGAAGCGAGACAAGTTTGGCGCCAACCTGTTGCGCCACCTGGTGTTTGGCATCGAGGTGCTGCCTACCGACAAGATTTATGTGGGTCTGGGTTACAACCACAAGGTGCGTACCGACATGTCGACCTATCAGCGCAACTTCTTGTCGGGCATCTCGTTGTGCGCAGGCCTGCGCGTGCGAGCCTTCGGTTTAGGTCTGGCTTTTGCGCAGCCTCACACGGGTGCCACCACTTTCATGGTGAACCTCACCACAAGCATAGGCGAACTCATGCATTGATGAGCTAGCCTTGCATGCTGCAATCTTAAAAAGAAGGCTTTTTTTGACGAAAATATTGCTCGCGTTGCATTTTTTCTTTAAATTTGTGAATTGAAAGAACTTTTATTTGTCAAATTCT
The DNA here is from genome assembly GCA_902768435.1 of uncultured Bacteroidales bacterium. Taxonomy (GTDB): domain Bacteria; phylum Bacteroidota; class Bacteroidia; order Bacteroidales; family Muribaculaceae; genus Sodaliphilus. The sequence continues at coordinate 44,521 of CACXLJ010000009.1, read as the reverse complement.
AAATTTATAAAGCTTATGAAAAAGTATTTAGCTGAATTAGTAGGAACATTTGTTCTCACATTCCTTGGATGCGCAACAGCCGTGAGCCTGAATTGTGGCTCTGACACCGCATCGGTTGTAGGTACAGCCTTCGCTTTCGGTCTCGCTGTGGTTGCTATGGCTTACACCATTGGCGGCATCAGTGGTTGCCACATCAATCCCGCCATCACGCTGGGTTGCTGGCTGAGCAAGCGCATGAACGCTAAGGACGCTTGCATGTACATGGTGTTCCAGGTGATTGGCGCCATCTTGGCAGCAGCTGTGCTGTATGCAATTGTTTCAATGGCTCCCGACTTGGCCCAAGGCACCCACACAGGCGCTAACGCATGCCCCGATGCTGCTAATGGCACTATGCTGGGCCTTGTGGTTGAAATTGTGCTCACCATGCTCTTTGTGCTCGTAGTGCTCGGTGCTACCGCCAAGACCAATGGCGCTACCAACAATTTCGCCGGTCTTGCTATCGGTCTGTCGCTCATTCTCATCCACCTGGTAGGCATTCACTACACTGGCACCTCAGTGAACCCTGCACGCTCGATTGGTCCCGCCCTGTTTGAAGGCGGCAAGGCCCTGAGCGACCTGTGGGTATTCATCGTTGGCCCATTTGTGGGCGGCGCTCTGGCTGCTTGCGTGTGGAAGATTATCGAGCCTTGCGACAAGTGCGAGAAGTGAGGATAATCTCCTGCTGAACAATCGCCCTCAAGGCGATTCAAGCAAATAAAAGGAAGCCCTCGACGCTGTAATATGGCGCGAGGGCTTTTTCTTGGATATATTTTCTAGCCTTTCTAGATATTCTAGAGGTTCTAGTTATTCTAGTTTATTTAGGGGGCTGGGAAAAAAGCTATTTCTTGATGCCAAAGTTGAGGCCGCTGATGATGAGGCCCAAGGTCCAGCGATTCTTGATGTCGGGGCCGTAGCCACTCTTGAACAGTGACTGGGGCGAATATCGCAGGAATGCGCCCACACCGCGGTATGTGAGCCTCACGATGCCGTCGACCGAGAACTTGCGCTGGTGCAGCCCGTGGGTGGATGTGGTGTAGTCGTCATTGTCCACGCTATGGGCATTCGACATGCTGGCATAGAAGTTCCAGTTGAGCACAGGTCCTGCGGCAATGTTGAAGTGATTGCCCAGGTTGTGGTGAATCATGATGGGGAACTGCATCGATCTCACCAGCAGCGCGGCACGGTGTTTCTTGTAGGGTTCTGGCAGCGAGATGACTCCCACCACACCATCGTTGCTCATGGTCCATTGCCCTGGTTTCTTGAGGCTGTAGCCTGTCCAGTTGAAGCCGATGCCCGCCGATACCATTGTGCGGTGCTGGTTGAAGTTGTAGCCCAATGCCACGAGGTTGAGAACACCCAGCTCGGTGTGCTTCTTCTTGAGGACATCGATGTTGTCGTTGCTATTGCCGCCCCAACCTATATAGAGGTCGCTCAAGAAAATCTGAAAATGCTTTTCAGGCTCAGAACAACCCGACGCCAACGTGGTAGGCTCATTAATCACTTGCGTCGTGTCGGTTTGGCTGGTCTCTTGTGCCAGCACGAGCAGTGGCAATAAAAGATATGCCAAAATCGTTAATATTTGTTTGAAGTCCATTTGTATTGCGTTTTATTGTTGCTAGTTATTATTCTTCGTTGCGATACTCGAGTATGTCGCCTGGGGTGCAGTCGAGCACACGGCAAATGGCGTCGAGCGTGGAGAAACGCACGGCCTTGGCTTTGCCGGTCTTGAGAATGGAAAGGTTGGCGATGGTGATGCCTACTTGCTCGCTGAGTTCGTTGAGCGAGATTTTGCGCTTGGCCATCATCACATCAAGATTTACGATAATCATAAGGCACAGAATTTAGACGGTGAGTTTTTGTTCTTCGGCAGTGTCGTAGGCAAGCTTGTAGAGGAGAGCCACGAGCAGTGTGACGGCTGTGTAGATGAAGGGGTTGTCGGTGATAATTAAGGAGCATTCGTCCTCAGCAAAGCATATCGTCGACACATTGTCGCCCACAAAGGTGTTTAATGGCAGCACAATGACCAGTGCAAACAGGATTTTCACATTGCAGCGGTTGAAGATCTCGCCGCTCTTGATCGACTTGAGAATGTTCTTTGCAAAAGCAATGAGCAAACCAGCGGTGATGAGAATGAGCAGGCGGTCGGCAATGAACCAGGCGAGTTTGAAGCCACCATGGTGTGAGTTCAGCTTGATGCCATCTTCAGCAAACACAAAATAGGTCTGGATGCCATAGAGCACAATTCCGGCAATGATGAAGATAAGCGTGAGGGTGCTCACAATCTTCAGGGCTTTGATCGATTTCTTTTCCATTGTTTCAAGTTTTAATGTTTATATGCGTTGATTAATTTCTGCTGCAAAGATAATACGAATTATCGAAAAACGATAAATAATATCTGAAATTTAATATTTTTTAATTATTTTGCGAGAAAAATTTATTGAAACATCTTGTCAACAAGAGTGAGTGCGGCGCAGTGTTTTCGGGGCGCAAGGTGTTGCATTGCAGTGATATTATTTGTAATTTTGTGAGTAATATAAATATACCTGTAAAAATGAAAAAGAGATATGGCAAAATAGCAGTGTTGGTTCTGCTCGGCATGGTTGCAGGCTGTGGCGGTCGAGCTACATCGCCACTCAGCCAGCAGGCTAAGCAGCGTGCAGTGAAGGCGGCCAAGAATGTGGAAGCGATAGAATTGGCCGATACCTTTGCCATACAGCAGGCACTGGTCGAGGCCGCTGGACTGCGCAGCCAGTACTTGCTGAAGGACGACAGTATAGCAGCGCAAGACTTCGACGAGGCGTTTATGAACCACTTGCGAAAACACCGCCCCGAACTTGCCAAGGCGCTCAGAGGCGGCAAATAGAGATTGACATTGCTCGATAATAACGATAAAACTTGATAACTGATGAAAAAGTTACTGATCATTGCGCTAGTGGGTCTTGTGATGGCATCGTGTGCCGACAAGCAGGCGCAGGAGCGTGGCCGCAAAGCCGCCGCCGACTTTGTGGACTCATGGAGCGCAGGCATTGCACAGGCCGACAGCGCCTATAAGGCTGCGCTCGACAGCATCAATGGCGACGGGGCGCTTGCCGACTTCAACGAGGCATTTCTTGCTGCCGTCGAGGAGCATGGCAACGACACCATAGCCTGTGCCGCCATGCTGCTCTCGCTCGAAGGCGAGGACTTGGCAAAACGCACGGCGCAACCCATAGTCGACGGGTTGCTCGATGGTTCGCTCGACCGCGAAACGGCGCGGGGCCGTGTGCAACTGTTCCATGTGCTGGCGCAGGAACTGAATCGGTCCGATGTATCGGCCGACTGGGACGCACGCATCGAGGCAATGGTGAAAGACCTGGGCGTGGCTAAGCAGATGCGGGTATATGCCGCCTCGTCGACTCCCGAGGACCTTGCTGCCGCTCTGCTCGACGATGCCAAGCAACCGGGTGCCGACCAGCAGCTCATCAAGCAGCAGGTGGACGCGCTGAGCGAGATTTACACGCCCGAGGAACTGAAGCGTTTCGAGGCTATATATAAACAAGGTGTCAACAACTGATATAAAGCATAACGATATGAAGACTTTTAACGAGTATCTCGAGATAGTGAACAAGGAAATCAAGGCCATTCCTTATCCCCAAACACCCTCTAACTTGTATGAACCCATTTCCTACACAATGGCGCTGGGCGGTAAGCGCATCAGGCCTGTGCTGGTGCTCATGGCATGCGATGCCGTGGGTGGCGATGTGCAACAGGCATTGAAGGCGGCTGTGGGCCTGGAACTGTTTCACAACTTCACACTGTTGCACGACGATGTGATGGACAACGCCGATGTGCGCCGCGGACAGGCTACCGTGCACCGCCGCTGGAACTCGAATGTGGCCATCTTGAGTGGCGACACGATGCTCACCATGGCGTCGCAGTACATGTGTCAGGTGCCAACCGAGCACTTGGCTGCCGTGAACGAGCTGTTTCATGCCACTGCCATTGAGGTCTATGAGGGCCAGCAATATGACATGGACTATGAGCACCGCCGCGAGGTGAGCGTGGAAGAATACATCAATATGATTCGCCTCAAGACTTCGGTGTTGCTGGGCTGTGCCTGCAAACTGGGGGCCATCATAGGCGGAGCCGACGAGAAGACGGCTCAGGCGTTCTACGAGGTGGGTGAGAATCTGGGCATCGGTTTCCAGCTGCAGGACGATGTGCTCGATGTGTGGGGCGACGAAGCTACCTTTGGCAAGGAGATAGGCGGCGACATCATGAACAACAAGAAGACCTACCTGATGGTGAATGCCTTCAAGCTTGCCAACGAGGAACAGGCGGGCCGCTTGCGCCGCTGGTACACCGACAGCTATGCCATGAAGCAGGAAAAAGTGCCTGCTGTGACTCGCATCTATGAGGAACTTGGCCTGCGCGAGATTGCCGACAAGGCGATTGAAGAATACACGCAAAAGGCACTTTCGGTGCTCGAAACTATAGAATTGAGTGCCGAAGCGCATGAATCGTTTGGCGCACTAGCTGCCTCGCTGGTGAAACGCAACAAGTAAAAAAAAACGGCGCATGATTGACTCGCATAGCCACATCTATTGCGACGCGTTCGATGAAGACCGCGACCAGATGATAGCGCGTGCCCGCGAGGCGGGTGTGCGGCACATCATCATGCCTAACGAAAACCTGGAGTCGCTTAATCGCCTCAAGGCGGTGCGCGATGCCTATGGCGACTATGTGTCGCTCACCATTGGGCTCCATCCCGAGGATGTAAATGATGGATTTGCCTCGGTGCTTGCCAAGATGCGTGCGATGCTCGATGCCGAGCCGTGGGTGGCTGTGGGCGAAGTGGGCATTGACCTGTATTGGGACAAGACTTGGCGTGACCAGCAGGTGGAGGCGCTCGACGAGCAGCTGCACTGGTGCGTAGAGAAGGATATCCCCTTCATTCTGCATTGCCGCGACGGGCTCGACGAGTGCCTGTGGGTGCTCGACAACTTCGGCGGGCCGCTACCACGAGGAGTGTTTCACAGTTTCATGGGCACGGTGCAGGATGTGGAGGCAGTGCGCCGCCGAGGCGACTTTTACTTTGGGGTGAACGGCATTGTCACATTCAAGAAAAGTGCTGTGAAGGAGATATTGCCAGTGGTGGGACTCGATCGACTCTTGCTGGAGACCGATTCGCCCTATCTGGCGCCGGTGCCGCATCGCGGCAAGCGCAACGAGAGCGCCTTCATTCCGCACATCTGCGATTTTGTGGCAGCCCAATTGGGCGTGACACCCGAGGCGGTGTCTGACACCACCGATCGTAATGTGACGGAACTGTTCAAAATAGAATTGTAATCAGGAATTATTTTAGCGGATGCCGAGGATGCGGTGGGTTTGGAGGGAGAGACGCCACTGCGGGTTGTCGAGCACTGCCTGAACGCAGGCCTGCAGATTGCGATGGCGTTGTGCCTCGTCGTCAACGTAACAAGGCTGCAGGAAGCGGTGCGAGGCACTGATGTGGTCGTATTGCGACAAGTCTTGACCCAGATACACCACCTTGAGTTCGTCGCAGTGATCGAGGATGCAGGGCGCTTCGTTGCCACCTTCGAAGTCGGTCTTGGGCGAGAGGGTAATCCAGTCGATGCCGTGGGGCAGGGGATGGGTGCCGTTGGTCTCGATGGCGATTCGTTTGCCCGTGGACTTGAGTGCTGTAATCAGTTCTTCGTCGATAAAGAGTGAGGGCTCGCCGCCAGTGAGCACGATGAGCGGGGCGGGGTAGTGCATCACCTCGTCGACGATTTGCCGGGCAGTCATGAGCGTGCCATCCTGGTGCGCAGTGTCGCAAAATGCACAACGCAGGTTGCAGCCGCTCAAGCGGACGAATACGCTGGCTGTGCCGGTGTTGAAACCCTCGCCCTGCAGCGAGTAGAATATTTCGTTGACCTTATACATCAGGCCTGTCAGTCGAAGTTCTGGGGAGCGTCGGGGGCAATGTAGCTTGCCTTGTTGTCGCGCGACTCCCACACATCGGCGCGGTAGCAGTTGGGCACAGTGTCCACAATCCAGCGTGCCACATTCTCGGCAGTGGGGTTGAAGTCGAGCACCTCGTTGAGGTTTCGGTGGTCGATGCGGCCGTGAATGAGTCGCTTGATTTCGGTGAAGTCGCACACCATGCCGTTGCTGTCGAGCTCTTCGGCGCGACAATAGACATTGATTTTCCAGTTGTGGCCGTGCAGATTCTCACACTTGCTCTCATAGTCGAGATAGAGCTGGTGGCACGATGAGATTTCGAGAGTTTTCCTTACGTAATACATATTATCAGTTGTTGTTTAGTCGTCTAAATATTGGGTGGTGTCGATGATGCCGGCCTCGCGCAGGGCAGCGCGGCGTTCGCGGCAGGTGCCGCACTTGCCGCAGTGCTTCTCACCGCCTTTGTAGCATGAGTAGGTCTCGGCATAGTCGAGTCCCAGCGCCTTTCCGTGGCGGGCGATGTCGGCCTTGGATATATTGGTGTAAGGCGCAAACACCTCAACATGCTCATAAGTTCCCGCTTGCATGGCAAGCGACATGGCCTCGACAAACTCGCCTCGGCAGTCGGGGTAGATGGAGTGGTCGCCGGCATGGTTGGCAATGAGCACGCGCTTCAGGCCGTTGCTCTCGGCTATGCCGCAGGCAATGGAGAGCATGATGCCGTTGCGGAAGGGCACCACGGTCGATTTCATGTTCTCGTCGTCATAATTGCCTTCAGGAATGGCATCGGGACTCTCGAGCAGGGCACTCTTGAAGTAGCGGTGCATGAAGTCGAGACGCACAACGATGTGCTTGATGCCCAGTCGCTGGCAGTGCGTGATGGCACACTGGCGCTCGCGCCCGTTCTGGGTAGAGCCATAGTCAAAGGTGATGGCGAGTGCAATATCGTCTTTGTACTCATAGAGCATGGTGGTCGAGTCCATGCCACCTGATATGATGATAACGGCGTCTTTCATTATCGTGTGTTTAGCGTTTTTGATTGTCGAAGTTGGCAAGTAGCCTTTGCTGCACCAGTTGCTGATGTTCATCGTCGCCATAGTTGGCAAATGGCAAAATTGAGATACCGCCTCGTGGGTTAAAGAGGCCTTTCACCTCAATGTATTTGGGGTCCATGAGGGCAATGAGGTCCTTCATGATGATGTTCACGCAGTCTTCGTGGAAGTCGCCGTGGTTGCGGAAACTGAAGAGGTAGAGTTTGAGGCTCTTGCTCTCGACCATGCGCACGCGCGGAATGTAACTGATGATGATGTGTCCGAAGTCGGGCTGGCCAGTCTTGGGGCAAAGTGAGGTGAACTCGGGGCAATCCAGAGTCACGAGGTAGTCGTTCTCGGAATGCTTGTTGTCGAATGTCTCGAGCACCTGCGGGTTGTAACCGTAGTCGTAGCGGGTGTTCTGGTTACCGAGCAGGGTCACTCCTTTGAGTTCGTTTTCGTTGCGTGGCATATTCTGTAAGCGTTTTTATTAATAGAGTGCAAAGTTACAAAAAGTTATGATTATATCACAAAAATAATGTGCGTGCGCGCGCCAAAGGTTTGGTGAATCTTGAAAATATGAGTAACTTCGTGGTCACAATTCATGAGTAAAGCAGCATGACACGATTTGAACTGAACATATTGGGATGCGGGTCGGCAACGACGAGTCTTCAGCACTTGCCGTCGTGCCAGGTGTTGAACATTCGCGACAATCTGTTCATGATTGACTGCGGCGAGGGCGCCCAGCTTGAAATGCGGCGCATGAAGCTCAAGTTCTCGCGGTTGAATCACATCTTCATCAGCCACTTGCATGGCGACCACTGCTTTGGGTTGCCGGGACTGTTGTCGACGCTGGCACTGGTAGGCAAGACCGGGAGTGTGACGGTCCACATCTTTGAGGAGGGTGCCGAGCAGTTCCGCCGCTTGCTCGACTATTTTTGCCGCGACATGCCCTACGAATTGCGTTTCCACATCATAGAGCCTCGCAAGGCTGTCATCTATGAAGACGATGGCATCACAGTAACCACTTTCCCTCTGAGGCATCGCATTCCCGCGGTGGGTTTCCTCTTTGCCGAGAAACCCAAGTTGCGGCACATCAATCCCGAAGCAATGCAGCGTTACGAGGTGCCACGGCACTTCATGAACAGTCTGCGCCAGGGCCGTGACTTTGTGACTCCCGGCGGAGTGGTGATACCCAATGCCGAACTCACGACCGATGCCGAGCCGGCAATAAGTTATGCCTATTGCTCCGACACCATGCCCTCGAAGCGGGTGATCAATGCCGTTAAGGGGGTTGACTGGCTATACCATGAGGCGACCTATGGCGACGAATGTCAGGTCCAGGCACACAAGCGTTATCACAGCACGGCCCGCGATGCTGCTACAGTGGCGCAGCAGGCAGGTGTGAAGCGGCTCATCATCGGGCACTTCAGCAATCGCTACATCGATAACGAGCCGCTGCTGCTCCAGGCGCAGGAAGTGTTTCCCGCCACCACCCTTGCCCACGAGGGCCTCGTCCTCGATTTGAATGGGGTTTAGGGTTGAGAGTTTAGGGTTTAGAGATGAGACGAAATAAGAGAGGGACTGGTGTTGTGCCAGCCCCTCTCGGTTATGGGTTGTTTAGAATGTCTTTTTCAGGTAATCAGTATCCGACGGTGACCATTGTGAAGTAGCGGCCGTAGGTGTCGGTACCGAATTCGAGAGTCACGTATCCTTCGGCATTGCCACCAAACCAGGTGACTGATGCCTCGTAGGCGGTGATGTGAGTAGCTACAGGAGTGCCGTAGGTTGCGTAGAGATCGTGATAGAGACGGTTGAAGCGGCTGCGGTCACGATAGCTCGTAGAGTGAGCAAACTGCGCATTGTAGAGTCGACCATAGGTGTCGTAGCTCAGCATCACATCGGTCCAGGTGAATCTCAGCATAGGAACATCTCTCAGATAGATAACATCTCTGTTGTAGCCATCGATGTCATAGCCCATCGTGAAGAGATAGTTGAGCGAAGAGTTGTAGTAGCTGCCGAACGAGAGTCCCAGAATGGTGTTGATGCGGGGGGCTCGGTTGTAGATCACGAACCCGGTGGGCATAACAGGTCTGGTGATGATTCGGACTGCGGGACGGTACTGCCTTACGGGAGGAGGCAGAGGACGGCTCCAGTCGTTGTGGCGGTAGTTGTTGTTATAGGTGCTGTAGTTGCGGTGGTTGGTCAGTTCGTAGTGTGAGCTGGCAGCGTTGTGATTGCTGTTGTCCACACCAGGACGGCGTCCGCCACCTATGTTGGTGCTACCTCCACGGATAATACCACTGTTGGCGCTGATGTTACCGGCGTTGGCTGTGTTGTTGCCGGCGTTGTTGTTCAGGCGCGAGTCGATTCCTACACCTTCGTTAGGTCTTGCGCTGCTCGAGATAGCACTGTTGTCTTTCGAGATATTGCCTGCGACGGTCGAAGTCGAAGTGGGGCGTCGTCCACCGCTCACTGTACCTGAACCAGACTTGGTGCTACTGCCGCTTGACACGGTCGAGGAGCTAGTTCCAATGTTCGTGCGATTACCGCTTGTGCTACTCGTAGCTCTGTTGGTGCTCGACGATGAAGTGCTAGGCACGGTCACGCTGTTGCTCGAGGGCCAGTGCGTTGCTCCGCTGCTGCGGGTCACGCTGCCGCTGGTGCTGGCTGCGCTGGTAGTGCCGGCAGGACGGCGTCCTGAGGCGGTACCCGATCCGCTGCTGGTTGAGCTAGTGGTTTTGTTGTCGTTGCGGCTCGTGGTAGTGGTCGCAGTGTTACTCACTTTGCTCTGACTGCTATTGGAGCTGACAGCGGTTGTGCGAGTCGACGGAGTGGCTTTGGTCGTAACATTAGAGTTTGTGGCCTTGGCCTGCGAACTCACCGTGCTGGCAGAGTTGGTCGTTTGTGTGGTGGTGCCGGCAGGGCGGCGTCCACCCGTCACCTTGTTTTGTGCCATTGTGGCAACCGACATCAAAAGTGCTGTTGCCATCATTGCACCCAGGAATGAATTTCGAGTAAAAGTCTTCATAGCTGTAAAATTTTAATTGTTATGCAAAAATAGCGTTAATTATTGATTTCTTTGCCATTTTGACACAAAAAAAGCAAATGCGTTTAAATGTTTTTACCGAGATTGGTCGGTGAAATCGGCCTGTTGGTCGATTGCAGGGGCCTGTGGGGTGACCAGAGGGCCAGAAATCACGCCCAACGAGGTTTTTTCTCGGCGATGATATCGCCGATTACCAGACTGCACGGAGGGGACTCACTGAACCGCACGAAGGGGACTTGCTGAACCGCACGGAGGGGACTCACTGAACCGCACGGAAGGGGAACTTGCGCAGACGGGAGGCATGGACTTGCCTAAATGGTGGTGGCGATAATTGCAGCCAAATGATTAAGCTTATTGGAGATTTCTCTTGTGTGGGGGATTGTTTGGTTATGGTGTTGACCTGTTGCAATTATAAGTAATTTGCCTTGTGCGCAAGCATTAAACCGTTTTCCTGTTGGTTTTGCGAATTTTGAAAAACCATTTTCTTGAATTACAATGGTGGAGTATCCCATTTCATAGGCTATGCGGAAAATGTGTTTTTCACCTTTGCTGATACAAGGGGAGATAAGGATGGTTCCTTGCTGTGCCATTTTGATCAGTTGGTTCGTTTTGATATCAAGCTGCTCGTCGGTGATGTCTCGAGAGACTTTTACTGCAACTTTGTTTGGAGCATGAAGCAGGAAAATGTTTCCCATAGCACTGACTTGTTGGTCGGCAATGGTGATATTGTGATATGTTTTGAAATAATCAGGATTGTTTTGTTTTATCCATAACCGGCGTGGGTTATCGATGAGATAGTCAATCATCTTTTTCAGTTGGTTGTCGCCGGTAAGGATGCGGTCGTGGTAGCCTTCTTCCCAAAGATGTGTGGGCTGTGATGTTGTGGTAATAGGCGACATTGTCGCCGAAAGTTCCCTAAAAGCCTTGTTGCACCCTGCTTTGAACCCTTTGATAACATGCCCTAAATGCTTGTTCATGGGTTGAGTTACAAAAAGGATGCCATGCATGTGGTCGGGCATGAGTTGGAGCCTAATAGGTTTGATTTGTTGATAATACTTGGGTATGTTGTTCCAAATTTCTTTTACTATCTCTCCCACTGGCGAGGCTTCTACGCGCGGCATGTGATGGTTGCCATCAGGGCCGCATAAAGTTCCGAGCATGGGATGCCTCCCTTCGACTGCAATGGTAATCATATAAATGCTTCTTGAGGTGTAGTCATGAAACTCACAGCGTCGTTTCATGGAATAGCGAGGCCTCAATTCTGGGTGGTTATCAAGCCATTGCTTTTGTTTTGCAGTTAATGCCATGTTAATTCTTTGAGAAAAACTTTGAACTATCAAAGATACACTTTTATCGCATAACATGCAAGGGCTTTTTGGGTTTTTTCTCGGCGATGGTATCGCCGATTACCAGACTGCACGGAGGGGACTCACTGAACTGCACGGAGGGGACTTGTTGGCCAGCACGGAAGGGGAACTTGCGCAGACGGGACGCATGGACGGGAGTGCATGGTGGCGGGTGGGGTTTTGGAGATGTGGGTGAAAAGTTGTAACTTTGTGGACGATGGGATTATTGAGCCTGATGGGTCTTGTGGATCCTTGGGGCACACATTAAAAAATATATAAGAACAAAAACAAAACTAAATATCAAAAGCATGAAGAAAATATTGTTATTGATGGCGGCAGCCGTTTTGGGACTGTCGTCGAGCGATGCCTGCACGAGCATTATCGTGGGCAAGAAGGCGAGTGCCGACGGGAGTGTGATGACGACCTACAACTGCGACTCCTATGGCACCTTCCACCCGTTGTATCACTATGCGGCAGGTAAACACAAGAAAGGGACCATGCGCGATGTGATTGACCGCGACAGCCGCGTGTATCACGGCCAAATAGCCGAGGCCGAGGAAACCTATAATGTGATAGGCGACATCAATGAGTGGCAGGTGAGCATTGGCGAAACCACCTTTGGCGGTCGCCACGAGATGATCGACACAACGGGCATCCTGGACTACGGGAGCCTGATGGCGATAGCGCTACAACGCTCAAAGACGGCGCGTGAGGCCATTCAGGTGATGACGAGCCTTGCCGACCAGTATGGCTACTGCAGCAGTGGCGAGAGTTTCTCGATTTGCGACCCCAACGAGGCGTGGATCATGGAAATGGTGGGCTGTGGCCCTGGCAGCAAAAAGGTGGCCTGGGTGGCGCTGAGAGTGCCCGACGAGGCCATTTGTGTGCATGCCAACCAGAGCCGCATCGGTAAGTTTAACATGAAAGACAAGCAGAATGTGCTCTACTCGAAGAATGTGGTGAGTTATGCCCGCAGCCAGGGCTGGTTTAAGGGCAAGGACGAGGATTTCAGCTTCAACGATGCCTATAACGAACCCGACTTTGGCGGCCGCCGCTATTGCGATGCGCGCGTGTGGACCATCTACCGCAAGTTTGCCGATGGTTTCGACCGCTATCTGCCCTATGTCGAGGGCAAGGAACCGCTCGACAAGGTGGAGCGCATGCCGCTGTGGATCATACCTAACCGCAAACTGAGTGTGCAGGATGTGCAGATGTGCTTGCGCGACCACTACGAGGGCACAGCACTGGCTATGGACAATGACATGGGTCAGGGCCTGTATGAGTCGCCATTCCGCCCCAGTCCGCTCAAGTTCACCGTCGATGGCAAGGACTACTTCAACGAGCGCCCTGTGGCTACGATGCAGACGGCTTTCACTTGGATTAGTCAACTGCGCAGCTGGCTGCCCCGCGAGGTGGGCGGCGTGCTGTGGTGGGCCAACGACGACGGCGATGTGGCTGTGTACACCCCCATCTACTGCGGCAATACTGTGCAGCCCCGCTGTTACAACACACCTGGTGCCGATGCCGTGACCTTCAGCATGGACAATGCCTACTGGGTCGAAAATTGGGTGGGCAACATGGTATATCCTCGCTACAGTCTGCTTTATCCCAGCCTCAAGGCAGTGCGCGACTCGCTCGAGACGAGCTACTTTGCCAATCAGACGGCCATTGAGAACCATGCGATGGCATTGCTCAAGGCCGACCGTGGTGCCGCGCTCAAGTTCTTGAACAACTACAGCAACGAAGTGGCCGAACAGATGCTGGCGCGCTGGAAAGAACTTGCTACCTACCTGATTGTGAAATTCAACGACGGTATTGTGCGTGAAGAGGAGAATGGCCGCTACAAGATGAGCAAGACCGGCTTCCATCCCGTGACCACCCGACCGGGTTATCCTGCTAAGATTGCAAAGAAACTAGTGGAGAGCACCGGCGACAAGTTTGCCATTCCTGCCGAAAAGAAATGATGATGAAACGAGTGACTATTATATTGGCTGCCTGCTTTGCCGCCTTGGCACTGGCATTGCCAAGCGATGCCTGTACCAACATTATGGTGGGCAAGAATGCGAGTGCCGACGGCAGTGTGATGTGCACCTATTGCATTGACTCGTGGGGCGCGTTTCACGGAATGTACAGGTATGAGGCCGGCACCCACCCAACTGGCACCATGCGCAAGATTTATGACCGCGACACACGCGTGTATCACGGCCAGATACCTGAGGCTCCGGTTACCTATCTGGTGACAGGCAACATCAACGAGTGGCAGGTGAGCATAGGGGAGACCACCTTTGAGGGCCGTGACGAACTGCTCGATAACAATGGCATCATTGACTATGGCAGCCTCATGGACCTGGGGCTGCAGCGGTCGAAGACAGCGCGCGAGGCCATTGAGGTGATGACGAGCCTGGTGGAGAAATATGGCTACTGCAGCACTGGCGAGAGTTTCAGTGTGTGCGACCCCAACGAGGCGTGGCTGCTGGAACTGGTGGGTTGCGGCAAGGGCCGCAAAGGCGTGGCCTGGATGGCAGTGCGAGTGCCCGACAATGCCGTGCTGGCGCACTCTAACCAGAGCCGCATCCGCAAGGTGGACTTGACCGACACCGCCAATGTGAAGATGTCGAAAAACTGCATCAGCTTTGCGCGCAAGATGGGTTTCTTCAAGGGTAAGGACGAGGACTTCAGTTTTTGCGACGCCTACAATCCGCCCACCTTTGGCGGACGCCGTTTGGGCGACACACGCGCTTGGGCCATTTACCGCCACCTCAAGGGCGGGATGGACCGCTATTTGCCCTATGTCGAGGGTATCAAGCCCATGAGTGAGGTGGAACCGCTGCCCATGTGGGTTATTCCTGACAAGAAACTCACGGTGAACGATGTGATAGAGTGCATGCGCGACCACTTCGAGGGTACGGCGCTCGCCATGGACAATGACCCGGGCGCGGGGTTCTACGACAGCCCCTTCCGCCCGCAACCGTTGCGCTATGACGATGATGGCACCTCGATGTTCAACGAGCGTCCAGTGGCTACTGCGCACTCGGCCTTCACCTATGTGTGCCAGTTGCGCAGCTTCATGCCTCGTGAAGTGGGTGGCGTGATTTGGTGGGGCAACGACGACAGCGGCATGGTGGCATTCACGCCGGTGTACTGTTGTGCCAGCCGTGTGCCACGCTGCTACAATACACCTGGCGCCGACGCGTTCCACTTCAGCGACGAGAATGCCTATTGGGTCGAGAACTGGGTGAGTAACATGGTCTACACACGATGGAACTTGCTTTATCCCGAACTGCAGCAGGTGCGCGACTCGTTGCAGAACAGTTACTTTGCCCACCAGCCCGAGGTGGAGCAGCGTGCGCTGGAACTGTTGAAAACCGACCGCGATAGTGCCAATGCCTATTTGGGCAACTATGGCCACGAGGTGGGCGAGCAGATGGTGAAGCGCTGGCGCGAGATGGCCTATCACATGATTGTGAAGTATAACGATGGCGTGGTTCGCCAGGAAGAGAACGGGAAGTACAAGCGTAACAAGAGCGGTTTCCGTCCTGTGCTCAAACGGCCTGGCATGAGCAAGAAGGCGCGTCGGCGCATCCATGAGGCTACCGGCAAACGCTTCGAGGTGCCCGGCAGCAAGCAGATGGACACCTCATTCCGTTAAAAGTGGTTCTTTCGTTCCTAATGGCTTATTGCCACGAAAAGTAAAAAACCTCCGTCAAGTGCATGGCGGAGGTTTTGTGATTCTGTTGAGCGGGATGGTTACTCACTGATTTCGAAGAGGAAGGATACAAAATCACCATTTTCGCTTTCGTTGATGGTCACGCACTTGTTGTCTTTGCGCATGATGATGGTGTCCTCAATGATTTCAGGTGCAAACTCTCCTTTGGTGAGCTGCTCAGTCAGGATTAGTGCCATATCCTCGCTGTAGATGTCGAATGAGATGCTGAGGTAACCATAGTCGCCTTCTCCGCCATCGTTGCATGCGGTGATGACCACCACATTTGACTCGTATGAGTATGGTTCGGGAACGAAGGTATAGTTGTTGGTATCGTTAACGCCGTCTTTGTAGAAACCATCGATGATAGAGCAGGGGCCGCCATAGCCTTCGCCCACCAGTTCGTGCGTGTAGCCGTAGGCGGTGAAGTGCTTCACATAGTTGTCGATAGCGGCCTTTGCGTCGGCCTCTTCGTTGGCCAGCGTAATGTAACGAAAGGTGATGACATCAAAAATCTCGTCGACGGGCATGATGTCGATGGCCTTCTGTGCCCATACCGAGCCAAAGCAGGCAAGAGCGGCGATGAGGGTGAAAATCTTTTTCATAATCATGTGATGTTTTAGAGTTTTGTTGCAAATTTATGAAAAGAAGTTGAATAATCAAGGACTGTGTGGAATTTTAGCCGACGCCCAGAATGATGTTGATGAGGGCGGTGACATCGCTCACATTCACCTGACCATCGCCGTTCACATCGGCACGGGCCTTGTTCATTGTGGTCGTGCCCAGAATCATGTTGATCAGTTCGGTGACATCACTCACATTCACCCTGCCGTCGCCGTTCACATCGCCCTTGAGGCCGCCCAGCACCTCATAGACTGAAGTTTTAGTCGACTTGGTTTGGGTGTCGTTGTTATAGTAGTAGAAAACGGCCAGGTATTTGGCGGGCTCCAATCGCTCGAAATCGAAATAATGTGTGACAGTGGCTGAACCCGATAAACTGACGGGTTTCATGACTTGAGTCAAGTAGCCATAACTGTTTGAGGTGCCTATTTGTTTGTAAAGCTTGAGAATGACATAGTCGTAATACTGGGTCGTCAGGTTATTCTTCAAGTGGCCATTAAAGGTGAGTTTGTTGCCTGTGACTTGACGGTTGCTGTTTGCACCGGGCACGCTATAAGTGATTGTCAGGTCGGCAGGAGTGTTGCCACTGCTCACTGTCACCTGGCCGGTGCAATAAACATTATTTCCATTTGCATCGGCGGTAACTTTAATCGAGTGAGATCCAGTTGTGGTTGGGGTGAAACTGATACTGACTGTTCCGCTCGAGCCGCGAGAGAGCTGTAGGGAATTGGCGCCTACAAGGCTGTTGTTGGCCCACAGGTAGAATGGCAGGTCATTATTGAAACTGTTATTGGTCACATTCAAGGTGACTTCAAGCGGTCGGTTGGTCTTTTTGATAGCACTATAGGACTTGATCGAGGCGGTGACCTCGTTCACATTGCCGGTTTTAGTCGTTGTGAGCGTGAGTGTGTTGCCCGAAATAACGGCCTTGATGTAGTTCCTGCCCGAGTAGTGGCATGGCAACCAGGAGGCGTTGCCGGTCTGGCGACTGTTGGGGCGCAGGTAGTAGGTGCCATTTGCAAAGTCTTTGCCGAAATTAATGGTTTTGGTCATTTTTATGTATTCTTCCGGAGCAAAGGTGTGATTGTTGTCGAGTGTCTGGTAATTCAGCTTTCGCGTGTAGCCGTCGGAAGCATACACACCCCATCCTAGGTCGTAGGTCCTTGTGACGGGTGAATGGTTATAGTGATGCGCCGATAGCGTCACCTCAAAGGGGTCGGATGAGCTAGAGCGGGTGTAGGTAGTTTTTTCAACGCTCACGCCGTAGCACTCGGTCACCGAGTTGAGTTCGGATGTTGATACCGTGTTGGGTTCCAGTCCGATGATGATGCGTTGAGCCATATTATAACCGTTATTGCCTTGGATGCTTCCGGTGCCACCGCCTTGGGGATAGAGCGCCGATAGCAGGAAATAGCCGTCATAGCTGCCATACCACCCCCAGTTGAAGTGATAATACCCGTTTCCGTCATATCCGTCGCACACATAGGCGTGACCACCCTTGTGCTTGAATCCTGCATACATGACAGGCCTCTTGGCTTTGAGTTCGGTGAGGATGTAGTTCTCCCAGTCAGAGTATCGGTAATCGCAGCGAAAGAGTTGGCGAGCCTTGGTGCTGTAGCCGAAATAGTCGACAAAGACTTCACTGCCGTCATGTCCACTTGAAGCATCTGTTCCGTAGTCCATCTTCACTGCCTGGCCGCAATAGAGCATGAGTTTTGCCACAGCGGCGTTGGCCGAGTTGGTGGTTGAGGTCTCTTCTTCACTGTAGTAATCCTTCATGGCACTCCAGGTGAAGGGAGTGGTACTCAATCTGGGCATGCTTATGCTGCTGGTCTCTGTTGTATAAGCCGGAATGGCTTTGGTGGTCGACTGGGGCCATTTGTGGTAGTACATGATTTGTGCCATAGCCGTGGCTGTGCAACCGGTCACGCAATAATCCGAACCTACCTTGGGGCACTGGAAATAGAATGGAGCATCCTGTCCCCACTGGCTCTTGGTGAGGGGCTGGACAACTGTGGCTGCTTTTGGGAAAGTGGCCGTTTCGGCGCCCGCCTCGATGAGGCCCTGGTCGAGCATCTCAATCTCGACCACATACTGCTCGAGCCACTCTTGCACGACGGGAGGCACATTGTTGGGGTCGAAATAACCCTTGTCGCTGTAACCTAGCACCTGCTGAGTGCGGTCGTCACCGCTCACCACGACGAATCCGTGACCCGCCTGAGCGTTAAACACATAGTAGGCAGCGCTCGACTGCGGTGCTGCGTCGCCTTGCCGGGGTGCCTTCATGGGTGCAGTGGGAGCAATGGCTCCCAGACCGCGAGCCTGCATAAACTGTGCGGCAATGTTGCGTGCCGCATTTTCGCTCACTTGAGCCGCTTGCAGCATGCTGGCTGCAAACAGTGCTAGACCAAGGGTCAGAATAAATTTTTTCATTATTATAGTTTTGTTGAATCATGCATGAAAATGCAAATATAATGAAAATAAGTGAATTATGCGAGTCTTCATCAAAATAAATTGAACAGCAAGACCGAGTCGGTCAGAAAAAAACCGTTCCACGAGAATTCGCAGAACGGTTTTGTGTGAATGTTGTCGGGCAACGGGTGCTCGGCAAATTGGTTGTTGCCGGGTCAATTACCAGGCGAACATGGGATAATCTTTCATGATGTCGTTGACTTTGGCACGCACGGCTGCAATGTTGGCCTCGCTCTCGGGGTTCTGGAGAACGGTGTCCATCAGTTCAACGATTTCGGGCATGAGGGCTTCCTTGGCACCACGGGTGGTGATGGCGGGAGTACCCACGCGCAGACCGCTGGTCTGGAAGGCGCTGCGGTCGTCGTAGGGAACCATGTTCTTGTTCACGGTGATGTCGGCTGCTACGAGTGCATTCTCGGCCACTTTACCGGTGAGTTCGGGGAACTTGGTGCGGAGGTCGATGAGGATGCAGTGGTTGTCGGTGCCACCTGAGCAAATCTTGTAACCCTTGTCGATGAGAGCCTGAGCCATAACGGCAGCATTCTTCTTCACCTGGAGTGCATAGTCCTTGAATTCGGGCTGGAGAGCCTCGCCAAAGGCAACAGCCTTAGCGGCAATCACATGCTCGAGCGGACCGCCCTGTACACCGGGGAATACGGCGCTGTCGATGAGCGACGACATCTTGCGCACGACGCCCTTCTTGGTGGTCTTGCCCCAAGGATTGTCGAAGTCCTTGCCGATGAGGATGATACCGCCACGAGGACCACGCAGGGTCTTGTGGGTGGTACTGGTCACGATGTGAGCATATTTCAAGGGGTTCTCGAGCAAACCTGCAGCGATGAGGCCGGCGGGGTGAGCCATGTCGACCATAAAGATGGCGCCCACTTCGTCAGCAATCTTGCGCATGCGTGCGTAGTCCCATTCGCGGCTATAGGCACTGGCGCCACCCACGATCAGCTTGGGACGCTCGCGGCGAGCCACCTCTTCCATCATGTCGTAGTCCACGAGGTTGGTGTCGGCGGTCACGTTATATTCGCACTGGGTGTAGTTCAAACCCGAGAAGTTCACTGGGCTGCCGTGTGAGAGGTGTCCGCCCATCGACAGGTTGAGACCCATGAATTTGTCGCCGGGTTTCAAGCAAGCCAGGAAGACGGCCATGTTGGCCTGTGCGCCACTGTGAGGCTGCACGTTGGCATACTCGGCTCCGAAGAGTTTCTTGATGCGCTCGATGGCGAGGTTTTCGCTCTCATCTACGCACTGGCAACCGCCATAGTAGCGGTGTCCGGGATAACCCTCGGCATACTTGTTGGTCAAGCAGCTGCCCATGGCTTGCATCACTTGTTCGCTCACAAAGTTCTCGCTGGCAATGAGTTCGATGCCATGCAACTGACGATTGTGTTCTTTCTCGATAATGTTGAAAATTTCGTTGTCTCTTTGCATATAGATAAATGTAATTAAAAGGTTATTTCAGGTTAGTTTTGAAAATGCGACCGCTAAGGTAGTGATTATTTTTGAGATAGTCGCTTTTTTTCTCAGGTTTATTTTTTCTTAACAGTCCACCCGAAGTGTCCCAGGCGTTTACCCAGGGTGTAATACTGTCCGTGGCAGTAGGTGATGAGGCCTGCACGCTCCATGTCGAACTTGCCTGTTTCGGGGTCGAGGTAGGTGTCGTCGGCAATCACATTCATCACCTCGGCAATGAACATGTCGTGGGTGCCCAGACGCACAATGTCGCGCACCTGGCACTCGATGCTCATGGGTGCTTCTTCGAGGTAGGGGGCAGCCACCTTGATGCCCTTGACGGGGGTGATGCCCATCTCCTTGAACTTGTTGTTGTCGCGTCCCGAGCGCACCCCGCACCAGTCGGTGGCTCGTGCCAACCGCTCGGTGGTGAGGTTGAGGGTGAACGCCATGTTGCGCTCGATGATGCCATGGCTGAAACGCTCCTTGCGAATGGAGACATAGCACATGGGCGGGTCGGAACAGATGGTTCCGGTCCACGCGGCGGTAAACAGGTTATACTCTTCAGGATTAGCCCCGCATGACACAAGCAGTGCCGGCAAGGGATAAATCATGGTTCCGGGTCGCCAGCACTGCTTCATATCGTTGTGTTTTTATGTGGGTTAAACGATATTACTTGAGAAGAACTTCCTTCTGGTCGATGGTGCACTCGCAGTGATGGCAGCGCAGCACCACATTCTTGCGGTCGATGACATGGAAGTGTGTGCGCATGGGCTCGTTGTTGGAGATGCACTTGGGATTGCTGCACTTGACGATGTCGATGAGTTCGTCGGGCAGTGTCACGGGGCGCTTGTCAACTACATCATAGCCCTTGATGGTGTTGATCACTGCATGGGGTGCAATGAGGGCGATGCGGTTCAGGATTTCCTCGGGATAGAATGTGTCGGCAATCTTGATGATGCTCTTCTTGCCCATCATGGCGCTGTCGAGGTTGAAACCGATGGTGACGCTCACATTGAGCGACTTGAGGTCGAGCAGATCAACTACCTTGAAGAGCGATTCAGAGGGGATGTGGTCGATAACGGTGCCGTTTTCGAGTGCCGCAACAGCGAGTTCTTTTTTATTTCGTTTTTCCATAATTGTTTCGTTTGAGAATTAAAAAGTTTTGAAAGAAATGGATGAATTAGTCGATGCCCAGCGCGCGGCAAATGATGGCCTGGCGAGCGTAGAGACCGTTCTTGGCTTGCTGGAAGTAGTAGGCCTTGGGGTTGTCGTCTACATCCTGGCTGATTTCGGTCACGCGAGGCAGCGGGTGCAGCACGCGCAGGTTGGGCTTGCTGTTGGCGAGCATGGCATTGTGCAGGGTATAGAGATTCTTGGTGCGCTCATACTCCATGAGGTCGGTGAAGCGCTCGCGCTGCACGCGGGTCATGTAGAGGATGTCGGTCTCGTTAATGATCTCTTGCGAGAAGTCAACGCTCTCGCGGTACTCAATGCCGTTTTCTTCGCAGAATTTCTTGTACTTGGCAGGCATCTTGAGTTCTTCGCATGCCACAAAGTTGAATTTGGGATTCCAGAAGCGCATGGCTTCGAGCAGGGAGTGCACGGTGCGACCATACTTGAGGTCACCCACCATGGTGATGGTGAGGTTTTCGAGCGTGCCCTGAGTCTTGTAGATGGAGTAGAGGTCGAGCATCGTCTGGGTGGGGTGCTGGTTGGCACCGTCGCCTGCGTTGATGATGGGCACTGCGGAGAGTTCGCTGGCATAGCGTGCAGCTCCTTCCAGATAGTGGCGCATGACGATAAGGTCGGCATAGTTGCTCACCATCATAATGGTGTCCTTGAGTGTCTCGCCCTTGGCCTGGCTGCTGGTGCGTGCATCGCTAAAGCCAATCACGCGGCCTCCCAGGCGGTTCACTGCCGTCTCGAAACTGAGGCGTGTGCGGGTCGACGGTTCAAAGAAGAGTGAGCCTACTACCTTGCCCTCCAGGATGTTGCAATTGGGATTCTTTTCAAACTCGGCAGCTCGTTTGAGCATCGCCATAATTTCGTCTTTACTTAGATCGGAGATTGAAATTAAGCTTCTGTTGTCCATAAAAATTATTTAAATAAAAAGGATAGTAATCGCTGACAAAACAGCTTTGCCTGGACATCAGGGCGCGCTTAACTCCCTTTACCTCACATGAAGTCATGCTGCGCGTGTAAAACGGCTCAAGATGCAAGGAGGCAGCGCACTAGTGAGAAGGTTTCGCCGTTTGGTGCAAAGGTAGAGAAAAAACCTGGAAAAAAACACGCAGAAAAAGATAAAAAATTGCAGAATGAAACTTTTATTGAAAAATGCGTGAAAAGGCAAAATTTTTTACTAACTTTGCACTTTATTCCTCTTTGTAAAAACGAGTAAAAAAAGAAAAAACTGAAACCATAATCAATAAGTATAGATATGGGAACGAACAATAAAGTTGTAGACCCAGCCAAGCGTGCCCGCCGCAATAACCGTATCATTAAGGCCATCTGGTGGTCGGTGGCAGGTTTCTTTGCCTTGATGCTGGTGGTTTTCATCTTGATTTACAATGGTGTGATAGGCTACATGCCGCCCATCGAGGCGCTCAAGAATCCAGCCGACAAGTTTGCCTCGACAATCTACACGGCCGATGGCAAAGAGATGGGCAAGTTCTACCGCAGTCGCGGTAACCGCACCTATGTAGACTACGACCAGATGTCGAAATACTTGAGCGATGCGCTCATCGCAACCGAGGATGCCCGTTTTGAAGAGCACTCGGGCATCGACGCCATCGCCATTCTGCGCTCATTTGTGAAGCGCATCATCCTGGGTCAGACGAGTGCCGGTGGTGGCAGTACCATCACGCAGCAGCTTGCCAAGCAACTCTACACGCCCGAGTCGGCCAACATCTTTGAACGAGCGTTGCAAAAGCCCATCGAGTGGGTGATTGCGCTCAAACTGGAGCGCTACTACACCAAGGAGGAAATCATCAAGATGTACTTCAACCAGTTCGACTTCTTGAACAATGCAGTAGGCATCAAGAGCGCCGCATGGGTGTACTTTGGCAAGGAGCCCAAGAACCTCACGCTTGAAGAGGCCGCCACACTTGTGGGCATGTGCAAGAACCCGTCGTACTACAACCCGTTCCGCTATCCCGACCGCGTGCGTGCACGCCGTAATGTGGTGCTCGACCAAATGTACAAAGAAGGCATGCTCACAGCCGAGCGCTGCGACGAGGCGAAGCAGAGCGAACTGCTGCTCAACCGCCATGCCGTGGATAACCACGAGAACGGCATTGCGCCATACTTCCGTGAGGAACTGCGCCGCATCATGATGGCCAAGGAGCCCGTGCGCAGCAACTACTCGAATGTGAATTCCTATAATGCCGACAAATATAACTGGGACAATAACCCGCTTTACGGTTGGTGCCACAAGAACAAGAAAGCCGACGGCTCGGACTATGATATCTACAGCGATGGCTTGCGCATTTACACCACCATTGATTCGCGCATGCAGGAGCATGCCGAGAAGGCGATGCGCGAACACATGATTGCCGAGCAAAACCGCTTCTTCCGCAACGAGTGCCGTGGCAGTTACAAGGACCCCTATACCCGCAACACCGCCGAGTTGAGCACCAAGGCCAAGGAGGACCTCATCAAGCGTTCGATCAGGAAGACTGAACGCTACCGCACCATGAAGGCGCAGGGCATGAGCGACCAGGAAATCATGGCGGCGTTCAACCAGAAGCAGAACCTGCGCGTGTTTGACTACGACCGTGGCGAGAAGGAATTGCTCATGTCGCCACTCGACTCAATGCTCTACATGAAGACCTTCTTGCGTTGCGGCATGATGTCGATGGATCCTCGCACTGGCAAGGTGAAAGCCTATGTGGGCGGTCTTGACTTCAAGCATTTCAAATATGACATGGTGTCGACCGGTACGCGCCAGATTGGTTCGACGGTGAAACCCTTCGTCTATGCGCTTGCCATGCAAAATGGCCAGACCCCGTGCAGCACCGAGTTTGAGAACTCGCAGCCACACTATGGCAGCTGGGCTCCAGGTGGCGGCGGTCACGGACTGGGTTCGCACCCGCAGCTGCGCGACGCGCTTGCCGTGTCGAGCAACTGGATTCCGCCCCGCATCCTGGAGCGTTACACGCCCGAGAAGATGGTGGAGGTGATGCACAACGACTTTGGCATCACGAGCGATTTGCAGGCCAACCTGGCTTTGAGTCTGGGCGCCTGCGAAATTTCGCTGCTTGAGATGATATCGGCCTATAGCGCGTTTGCCAACTACGGCAGCCGTGTGATGCCTGTAATGGTGACCCGCATCTGTGACAACCACGGCAATGTGATTGCCGAGTTCTTCCCCAAGAAGAATCAGGCCATCAGTGCCGAGTCGGCTTACAGGATGATTGACATGCTGCGCGCTGTGGTGAAGCGAGGCACTGCCCGCCGCCTGAACCTTGATGTGGATGTGTGCGGCAAGACGGGTACCACCAACTTCAATGCCGACGCTTGGTTCATGGGCTTCACCCCCGAACTGGTGACTGGCGTGTGGGTAGGCGGCGAAGACCGTTACATTCACTTTGCCTCGACGGGCGAAGGTCAGGGTGCTGCTGCGGCATTGCCTATGTTTGAACGCTTCATGAAGGCGGTGCTCGCCGACTCGTCGCTGCCCTACAGCAAGAAGGTGCAGTTTGCCATCCCCAAGGACTTTGACATGTGTGGCGACCAGTTGCCGTTTGAGCGCACGGGGTCGAGCCGACGGTCGAGCGAGACCAAGAGTGATGACCACGAAGCCATACAGGCACAAGACCAGGAGGCCTTGAACGACTTCTATAATTAGGGGTTTAGAGTTGAGGGTTTAGAGTTGAGGGTTGAGGGTTTAGAGTTTAGTGACTTAAACTTGAAGACTTGGAGGCTCGGGTTTTGTGATTGATGATTAAACATTAAAAATTAAAAATATAAGGAGCCATGAGAAGATTGTTTATTATATTGCTGGTGGCGCTGGTGCCCCTCATGGCACTGGATGCCAACGGAACCGAACTCCGCAAAGACAAGAAGGCTAAAACCGAAAAGGTCAGCAAGAAGAAAAAGAAAGGCAAGGTGAAAGAGGTGATAGTGGGCTATGGTGTCGACAACCCCGATGGCGGCTTTATCGACGATGGCCTGATGAACGGCCTGCCTGGAAAGTATAGCGTTGAGGATTTGCATGATGGGGGTGACTTGTGTTTTAGGAATGTGGATGTGATGCCTTCCTATCCTGGTGGCGAAGTAGCATTGTTACAGGATGTGGCAAATAATATTGTATATCCGCCTAATGCGCAGAATATTAGTCTCCATGGCCAAGTGGTGCTTCAGTTTGTGGTGGAGAAAGATGGTTCTGTGGGTGAGGTTAGGGTTGTCAAGTCGCTCTGGCCCTTTTGTGACACTGCCTCTATTGAAGCTGTAAAGAAATTGAAACGCTTCACACCGGGTCTTGTTGACGAAAAACCAGTGAGAACATGGTACACACTTCCTATTACATTTAAGATTGACCAGTCCGACGATAATTATAAGCTGGTAAAAACATGGGACCCCGACACGGCGGTCTTCAGCGACCCTTATAGCATGCCCTTCTATCCTGGTGGTGACCATGCCCTGATACAGGACCTGGCCGAGAATCTGGTT
The DNA here is from genome assembly GCA_902768435.1 of uncultured Bacteroidales bacterium. GTDB lineage: Bacteria > Bacteroidota > Bacteroidia > Bacteroidales > Muribaculaceae > Sodaliphilus. The sequence goes on along the minus strand of CACXLJ010000009.1, from coordinate 19,183 downwards.
TATCCTCCCGAAGCCGTGAAGGAAGGGACTCAAGGTCGGGTGATTTTGCAGTTTGTAATCAAGAAAGATGGCTCAATCGATATCGATAACATCACGGTGACAAGATCGCTGTCGCCCGAATGCGATCAGGCTGCCATAGAAGCCGTTAAAAAACTCAAGAAATTCAAACCCGGCCTGAAAGATGCAAAGCCGGTGAATGTGAGATATACGCTGCCAGTGAGCTTTAAACTGCCAGCCGAGGAATAAGGTTTTTTCATAGCCTGACTAGCCTAACTAGCCTTTCTGGATTTTCTAGGAGGGCTAGTTTTTTCTAGTTTTTCTAGAATTTCTAGAATTCTAGAATTTCTAGTAGGGCTAGATGTGATAGTGGGGTGGGGAGGCTTTAGACGGGGTCGACATCGTGGTAGATGATGGCGGCTTTGGCGCGCGAGTCGATGGCAACCAGTTGCTCATAGATGTCGCGCAATATTTTCTTGACCTTGCTCATCGAGGCCTGCGTTTCCATTTTGAGCACAATCTGGCGTATGAACAGGTTCTGAACCCTTGCCACGAGGGGTGCCTCGGGACCTAGCACGCGGTGGGCAAACACCTGCCGCAGCATGTTGCTGTAGCGCACCGAAATCTCGGTGAGCACATTGTCGTCGCGATGCTTGATGTAGATGTTGATGATGCGTGTGAAGGGCGGGTAACCAAATTTTTCGCGTTCGGCGAGTTCGTGCTCATAAAAGCCCTTGTAGTCGTGGTTCACGACGAAGCCAATGATGGGATGTTGCGGATTGGAGGTCTGGATGAGCACCTTGCCCTGCTTGTGCGCGCGTCCGGCGCGTCCGGCCACCTGCTCCATCATGTCGAAGGCGCGTTCGCCCGAGCGGAAGTCGGGGAAACTGATCATGGTGTCGGCATTGAGAATGCCCACGATGCTCACCGCATCAAAGTCAAGTCCCTTGGTTACCATTTGCGTGCCCACGAGGATGTTGGTCTTGTGAGCCGAGAATTCGTTGATGATGCGGTCGTAACTGTTCTTGTTGCGTGTGGTGTCGAGGTCCATGCGCGAGATTCTCTCGCCAGGGAACACCTGATCGATGTCGTCCTCGATGCGCTCGGTGCCATAGCCCATAATCTCGATGCCGGGCAGTCCGCAGGCGGGACACAAGTCGGGCAGACTGATGGTGTGTCCGCAATAGTGGCATGAGAGCGAGCGCAGGTGCTTGTGATAGGTGAGGCTCACATCGCAGTTGATGCAGGTGGGCACCCAGCCGCACTCCTTGCAGCGCACCATGGGGGCATAGCCGCGTCGGTTCTGGAACAGGATAACCTGCTCGTCGGCTTCGAGCGCATGGCGGCATTCGGCGATGAGTTCCATCGAGAACAGTCCGCTCATCTCATGTTTTTTGCGGGCAAGTTTGGTGTCGATAACTTTGACCTGTGGCATCTGTATGTCTTCATATCGGTTGAGCAGCTGCACAAAGCCATAGTCGCCCTGCTGTGCCTTGCGATAGACCTCGATGGCGGGCGTGGCCGAACCCAGCAGCGTCTTGGCGCCGTGCATCGAGGCGAGCACCATGGCGGCATTGCGTCCGTTGTAGCGCGGGGCAGGGTCTTGCTGCTTGTAGCTGGCGTCGTGCTCCTCATCAACGATGACCAGACCCAGATTGCTGTAGGGCAGGAAAATGGACGACCGCACGCCAATCACCACGCAGGGCTCGTTGCTGTGTAGCAGTTTTTTCCAGATGTCGACGCGCTCGTTGTCGCTGAACTTGGAGTGGTAGATGAGCAGCCGGTCGCCAAACACCTGCTCGAGGCGTTGGGTGAGCTGTGTGGTGAGTGCGATTTCGGGCACAAGGTAGAGCACCTGCTTGCCCAGTTTCAGCGCGTCGGCGATGAGGTGCATATAGATGGCGGTCTTGCCGCTTGAGGTCACCCCGTGCAGCAGGGTGATGTTCTTTTCACGGAAAGACTGGTGAATCTCGCCATAGGCCCGCTTTTGTTCGTCGGTGAGCACGGGCGGGTCGACCAGTTGCCGGTTGGCGTGGTCGAAGCGGTTGATTTCCTGCTTGTAGATTTCGAAGATGCCCCGCTGACAGGCTGCAGTGAGTACGGCAGCGGTGGCATCGGCCCGCTTGAGCAGGTCGTCCTTGGTGACTTCGATCACGGGTTTGCTGCGTTGCAGCCAGTGCGAGAGGTCGAGGTAAGCGAGCAGCAATGCTTCCTGCTTCTTGGCGCGCTTCACCTCGTCGAAGAAGTGGTGCAGCCCCTGCTCGTCGTCGCGCTGCAGTTTCAGACGCACACAAGAGCGGGTCTTGGGACGGTAGTTGTCGACCACGCGTTCCGACACATGTATGGCACCGGCATCGAGCAGCCGGCTCACAATGGCCTCAACATTCTTGAATCCTGTGGCATTGGTGATTTCGTTGATTTGAATGCGTCCTCGCTGGGCGGTAAAATCGAGTACCACCTTGTCACGGTCGCCCAGTTGCCCGGGTTGCTGTTCCTCAAAGTCGGGATTCACGCTAATGAAAGTCTCGCTCTCCACCTTGAGCCCGCTCGGGATGGCGGCTTTGTATACCTCGCCCATGGTGCACAGGTAGTAGTCGGCAATCCATTGCCAGAACTTGATTTGCGGATGCTTGACAATGGGGAAGGCGTCGAGCACCGAGATGATTTCTTTCACCCGATAGCCTTGAGGCTCGATGTCGTGCGTCATCACCACAATGGCGGTGTAGATGCGTTTTTTGCCAAATGGCACCAGCACCCGGCTGCCTATCGCCACCGAGGGTTGCAGTTCGGGTGTGATGCGATAGGTATAAGAACCTTGAATGGCAAGGGGCAGCAGGACTTCGGCAAACTGTGGCATAGCAATATTCAGTACTATTTATTAAGGTAAGACAGATAAATGTTGTTTTCTTTCACGGCGGTGGCGCTCCAACTCACATCGGGCGGCAGCGTCTGCGTCACCTTGCCGTTGAGCATGAGCACGGCCCGGTCGGTGATGTTCTCGACAAAGTCGTCGTCGAGGTCAAAGGCGTTTTCACGCCCAATGCTCTCGGCAGTGCCCACCACATTGCTTGCCGCCACATTGGCGCCACAGGCAAGCGCCTCGATGGTGACCAGCGGCAGTCCCTCGAGACTGCTGGGCAAGATGAGCACCGACATGCAGTTCATCATCTCGGGCATGCGTTCAGGTGGCAGGGCGCCCCACATTTTGCAGTCGATGGGGGCATCTTGCATCATTTTTTCCACGGCAGGGTGCTGCCAGCCGTTGCCTATGGTCCAGAACTTCACCTTGCTGCCATATTTTTTGGCAATTATTGTGAATATCTCGGGGAGCATGGTCACATTCTTCACGGGTTCGAAACGGCCCACGAATGCCACTACGGGCGAGTCGCCGAGGCCGTATTTCTCGCGCAGCGCGCTGCGGGTGGCGTCATCGTAGCGATGAAAATCGCTGTTGGCGCCGTTGAGCAGCACCTGATGCGGGAAGCCAGTAGTGAGCAGTTCGGCCTTCTTCACCAGGCCCTCGCTCACAAAGAAGTTGTCGTTGGCATCGTGCAAGAGGTCGATGGTGAGCGCCTTGAGCATGGGGTCGCGCGGAGGGTCGGTATAGATGCTCGCCCCGTGCCAGGTGATGAAGTAGGGGATGCCGTGCTCCTGATGCGCAGCGCGGGCCACATGGCCGGCAATGCGATCGTGTGCCGATACCAGGCTGTAGCCTTCGAGGCCCTTGCCCAACTGCTGCAGGTGCTTGAGAAAGCGGGCGGGTTTCTTGCCCATGAGGCGGTGAAGCAGCGAGTCGCACAGCGAGCGTTTCACCCACCACACATTGATGGTTTCGCCCTCGGCTTCAACGGTCAATGGCCTGTCGCTTACGGGCTTGGAGCGGCGCAACAGCCGTGTGAGCCCCGTGTCATAGACCTGAATCATGAAGAGGTCGATGTCGTAGGGGGCTATGGCACGCAGGTGCTTCACTCTGTTGACCACGGCGTTAAACACTCCAAGGCGGTTGGAGATATTGCCTTCGAAAATAACTGCAATTCTCTGTTTCATGCGATGCTGCTCATTTAACAACAAAATTACAAATAAATCGTGATATCGCCAAATAAAAAAATGTGCTGTCGTGTGCATGTGCCGCCTTGCTCCTGATAAGATGCAGGAGGGGAGCGAAGCGCAGATGAGCGTTTCGGGCAAAAAGATAGCGACACCGTGATTGCGATGCCGCTTGAAATCTTTTGAACCCTTGACCAACGAGGGTTTCATGAGTAATAGTTAGGGACCGTGCAGTTACTCGTCGTCGGCTGCAATGGGAATCTGGCGCTTAAACACTTCCTTGAAAGTGATGAGCGTCTCGGTGCGGCCCAGACCCATCTGCAGGAACTCCTTGTGGATGAGGTTGAGCAGGTGATCGTTGTTGTGGGCATAGATTTTGAGGAACATGTCGTACTTGCCAGTGGTGAAATAGCACTCAACCACTTCGGGCATTTGACGCAAGTGTTCTACCACTTCATCGAATTTCGAAGAGTCGTTCAGGAAAATACCCACATAGGCACAGGTGTCATATCCCACAGCGTTGGGATTGATTTGAGAAATTGAGCCGTTGATCACTCCCATTGAGTAGAGTTTCTGGATGCGCTGGTGAATTGCTGCACCTGAAACATTAGATGCACGTGCAATTTCAAGATAAGGTTTTCTCGCATTGAGCGAGAGCATCTTTAAAATCTTGTAGTCAAGAGAATCGAGTTTTGCGTTAGCCATAATAAAATGTATAATTTAGAGGTATATGTGAATAATTATGTTTTGAGTCTCCTACCTAAAAAAGTGATGTTATAGTTTTTTCATTTGCAAATGTAAGAAAAAAATCTTAATTACTTACAAATTTATAATGATTTTTCTTGAAATAATTGCCTTTTTAAGAAATTTTATGCATTAATAATGGGTTTTTCACCAAAAAAGCCTACATTTCCGGTGCTTTTTCATGCTTGCACTTTAAATATGAATCTATTTTTTAATTATAAATAAAAGTGAAATAATCAAATTTTATGTATTTAAATGCTTATGTTTAGAAAAATTCTTTATAAATTTGCATTTCAATATTATTATCTACAAGCTTGAGAGAATTTTTATAACAAAAACATTTATAATTTTAAAAACAATTAACAAAATGAAGAAATTATTACTAAGTATGCTGGTTATGCTTTGCGCAGCAGCAGCTGCCAGCGCAGCAACAACTTTCACCATCGATGGACTGAAATATACGAATCAGTCCGGCATTTTTGTGCAAGTGAGTGGCTATGAGACTGCACCCACCGGAGAATTGGTTATTCCCAGTGAGGTGACCTATAATGGCGTAACCTACACCGTGAATAGAATCGGATACAATGCTTTTAGGCATTGTAGCGATATTACCTCGGTGGTTCTTCCCAACACAGTGACTATGATTGACTTTTCGGCTTTCGGCAATTGCTCGAATTTAACCTCGATAAGTCTGCCCAGCGGTCTGGTGTCGATAGGCAGCGGAGCATTTCAGTACTGCACCTCGCTCACGTCGCTCACGATCCCCGCATCGGTGACCTCGATTGCCGGTGAAGGTCAGACCAACACCACCAATCGTGGCCCGGTTTACGGCTGCGACAATCTTGAAACCCTTGTGGTGGAAGCCGGAAACACGGTCTATGACTCGCGCGACAACTGCAACGCGATTGTTAAAACCGCCACAAACACCATGATTTTCGGTTGCAAGGGCAGCACCTTCCCCGCATCGGTAACCACCATTGGTAAGGGCGCTTTCAAAGAAACCACAATCGAAAATGTTACCATTTCCGAGGGGGTGACCACTTTGGAGACATTCAGCTTTTACTATTGCAGAAATTTGAAGTCGCTGAACATCTCTTCTACGGTATCAACAATAGGCAGCGAAGCTTTCACGGGTTGCCCCAGCCTTGAATCGATAGTGGTGGCCGACGCCAATGCGACTTTCGACTCGCGCGACAACTGCAACGCAATAATCAAAACTGCCGATGACGAACTTATTTTAGGATGCGTGAACACCGAAATCCCTGCCACGGTGAAAGCCGTCGGTTATAAAGCCTTCACTGAAACCCTGATAACCGATATTACCCTTCCCGAGGGAGTGACTACTTTGAAGCCTTGGGCTCTTAGCAAGTGTGGCATGTTGAAGACAGTGGTTTTGCCTTCTACTCTCACTGATATTCAATATGGTGCCTTCCAGGAGTGTAACAGCTTGACCGACATTTATGCCTACCCTGCCGCTAATAGCGTGACACTTGGTGGTGATGTGTGGGCATTTATGGATGAGACGCTTTGGACTTCGACCGATTGCACGCTGCACGTTTATCCCGAAGACTTTGACTACTATAGTACAGCCGACCAGTGGAAAGAGTTCACTGTGGTGGCTGACTTGGGTGGTGCAACCGGCCTGAAGGGTGATGTGAATGGTGACGGCGAAGTGGATGTGCGCGACATCACTGCCCTCATCGATGTTATCATGAACTCAGTTACCGACAATCCTCGTGCCGATGTGAGCGAAGACGGTGAAATCGATGTGCGCGACATCACTGCCCTCATTGATATTATCATGAATAGCTAAATTATAGTAGACTAGTAGACAAGTAAACTAGTGGAGCAGTGGAGCAGTGAAGTAGTAGGATAGAGCTGCAAAACTGCAAACTTGTAGTTATAACCCGAGGGGTGGCATCACACTTGCCGCCCCTCGGCTTTTTCTTACTACATGGTTGGCACTCATTGTTTGAAATTCGCGATAACTATGATTTTTGGTGGCATTGTTAACAAAATGTTGCAAAAATAGCGAAAAATGTTATAGAAATTTTGATAAGTGCAAACAGTTTTGTATATTTGTGTTTTGAATTAATAGCCTTTTAAGAAGGGCGTGATGCTCTCGAGCATAGCTCCTCATGCCCAAATCATAACATTTAAAAGCCGACCCAAGGGGCGGGAAGGCAACAAATGAAGAATATGGAAAACAATCAAGTACCTCAGGCACCTCAAATGCCTCAACAGCCGCCTCAGCAGGCGCCTCAACCCCCTTATCAGGCACCTCAACAGCCGCCTCAGCAGCCCTATCAGCAGGCTCCGCAACAGCCCTATCAGGCACCTCAGCAGCCTTACCAGCAGCCCTATCAGCAGGCTCCGCAGGCTCCATCTGACTCGAGAAGCATCTTCAAGATCATCCTTTATGTGCTGCTTGGCCTTTCGGTTTTGGGAGGCATTCTCACCTTCTTTGGCTCATTCTCTTACTTTGGTGGCATCTTCAATCTTCCGGTGCTCGGTTTCGGCGCCTTGTTGACCTCTTGTGCCATCATTGCGATTGGTGTGATTCTTATTATGCGCATGTCCAAAAAACAGCCCTTCGGATTCCTTGCAGTTGGCTACTTTGCCTTGGCGCTGGTTTTGAATCTTGTGGGCATGATAGTGTGCGGTAGTGCAGCATTCAGCGCATTGAGTCTCATTCTTGGCATTGCCGGCTTGGCGATTGCTGTGCTGGCGGTCATCCCCATGAACAAGGTTGGAGATCCCGAGAGCTACAAGGCTCTGATGAAAGAGGCTACCACGCTCGACTATGTGCTGCTTGGCGCGTATGCACTGGGCCAGATTATCACCCTGATTGGCGCTCTCAAGCTGGTGAAGATAGCAAGGGGCCTTGGCGTGTATTAATCGTGTAAATGGTTTTTCTATAATAGTACAACAGGGGTTGTGACCATAATGGGTCGCGACCCTTTTTGTTTTGGGGCTGGTGAGAGAAGATTATCTGGCCTTTCTAGCCTCTCGAGATGCTCTAGATTTTCTAGAGATTCTAGATAAACTAGATGCTCTAGATTTCTCGGAGGTGGGATGAGTGGGGGATAAAAAAAGAAGAGGATTCGCAGTGGAAGCCTCTTCTTATATAATTTAATGTGTGAAATGTCGGGTATTAACCCTGGTTCTTGGCGTCGACATCGCTGATGCCGGCAATTTCAGGGTCGATGAGGATGCGACCGCAATACTCGCACACGATAATCTTCTTGTGGAGCTTGATTTCCATTTGGCGCTGAGCAGGGATGCGGTTGAAGCAACCACCGCAGGCGTTGCGCTGCACATACACCACGCCCAGACCGTTGCGGGCATTCTTGCGGATGCGCTTGAATGCGGTGAGCAGACGCACATCGTCCATCTTGCCTTCGAGTTTCTTGGCTTTCTCGCGCAGTTTCTCCTCGTCCTGGCGGGTTTCAGATACGATTTCGTCGAGTTCGCCCTTCTTTTCGGCCAGCACATGCTCGCTGTCGTCGAGTTGTTCCTGAGCCTCGTTGATTTGGGCCTTGAGCGACTCGATGTGCTTGGTGGCCTCATTGATTTTCTTCTCAGCGAGTTCGATGTTCAGGTGCTGATATTCGATTTCTTTGTTCAGGTAGTCATATTCGCGGTTATTGCGCACATTATCCTGATCTTTGGTGTATTTGTCGATGAGTGCAGCAGCCGAGTCGATGTTGGCGTGAAAGGTTTTAATCGAAGCCTCCTCTTCGGCCATATCGTTCTTGTAGTTGTTCACGCGTGTCTGCAGACCTTCAATCTCATCTTCAAGGTCCTGCACCTCGAGCGGCAGTTCGCCACGCAGGGTTTTGATACGGTCTACTTCAGAGAGAATAGTCTGAAGTTGATAGAGCATCTTGAGTCGTTCTTCAACGGTGAGTTCTTTGTCTTGTTTTGTCGCCATTGTTACAAGTATTTAATTTGATTTTTTTCGTTTTTTGCAAAATCAACTGCAAAGGTAGGATTTTTTTTCGTAATTATCTCATAAAAAATCTCTTTTGTGAAATGTTCGCTCTCATAATGCCCTATATCGGCAATGATGATGCGATTTTCGAGGCCGAAGAAGTCGTGATATTTCATGTCGGCGGTGATGAAGAGGTCAGCTTCGAGTTCAACCGCTTTTTTCACGAGAAAAGCGCCGGCGCCACCGCACAGGGCAATGCGGCTCACGGTGCGGTTGGTGTCGCCGCAGTAGCGCAGGGTGCTCACCTCGAAGGTGTCCTTCACATGCTGCAGGAACTGCATGGCCGGGGTGGAAGGGATGTCGCCTATCACGCCCAGTCCGCTTGTGCCCTCGTAGCCGGGTTGCTGTGGTTGCGGGTCGAGCACCTGCACATTGTTGAGCCACAGTTTCTGGGCAATCTTGAAGTTCACGCCACCCTGGGCACTGTCCATGTTGGTGTGGGCAGCATAGATGGTGATGTCGTTCTTGATGGCACGGGCCACGATGCGCTCGATGTAGCTGTTGCCGGCAATCTTCTTCAGGCCGTGGAAAATGAGTGGGTGGTGCGAGATGATGAGGTTGGCACCACGCTCAATGGCCTCGTCGATGATTTCCTCGCGCACATCGGTGCACAGCAGCACGCCCGTAATCTCGTCGTTGAGGTTACCCACCTGAATGCCGGCATTGTCGTAGTCTTCTTGCAGACTGAGCGGCGCAAATGCCTCGATGGCTTGAGTGATTTCGCTTATTTTCATGCGTTGTTCTTTATTTGCCAAGCGCTTTCACACGAGCTTCATCTACATTGAGGTAGAGTTCGTCGAGCTGTGCCTGGGCAATGTTGCTGGGAGCGTCGAGCATCACATCGCGGCCGCTGTTGTTCTTCGGGAAGGCGATGCAGTCGCGAATGCTGTCGAGGCCTGCCATGATCGACACGAAGCGGTCAAAGCCGAAGGCGAGTCCGGCATGGGGAGGTGCGCCAAACTTGAAGGCGTTGATCAGGAAGCCAAACTGTGCCATGGCCTGCTCGGGGGTGAAACCCAGAATCTTGAACATCTTGGCCTGCAGTTCGCCGTCGTGGATACGAAGGCTGCCGCCGCCCACCTCAATACCGTTGCACACAAAGTCGTAGGCCTTGGCACGCACCTGCTCGGGGTGTGTGTCGAGCAGCGGTATGTCGTCGGGGTTGGGCATGGTGAAGGGGTGATGGGTGGCCATGAGGCGCTGTTCCTCGTCGCTCCACTCAAAGAGCGGGAAGTCCACAATCCACAGGCACTCGAACTTGTCCTTGTCGCGCAGGCCCAGGCGTTCGCCCATCTCCAGACGCAGCGAGCACAGCTGCACGCGTGTCTTGTTGGCGTTGTCGCCGCTCAAGATGAGCACCAGGTCGCCGTCGTTGGCGCCCATGGCTTGCTTGAGTTCGAGCAGGTCGGCTTCGTCGTAGAACTTGTCGACGCTGCTCTTGATGGTGCCGTCGGCATTGTATTTCACATACACCAGACCCTTGGCGCCCACTTGCGGACGCTTCACAAAGTCGGTGAGCTGGTCGAGCTGCTTGCGGGTGTAGTCGGCGCAGCCGGGCACGCAAATGCCGCCAATGTAGGCAGCGTCGTCAAACACGCCGAATTTGCCTTTCTTCATCACATCCATGAGTTCCACGAAGGTCATGCCGAATCGCAGGTCGGGCTTGTCGCTGCCGTAGAGGCGCATGGCGTCGTGCCAGGTCATCTGCTGCAGTTTGGCGGGCAGTTCCACGCCGCGCACCTCCTTGAACAGGTGGCGGGCGAGGTCCTCAAAGATTTCAATCACATCTTCCTGGTCCACAAAGCTCATCTCGCAGTCAATCTGGGTGAACTCGGGCTGACGGTCGGCACGCAGGTCCTCGTCGCGGAAGCATTTGGCAATCTGGAAATAGCGGTCAAAGCCGGCCACCATGAGCAACTGCTTGAGCGTCTGGGGGCTCTGGGGCAGTGCGTAGAACTGGCCGGGATTCATGCGCGAAGGCACCACGAAGTCGCGGGCACCCTCGGGCGTAGAACCGATGAGAATGGGGGTCTCAACCTCGATGAAGTCTTTTGCGTCGAGGAAGTTGCGCACCAGGATGGCCATGTTGTGGCGCAGTTCCAGGTTGCGGCGCACCACGCTGCGGCGCAGGTCCAGATAGCGGTATTTCATGCGCAGGTCGTCGCCGCCGTCGCTCACATCCTCGATGGTGAAGGGTGGGGTGATGCTCGGGCTCAGCACATTGAGCTTGCTGGCAATGATTTCGATGTCGCCTGTGGGCATTTTGGGATTCTTGTTCGAGCGTTCGGCAACACTGCCTACTACCTGAATCACAAATTCGCGGCCCAGCTGGTTGGCCTTGTCGCACAACTCGGCGTCTACTTCGTTGTTAAACACGATTTGCGTGATGCCATAACGGTCGCGCAGGTCCACAAAGGTCATGCCGCCCATTTTGCGAGTGCGCTGCACCCATCCGGCGAGGGTAACGGTCTCGCCCACATTGTTCAAGCGGAGTTCTCCGCATGTTTTCGTTCTGTACATGGTTATATAATATTTTTTTAAGTTTTCTTCTTTGATATGGTTTAACCTACAAAATTAATAAATATTAGTCACATATTGTGCTTGTGACGCCCAAAAACTGCTTTTTTTTATAAAAAGGTTGGTGGATTTCAAAAATAGTGCTACCTTTGCAACGCATTTTTGAAGAACAACTCAAAAATGACTTCTTTTAAAATTCTTCGGGGTGTAGCGCAGTTGGTTAGCGCGCCTGCTTTGGGAGCAGGAGGTCACAAGTTCGAATCCTGTTACCCCGACCGCAAGAGAGTGACTGATTTTCAGCCACTCTCTTTGTTTTTAATATAGCCTGTCAATAGCTGACGATGATTTCTCTCATGGAATGGCGAAAATGAATTATCATTTAATTGTCGCCAGGGTTTCAAATGTCATAACATTGTAATATATATCCTTTTCGAGTTTTTTGAAAAATCAGTATATTTGTCATTTAAAACACTGATGACCTATGAAAATACTTGTTGTTGACGACGAACAGGATATATGCGAGATACTTCAATATAACCTTGAAACCGAGGGCTTTGAGGTGATGACAGCAAATTCTGCCGAAGAAGCGCTCGAGCTGCCTCTGCAGGACTATTCGCTCATTCTGCTCGATGTGATGATGGGTGAAATGTCAGGATTCCAGATGGCTCGAAGGTTGAAGGATGATCCTGCCACGGCACACATTCCCATTATCTTTATCACCGCGCTTGATGGAGAGGACAACTTGGTGAAGGGCCTGAATATTGGTGCCGACGACTATATAGCCAAGCCTTTGAGCATGAAAGAGGTGAAGGCAAGGGTTCGGGCGGTAATCAGGCGAACTGCACAGTCGCACCCTCAGCACTCGGACTCAACTGCTCATGACAACCGAATCCATTACGAGGGAATCGTTATTGACCTGAATGCCAAGGCCGTTGCCCTCGATGGCAACGAATTGGTGTGCACCAAACTGGAATTTGAGCTGCTGTCGTTCTTCCTCCAGCACCCCGACAAGGTGTTTTCGCGTGAGGACTTGATCAAGAACTGCTGGCCGCACGATGTGCTGGTGCTCGACCGCACGGTTGATGTGAACATCACCCGTCTGCGCAAGAAACTTGGCCACTATGGCAAACACATTAAAACACGTGTGGGTTATGGCTACTGTTTTGAAAAGTAAGTCGTTCCAGCGCAATCTGCTGTTCAGCATCGGTGGCGTGTTCCTACTCTTTGCTGTGTGTTTCAGCGTGTATCAGTACCAGCGCGAAAAGGAGTATAAGATCGACATTCTTCACTCCCGCCTGCAAATGTACAACTACGAGATGGTGCAGACCCTTGGCGAGGACAGCCTCACTAACCAGCACCTGTTTCACGACTACGTGAAGCGGCACAGTATGGAGGGTTTGCGCGTGTCGGTTATCGACAAGGACGGGCGAGTTATCCTCGACAGTTACAGTGGCAATGTCGACACCCTGGGCAATCATCTTCAGCGCAAGGAAATTCAGCAGGCATTGCACAATGGCAATGGTTATGACATTAAACGCATTTCTCAATCTACCCATGAAACCTATTTCTATTCGGCCACACGGCTGGGCAACATCATTGTGCGCACTGCCGTGCCCTATTCAGCCGAGTTGACCCGCTCGCTTCAAGCCGACAACACCTACATATATTTTGCAATTGCCTTGACCTTGCTTCTTGGCATTGTGCTCTATCTCAGCACTCATCGCATCAGTCGGCACATCGGTTATTTGCGAGAATTTGCTGTAAAGGCTGAGAAGGGGGAAGAACTTGACCACGAACTGGAACGTCGCCTGCCCGATGATGAGCTGGGCGATATCAGTCACACCATCATCATGCTCTATTGGAAATTGCGTCATTCAGAGGAGGACAAGGTGCGCATCAAGCGCCAACTCACACAGAATGCAGCCCATGAGCTGAAGACGCCAGCCGCCAGCATTCATGGTTACTTGGAGAGCATACTCGACAATCCCGACATGCCCGAGGAGAAGAAGAAACACTTCCTGGAGCGCTGCTATGCCCAAAGCGAGCGCATGAACAAACTCCTGTTCGATATGAGCGCGCTCACCAAATTAGATGAAATGGACGACAACCAGTCGCAAATCAGGCAGGAATACCGTCGTGTTAATGTCGTGCAGATCATTAACAGTGTGCTCGATGATACCGCACTGCAACTCCAGGACAAGGGCATTGCGCCATCGCTTCAGGTACCGCAGCATGTCGAGGTCCAGGGCGACCAAAGTTTGATATACAGTATTTTCCGCAACCTTGTCGACAATGTCATTGCCTACGCCAGCGGTGCATCGCGCCTTGATATCGTGGGCGTCGAGGTAGAGGTCGAGGGTAGGCATTTCTATGAGTTCACCGTCAGCGACAACGGCGTTGGTGTAGAACCGCAACATCTCGAACACCTCTTCGAACGCTTCTATCGTGTCGATAAAGGTCGCAGTCGTAAACTCGGTGGAACAGGTCTCGGGCTTGCCATCGTGAAGAATGCAGTTGCTGCCCATGGCGGAACAGCAACTGCACTGCCCACACCCGGTGGTGGGCTCACGGTCAGGTTCAGTATAGCGAGATTCTGACGCTGTTTTTATTAGATTGCTTTTTCGTCTATATCGTTGTTCAGCCTCTTACCTGCCTGTATCACATTGATCACATAGTCGGCCAGGCGCTCGCATTCCGAGATGAAATCAACATAAAATACGCCAAGCTGATAGCTGTAGAGACCGGCATTCACATCCTGCAGGTTTTTGTTGCGCAGCTGTGTGCGGTAATTGTTAATCTCGTGCTCGATATTAATCGATGCTTTCATATTCTTTTTCGTTGTTGGCTCATCGATGCGTTTCAACATCTCGTCGAGCGCCCCTTCGACTAGTTGCAGCATCGTGTTCATGTGCTGGGTCTGCTCGGGGGTAAAGGCATCATGGCAATGCATGCGGTGACGGTTCAGCGTGCGCCCGAGGTTATACACCGAGTCTCCGATTGATTCCAGTTCCGATATCTGTCGCAACATCTTTTGAATCTGACTCTTCGACGCTGCCGACAGGCGCCCTTCGCTCACCTTGTTCAGGTAAGCAGCTATCTCCATCTCCATCGAGTCGGTGATGCTTTCATATTTTTCTATCCGCGAGAACAGCTTGTTGAATTCGGCCTCGTCGTGAGTTTGCATCAGTTCAGGGACGAATCCAAACATTCGCTGACAGCGCTCAGCAAAGTGATGAATCTCCTTTTGGGCTTCCATGATGCTGAGTTCGGCTGTCGAGAGCAGGCCGCCGCTAATATACTTCAGCCGATAGCTCTCGTCCTGTGCTTTCATGGGGAGAATCTTGCACACAAGCATCTCGATTTGCTTCACAAAACCGATGAGCAACAGCGTGTTGATAACGTTGAACGCGGTGTGGAAGGCCGAGAGCTTGAACAGGTCGTTGCCTCCGCCCATAACATGGTCTACAAACCAGCTCACGGCATCGCAGGCCGGATAGAACACGAGCAGGAAAACTACCACACCAAACACATTAAAGAACATGTGAGCAAGTGCAGCCCGCCGCGCCTGTGTGTTGGCAGTGAGCGAGGCCATGAATGCCGTGATGGTTGTGCCTATGTTCTGGCCCATGGCCAGTGCGGCTGCCTGCTCAAATCCAAAGCCGGGTATGTTCATGCCAAAGAGCATGAGCGTAATGGCCATGGTGGCTGCCGATGCCTGCACAATCATGGTTACCAGGGTTCCTACTATCACAAACAGGATGATGGTGAAGAATGAATCTTGCGGCACATGGGCCAGCATGCCTGCCACCATGTCGCCAATGTTCATGGCTGTGGCCGACTCCTGCAGGAACGACAAACCCATGAACAGGAACGAGAAACCGAAGACGAATTCACCAACACTCTTCCGGTTGCCTTTGCGGCTGAAGATCAGTGGCATTCCTATAGCAAGCAGGGGGATGGCAAAGGCGGCAATGTTCACCTTGAACCCCACGGCCGAGATAATCCATGCCGTGACTGTTGTGCCTATGTTGGCACCCATAATCACCCCAATCGACTGGGTGAGCGTCATCAGCCCGGCATTCACAAAACTCACCACCATCACCGTGGTGGCGCTCGACGACTGAATCATGGCAGTGATGATGATACCTGTGAAAACACCCATCACGCGATTCTTGGTCATGGCTGCGAGGATGCTGCGAAGGCGGTCGCCGGCAAACTTTTCAAGGCCCTCGGACATCGTCTTCATGCCAAATAAGAACAATGCCAGTGAACCTACAAGCGATAATGCATTGATAATCAAATCCATTTATTTTTTTCTCTATAATTGTGCTGTAAAGGTATTCCAATCTTGTTACCACCGGGTTACGGCAATATTAAATTCTTGTTACATGACCTCATTGTAACCAAGTGTTTATACTATTGAAATGTTTTTGTAACATCCTGAAAATAAATTTGTGGCGGCATAAACAAATACTCAAATATATGAAAAGGAAAACAGCCGAACGAATCATCAGGATTTTCAATTGGGTGAGATTCATCATCGCCATATTGTTCATCGCATTTGTTCTGGTGGCATTGACAATGGCGCTGACAAGGCAATCTTGAGAATCACCGAGCACAAAAAAAGCCCACCCGAAGGTGAGCTTGTGCTTGGTGCCATAAAGCCTAATGACCAATTTGGAATAAAAGAGTCAGTAGCTGAACTGCTTCCCGTTCCACTTGAGCGTCTTCTTGGTCGTTTGCCCGTTTTTAAGGAACTTGGTCACAGTGATGTTCTTGCCGGTGCGTGGCAGAGCATAGGCACACTGGTAGTCAATCTCAAAACCCGGCGGGTCACAGAGGGTCATCTTCTTGGTCGCATTATTGTAACGGCAAAATGTCATGCCGGTCGTTTCAGTGGACAAGGGCTCATCGTCCACAATCGAAGCCATATTATTGAAGGCAAACAGCTTGTGCTTGCCATCGGCCTCGTTCCAGTAGCACATCTCCATTCGGGTTACCCCTGTATCGTGTTTGTACTCATACAGGATGTAGCCGTTTTTCTCATCTACGACAAATGTCACATCGTCATCATATTGAGGCAAGCCGTTGCGATACTGAATCAGCGCTTGCAAAATGGCGTTCGACGGCTTGTCGCCAGGTTCGTTGGGGTCGTCCATGAAGTTGCAGTATGCCCACGCCATGTCGGTGATGGTGGGTTTCGCGCCTTTATAGTTCACTTTGAAACTATACTGCGCCATCATTGTCAGCATGCAGCAGGCAAAAAGCATTGCCAATGATATTCTTTTCATAATCAATCCGTTTTTTTAATGAAACATTCCGACCGCAAATATACACATTTATTTCATCCAATCAAACCCACAACACAAAAAAGCCCACCGCGTGCTTTGCTTGGGGCTGTGTGTTGCACATTTTTGCATAAATCACTAATTTTGCACAAACAAAAGATATAATTATTATAAATGATATATAACATTACATACACAAAATGAAAAAGACATGCTGGATGGTAGTCGCCATCATGATGGTTGCGATGAGCGTGCATGCTCAAGACAATATTGTGCAACCTTATTTTGAACTCAATCAGCTACCTAAACTCATCAACATCATGCCCGCTCCGCCGGCTTTCGACAGCCCTGAATTCTCTTACGATGTGGTGCGCTATGGCTGGGGCAAGGAGCAGCGACTCGACCCCGATCGGGTGGCTCAAGCCATTGCTGATGCCGAGTGGGACGACCATACCAAGCTCTATGGCCTGTGGCAAGAAGCATTTGGTCTGCAAATTTCAGAAGCCAACACGCCCGAAATATGGAAACTGCTGGAAACCAGCCTTGCCACTACCGACCCCATGCGCAAGGAGACCAAGGAATACTACCACCGTCAGCGCCCCTTTGAGCGCTACAACGACGCCATGCCCTCGCACGAGGAGGCCGCACTGCAAGGCGAAGGCAGTTATCCTAGCGGTCACAGCCTGCGTGGGTGGGGCATCTCGCTGTTGCTGGCACAAATTGCCCCGGAGCGTGCCGAACAGGTTTTCAAACGCGGATGGGACTACTGCAACAGCCGCGTGATTGTGGGAGCTCACTGGCAGAGCGATGTGGACAACAGCCGCACAGCAGCCAGCATTGGTTTCTGCGCCCTGCAGGGCAGCGAGGAATTCATCGCGCAGATGAAGAAGGCTCAAATCGAGTACAAGGAAAAAACAGGCCAGACCGGCATTAGTATCGTCGCAGCCGATGTTGCATCACAGTCTGCCGGTTCTTTCAACCTGCTGGGCCAGCCTGTTAGTTCCAACTATCGCGGCGTTGTGATTGAAAATGGCAAGAAAACGATGAGATAATTGCCCTTTCATTGCAAAATTGGCCATTTATTGCGGGAAAATGTGTAACTTCGCAACTTGAAATACCCAATTGCTAATACAACTAACTATCAATAATTATTAATCTTATGAGTGACGAAACAACAAAAGCTCAAGTCGAAGCGCCCGAAATGCAGCAGGAAGAAATCCAGCTGCCCGAAAACGCGTTTCGCGAACTGAAACCAGGTGAGAAGTATGTTCCCATTTTGCGCCCCGAGAAGAATTATCCCGAGGTGACTCCTTACTCGGTTTCGATGGGCCTCATCATGGCGGTGATATTCAGTGCCGCCGCAGCCTATCTGGGACTGAAGGTGGGCCAGGTGTTTGAGGCAGCGATTCCTATCGCCATTATCGCGGCAGGTATCGCAGGCGTGACAAAACGCAAGAACTCGCTGGGAGAGAATGTGATCATTCAGTCGATTGGCGCAGCCAGCGGTATTGTGGTGGCAGGTGCCATTTTCACCTTGCCTGCGCTCTACATCTTGCAACAGAAGTATCCTGAGATGACCGTCAACTTCCTTGAGGTCTTCCTCAGCTCGTTGCTGGGTGGTGTTCTTGGCATTTTGTTCTTCATCCCCTTCCGCAAGTACTTCGTGAAGGAGAAACACGGCGACTTCCCCTTCCCTGAGGCTACAGCCACCACCCAGGTGCTGGTTCAGGGCCAGAAGGGTGGCGATCAGGCCAAGCCATTGCTCATTGCCGGTCTTGTGGGTGGTCTGTACGACTTCCTGATGAGTTCGTTCGGATGGTGGAAAGAGGTGATCTCGACCACGGCCATTCCGGCCATGCAGAACTTTGCCGACCAGACCAAGTATGTGTTTAAGGTGAATGTGAGTGCTGCTACTTTAGGACTCGGTTTCATTATCGGCCTGAAGTACAGTTTCATCATCTTCGCTGGTAGTGCATTCATTTGGTGGGTTATTGTGCCCTTGTTTGCTGCTGTGAGCCCCGAGATGGCTGCTATGCCCACCGACGACATCTTCAAGAATTTTGCCCGCTCGATAGGTATTGGTGGTATCGCCATGAGTGGTATCATTGGCATCATCAAGTCGTGGGGCGTTATCAAGAATGCTGTGGGCCTAGCCGGCAAGTCGTTCAAGAAGGGTGGCGACGTTGAGAAGCCCGAGCGCACTCAGCGCGACATCTCGATGAAGGCGCTTGTCTTTGCCCTGGGTGCTGCATTGCTTGTCACGTTTGTGTTCTTCTACATAGGCGTTATTCACAACCTAACCCAAACCATCGTGGCATTCATCGTGGTAGTGGTTATCGCCTTCCTCTTCACCACCGTTGCCGCCAACGCCATTGCCATTGTGGGTAGTAACCCCGTGAGTGGCATGACGCTGATGACCCTTATTGTGGCATCGGGCGTTTTTGTGGCCATTGGTCTTAATGGCTGGCAAGGCATTGTGGCATCGATGATAATAGGTGGTGTGGTGTGCACCGCACTCTCGATGGCTGGTGGCATGGTGACCGACATGAAAATAGGTTACTGGATAGGTACCACTCCCGCCAAGCAGCAGACGTGG
>CACXLJ010000008.1 GCA_902768435.1 uncultured Bacteroidales bacterium | reverse complement strand
AACAGTACTTGAGCGCCCATTTCAAGCTCTAAAAGCACCCCTGAAACTGAGATGTAACGCCCCCAAAAAGTTTAAATAGTTGAATAACAGCACATTGCGAGTTCATTTTGTAACGCTTTTTTTGCCCAAAAAATTTGGAACGCCCGTTTTCTGGTAGTAATTTTGCGCCGAACACAAAACCGCAAATTCAATCAAATTATTAACTTAATAAAAGCTTAAAACTATGAAAAAGATTATTTTTTCAATTACACTTGCTCTGGCATGCTGGAGCAACACGATGATGGCAGAAATCCATGAGCACGAGTATGTTCCCCTGCTCGAAGATGGTCGCCAATGGATATATTCCTTTATAGATGGAACTTGGGATATGGAGGCTGAAAATTATATAACCACAAGCGGCTTCTATAAGATATACCTTCAAGGAGACACTGTGATAGACGGTAAAAGCTATTTGAAATGCTACTACAAGTCCCTCGGGGCTAAATTCTACTCTGTAAGCGAAGACTATCCCGTTGCCTATATGAGAGAGGAAGGGAAATCGGTTTATGCTATTTATGCTACTGTTCACGGCTATTTGATGAATGATTTGCTTTATAATTTTGAAGACATGAACAATGCATATTTTACTGACCCAGATTATCCATTCTTTGAGGATGTAAACGATGTGATTCTTGCTGGTAAATGGAGACGGGTCTTCAAGAATGACGGGATAGAAATTATAGAGGGAATAGGTCCAGATGGTAATGGAGATCTGATTTTTCCTATTCAATTAATAACAACTTGTGAGTATTGTGAATATCCATTTAATGACGGACTGGCAATGATGCTGAACAAGGACGGAGACATTCTATATAAAGGATCAGCCTATGCCAAATATCTTGAATCAAAGCCAGCAGGCGATGTGAATGGTGACGGCAAGGTGAATGTGAGCGATATCACCGCACTCATTAACATCATCCTCGGCGTCAAGTAAACTGTACACCCTGTTGTAGGGTCGCCATCCATGGCGACCGCAACAGCCGAATGACGCAATCCATGACATGTGCGTCGCAGACGAACTTCAGTGTCACCCTGTGGTAAACAGCATGATTAAGCGTGAACATAGCACATTCACGAAACAAACAATTTATAACCGCCCACGGCGAGGATGCAAATGGCGCTCACCGCTTCCTCAGGGACATTAAACTGATAAAAACTTTGAATTATAAATCAAAAACACTATTTTTGTAAATATAATTAAAATTATACGACTATGAAAAAGATTATTTTTTCAATTACACTTGCTCTGGCATGCTGGAGCAACACGATGATGGCAGAAATCCATGAGCACGAGTATTTACCTCTGCTTGAGGATGGCC
Source organism: uncultured Bacteroidales bacterium (assembly GCA_902768435.1). Taxonomy (GTDB): domain Bacteria; phylum Bacteroidota; class Bacteroidia; order Bacteroidales; family Muribaculaceae; genus Sodaliphilus. The sequence goes on along the minus strand of CACXLJ010000008.1, from coordinate 71,352 downwards.
GTGAGTGGATATATGAATTCTCGGGTCATGCTCCAGGAGTCGAGGATGAAACTATCACCGATGTCGAAAACTTTGATTTTACATTGTATTCCGACTTCTACTCACTCTATCTGGATGGCGATACGCTTATTGCAGGACAAACTTATATGAAGTGCTATTATAAGACCATTTCTTCAAAAACTTTCGGAAAGCTTGCCTCAGAAGAGTATCCGGTAGCATACCTGAGGGAAGACGGCAAAAAAGTCTATCTAATTCATAACAAAAGGAATTATCGTTACTTAGGGAATCTCGGTCCTTGTTATGATGAATATAATAACCTTGATGATCCTAACCTCGATGGTGTCTATTGGATTTATGATTTTGATAATATGAAAGATGCCTATGCTTTTGATGAATGGATGAGTTGGAGTAGTTCAGATGAAGTGGTGAATGGCGTATGGCGCACAGTTTTCAGGGTAGGTGATGAACCCATCATTGAAGGAATAGGTCCCGATTATATTATTGGAGACCTGTTGAATCCTATTTGCGAGCCGACTACTGGCTATATTTTCAGGGGTCCAGTGGGGTTGGTGATGATGAAGGAGAAAGACGGTACCACTGTGTACAAAGGCTGCCGCTATACAAATTTCCTTGAATCCCGCCTGCCTGGCGATGTGAACGGCGATGGCAGTGTGAATGTCTCTGATGTGACCGCCCTCATCAACCTCATCCTCGGCATCAAGTAATTCTCGCTGCGCTCGAGTTTAGGGTTGAGTGTTTAGAGTTTGCGTTTAGCGCAAGGCATTTAACCCGCCAAGCCCCGTTAGGAGCGACAGATAACAGGCAGGGGCGTGAGCCCCTGTTTCAAAGCATTTTAAAACAATTAGCCCCATCGGGGCGACAGACCGTGTGCAGGGCTGGCCTCACCGCCAGCCCTCACTTTTCCTCCATCATGACTTTAGTGCGTCAAAATAATCTGCTCAATCTGCATGAACGGTGTGAGGCAAATAAATAACTGGCGTAAGCCAGCTTTGCTGCGCTTCGCTTGCCCTTCGGGCTCCCGTTCGGTCGCGAGCACTTCGTGGTTGTGTGCCAGCTGCTTTGTGAGAGATTATTGTACAGCTGCAGGCAACTCCTATACTCCTCAACTCCGTAGCAACAATTGTCATCAATCTAATAAATTGTCAATCAATAGTCATCCATTGTCTGATTATAGATATCAGTGCGACTTTTCAAGTGACATAAAAAATGCAAGCCGGCTGTGTGGCAGTCGGCTCGCATCAAGCAGTTTTATGAAATAAATGTGTGTGTACGCTTTATTTGAGACCCATCTTCTTGGCGATGGCAGCGGGGATAGCTTCCTTGTTGACCATGATGTCGAGCGTCTTGCCAAGGAAGAATGCCTCACTCACATAGAAGAAGCCATGATAGAGTTGGTTGGTGTCCCAACTGTTCTGCACCTTGAAGTAGCGGTTGCCTTCCTGGTCAACGGCCTTGCCCATGATCACCATGCCGTGGTCGTCGGTAGTCTCCTTGGTGTCGAACCATTCCTGACGCAGTTCTTGAGTGACCTTGATTTCCTTCATGGGGCCTTTGATGTCCCACTTCTCGGTCTCGCGATCCTGGTCGCTGAGCTGAGTCCAGCGGTCCATGTCGCTACCCTTGAGGTCGGGAGTGTCGGCAATGTCGGGCAGAATTGCATAGCCCTTGCGCCACTTCATTCCCTTTTCGCTCACATCGGCGCCCCAAGCCACGGTGTAGCCATGGTCGATGGCGTAGTTAACGATCTCGAGCAGTTCTTCCATGGGCACATTCTGGTAGTTGTACCACAGCCAGTTGTCGGCCACCTCAAGCACGAAGGGCTTGTAGAAGGGGTGATGTGTGAACGAAGAAATGCCAATGTAGTCGTCCATCTTGATGGGGAGCGAAGCAGCATAAGATTGAGGAGTGTAGGTTTTGCCTTCATAAACGAAGGTTTCGGGCAGCTTGCCCATGTAGGCGTCAAGAATGCCCTTGAAACCATCGACCCAAGCGGGAGTGAGTTTTTTGAGCTTGCGCTGGTTGATGACGCTGGCATAGCCGCTGAGGGTAGCGGTGAGCTCGGCAGTGTTAAACTTCTTGTCGCCGTAGGTCATGCCGGTATATACCTCGTTGGGTACCATACCGTACTTGTTCCACACATAGTTCACATCGTCGGCAGCGCCGCCTTCGGCAAAGTTAACGGTACCATCCATGCGGATGTATTTGATGGCCTTGTCGAGATAGCAGTGATAAACCACAAATCCCTCGCTCAGGTGTACTTCCTTGCCGGTTTTGCGCAGAATTTCACTTTCGAAGAAGGTGTTGGTCGAGTAGCACCAGCAAGTGCCCGACTTGTTCTGGTCCTTGACAGGGGTGGTTTTGATCACTTTAGTGTCGGTGAACTTGAAACCTGTGCTGTCGGGGATAACTACTTTGCTGTCTTCGGCATTAGCCATGCTGAAAGCCGCAGCAGCAACAAATAAAGTAACAAAAAGATGCTTCATAGTTTGTTGATTTGAAATGATATTAAGTTTTAAAATAAGTCGTATTATAGAAAACAGTTACAAATATACAACATATTAATAATGTGGGCAAATTTATTTGTTGTGAGTGTGTTTTATTGCCGAAAAAAGGAGTGCTAAATGATGAGAAATGCATTTTTTGTGAAAAAAATTTTATGAATTCATCAAAAAAATCTATATTTGTAATTTGTAAAGAGAAAGAACTACCATTATTCATTTAATTTTTTATAGAACTATGAAAAAAATTCTTTGTGTATTTCTTAGTGCAGCTTTGATGCTCGGCATCTCGGGCTGCGGTTCAATGAGTAATACCGCTAAGGGCGGTTTGTTAGGTGGTGGCGGTGGTGCAGCCATTGGTGCTGGCATCGGTGCTCTCATCGGTAAAGGCAAGGGTGCTGCTATTGGCGCTGCTATTGGCGCTGCTGCTGGTACAACTGCCGGTATCCTGATTGGCAAGAAGATGGACAAGCAGGCTAAGGAACTTGCTCAAATCCAGGGTGCTCAGGTCGACACCATTACCGACCAGAACAACCTCAAGGCCATTAAGGTGACCTTCGACGGCGGTATCCTCTTCGCTACTGGCAAGGCTGCTCTGAATCAGACTGCCAAGAACTCTCTGAGCCAGTTTGCTGCTTCACTGAAAGAAAATCCACAGACTAATGTGCAGATTTATGGCCACACCGACAACACCGGTTCGCTGGCTGTGAACCAGAAACTGTCGAAAGACCGTGCCAACTCGGTGCTCAACTACCTGATGAACTCGGGCGTTGCTGGCAACCGCATGGTGAGCGAAGGCTTTGACTATCAGTATCCTGTAGCAAGCAACGACACCGAAGCAGGTCGTGCTCAGAACCGTCGCGTTGAGATCTACATCTCGGCTAACGAAGACATGATTAACCAAGCTAATGCTGGAACTCTGCAATAAGCTATCGAGTTAATCGGTGAACGAAAAGAATCGCAGCTCCCTTTCAAGGGGCTGCGATTTTTATTTGTGAAAACCTTCGTTATGTGAAAAAATAATTGTAATTTTGATTATTGAAATCAACATTCGTCTTTATCTATAAAAACCAACAAAACAATGAAACTAAAAATCAGGTTGATAGCTTTGCTCTTGATGGCAATGGCATCGGGCATGACCTTGTGGAGCCAGGACTTCACGAAAGTCGATACGCTGAAATTCTATGACGCCATGGGATTCAGAATGATTAATTATGCCTTCGACAAGACACTCGAAACACGCATTCCCCAATACTTGAAGGACAGCGTGCGAACCGAGTTGTGGGACCGTGCCAAGTGCACTACAGGCAAGGCCTTCAGGTTTGCAACCAACTCGCGTGCCGTGGCCATTCGCTACAACCTGCTCACCAACATGCACATGATGCACATGGCCGACACGGGCATCAAGGGCTGCTCCCTCTACATCTTCGACGACGACACGCACTCGTGGCAGTTTGTGAACTGCAACCGCCCCGTGCGCAAGGACACGCCAATCCGCCCGCGTGAAGACTCTATCCAGAGCAAGGTGCTGGTTGACCGTCTCGATGGCAAGATGCACGAATACATGCTCTACCTGCCGCTCTACGACGGTGTGCGATGGCTCGAGATAGGCGTTGACAGCAGTGCAACAGTCTCGTTGCCCATGCTCAACAGCCCCAAGGTGGGGAAAAAACTCATTTTCTACGGCACGAGCATCTTGCAGGGCGGTTGCGCCACCCATCCCGGTATGGTTGCAACCAGCCTCATCCAGCGCGACCTTGACATGGAGTGCGTGAACATTGGAATCAGCGGTGAGGGCAAGATGGACTACTGCATGGCCCGCGCCATGGCCACAATTCCCGATGTGGCGGCATTCATCCTCGATCCCATACCCAACTGCACCAAGGACATGTGCGACTCGCTTACCTATGACTTTGTGAACATCTTGCGTCAGGCTCGCCCCGATGTGCCCATCTTCATGGTCGAGGGTCAGATGTACAGCTACGCCAAGTATAGTGGCTTCTACAGCAAGTATTTGCCGCAAAAGAACTATGAGTTCCACAAGAATTACTTGAAACTCAAAGCTGAGAATCCTCGCAACCTTTATTATATAGACTGCAAAGGCCTCTATGGCCCCAACAACGACGGCACTGTCGACGGCATCCACCTCACCGACTTGGGCTTCTACTACTATGCCCAGAAACTGGAACCCTACCTCAAGGCTGTGCTCAACGGCACCGAGGTGCCCTTCCAGGACGAGGTGAACAAGCCTTATCCCAAGCCCGAGAATGCCCAATGGTGACATGATTATTAACGGACAATGCTATGAAACTGAAATTGTTGTTGACTGCCTGTGTGTGGCTTGTTGCTGGTGTGGCTCAGAGCGCCTCGCTTGCCGATAGCCTGCAATACTACGACGCGCTGCAGTTTCGCATGATAAACAAGGGATTCACCGATACCGAAACCCCTTACACGCGCTTGCCGCTATGCATCTACGACAGCATTAGGCCCACCCAGAAAACCGATGGCCAGATGAGTGCTGGCCTGGGTTTCAGGTTTGCGACCAATTCGCGTGCCATAGGGGTGCGCTACAACCTGCGCATGAACTTTCACATGAATCACATGGCCGACACGGGCATCAAGGGGACCGACCTCTACTGCCTGCAAGACGATGGACAGTGGTGCTTTGTGAACTCGAGCCGCACCAACAGCGACAGCATTCAGCAGCGGGTGTACGCCAGCCATCTCGATGGCCAGATGCACGAGTACATGCTATACCTGCCGCTCTACGATGGCATCAATTGGCTGGAAATAGGAGTTGACAGCGACGCCGTCATCACACAACCGCAGGTGAATGTGCCCATGAAGGAGAAGAAGATTGTGTTCTATGGCCACAGCGTGGTGCAGGGCGGATGTGCCTCGCACACGGGCATGGTGGCGACCAGCATACTTCAGCGTCGGCTGGGCGTGGAGTGTGTGAATCTGGGACTGAGCGGCGAGGGGCGCATGGACTGGTTTATGGCCCGGGCGATGGCTACGATTCCCGATGTGGCAGCCTATGTAATCGATCCCATTGCCAACTGCACGCTGGAGCGGGTCGACACGGCAACATGTGGCTTCATCAACATCTTGCGTGAGACTCGCCCCGATGTGCCCATCTTCATGGTCGAGTGTCAGGAGTTTGCCTATGAACAGGTCGACACGCGCCAGCAGGTGAAATCGGCCGAAATCAACCGCTTGTTTCACCAGCGCTATCTCGACTTGAAGCGGGAGAATCCCAAGAATCTATATTATATTACCCGCAACAATCTCATTGGCCCTCGTGGCGAGGGTACAGTAGATGGCGCCCATCTCACCGACCTGGGATTTGTCTACTATGCCCAGAAACTGGAACCCTATTTAAGGGCAGTGCTCGAAGGCACTCCCGTACCCGAAGAACCCTAAACATTTACACAACACAAGATGGAACAGACGCGCAAAGGTTACATAGAACGCCTGATAGAGGAGGGCGAACATGAGCATCAGGATTTCAAATATCAGATTTCAGATGCCAAGAAGATTGCCCGCAGCATTGCGGCCTTTGCTAACCGCAGTGGTGGACACCTGCTTGTGGGCGTGAAAGACAATGGCAACATTGCTGGTGTGCGCAGCGATGAGGAAATCTATATGGTTGAGCAGGCTGCCCAGATGTATTGCAATCCGCCACAGGAGGTGGAGTTCAAGGTGTTTCGTGTGCATGGCAAGAATGTGGTGAAAGCCACTGTGCAGGAAGCTGACGAGAAGCCTGTGAAAGCGCCCGACGAGAACGGCATCTGGCGGGTGTATTACCGGGTAGCCGACGAGAATGTGCTGGCCAGTTCGCTGCATGCTAAGATACTGAAGAAATCGGCCGAGAATGCCGAGAACACCTTGATTGAGTATGGCGAGAGCGAGCGGGCTCTGCTGGGCTACCTTGAAACGCATGGCGGCATCACAGTAACGGGCTACATGAAGCTGGCCCGATTGACACGCATGCATGCCGAGTCGTCGCTCGTGAAGTTGAGCGAGATGGGGTTGATTGACCTGCGTTACCACAATGGCCAGTGCCTTGTGGTGCCTAAGTCGTAGCGGCACACATCGTTGGTACCTATAAAAGGAAAAGGGAGACTCATTATTCGCTTCGATAATGAATCTCCCTTCCTCTATTAACCCAATTGTTTAAATGTCAAGATTTGTTGGTAATGGGTCGCCACGAACGGCGTTCCTTCACATCGCCAGTGCGGTAAGCAATGAGCAGTCGCTGCAGGTCTTTGATTTGTTGCTGCAGTTCCTTGCCTATGTCGGTATCTTTCACCATCATGCGATGGTCGGCCATCTCCACCAGCTGAATAGTCGACTTGATGTCTTGTCCTTCCTCAACAGCCTTGGCGATTGATGTGAAGGGTTCGTGCTGAACAAGCTGGAATCCGCGAGAGTGATAAACCAGGGTGTATCCGGCAATACCGGTTTCGGGTTGGTAAGCCTTTGAGAATCCGCCGTCGATCACCATGAGTTTGCCATTGGCTTTGACAGGCGTCTCGCCCTTGATGGTCTTCACAGGCACATGACCATTGATGATGTGGCGGAAATTGCCTTTCACCCCAAACTCATCGAGAATCATGTCGCATGCTTTCTCGTCGTCGCGGTATTTGTAGTAATAGCCTTTGGTCTCTTTGTGCGACTCCTTGTCGGCAATGAAGTAGCGTTCGAATGTTGTCATCCTGTCTTTGTCGAATGCGGGAGAATCTTTTCCGCACCACAGGTACCATATGTAGTCGAGTGCAAAAGCATACTGTTCGGGATCATCAACACCATAGTAGGCTTCGCGAATGAGTGTTTCGGCATGCTTGAGCAGAGACTGTCCACGATAAGGTTTGCCTTGGATCATGACATCTTTCAGTGTGCCATCGGCATTGAGCGGAATAGATGCATGATAGAGCAAATTGCCGTTGACAACAGCGTAGAGGCTGCCATAGCGGAACATGCACTCCATGTGTTTCTTGAGTTTCTCGGAACTGATGAATGAGTTGTGGAGTTTCTCAACGAGCTCGGCCTCCTCCTTGGTAAGTTCATAAGGTTTTTTGGGATTGACCGTGGGGAGATTGCAGTCGGTGAGTTCGTATTCCTTGTCGTAGGGTTTGATGGTTTTCTTCTTATAGTCGATTTTGTGGAGCAGCAGTCGGTCGTTCATGTCAAAGTCGGGGCGACGCTTGATGGCAGCAGCCTCAAGCTTGAACTGAATGATGCTGATGGCCTTGTGCATTTGTGAAATGAGGCGTGCAGCTCGCCTGACAGCGGGATCTTTGGGCGTGCCTTTGGGCAGGAACTGAATGCAGTCGTCATCGCCATAGACATCGATGGCAAAGGTGGCAAGCGGGAGCAGGTTGATGCCGTAGCAATCTTCGATGACGCCCTGGTTGCCATAGCGCAAACTGTTGCGCAGCACATTGGCAATGCAGCAGTCGTTGCCGGCAGCAGCACCCATCCACAAGATGTCATGATTGCCCCACTGGATGTCGAAGTCGTGGTAGTTGCACAAGATGTCCATGATCTTGTCGGGGTTGGGACCACGGTCGTAGACATCGCCCAAGATGTGCAGGCGGTCGATAGTGAGCTGCTGGATGAGGTTGCACATGGCAATGATGAACTCATCGGCCCGGCGGGTGGTGATGATGGTGCGCACAATCACATCGACATAACCCTGCTTGTTGGGGTCGGATGTGCTTTCGTGCAGCAGTTCCTGAATGATGTAGGAGAATGCTTGTGGCAGCGCCTTGTGCACCTTGGAGCGGGTGTACTTTGACGACACATTGCGGCACACCTTCACCAGTCGGTTGATGGTGATGAAATACCAGTCTTTGAGCTCGATGCGATCTTTCATCTTCTTTTTCTCAATCCTGATTTTCTGTTCAGGATAGTAGATGAGTGTGCACAGCTCTTTGCGTTCGCGAGCGCTGAGTGTTTCGTTAAAGATTTCGTTCACTTTGCGCTTGATAGTTCCCGAAGCATTGCGCAGCACATGTTGGAAAGCCTCGTACTCACCGTGCAGGTCGGCCAAGAAGTGTTCGGTGCCCTTGGGCAGGTTCAGGATGGCCGCAAGATTGATAATCTCGGTGCAGGCGGTGGCAATGTTAGGAAAGTTGCGAGATAGCAAGTCTAAGTATCGCGCATCGTTTTGAATGGCATTGTTTTCAGGTTTTTCCATATAGAATAATTTATAAGGTGTTATATGAAATGCAAAATTACAAATTATTGTTGAACTGCCAAAAGAAGACCCTTAATTCTTGGAAGAATTCACCATTTTATCGGCATCGAAAGCACCTGCAACAGCGTGCCGAAAATTGGCCGATAAAAAATGAAGGGTTGTTAATAACTTCCGCTCAAAAAATCGGTTTTTAATGGATATTAATTGTAACTTTACACACTCAATCATTAACCCAAAACCACACATAATTTCTATATATGATTCCATTCATTCATCTGCATGTTCACTCGCAGTTCTCCATCCTCGACGGGCAAGCGCCCATCAAGAGCCTCGTCGACAAGGCTGTTGACAATGGTATGCGTGGCATGGCGCTCACCGACCATGGCAACATGTTTGGCATCAAGGAGTTCTTCGATTATACCGAAAAGGTAAATAGTGACAAGAATAAAAAGATTAAAGATTTGAAAAAGCAACTCAAGGAGCTTGGCGATGATGCCGATGCCGCCGCTCGTGAGTCGCTCGAAAATGAGATTGCACAGGTCGAGGCCTCGTGTTTCAAGCCTATCTTCGGTTGTGAGGCCTATGTTGCCAAGAAGAGCAAAGAAGACCAGTTAGATAAGAACGACAAAGGTTATCACTTGATATTGCTTGCCAAGAATTATCAGGGCTATAAGAACCTCATCAAAATAGTTTCGCGTGCATGGATTGACGGTTTCTACTGGCATCCCCGAACCGACAAGGCCGACCTTGAGAAATATAGCGAAGGTATCATTTGCTGCTCGGCTTGCCTGGGTGGTGAAGTGCCACAACTCATCATGCATGGCGACCTGAATGGTGCCCGTGAGGTGGTGCGATGGTTCAAGCGTGTTTTTGGCGAAAACTACTATCTGGAGCTGCAGCGTCACAAGGCAACCGTTCCGCGTGCCAATCACGAGACCTTCATCAAGCAGCAGGAAGTGAATGCCGAGCTGATGAAGATAGCCCGTGAAGAAGGCATCAAGCTCATTTGCTCCAACGACTCGCACTTCACTAACGAAGAAGATGCCGATGCCCACGAACGACTGATTTGTGTGAATACGGGCAAGAAGATCAATGAGGAGAATTCGGGCATGAGCTACACCAAGCAGGAATGGTTCAAGACCCAGGAAGAGATGAACGAGGTGTTTGGCGATGTGCCCGAAGCCTTGCAGAACACGAATGAAATTCTCGACAAGGTGGAGTTCTACAGCATTGACCATGCCCCAATTTTGCCCGACTTCCCGTTGCCTGAAGGTTTTGAGACCGAAGATGATTACTTGCGCTACCTCGTTTATGAGGGTGCTAAAAAAGTGTGGCCTGACATGGACGATGAGCATAGGGAACGACTCGACTTTGAACTCGAGACCATCAAGAAGATGGGATTCCCAGGCTACTTCCTGATTGTGCAGGACTACATAGGTGTAGCACCTTCGCTGGGCGTGTCGGTAGGTCCTGGCCGCGGATCGGCGGCTGGTTCGGCAGTGGCCTATTGCTTAGGCATCACCAAAATCGACCCCATCAAGTATGACCTGCTGTTTGAGCGATTCTTGAACCCCGACCGCATCTCGTTGCCCGATATTGATGTGGACTTTGACGATGACGGCCGTGCGGCCATCCTGAAATATGTGACCGATAAATATGGGGCCGAAAAAGTGGCTCACATCATTACCTATGGCACCATGGCAGCCAAGATGGCCATCAAGGATGTGGCTCGCGTCGAAGACCTCTCGGTTGCCGAGAGCAACCGCCTCGCCAAGTTCATCCCATCGAGGCCCAACGATATGCCTGAGAAAAATGGCAAAAAGATGAAGGTGAGCATCAAGAACTGCCTGGAGGCATTTCCCGACTTTGCCAAGGAACTCAATAACCAAGACCCGAGAGTAGGGGAGACCATCCGGTTTGCCGAGAAACTCGAGGGCAATGTGCGCAACACGGGTGTGCATGCCTGCGGTGTCATCATCGGTCGTGACGACATCACCGACTGGGTGCCTGTGAGCACTGCCACCGATAAGGACGGTTCCAAACTCATTGTCACGCAATACGAGGGAAGCACCATCGAGTCGACCGGCCTCATCAAGATGGACTTCTTGGGGCTCAAAACCTTGTCGATCATCAAAGAGGCGATTGAAAATATCAAGACCACTAAAGGCATTGATATTGACATCGAGAAGATACCCATCGACGATCCCGCTACTTATAAGCTCTATTGCGAAGGTAGAACGACAGGCACTTTCCAGTTCGAGTCGCCAGGTATGCAGAAGTATCTCATCGAGTTGCAGCCTTCCACCTTTGAAGACCTCATTGCAATGAATGCACTTTACAGACCTGGCCCTATGGACTACATCCCACAGTTCATTTCACGCAAGCATGGCGAGACCCCCATCGAGTATGATATTCCTTGCATGGAGAAGTATCTGAAGGACACCTATGGCATCACCGTCTATCAGGAGCAGGTCATGCTCTTGTCACGCCAGCTGGCAGGGTTTACCCGTGGTCAGAGCGACACATTGCGCAAGGCTATGGGCAAGAAGCAAATCGAGAAGATGAACCATCTCGAAGGCCTCTTTTATGAGGGCGGCGAAAAGAATGGACACAAGAAAGAGGTGCTCAACAAAATATGGGAAGACTGGAAGAAGTTTGCATCCTATGCCTTCAACAAGAGTCATGCCACATGCTACAGTTGGGTGGCTTATCAAACGGCCTATCTGAAAGCAAATTATCCGTCGGAGTATATGGCAGCAGTGCTGAGCCGCAATTTGAGCGATGTGGAAAAACTCTCGAAATTCATGGACGAGTGCCGCTCGATGGGCATTAAGGTGAAAGGTCCTGACATCAACGAGAGTTTCAAGACATTCAGTGCCAACAAGCAAGGCGACATCCGTTTCGGACTTGGCGGCATTAAAGGAGTGGGCGCCAATGCTGTAGATGCCATCATCGACGAGCGTAATCAGAATGGACCCTTCAAGAACATCTACGACTTTGTGGAGCGCGTCAATCTATCGTCGTGCAACCGCAAAGCCATTGAGTCGTTTGCGCTTGCTGGTGCCTTTGACTGTTTCGAGGAAATTTCTCGTGAAGTATTTTTCGAGACCAATCACCGTGACGAGACCTTCAGCGAGATTATAGTGCGCTATGGACAGAATTACCAGAACGACAAGCTGCAGCAGTCTAATACGCTCTTTGGCGACATCATGGACACGCTTGTAGAGAAACCATCGATACCCAAGGCCGAGAAATGGCCTGATATGGAACGGCTGCGCCGGGAACGCGAACTGGTTGGCATGTATCTGTCGGCCCATCCATTAGATCCATACTATATTGAAATAAAGTATGCCTTTGATGTGAAATTGGATGACCTGAAAAACAAAATGAATGAACTCGACAAGGTCATGCGTTTTGGCGGAATCATCACAAGCTATGAAGAACTGCCGACGAAACGCGGTGACCATTTCGGGAAAATGACCATTGAGGATTTCACGGGTAGCTATGAGTTGGCGTTGTTTGGCAATAATTTCAGAGAATTTCGGAATTACGGTATAGTTGGCACACCAATCATGATTACTGGCAAGTTTACCAGAAGCAAGTATAACGATCGCATTAATCTTGAAATATTGAAGATGGATTCGCTCATTGATGTCAAGGGTAAACTTGTGAACCGCATCAGAATTGACTTGAACGAAAGCCAGATTCATGATATGCAGATGCTCAAGACCGTAGTGGGCAAAAAGGCAAAAGTGAACAACTGCAACCTGTATTTCAGGGTCTATGATAATGAGAAGAGCAATTATGTTGACCTCAAGTCACAATACACATTGCCCATCGACCGGAAACTGATGGAACTTATCGATGACATGGGGTTGAACTATAAGGTAAATTTCTGAGAATTTTTTTCGGAAGAAATTTCTCAAATTGACACATTTTTATATTATCTTTGCAAAACAAATTATCTAAAATCACAATTAATACTTACTAATATGGCTTTTATTTTTGACGACACTAATGCTTTTCAAGAGATTGAATCGGGAAAACCTGTGGTGATTGACTTCTGGGCGCCTTGGTGCGGTCCCTGCAAACACATTGCTCCCATTGTTGACGAACTAGCTCAGGAATATGAGGGCAAGGTTCTTATCGGCAAATATAATGTTGACGATGGTGCCGATTTTCTGGCCGAGTATAATATTCGCAACATTCCCACTGTATTGTTCTTCAAGGACGGTAAACTCTTTGACCGCAATGTGGGGTCGACATCAAAAGAAGCACTTGAGGAAAAAGTCAAATCATTGTTGTAATTAATCTATAAAATCATTCAATTTATGAAAGAACTTCTTGCGAAACAGTTTGCACAGCGATTTGCGACAAATCCTGTGTTTTATGCTTCGTCGGGTCGCATTAACCTCATTGGAGAACACACCGATTATAATGGAGGTTTTGTCTTTCCAGGAGCGATTGACAAGTACATCATGGCGGCTATCAATGTGAATGGCACCGACAAGGTGCGCGTTTACTCGGCCGATCTTCAGGAATCAGCCGAATTTGGGCTGCAAGAGGCCGATGCTCCCAAGGAGCAATGGGCCCGCTACATTTTTGGCGTTTGCCGTGAAGTGATCAAGCGCGGTTTTACCGTGAAGGGTTTTGACACGGTTTTTGCCGGCAATGTGCCTCTTGGTGCAGGTCTGTCATCGTCGGCAGCACTCGAGTCGTGTTTTGCCTATGCGCTCAACGACCTCTTTAACGAGAACAAGATCGATAAGTTTGAACTCGCCAAGATTGGGCAGAGCACTGAGCACAACTACTGTGGCGTGAATTGTGGCATCATGGACCAGTTTGCATCGGTATTTGGCAAGAAGAATTGCCTGATGCGTCTTGACTGCCGTTCACTTGAATATGAGTATTTCCCCTTTGATCCGCAAGGCTACAAACTGGTGCTCGTGAACTCAAAGGTGAAACATGAACTGGTTGACTCACCTTATAACAAGCGTCGCGAGTCGTGCGAGCGTGTGGCAGCCACACTGGGCGTTGAGACCCTGCGCGATGCAACCATGGACATGCTCAATGCCAAGAAGGCCGATGTGACCGAAGAGGACTACAAGCGTGCGGAGTATGTCATTGGCGAGAAGCAGCGTGTGCTTGATGTGTGCGATGCGCTGGAGAGAGGTGACTATGAAACGGTGGGCCGACTCATGTATGAAACCCACTATGGCTTGTCGAAACAGTATGAGGTGAGCTGTGAAGAACTCGACTTCCTCAACGATATTGCCAAGGAGTCCAAGGTGACCGGTTCGCGCATCATGGGTGGCGGCTTTGGCGGCTGCACAATCAACCTTGTTAAGGATGAACTGTACGACCATTTTGTAGAAATTGCCAAAACCAGGTTCAATGAGAAATATGGTCACGAGCCCGTAATCATTGATGTGGTTATCAGCGATGGTGCCCGTCGATGTGAATAATCACATTTTCAAATAATCATTAATAAATGAATTCTGTTATGGTAAAACCCACATTATTTGTACTTGCTGCCGGAATGGGCAGCCGTTATGGAGGTTTGAAACAACTTGATGGACTTGGCCCTCATGGCGAGACCATCATGGACTACTCGATATATGATGCCATCAAGAGCGGATTTGGCAAGGTGGTGTTTGTGATTCGCAAGGACTTTGAAGCCGAGTTCAGAGAGAAAATCCTGTCGAAATATGAGAATCATATCCCGACAGAAGTTGTTTTCCAGTCGGTGAATGATTTGCCCGAAGGCTTCACTTGCCCCCCTGAACGCACAAAGCCCTGGGGCACCAACCATGCTTTGCTCATGGGTAAGGATGTGATTAACGAACCTTTTGCCATCATCAACAGCGACGATTTTTATGGCCGCAACAGTTTTGAGGTGATGGCAAAAGAATTGATGTCGCTTGAAGGCAATTCGGCTGGTGCCTATTCGATGGTGGGCTTTAAAGTGGGCAACACCATGAGTGAGAGCGGCACAGTGTCGCGTGGCGTGTGTGAAACGGTCGATGGATATCTTACCACCATTGTGGAGCGCACCAAGATCGGTTATAACGAGAATCACGAAATCTCGTTTGTCGATGAAAACGACAAAGAGATTATTTTGCCTGCCGACACTCCCGTGTCGATGAACTTCTGGGGATTTACTCCCGATTATTTCAAGCACAGTGAAGAATTCTTTGTCAAGTTCCTTAAGGAAAACATCGATAAGCCCAAGGCTGAGTTCTTCATTCCGTCGCTTGTTGACGAACTCATAGTAAATGGTAAGGCCAAGGTGAAAGTGCTCACCACCGAGTCGAAGTGGTTTGGCGTTACCTATAGCGAGGATCGTGCTGGTGTGGTTCAAAAATTTGCCGAGCTTCACGAGCAAGGGGTTTATCCCGAAAGTCTGTTCTGATGGTTCTGGGCGATAGCCCGATACAAAGTTATAAAGGTCAGGAAAGCAGTAGCTTAACCTGGCCTTTTCTTTTGCAAAAATGTTTTTTGTGAAATAATGACTTAAAAATTTGAGATTCTTGTTGAAAGGTGCTAACTTTGTATCACTACTTTTAAACACTGATGACCGAACAATACAGCAATACTGCAATATTAAAAAAGTTCACAGATTTCCTTGAATCTGGCTCCTATCGTAAGACGCCAGAGCGTTTCACCATACTTGAAAAGATACTGTTGCTGCCTCACACTTTCACCATTGAGCAGTTGAACGATGAGATGGAAAAGGAGTCGTACCATGTGAGCCGTGCCACTGTGTATAACACGGTGGAGTTGCTTATTGCTGCCGGCATCTTGAGGAAATTGTTCCTTGATGGCGTTCAAATGAAATATGAGCGCATTACTAAAGTGAGTTATACCTACTTGGTATGTAGCTCATGCGGCAAAATCAAGGAAGTGAAAGATTACGATTTATCGGCCTACATGAATGCCCGCACCTATAATGCATTTCATTCAGATCACTTCTCGATGTGCGTTTATGGCGTGTGCAACAGTTGTGCCCGTAAGCAGAAAAAAAGAAACACTGTCAATGTAAAACAAAAAATACAGAACCGAAAATGAAAGCTGATATTTTATTAGGACTTCAATGGGGCGATGAAGGCAAGGGCAAGATTGTGGATGTCTTGACCCCTGGTTATGATATAGTTGCTCGTTTTCAAGGAGGACCTAATGCAGGACACACTTTGGAATTTGATGGGAAACACTATGTGTTGCGTTCAATTCCATCGGGCATTTTTCAAGATAAGCAAATTAATGTAATAGGCAACGGTGTGGTGCTTGACCCAATCCTGTTTCAGGAAGAAGCACAAGCGCTTGAGCTTAGTGGGGTAGATATTAAACGAGTGCTTAAAATCTCAAAGAAAGCACATCTCATTCTGCCCACACACCGATTGCTCGACAGTGCCTATGAGCAGCTGAAAGGCAGCACCAAGATTGGTACAACCGGTAAGGGCATTGGCCCCACCTATACCGACAAAATCAGTCGTGACGGAATCAGGGTGGGTGATATCAACGAAAATTTTGAGGCGAAATATGCTGTTGCCAAAAAGCGGCATCTCACGCTTCTCAAGGCTTGCGGCATGGAGGTGAGTGAATTAGAACTTGAACAAAAGTGGTTCGAGGGCATTGAGTACATCAAGCAGTTTGACCTCATCGATAGCGAGTTTTTTGTGAATCATGCTTTAGCCGATGGCAAACGGGTGCTGTGTGAAGGCGCACAGGGCTCAATGCTTGATATCGATTTTGGTTCCTATCCGTTTGTCACATCGTCTAACACGGTGTGTGCCGGCGCATGTACTGGTCTTGGCTTAGCGCCATCAAAAATAGGTGAAGTCTACGGTATTTTCAAGGCTTACTGTACGCGCGTGGGCAGTGGTCCATTTCCCACAGAACTCTTTGATGAAACAGGCAACCAAATCAGGCAGATTGGTCATGAATATGGCGCTGTGACTGGCCGTGAGCGCCGTTGCGGATGGATCGACCTTGTGGCACTGCGCTACACCATCATGCTTAATGGAGTAACACAGCTCATCATGATGAAGAGTGATGTGCTCGACCAGTTCGAGGTCATCAAGGCGTGTGATGCCTATGAGATTGATGGCAAAATCGTTCGTGATTTCCCGTACTCGATCGATCGTGAAATCAAGCCCACTTATACCGAGGTTAAAGGCTGGAACACGAGCCTCACTGATTTGACCGACGAAAGTCAGTTGCCAATGGAGTTTGTGAACTATATCAAATTCCTTGAAGACCGTCTCGGAGTGCCCATCACCATCGTGTCGATAGGGCCAGACCGCAAGCAGACCATCTTTCGTAACAAGACACAACTATCATAAATTTTTTAACAACTAAATTACTAATTATCATGGCAAAAGTAAAACCATTCAGAGGTGTGAGACCTCCCAAACAGTTTGTTGAACAAGTAGCATCGAAACCTTACGACGTGCTTTCGTCTGAAGAAGCCCGTCAGGAAGCAGGCGACAACGAGAAATCGCTGTACCACATTATCAAACCTGAAATCGACTTTGATTATCCCATTGAAGAAAGCGATCCCAAAGTCTATGACAAGGCTGTCGAGAATTTCGCCAAATTCCAGAAAAATGGTTGGCTCATTCAGGATAAAGAGGATAACTACTACATCTATGCTCAAACCATGGATGGCCGCACTCAGTATGGCATCGTGGTAGGCGCAAGCGTGTGGGACTACATCAACGGCAACATCAAGAAACATGAGTTGACCCGTCGTGAGAAAGAAACCGACCGCATGCAGCACATTCGCGTGAACAACGCTAACATTGAACCGGTGTTCCTCGCTTTCCCCGATAATGCAACACTCGAAGACATCATCAATCGCACAAAGGCAACCGAACCTGAGTATGACTTCGTTTCAGAAGATGGCATCGGTCACACTTTGTGGTGTATCAACGATAAGGAAACCATCGATGCCATCACTGCCGCATTCGATGCTATACCTTATCTCTACATTGCCGACGGTCACCACCGCACAGCAGCTGCCGCTCATGTGGGCGAGGAGAAAGCACAGGCCGATCCTAACCACAACGGTACCGAAGAATACAACTACTTGCTTGCAGTGTGCTTCCCCGAGTCGCACCTGAAAGTGATGGACTACAACCGTGTGGTGAAAGACCTGAATGGCCTCACCGAGCAGCAGTTCCTCGACAAGATTGCCGAGCATTTCGACATCGAAGAGAAAGGAACTGAAGAATATCGTCCCAACAAGCTCCATAACTTCTCGCTCTATCTTGGTGGCAAGTGGTATTCACTCACAGCCAAAGAGGGCACTTACGACGACAACGACCCCATCGGCGTGCTCGATGTGAAGATTTCTTCGGACTACATCTTGCGTGATATTCTGGGCATCGTTGACCTGCGCACCGACAAGCGCATCGACTTCGTCGGCGGTATTCGCGGCCTGGGTGAACTCAAGAATCGCGTTGACTCTGGCGAGATGAAGATGGCGCTGGCGCTCTATCCTGTAACCATGCACCAGATCATCAACATTGCCGATACTGGCAACATCATGCCTCCCAAGGCCACTTGGTTTGAGCCCAAATTGCGCTCTGGTTTGATTATTCACAAACTTGAAAACTAATCGGCACAAGTGCGTGTGTTATCCATACGCTCTGCTATCAACAATAAAAGTCGCTCTGAAGAAGGGCGACTTTTTTGTTTTATGTACTGCATCCACTGATGTCGGACATCAGTTATCAGTCATCAGTCAACTGATAATCAGGATTGAATGTTGGGGAGCTGGAGACCGTAGTTGTGCTTGCGGTCGGCCCTGAGCAACAGCACCGATGTGATGATGGCGAGGATGCCTATCACGGTAAAGATCCACATCGATGGGGTGTAGTCGGTGACACCAGCTGTGGTATTGTTCTCGTTGATTTTGCCAATGAGAATCGGTACCAAGATGAGTCCGATGTTCTGGATGTAGTAGATGATGGAATAGGAAGTGCCCAGTTGCTTCATAGGTACAATCTTGGGCACGGCTGGCCATAGTGCAGCAGGCAGCAGCGAGAAAGCAATGCCCAGGATGCACATGAGCGTGACGGCCAGCGCGCTGAAGTTGCTGGGCATGGCAAAGACGACGAGCACCAGCGTGAGCATAACACTGCCAATGAGCATCATCGTAGCACTGCGTCCCTTCTTGTCGCACCATGCGCCGAACAGTGGCGTGAGCACGATGGAGGTGAAGGGAAGGATGGCGGGAATGAGACCTGCCAGGTGAGCGTCGACGCCATATTTCGAAATCATGAGTTTGGTGGCGAAGTCGAGGAAAGGGTAGAGGGCCGAGTAGTAGAACAAGCACAAGAGTGTGATGAGCCAGAAGCCCGGATTCTTGATGGTGATCTTCATGTCGGCAAAGTGGAATTGCTCGTCTTCGGCAGTTTCGTCTTGAGTGGCTACTTGGCCTGTGACTTTGTCGAGACGACGGTCCATCGTGCAATAGTAGAGGTAGGCAATGAGGCCCACGCCCACGCAGAAGACGCCAATGAGTATGGGGAACGATAGTCCCCACTTGAGGGCAATGATAGGACTGAAACCTAATGCCAATGCAGTGCCTAACCTTGCCATCGACACCTGTAAGCCCATGGCAAGCGCCATCTCCTTGCCCGAGAACCAGCGCACCACCACTTTAGAGACAGTGATGCCGCACATCTCGTAGCCAATGCCAAAGAAGGCGAATCCTAACGAAGCCAGTGCCACTTGACGCTTGACAGTGTCCAACAAAGGCACATCCCACATGGGGCCGGGCGATGTGAAGGCAATCACTCCATACACAACTGCGGCGCCCGCCAGCATGAGCACACACGAGAGGATGCCCGTGAAGCGCACACCCTTCTTGTCGAGGATGATGCCGCCCACAAAGAGCATGAGCAGAAACACATTGAAAAAGCCGCGCGACCCGGCAAAGATGCCAAACTCGCCACTGGTCCAGTTCATGCCACCATCAGCAGTGGCCTTTTCGAGCATGAATTGCAGGGGCGACATCTCCTTGGCTACAATGTAGCCTGCCATCATGGTAAACGACACGATGGCGAGCACCGTCCAGCGTGCCCATGATTTGGTGGCAATCGTTTCTCTTACTTTCTCTCTCATGTGATTTCAGGATTTGTAAAGAGTGTGCCTGTCGTGGCACACTTAGGTTGCTATAAAAAAGAAAGGGGCACTTGCGGCAACAAGTGCCCCTTATAATTAAGTAATGAGGTTGCTAAAATAAGCGCCGTTGAGATTAGGCTTCGGCAGGAGCTTCGGCAGTTGTTTCTTCGGGCTTGATGTTGGGTTCTTCAAGACCAATGCCTTTCTTCTTGTCGATGACCTTGAGGAGCAGGCCCAGCAAGAATGCAGCAATACCGAGGCAAGCCAGCATCACGAGTGGCCAGGTGTAGTCGAACTTGGTGGGGTCAGTCACACCTTCGTTGGTGTTGTCGAGCACGATGCCAATGAGCAGCGGGAAGAGCCACAGACCAATGTTCTGAATCCAGAAAATGAGTGCATAGGCCGAACCGATAACCTTAGAGTCGACCAGCTTGGGAACGCTGGGCCACAATGCGGCAGGTACGAGCGAGAACGAAGCACCGAGCACCAAAATTGTGATGTAGGCAACAGCAATACCGCCAACAGGGCTACTCTTGAACATGGGCAGTACAAATGCGAATGTGAGGTGGCAGGCAATGAGCAGCAGCGAGCCCAGCACGAGCATCGAAGCGGCTTTACCCTTGTGGTCAACATAGCTGCCCAAGATGGGAGTGATGAGCACAGCGAGGAGCGGGAACACGGCAAAGATGGCCTCAGCCGACTGACGCATATAGCCCATGTAGCAATACACGATGAGTGCGCAAATCGACAAGGCCAGCAAGCCATATTTCGGGCCTTTCTGCTTCATGAAGTTGCTGGCGAAACCTGCCGCTGCCACCACCAGCATGATGACATACTGCACGATAGTTACCGAACTGCTGGCCCAGAACGAGTCGGCGCCCGGCTCGGTAAGCGTCAGGTTGCATTGGAGCATGTTTACAGCATACTTCTGGAAGGGGAAGATAGCTGAGTAGTAGAGCACGCACAGCAGGGCAACAATCCAGAAACCGCTATCGGTAAGGATTTTGCCAATATCTTTGATTTTGAAAGGATCGTCTTTTTCCTCGGCTTCACCCGTCTGCTTGTCGAGTTTCTTGTCCATGAAGAAGTAAACAACAAACATCATGAGGGCGATACAGAGCAGCACCACGCCGAAGGCCACCGAGCGGCTTACGCTCACTGAACCGCCGAGCTTGGCGAAGAAGGGCGAGAAAATCATACAGGTGGCTACACCCAGGCGTGCGAGAGCCATCTCAGAACCCATGGCGAGAGCCATTTCGCGGCCCTTGAACCACTTGACAATACCGCGGCTCACAGTGATGCCAGCCATTTCGCAACCACAGCCGAATATCATGAAGCCGCATGAAGCCAGTTTAGCCGAAGCGGGCATGCCGTCGGCAAAGGGCAGAATGTCGAGCCATTCCTGGCCAAATAATGGACCCCAGTTCAGGTGGTTGTTAAACCAGTTTTCAAGGCCAGAACCGATGAAACTGTCGCTCACAGCATACCACTTGATGATGGCTCCAACTAACATTACTGCGCCCGAGAGCACAGCGGTGAAGCGAACGCCCATCTTGTCAAGGATAATACCTGCGAAGATGAGGAAGAAAATCCACACATTCAAGAACACCTCAGAGCCTTGCATACGGCCGAACGAGGTCGAATCCCAACCTCGTGTTTCTTGCATGAGGTCTTTGATGGGCGAGAGGATGTCCATGAAAATGTAGGAACAGAACATGGCCAATGCCAGGAGCAGCAGAGCCGTCCAGCGCATGGCCGCAGAATCACGTAAGGTTTTAACGTTGTTAGTCATGATTTATAAATGAATTGTGTTAAGAGTTAATTGCTAATTATGCGATACCCATGTCGTGAGCAATCTGGTCGAGCTTAGCATCGCCCCAGTCGTTCTTGGCATCGTAGTCGTTGCCGTCCCAGTTCACATCGTGAACCTCGATGTAGAACTTGATCTTGGGCTCGGTGCCTGAGGGGCGAATCGATACCTTGGTACCATCTTCGGTGTAGTATTGCAGCACATTGGAGGTGGTGGGCATGTCGATTTTCTCCACTTTGCCGGTCTTCAGGTCTTTCTGCTCAAGCAGCTGGAAGTCCTTGATGAGGACAACGGGCGAACCGGCAATCTCCTTCATGGGGTTCTCGCGGAAGTTCTTCATCATAGCCACAATTTCTTCGGCTCCGCTCTTGCCGGTGCGCACCACGCTAATGCCGCGCTCCTTGCTGTAGCCGTAGGTCTTGTAGAGCTCGATGAGCATCTCGTTCATGGTCTGGCCACGATCTTTGGCCCAAGCGGCAATCTCGCACATGAGGGGAATTGAAGAAACCGAGTCTTTGTCACGGCAGAAGTCCTCGGGCAGGAAGCCGTAGCTCTCTTCACCGCCACCCAGATAGCGTGCGTCGGTGCCTTCCAGGTCTCTCATCACGGTTGCAATCCACTTGAAACCGGTGTAGCAGTCATACATCTTGATGCCCTGCTGCTCGGCAATGCGGCGGATGGTCTCGCTGGTGACGATGGTCTTGACAATGTAGTCACGGTCACGGTCGAGGCGGCCGAGTTCGGCATTGCGGGTAATGAGATAGTAGTGGAAAATGAGCTGAATCTGGTTGCCGTTAACCAGGTCGTACTCGCCCTTGTTGTTCTTGAACACGACGCTGATGCGGTCGGCATCGGGGTCGCTGGCAAGAGCGATGTCGGCCTGAACCTCCTGGGCCTTGGCAATGGCCATTTCCATGGCACTGCGCATTTCGGGGTTAGGTTGCGGCACGGTAGGGAAGTCGCCGCTCATCACATCCTGTTCGGGAATGTGGATGATGTTGTCGAATCCCCAGCGCATGATGGAGCGAGGCACAATGTCGCGTCCAACGCCATGGATGGGCGTGTAGACAATTTTGAGGTCGTGCTGACGCTTGTCGATTTCAGGACTGAGCGAGAGGGTGTGAATCTGCTCGATATACTGCGAATCAATATTCTCGCCAATGATTTCGATGAGATCGGGATTGCCCTCAAACTTGATTTCGCTCACATCGTGGATGCGGTTCACATAGTCGATGATGTTCACATCGTGAGGCGATACCACTTGGGCGCCATCGTCCCAATAGGCCTTGTAGCCGTTATACTCCTTGGGGTTGTGCGAGGCAGTGATGTTCACACCGCTCTGGCAACCGAGCAAGCGAATGGCATAAGACACCTCGGGGGTGGGGCGAGGACCTTCGAAGAGGAATACCTTGATGCCGTTGGCCGAGAAAATGTTGGCCACTGTTTCGGCAAAGAGGCGGCTGTTGTTGCGCACATCGTGGCCTACAATCACCTTGATTTGCTCCAGATTTTTGAAGGCTTCTTTCATGTAGTTGGCAAGTCCTTGGGTAGCCATGCCCACCGTGTAGATGTTCATGCGGTTAGAACCAGCACCCATAATGCCGCGCAGGCCGCCGGTGCCGAACTCGAGATTCTTGTAGAACGACTCGATCAGGTCGGTCTTGTCTTCGTTCTCAAGCATGCGGCGCACTTCGGCTTGTGTGGCCTCGTCGTAACCTGCACCAAGCCACTGCTGGGCTTTTGCGGTTACTTCTGCTAACAATTTTTGGTCGTACATAATAGTATTATATTAGTTAATATGTTTCAGTTAGATTGCAAAATTAGTCATAAAAAATGAAATACGGTTGAAATCAAGCAAAGAATTGCTTGAAAACCTTGATCATGTTCAGATGATCGGCCACCGAGGCTGTTTCGCGTGCCGAGTGCATGGCAAGCAGCGGACTGCCCACATCCACGCCTTCAATGTCGACTTGACCAGTGAAGATGTTGCCTAGGGTTGAGCCGCCTGCCACATCGCTGTGGTTCACAAAATACTGGTAGGGAACATCTGCATCTTCGCAAAGCGAGCGGAAGATGGCCGACGA
Source organism: uncultured Bacteroidales bacterium (assembly GCA_902768435.1). GTDB lineage: Bacteria > Bacteroidota > Bacteroidia > Bacteroidales > Muribaculaceae > Sodaliphilus. The sequence continues at coordinate 47,607 of CACXLJ010000008.1, read as the reverse complement.
GTGTGCATCGGACATATACTTGCAGTTGGCATTGATCTTGATGCACGGACCGCCACCCAACACAGGATGGTTGGTGGGGTCGTATTTCTCAGGATAATTGGGGTGGAACGCATGGGCGTTGTCGGCCGAGATCATGAACGACTTGGCGATGGCCTGGCAGAAGGTGTCGTAGTTGCCACCCTGCGCTTCGTTGAGGCGCATGAGCACATTGGCGAGCACGGGCGAGGCTGCGCCTTGCTTGGTGCCGCTGCCGGTCTCCTCGTTGTCGAAGATGGCTGCCACGCAGGTGGCCTTGGTATCTCTCACATCGGTTATTGCTTCGACAGCGGCTTGTGCCATGCTCAGGTCGTCGAGTCGGCCAGAGGAGATGAACTCGTCGTTCAGTCCGAATGTGCATGCGGGTTGAACATCGTAGACAAAGAGGTCGAAGTCGAGAATGTTCTCCATTTTCACCTTCAGTTCTTTGGCCACCAGTTTCATGAGCAGGTTGTCGGCTTCAAGTGCGTTGTTCACCTTTGTGATGATGGGAAGCATGTCTTTTTGCTTCGACAGCTTGTTGCCCTCATTCACGGCACGGTTGAAGTGGATGGCCAGATGAGGGATATTCAATATGGGCCTGTCGATTTTTAGTAGTTTGGTAACAGGATGCAGCGCATCTTTGCCACGCAGAATCACACGGCCGGCAAGCGACAGTGGGCGATCGAACCAGGTGTAGAGGATGGGGCCACCATAAACTTCGGTGTTAAGTTTGATGATACCGCCTTCAGTCCTCATTTCGGCATGTGGCTTGATGCGGAAACCGGGCGAGTCGCTATGGGCCGAGATGATTTTCACACCGGTCTCATTCATTTTTTTGCTGCCAACTGTGATGGCGAAAATGGCAGAGTCGTTTTTAGTGACATAGAATTTGTCACCACTTTTCACCTTGAGAGGTTTCTCAAGTTCTTTTCCTTGAAATCCAGCCGCTTCAAGCAATTTTTTAATGTTGTCAATCGCAAGAAAATTGCAAGGGCTCATATTCATAAAATTGAGCAGCGGTTGAATTTGTTTGTTTGTCTGTTTGTTGTTCATAGATATGAATTTTTAAAATTGATTGTTGTCGTTAAGGTTTTCACATGAAATGGCATGCAGGGCACGCATCACATTGCAGAGCGTCTGTCCCCAGTAATCCTTGAAATTCTCCTTGCAAAGATGCAGTAACTGTGTTTGTGCCTCGGTGTCGGCATCTTTCACCGAGTACACGAGGTTGAAGAATTCCTGATAGAGGTCGGCAAGATTCTCGCTCACTGTCACAGCTATGGGAGTGTCGCTGTATTTCATGTCTTCTTCAAACACTTCGAGATAAACATCAGTTTCGCCCATTACAGCGCTAATCAGTTCGCGTGCGTGATCGTAGGTCTGTTCGTCGAGGGCAAACTGAATTTCTACATAAGCGTCTTCGATGCTGTCGTTCATGTCGGTGGCAACGATGTAGAGGCGAGGGAGCAATTTGAGCATGGTTGATACAAGACTGTCGCGGTCATGATCTCGGATGTTTTCCACCGTTTGACAGTATTCGTTGGCCAGCGCTATGAATGCCAGGCTGTTGGGAGGCAGTTGTGCAGGGTTATTCATAATGGTACAAGTGATTTGCCACAATATATTTATAAACATTGTCGGGCACATAGAAGCGCATCGACTCGCCTTGAGCAAGTCCTTCTCTGATGCGTGTCGACGACACTTCGATAATGGGTGCATCGGTGAGTTTAACTCTGTGGGCATATTCCTCAGGGATCGTCACCTCATAGCTCAGGCGGGGATAAATCAGGATGTCGTGGTTTGCGATGATGGTTTCCCAGTCTTTCCACTTCTTGAACACGGCCCAGTTGTCGGCCCCGATGATGAGTGAGAACTCATGGTCGGGGAATTTTTCTTGAAGGGCTTTCAGCGTCTGAATGGTGTAGGACGGGCGGGGCAGGGTGAACTCGAATGCGCTGGTCTCGACACCATCGATGTGGCGTGATACCAGTTCGGTCATTCTGAGCCGGTCGATGTCGTTGTTGTGCGCGTTGGGCTCTTTGAGGGGGTTCAGCGGGGCCACCATGAGCCATATCTGGTCAAGGTCAGCGTGCTGAATCACATGACTGGCTATGATTGCATGCCCAACATGAATGGGGTTGAACGACCCACCAAAAATGCCTACCTTCATGTCGCTGTTATTTTTTGATGAAGTCTGTAATCAGTTGGTGGGTTTCACGCACGGCATCATCGAGCACATCGTTCACCACTATATGGTCGAACTGGTCGGCATAACCCAACTCAAACTCGGCTTTGCTGATGCGCTTTTCAATGTCTTCGGGGCTGTCGGTACCGCGCTTCACCAGGCGTTCGCGGAGCACCTCGATGCTCGGTGCCTTTACAAATACTGCCAGCGCATGGTCGCCATACATCTTTTTCACATTGATGGCGCCAAGCACATCCACATCGAGCACCACATTCTTGCCTTTCTTGTTGATGCGGGTCACTTCGCTCTTGAGTGTACCGTAGAAACGGCCAGGATACACCTCCTGATACTCAACAAGTTCATCGTTCTCAATGGCCTTGTTAAACTCTTCAAGCGACATGAAGTAGTATTCCACTCCATTCTTTTCCTCGCCGCGTGGGGGTCTGGTGGTTGCCGATACCGAAAATTCCAGTTTCAGCGACTCGTCGCCAATCAGGTGGCTGATGATGGTTGACTTACCGCTGCCCGAAGGCGCCGATATGATAATCAATTTGCCTTGTTTCTTTCTCATAACACATTTAATACTTGTTCTTTAATTTGTTCTAGCTGATCTTTCATGCCCACCACAAGAATCTGGAGTTCGGCATGGTTGGCTTTAGAGCCCATGGTGTTGATTTCACGACCCATTTCTTGCGAGATGAATCCCAGTTTCTTGCCTTGTCCGGTGGCATTGTGCAGGGTTTCCAGAAAATAATTCAAGTGGTTCTGGAGCCTTATCTTCTCTTCGGTGATGTCGAGTTTTTCGATGTAGTAAATCAATTCCTGCTCAAAGCGGTTCTTGTCGTGTTCTTTGACTTCGAGTTTGGCAAGCGATTCCAGCATGTGTGCCTTGATTTTGCCTATTCTTTCTTCTTCATATTCAGGAACTTGGTCGAAGAACCTCTGAATGGCATCAATCTTCTCCTCAAAGAAAGTTTCAAGGCGCTTTCCTTCCTGCTCACGGAATGTGATGAGCCCGTCGATGGCTTGTTTCACCACATCGAGCAAGGCCGTCTTTTCTTCATCGGTCAGTTCGTTGTTGTTTTGTTCTGAGTGTAGCACATCGGGGAGGCGGAGCAGGGTGCTGTACCAGTCGGTTGGTTCTGGCAGACTCAGTTCTTGAGCCATTTTTTGAATTTGCAGTTTATATTGCCTGATGGTGTCGAGGCTGAGCGATGTGGTGGGTGTGCCGTCGATTATCTCGCAGCTGACATACAGGTCCACCTTGCCGCGATTGATTTTCTCGGCTACGATGTTTCTTACATCAAGTTCAATTTCACGGTAGGCTAATGGCAATTTTACCGAAAGGTCGAGTTGTTTGCTGTTTAAGGATTTGATTTCGGCGGTGATTTTCTTGTTGTTGAAAACCTTGACGGCCTTGCCAAATCCGGTCATGGATAATATCATAATTCTTTTTTTCGCAAATTTACTTAATATTCCTAAACTTGGCAAAGTCAAGCGAGTTTTTTTACTAATTTTGCACTGTTTTTTAAATAAGAATATGGCAACAATACTAAATATAGAAACATCTACTGATGTGTGTTCGGTGGCCTTGACGCGAGATGGAGGGGTTGTGGAGCACCGTGAGAACTATGATGGTCACACTCACTCAACATTGCTCAATGTCTTTATCGACGAGATGTTGCGCTATGCAAAAACGCGTGAGATTGCCATAGATGCAATAGCGGTGAGCATTGGTCCGGGTTCTTACACCGGGTTGCGCATCGGGCTGTCCGAGGCCAAGGGGCTGGCCTTTGGGTTAAATGTTCCGTTGATTGGAATCAACACCTTGAAATTGATGACAGTGAGTGTGATGTTCAGCGAGTTCTATGATGATGAAGTGCTGTATGCTCCCATGATCGATGCGCGACGCATGGAGGTGTATACTGCAATCTATAACCAGGCACTGGAAGAGCAGGTTGAACCCACATCGATGATTGTTGACGAGGACAGTTTCAAAGATTTGCTCGAGAAGACTAAAATCGTGTTTTTCGGGAACGGAAGCGACAAGGTCGAAAAGGTGCTGCATCACCCGAATGCCATATTTAAACCACGCGTGACTCCCGTGGCGTGTGATATGCTGGCACTTGCCGAAAAGGCCTTCAGAGAAAAGGATTTTATCGATGTTGCCTATTCAACTCCACTCTATTTAAAGGAGTTTCAAGCAACAAAGTCGAAGAAAAAGGTTCTATAATGAAAATTTATAGTTAACTTTGCAGTTTAATTAAAAAGAAAACAACTAATGTACAAGTATAATTCACAACTCAAGAAACTGGCATTGCCTGAATATGGGCGCAACATTCAGCAGATGGTTGACTATTGCTGCACCATTGAGGACCGGGAGGAGCGTACAAAATGTGCTTACTCTATCATAGCAACCATGGGCAACCTGTTTCCACAGCTGCGTGATGAGGCCGACTATGTGCACAAGCTCTGGGACCACCTTGCCATCATGAGCGATTTTAAGCTCGACATTGATTATCCCTACGAGGTTGTAAAGGCCGAAACGCTCGACAGCAAGCCCGCCCCCATGAACTACAAGCTTGAAAACATCAAGATGCGCCATTATGGCAAGCTCATTGAGCGCATGATTGAAAGGGCCTGTGAATATCCCGATGGGGAGGAAAAAGATGCACTTGTCATGCTCATTGCCAACCACATGAAGAAGCAGATCTTCCAGATCAACAAGGAAGATGTGGACGATACCAAGATTTTTAATGACTTGTCGTTCTACTCCAAGGGAAAAATCAATCTTGACCCCGCTACTCACACTCTTCATCAGTTTAAAGAGGCTCCTACCGCCAACCAGAAACAGCAAGGCAAGAAAAAGAAGAAAAAATAAAGCTGATGCAAAATGATCAGGCGTGAAGAACTCATACAGATAGGGCAATTCAACAAGCCTCATGGCATTGAAGGAGAAATCACGGCAAGCGTGAATTATGACTTTGATGACTTGAATGCGTTTTCGTGCCTGATTGTGGAGATTGATGGCATTTTTGTGCCGTTTTTTGTGACCAATGTGCGCACAAAGTCGTCTCAAAGCATCTTGCTGCAAATTGATGGTATCAACGATGAACGCGAGGCATCGATGCTTGTCAATAAAGAAATTTATGTGCTTGATTCAGAGTTTGCTGCGCTGGATGTCTATGACGAAGACGAGATACCTGTTGATATGCTCATTGGATATGAAATCATTCATGAGGGGAAAGCAATAGGGCAAATTTGCGGCATTGAAGACTCTACGGCCAATGTACTCTTTGTCGTGAACAATGACCAAGGACAAGAATTGCTGATTCCGGCTGTAGATGATTTCATCGACAGCATTGACACTGAAGGCAAGCAGATTCATATGAGTCTGCCATTGGAATTAATCAACATGCAAAACTAAACAATGACAATGAAACTGAGAAAATATATAATGATTGCTGCGTGCGTGATGGCATCGATGGCACTTCATCTCGAAGCCAAGGTGGTTGATATCTACGACCTGTCGCTCGACGAGAATCTGGAAACACCTGTCATCAAGAACGAAAAGCAAGCGCTCAAGATTCAGGATTTTCAACACAAATTGGCAGTCAGTCTCATCGAGTCGAACTACGATGTGGAGTCGATGCGCGATGGCGAGATTCTTGTGATTACCATCACAAGCGACCAGTTGTTTGAACCTAACGACTCGGTTCTCACTTATCATGGCAAGGAATTGCTCCGACCCATGCTCAAGTATCTCAAGAATCCTGGGTTCTACAAGATGCTGCTGGTGATGCACAGCGACAATACGGGTTCGGAAAGCTACACCATGAAGATGGCGTGCAGCCGCGTGAATGCCGTGTTTGACTGGTTCGACGACAATGGCGATGTGGACTATGTGGTTCCTTATGCCCTTGGTGCGAGCGAGCCCTATGTGAAGAACGATTCGATGGAGAATCGCCGCAAAAATCGCCGTCTTGAAATTTATCTGGTACCCAACACCGTGATGATTGAGCAGGCCAAGCGCGGTAAAATCATTTTTAGTACGACTAACAAAAAATAATTATATATAAAACGATATTAAAATGGCTATAGAATTAAAAGATCTGACAAAACGAGCCGACAATTATTCTCAATGGTATAACGATTTAGTGATTAAAGCCGACCTTGCCGAGCAATCGGCAGTGCGTGGCTGTATGGTCATCAAGCCTTATGGCTATGCCATCTGGGAAAAGATGCAGCACAATCTTGACCAAATGTTTAAAGAGACTGGTGTGCAAAACGCCTATTTCCCCCTGTTGATTCCTAAATCATTCTTGAGCCGTGAGGCCGACCATGTGAAAGGTTTTGCAAAGGAGTGTGCCGTGGTTACACACTACCGCCTCAAGACCGATCCCAATGGAACGGGTGTCATTGTTGACCCTGAAGCAAGACTTGAAGAAGAACTGATTATTCGTCCTACCAGTGAGACAATTATATGGAACACTTATCGCAACTGGATTAATTCCTATCGCGATCTTCCCCTGTTGGTAAACCAGTGGGCCAATGTCTTCCGTTGGGAGATGCGCACCCGCATGTTCTTGCGCACCGCCGAGTTCCTGTGGCAGGAGGGTCACACCGCTCACGCTACCAGCGAGGAGGCGCAGGCCGAGGCTATCAAGATGCTCAATGTCTATGCTGACTTTGCCGAGAAATATATGGCATTGCCTGTTGTGAAAGGCGTGAAGACTGCCAACGAGCGCTTTGCCGGTGCTCTTGAAACCTATACCATCGAGGCAATGATGCAAGACGGCAAGGCACTGCAGAGTGGCACATCGCACTTCCTGGGCCAGAACTTCGCCAAGGCATTTGATGTGAAATTCATTAACAAGGACAACCAGCTCGACTATGTGTGGGCTACTTCATGGGGTGTGTCGACCCGACTCATGGGTGCACTCATCATGACCCACAGCGACGACAATGGTCTGGTGCTTCCTCCCAAGCTTGCTCCCATCCAGGTTGTCATTATTCCTATTTACAAGAACGAAGATCAGCTGAAGGTTGTTGACGAGAAGGTGAATCCTATTGTTGAAAACCTGAGGAAACTTGGCATCTCGGTGAAATATGACAATGCCGATAACAAGCGTCCTGGCTTCAAGTTTGCCGATTATGAACTCAAGGGTGTGCCTGTGCGTCTGGTAATTGGTGCACGCGATATTGCCAACAACACTGTTGAGGTGATGCGTCGCGATACGCTCGAAAAAGAAACCGTTTCGCTCGATGGTATTGAGGATACTGTTGTGAAACTTCTCGATGATATCCAGTCAGGCATCTTCAACAAGGCGCTGAAGCATCGTGAGGAGTGCACTTATACCGTCGACACTTGGGAAGACTTCAAGGCTCAGATTGAGAAGGGTGGTTTTGTGCTTGCTCACTGGGATGGCACGACCGAGACCGAAGAGAAAATCAAGGAAGAGACCAAGGCAACCATCCGTTGTATCCCTATGGATTCGAAGGAGGAAGAAGGCAAGTGCATTTACACAGGCAAGCCCAGTCACCGCCGTGTGATCTTTGCAAGAAACTACTAATCGAAGAGTCTCATATTATGTGATAAATGCCAGTCCTGCTCAAGGGCTGGCATTGTTTTTTGATTCAGGTGACCACGATAGTTGCTTCGTTGTTTACTCGAGTACTTTGGAGAATCTCAGCTGCGACTGATAAACGGGGAACTTGATGTTAAGGATGACATCGGATTCGAAGGTGGCATAAACATCGAGTTCAAACGATTGGAAGGTGGCATCGATCCACATGGCATTGTAATTGAGCGGGAAAATGGTATTGGTCAGGCGGCCCTTTAGCATGCCGCAATGCCAAAGGCTCTTTTTGACCTGAGCACCATCAATGTAGATCAGGTCGTAACCATTGTCGGTGGCAACAATGGCAATGGTATAGCGTCCGCCAAGTCGCAGCCACTTGTCTTCGAGGTCGCGGTCAAGATAAGTCCAATAACCTTCATAGGGGTCTTTGCTCTGAGCAAAATGCTTGTCAAGCTCGTCAATGGTCCATGCTGTGTTGATGATGTTTTTGTTTTCCTCATTATACGATAACACAGTCCGTTCAATGTTGACCTCGGCACCAGGTCCTATGAAACATCCCACTTTGGCGTTAAGAACTTGAGCCGTGAGTGGTTCCGAAACTATAGGATATAATTTGTTATCTCCGATAGAGACCGTGATGGCATCGCTTGTGACATCGGCGCATATCACATTAAATCCGCCAGCGAGATTCACATTTTGCGAGATGGCTGTGTCTTTTTCGGTAATGATTTTTCCGTTAACAAAGTGGCGCAAAGCCACTTTCATCATTCGACTGTCCATGATGTCATTGAATCGACTCGTATTGATGGCAGAGCAGGATGCAATCCAGTGATCGGTGTCGCTAATTTTGATGATAATGCCTGCTTCAGTGCTATCGATTTTGCGACTGTTTCCATTAGAATCGGTCACTTTATATTTCTTGCCTTCTTTAGCGTGTGTGTTCTGCATGCGGGCGTAATAACGGAACGATGGGGTGGAGAGGGTTGCCGAATCGAGCATAACGACGGATTGATCCCATGGATTGTTCACACGCAGCATGCCATCGATTATCTCGGCATTGTCGCTAAGCGCGAGAGAAGAAAAATGGTTGTAGGCTGTAGCATATCGGGTGACAGCCTGAACATGATGGAATGTGGCAAAAAGCAGCCACAGCAGAAGTATTCTCTTGATGAAAACCATGGCAGATAATGAAAAAGTGAACACACAAAGTTAGTGAACATTTTTGAAAATGAGGCGTTTTATGGCAATAAATGTAACTGAATGCAAAAAAATGCAATTTACTATCAAAATTTTTATTAACTTTGCACGTTGCATTCGTGCCTAACTACAGATGGAAACAGTTTTATCGATCATATTTGGTTGTTTCGCTATTGGTGTAATCCTGTCGGCCCCAATGGGTCCAATAGGTATTCTGTGCATACAGCGTACCCTTAACAAAGGTCGTGAATCTGGCTTCCAGACGGGTATTGGTGCCGCAATTTCTGACCTTTTTTACTGTCTGCTTACGGGTCTGGGCATGTCGATTGTCCTTGATTTCATTGAGGCCAATCAAAGTTTGCTTCAGTTGATAGGTAGTGTGGTGCTGCTCATTTTCGGTATCATTCTCATCAAGCGAAATCCGGCATCCAATATGCACAAGCCTCTTGAAGAGGATCTCGAAGAGCCCAAAGGCCGCTTGGCGAAGTTCTTTATGAAGGTCAAGAAGTTTTTCCTAAAACTTACCAAGAACGATATTCTCTCGGGATTCTTCTTCACGCTATGCAACCCAGCCATTATTTTCCTTATCATCCCGCTGTTTGCACAGTTCAAGTTCCCGTCGCCCGACTATTCATGGCCGCTAATCATTTTGGGCTATGCATTAATTGTGGTGGGTGCCATCTCGTGGTGGGCTTTGATAACCTATGGGGTTAATGCCATCCGCTCGCACTTTAATATCCGAAGCATGTGGATCATCAATCTGGTGATTGGCATTATCATCTTGCTTTTGTCGGCCTATGGGTTGTTTATGGGGATTAAGGACTATTTCTTCACATGAACATTATTGACATTTACCGGCTTCCCGCTCTCGACAACTTGCAACTGTGTGATGTGAATGAAGCCATGGAACCCTGTTGCACCAAGCATGTAATCGGTAATGTGAACTGGCCTGCAGCGTTCCCTTATCAGCCCACATGCACCTTTGTGATGGCTTACACGGCTAAAGCCATCTATGTTCACTTCTTCTCACATGGACTTGACTTGCGTGCCACAAACGCTCTTAATCAGAGTGCGGTGGCTCAGGACAGTTGTGTTGAGTTTTTTGTGCAATTGCCAGGCAATCCTGAGTACTGGAATTTTGAGTTTAACTGTATAGGAGCCGTCAATGCGAGCCACAGGGTGCAACGAGACAACCCGGTCAGACTGAATGATTCACAAATACAGTCGATAAAAAGATGGGCGTCGTGCGGTAATGAGCCTTTTGAAGAGCGCGACGGACTTCATTCATGGGAACTCACGGTAGCCATTCCGTTTGAACTGTTGGGAATGGATGTGGAGTGCGATCACATATTAGGCAACCTGTATAAATGTGGCAGTAAGACACGACATCCTCACTACTTGTCGTGGTCACCCATCAAGACCGAAACACCAGATTTTCACTGTCCCCGGTATTTTGGCCGAATCAATTTGCGTTAAACTATTTGCAGCACTTTGAGGTGCGGGAAATGCGGTAGATGCGGCCTTCAATGAGCGAACAATAGACATCGCCATTTTTGTCGGCCTCAAACCCATTTACTTCGCTGCTGCCCATCGAGTAACTGCACACCACCTGGTGTGTCGTGGCATCGACGATGACCAGTTGGCCGTGTCGCGAACCGGCATATATGTAACCGTCCTTTTCCAAAACAATGCATGGCGCGTGTTCATACCCTAAACCGAGGTCAGCAACCCACAGCAACTTGTATTCGTCGCTTTCGGTCGACATGGCCACAAGGGTGCCGTCCATGGTCTTGGCGTAGGCAATTTTTCCGTCTTCACTTGAGCCGAGGCTTTCGCGCACCTTGTGCTCGTTTTTCTCTCGCCACAATTGTGTCCCGTTAGCACGGTTCAGAGCGGTGGTCACACGATCGGGTGCCACTATCACAACCCTGTCGCGGGTTACCACGGGCACCACATTTCCAGGACTGTAGAGGTTTTGTTTCACTCCATTGTTCCATTGCCACTTGAGGCGGCCGGTTTTCTTGTCAAGAACACGAAGATTGGTATCCCATGCCCCAAACACCACATCGTTGCCTTTCACCACGGGTGCTGCCTGGCAGTAGTTGTTGATGCTGTCGTATTGCCACAACAGGCGATGCTTGTTAATGTCCCATGCCTGGAATGTCTTGAAACCGCCTTGATACAGAATACCGTTTTCAACCACACCATCGGCCACATAGGGGCCTTGTGATTCGTGCTGATAGGCAAAAGAGCCATCTTTTTTATTAAGCCACACAAGCCGGCGGTCGGCAGTGGGCAATACAACATATTTCTTGTCGACGGCGGGGCGGGCAAAGAGCATGGCTTGGGTCTTGTATTCCCAATCAACTTTGTCGGTCGCCTTGTTCAGGGCTTTCAGGTAGCCTAATGAGTTGCCAAAATAAATGTGGGTTTTGTCAAGTCCTAATCGTGTGAAAATAGAGGCATTGTCGGCAAACGCTTCAGTAATCCGGAATGGTCCCTGCACGGGTGAGTCCATGCTGGTTTGCTGCAACTCGTCGTAATATTCTGTATTGATCTTGTAAGCGTAGACCAGTTCAGGTTTCTTTTCTAATGTCTTGTTGTAAACATGAATCCACTCGCGGTCAAGATTCACATCCATCAGCGTGTAGCCATAGTTTCCGTTGCCCATATCAAGGGCTCTCACCATCACACCATTGATGCCATCGGTCTCGTAGAGTCGCCAGCGGTGATAGTGTCCGCACTGGTGGGTGATGACCGGATATTTTTTGAGTATATTCACATAGTCACGATAGTTGTCGAGGTCTTCCAGAATAGGATAATGATTGATGCTGAGCACTTTCATGCCAGGTTTCACCATTTCACTCAAGGTCTTGTCGAGCCAAATGAGGTCTTCCTGCTTAATGTGTCCATCGCCCATTTTCATGAAGGGCCCGCAATTCATGCCTATCACCACAAGTTTGCCCAGTGTGAATGCAAAGCGGTCGTTTCCCCACAGGTCGTTAAAGGTCTTGCATGCGCTTTGACTCCAGTTGTTCTCATGATTGCCGGGAATCACATACAGTGGTTTCGAGATTCGGTCAACAATTGACTTCACATTGCGCAGTTGCGTGTCGCTGCCTTCGTTGGTAAGGTCACCGCTCAAGATGACCGCATCGGCATCACTTGCGTTGATTTCATCGACGGCGGCAATCAGTTTTGCCTCGTTGGCATTGCCGGGAGTCACATGAATGTCGCTCAATATTGCAAACTTCTGCGCTTCTGCCGACAAGAAAAAGAGTGTCGACAAAAGGCAAATCAAAAATAGTCTAAACCTCATGATCAATTAATATATGAATTTATAAATTTGCCATATCAATGAAGAAGTCACGGTCTTCGATTGTGATGGACGACTGGGTATAGTCGAGCATGTGCTTCTTCTTCATGTCTTCGAGCGATGTGAGCAGTGACGAACGCCGTGAGCCCAACATCAGGCACAAATCCTTTTGCTTGAATTCCAGTTCAACCTGAGAGGCGTGGGGCGGCACAAGCGATTCAAGCATGAGCGACAGGCGCTTGGGTATGTTGCCATGCGAGAGCGACAGTAACCGCAATGTGGTTTCTTGTGCATTGCGCGACAAGTAATTCAGTATGTTGAACAAGAACACATCATCGCTCTGAATAATTTTGATATAATCGGCCTTCGTCAACTGTAGAATGCCGCATTCGCCTTGGGCATAGGCATCAAACGGATAATTGGGCTTGCGGCCGAACAGGAATTCGGCCCCCATGGCATTGGGCGCCTCCAGTGAGTAAGAAATGGATATCTTGGAAACTAAACTTTTGACAACAAACCTCACAGCACCCGAAAAGATGAATCGGATGTGGGTGCAAGGATCGTCACAAGAAAAGATTTTCTCTCCATCGCCATATTTCAGGAAATGAAACGGATACTTCTCAAGCAACGAGTGAAGCGTGGTTTCGCTAATTCCTTGAAGAAGCGGCAAATCGCGCATTTTGTCAAACACATTATCCATCTCTGTCACTATTTAAGGGCTTCTAGCACATCTTCGAACGAGATGGTTTGCTGTTCACCGGTGGTCATGTTCTTTAATGTGATTGTATTAGTGGCAATCTCGTTTTCGCCTATCATAGCAACGAAGGGAATGGCTTTGGCGTTGGCATAGGCCATCTGTTTCTTCATCTTGGCCTCGTCGGCATAGAGTTCGGCGGCAACGCCGTTGGCGCGCAGCTTCATGACGCTGTTGAGCGACTGCGCAGCCTCTTCGCCTCCAAAGTTGATGAATAGCACTTTGGTCGAAACCAGCGTGTCGTCGGGGTAGAGGTCGAGTGTGTTAAGCACATCGTAGATGCGGTCGGCGCCAAAGCTGATGCCTACGCCCGAAACGCCGCTTAATCCAAACACACCGGTCAGGTTGTCGTAACGGCCACCACCCGAGATGCTGCCCATTTCCACATCGAGCGCTTTCACTTCGAGGATGGTGCCTGTGTAGTAATTCAAGCCGCGGGCCAGCGACACATCAAGTTCCACTTGCGAGGTGAGCGACAGCGCAGTTGCTTGGTTCAAGACAAAGCGCATTTCCTCGATGCCTTTCATGCCCATCTCGCTCGATTCCAGCAACTGGCTCAGCGTGGTGAGTTTCTCTTCATTGTTCCCGTCAAGGGTGAGCAGCGGTTCAAGTGCATCGACTGCAGCCTGTTCAAGACCTTTTTCTATGAGTTCGGCTTTCACATTGTCGAGTCCAATCTTGTCGATTTTATCAATTGCTACGGTGATGTCGATGATCTTGTCGGGGGCTCCAATCACTTCGGCAATGCCGGTCAGTATTTTGCGGTTGTTCAGTTTGATGACCACTCTGATCCCAAATCGGTTGAACACCTCGTTGATCATTGCCACCAGTTCCACCTCGTTCATCAGCGAGTCGCTGCCCACCACATCGGCGTCGCACTGGTAGAATTCACGATAGCGACCCTTTTGTGGACGGTCGGCGCGCCACACGGGCTGAATTTGATAACGCTTGAAGGGGAACTGTATGTCGTTGCGGTGCATCACCACATAGCGGGCAAATGGAACCGTAAGGTCGTAACGGAGACCTTTTTCCGAGATTTTGGGAATCAGGTGCAAGAAGTCGCGGCTCTCCAGCATTTCAGCAGGAGCATCTTTCAGATAATCGCCACTGTTGAGCATCTTGAACAGCAGTTTGTCGCCTTCCTCGCCATATTTGCCCATCAGGGTTGACAGGTTCTCCATGGCGGGAGTCTCTATTTGTTGATACCCGTATAGCAGAAATACATCTTTAATTGTGTTGAAAATATAGTTTCGTTTCGCCATTTCAAGGGGCGAGAAGTCGCGGGTTCCTTTAGGAATTGAAGGTTTCTGTGCCATTATTATATAATATGTGTGTATTAAATCTTATTTGTTTATCTCCGGCCCGACATGGCTATTACTACATAATAGACAAGGGTGGCGAGTGAGCCGAGGGCTGCAATCACATAGGTGTAGGCAGCCGAGCGCAATGCGCTTTTTGCCATGGTGGTGTTCTCGCCTTGTGTGATGCCGGCGCGTTCCAGCCATTGTATGGCCCTGCGGCTTGCATCAATCTCTACTGGCAGTGTGATGAAACTGAATAGGGTAGTGGCGGCAAAAAGCCCAATGCCTACCCAGAATATCACTGGAAACACTTGTACCAGCACAATGCCTATCAAGATGATCCATGTCACCCATTGCGAGGCGAAACTGACTACCGGCACGAGCGCCGAGCGCATCTTGAGCGGCGCATAGCCCTGTGCATGCTGCACGGCATGTCCGCACTCGTGTGCGGCCACTGCGGCGGCTGCCACGCTGTTGGTTCCATACACGCTGTCGCTTAGATTCACGGTCTTGTTAGCGGGGTTGAAGTGGTCGGTAAGCGACCCGCGGGTGCTTATCACTTGCACATCGGTGATGCCGTTGTCACGAAGCATTTTCTGGGCTACATCCTTGCCATACAGGGGGGTAGATAGCGCAACTCTCGAGTATTTCTGGAATTTGCTGTTCAGTGATTGCTGAATAACAAAACTCAGTATCGAGATGACTATGAAGATGATATAAATCAACATAAAAACATGGTTTTTGAAATAATGATACAAAAATAATAAATTTTATGGTAAAAATGTTTTGTTATTAAAAAAAAACATTACCTTTGCCACGAATTAACTTGTTAAACGTTTAATCAATTTATTGTTTTAAAACATTTTATTATGAAAAAAGTTATCGTTATGCTTGCAGCTGTTGCTGCTATGACTTTTGTTTCTTGCGACAAGAAGGCTGAAAACGCTAGTGCTTCTAACGCTTCTGCATCGGCTTCTCAGACCGAGCTGAGCCAGGCTGTTGACAATGCTGCTTCGGCAGTTGCTACTGAAGCAAGTGCTGCTGTTGAAAACGCAACTGAAGCTGCCGGTGAGGCTGTTGAGGCTGGTAAGGACGCCGTTAAGGATGCTGCTAACGCTGCAGTTGAGAAAGGCAAAGAAGTAGCTAACGCTGCTAAGGATGCCGTTAAGGACGCTGCTAACGCTGCTGTTGAAAAAGGCAAAGAAGTAGCTAACGCTGCTATCCAGAAAGGTGCCGATGCTGTTAACAACGCACTGAACAAAAAGTAAGTAACCAGAAATTCTAACTCATTACAAAAGAGTGCTTCCTCCAGAGGAAACACTCTTTTTTTATTTTTGAATCGGGGATACTGCTTGGCATCCCGATGTGGGTGATTTAGCGGACGAGGAGGTAGGCCGTGTAGGCGATGTAGCAGGCAATGAAGATGAAACCCTCGATGCGGTCGAAGGTGCGTTTCTTGAAAGTATAGACCACGAGATAGGTCATGACTGCCGCAATTAGTACCACCAGATAATCTACGATGTTGATGTTGACCAGTGTGAGCGGTTTCACGGTAGCTGCGGTACCAAGAATGAGCAGGATGTTAAACACATTGGAGCCGAGCACATTGCCAAGTGCCAGCTGTGGGTTGTGCTTGCAAGCCGCCACAATGGCTGTGATGAGTTCGGGCAGTGAAGTGCCAATAGCCACGATGGTGATGGAGATGACAGCATCACTCAAGCCCCAGGTGTGGGCAAGATTCTTGGCCGAGTCGAGAAACATGTTGCCGCCATAGATGAGTGCGGCAAGCGATGCAATGGCAATCACAACGAGCAGAATTACATTTTTACCCTCGAGCGACGATTTGGCGTCTTCGTTGGCATCTTCAAGAGCCTGTTGTGGATTCTTGGCTTTGCCGAAAATCACATAGCACATATAGGCGATAAATAGGATGAGGAAGAAGATGCCATCGATGCGTGAAACGGTGTTCTCTTTGATGCCCGGCACAATGGAATCGTTGGCAAGCAAGAGTAGCATGAGTGCAGCAAAGATGCCAAAGGGAATGTCGCGCCGTTGCGTCTGCCGCTCAATGGCAAATGGCATAATGGCGGCGGCTACACCCAAAATGAGGAAGATGTTGCCAATGTTAGAGCCAATTACATTACCCATGGCAATATCGCCTTCGCCCTTGAGTGCCGAAGATATGGATATGAAAAGTTCGGGCGCACTGGTGCCCATGCCCACAATGGTGAGGCCAATGATGAAATTGGAGATGTTGGCACGCTTGGCGATGGCTACCGAGGAGTCGACCAAGTAGTTGGCGCCGAGCAGCAGTAACGACAGGCCGATGGCTAAAAACAAGTAATCCATGCAGCGATAGTTTTATTTCTTGGCTAGACTTGAGTTGTAGTACTCATAGTTGCCGGTAACATCCTTGATGACCTTGATGAACGGTGGGAAGCTGATGGCATCGGGGTCGGTAACGCCCTCGATTTCGAGAATGTGAAGGTTGATGTCGGGCTCAATGTAACTGTCGAGTTCAAAGTATTGCTTTTCCCAAACAAAGTTTTTGCGTATTTTGCGAATGGTCTTGCGGGAGTGGTCGCGCTGCTGCATGAGCGAGACATACTGCACGGGGCTGATTTGGCGCTCGGTCTCGATGCGTTCGGTGGCACTAATCTGCTTTTTGGTAGTCTGGAAATAGGAATAGATACCTTGCCAGCCGCGTTTGCGCAGGCGCACCTCGGTGCCCACTTCCGAGAGCAGATAGGTCTGCTCGATTTCACTCTCGATAGAGTTGGGAATCTCGCCAGTGACCTCGACCACATATTTTCGCTCAGCTTCAATGGGACCAGGCAGACCGATGCCCAGCACATTCGAGATTTCGGTAAGCACATTGTTGATTTTCTTCTCGAAGTCAACTTCGTTGTCGATGATGCGCAGGTGCGGATGCCCGGTCCAAGCCTGGATGAGCTTGTTGTCGAGAGCAATGGCCTGATCTACGCCTTCGCTGCGTACTTCGTTGTTGGCAGTGGTGTAGAATTGTTCAGCACCATTGGCGGCAGTGACGAGGTGAAGCACGGCATCATAGCGAGTGTCGCGCAGGCGTACTATGTTGAGTTCCGATTCTTCGAGAATGGCCTGCCACATTTCGGGCGCAAGGTAGGCCGAGATGTCCATCACACCGCGGTCGCACACGAGCAAAGCGGGTTTCTTGCATTTCTGGGCCATTTTCACGAATAGGTCTTCGAGTTCAATTTGAGTGCGCAATGTGGCTTTTTCGGCCTCATAGAAGAGTTCCTTGTTGTCGGTGAGATAATTGACGCCGGCATGGCCAAACATGGTGGGGACTTCAGGGATGGCGAACACCTGGAAACCTAACTCGGTGAAATGCTCGATAATCTTGGCCAGAGCCGTTGTCTTGCCAGCGCAAGGACCTCCAGTGAGGACAATTTTAGTAATTGTATTGTTCATCGTAAAAGTTGCTGTTTCAGCGTTTTGATGTGTGAATCGCGATGAGGTCAAGATGATTGGCATTCATCGCTTCAAAAACAAGTTGCTAAATTACAAACAATTTTTCAAATTGCCAAATGGAGCAGAATAATTAAGAAAGCAATGAGAAATTTTGCTAAAACCGAAAATTCGTTGTATTTTCGCAAAGCATTTATAACGAATACCCACAGCATGATTCAACTGAAACCCTATAGCATCAATGTGCGAGGCCGTCTCAAGGAAATTAACCGGCCTTGGGTGATGGGCATTTTGAACTTGACTCCCGACTCGTTTTATGAGGAGAGCCGTTGCGACGATGTCGACAAATTGATGCTCCGCATCGGGCAGATGGTGGAAGAGGGGGCCGATGTGATAGATGTTGGTGCCTATTCGACCCGCCCTGGTGCAGCCGAAGTGACTGCCGACGAAGAGTTTGCGAGATTAAAGAGTGGCATGGCTGTGCTGAAACGGCTTGCTCCCGACATGCTGACATCGGTTGATACCTTTAGAGCCGATGTGGCTGCCCGCTGTGTTGAAGAATTGGGCGTGGACATGGTGAACGATGTGAGCGGCGGAGAACTCGATAAAGAAATGTTTGCGACCGTTGCCCGCTTGCGTGTGCCCTACATTGTGATGCACATGCGAGGTACTCCTGCCACTATGCAGCAGATGACTCAGTATGATGATGTGACTGCCGAGGTGCTGGAATCGTTGGCACGCAAAATTGACCAGTTGCACCAGTTGGGAGTTGCCGATGTGATAGCCGACCCCGGTTTTGGGTTCAGCAAGACGCTGGAGCAAAACTATGAGATGCTCTCGCAATTGAATGCATTTGCAAAGCTTGATGTGCCTCTGTTGGTGGGTGTGTCACGCAAATCAATGATATATAAGGCACTTGGTACAGCTCCTGCCGAAGCATTGAACGGCACTACGGTGCTCAATACTATGGCATTGCTACAAGGAGCGCACATCTTGCGCGTGCACGATGTGAAGGCTGCAGCCGAGGCCGTGAAATTAGTGAAAATGACTTATCCAGAAATGTATAAATCCAGTTAAGGCATGGAACAGATATTAGGACTGATTGGAATTAAAGACATAGTAGACATACTCCTGGTAGCAACATTGCTGTTCTACCTGTACAGGACAATGAAGGACTCGGGCTCGCTCAACATTTTCATGGGCGTGCTGTCGTTTGTCATCACTTGGGTTGTGCTGTACAAGATACTCGACATGCAGCTGATAGGCACCTTGATGGACAAGTTTATCGACATTGGTCTGTTTATTCTCGTTATCTTGTTCCAGGACCAGATTCGCCGTTTCTTGATGGAGATTGGTTCACGCAAGGGTTTGAAGTTTATCACCAAACTGTGGCATAAGAATGATCCTAAGGGCAAGAAGCAGCAGTGGGTGATGCCGGTGGTGTATGCATGCATGAGCATGTCGAAATCAAAGACGGGTGCACTCATTGTGGTGCGTCAGCAAATGCCGCTCGACGACTATGAAAAGACGGGCGATGTGATTGATGCCAACCTGAATAACCGACTGATTGAGAACATCTTCTTTAAGAATAGTCCATTGCACGATGGTGCGCTGATAATTGACGGCAACAAGATGAAGGCTGCAGGTTGCATCCTTCCCGTTTCGCACGATACCGATTTGCCCCGTTATCTGGGTTTGCGTCACCGTTCGGCGCTTGGCATTGCCCAGGCTACCGACGCGATAGCCATTGTGGTGAGTGAGGAAACGGGCAGCATCTCGTACGCTCATCGTGGTGAACTGCACTTGAAATTGAACAGTACCGAGTTGGAACAGGCCCTGTCGGAATTGTCGACCAATAATTGAAACTGGAGATACTATGGCTGACGGAATGTTTGAAATCGGTAACACGCTGGTAAGTCTGGATCTTGCCGAGCGTTTTTTCTGCTGCAATATCGATGCGTGCCTGGGGTCGTGCTGCATCGAGGGCGATGCCGGCGCTCCTATCACGCAAGGTGAATTTGCCAAGTTGAAAGAGGTGTTGCCTGACGTATGGGATGATCTGTTGCCGAGCGCGCAACGCCAGATTGAGGAAAATGGTGTGGCATGCTTCGACCCTGAGGGTGAGATGGTTACCCAAATTGTGGATGGACGCAACTGTGTGTTCTCGTGCTATTTGCCAGGCGGTAAGTGCATCTGTGCCATCGAGAAGGCTTTTCATGAGGGGCGTGTCAAGTGGAGAAAGCCCATTTCTTGCTATCTATACCCTGTGCGAGTAAAGAATTTCCCCACATTCACTGCGGTGAACTATGACCGCTGGAAGATATGCAAGAGCGCCGAGGTGCAGGGCCGATTGAAGAAGGTCCGTCTTTATGAGTTTTTGCGTGAGCCGCTCATCGAACGGTTTGGTCAGGAGTGGTACAACGAACTGGTGACCAATTGCGAGGTCTATATCAAAACCTATCTTGAAGATTAGGGCAGGCTCCCAATATTTTCTGCAATCAAATAATAATTGAAATAATGAAGAAGATTTTATTTATAGCATTGCTGGCTCTGTGGACACAGGTTGTGCTTGGGCAAGACAATGTGTTTTGGTTGGGTGCCGACATCAGCGGCACCACCGAGATGGAAGCGCACGGTGTGCAACTGTATAATGCAGCGGGTGAGCCTCGTGAAAATACAGCCCTGATGAAAGAATTGGGGCTGAATGCTGTGCGCCTGCGTGTGTGGGTGAATCCGAAACACGGTTTCAGCAGCAAGGAAGATGTGTTGGTGATGGCCAAGCGTGCCCAGAATCTGGGAATGGCAATCATGATCGATTTTCACTATAGCGACTGGTGGGCCGACCCTGGAAAACAGAATATACCTGCTCAATGGAAACACATGAATTACAAGCAAATGTGCAAGGCCCTTGCCAAGCATACCCGTGAAACACTGGAATTACTGAAGCGTAACGGCATTGATGTGAAATGGGTGCAGGTGGGCAATGAAACCACCAACGGCTTCTTGTGGCCCATGGGCGAGGCGACTACTCACATGGAACAATATGCCGGCTTGACCCAATCGGGTTATGATGCGGTGAAGCAGGTATATCCCGATGCTACGGTGATTGTGCATCTGGATGCCGGCAGCGACCCCCAACGATACAACTTTATCTTTGATGGACTGGTGAAGTATGGTGCCAAGTTCGATATGATAGGCATGAGTCTTTACCCCTATTGGGACATGAAGGCAGGACTTGAAGTTGACTATCAAGGAACAATTGAGCATTGTGTGGCTAACATAAAGGCACTCAATAAGAAATATGGCTGTGAACTGATGCTTGTTGAGGCTGGTGTAGAGGCGGCAAAGCCAGTTGAGGGTAAGCGTATTATGGCCGAAATGATCGATGCTATGAAGACTCGCACCGATGGCCACTGCCACGGAGTGTTCTACTGGGCACCTGAGGCCGAAGGCTATTATCCGTTGGGCGCGTTTAAAGACCACAAGCCCACAGTGATAATGGAGGCTTTTACTGAGGCAGCAGGGTTAGTAGAGCAATAGAGTAGTCGAGTGTTCGAGCATTCGAGTAATCGAACATTCGAGCACTCGAGTGGTTGTGTAATGAAATATAAGGAGGGGGGCAAGAAATTGCTCCCTCTCTCTCTGTATTTTGTTGGGTGGTTGTGCCTTATTCGAAGGTTTGTGCCACCAGTTCGAGATTCTCGATGATGGGAATCTGCTGGGGGCAGTGGCCTTCGCACTGGCCGCATTGCAAGCATTCGCTGGCCTTGCCGTGGGTGTTGCTCAGATTACGGTAATAGGTGATGGCATTCATCCACTGCTGGTCCTTGCCAAACTGCTTGATTGAGTTGTAAATAGCAAAATACTCGGGTATGCAGATGCCCATAGGGCAGCCGTCGGTACAATAGTGACAGGCTGTGCAAGGAATGGCGATTGACTCCTTGATGGTGGCTGCTGCCGAGCCTATGGCGGCCATTTCCTCGTCGTTGAGCGGGACGAAATCTTGCATGAAAGAGGTGTTGTCGTCGACTTGCTCCAGATTGCTCATGCCGCTAAGCACCATCATCACATTAGGCAATGAAGCGGCAAACCGCACTGCCCACGAGGCGATGCTCATGTCGGGATTGATGTTCTTGAAGAGTTCCTCGACCTTGTCGGGCACCTTGGCAAGCGAGCCGCCCTTGACGGGTTCCATGACAATGACAGGTTTGCTATGGCGCGTGCAGATGTCGTAGCAAGTGGCAGCCTCAACAGTGGGGTTGTCCATGTCGATATAATTGATTTGCAACTGCACATACTCGGCCTCGGGATGCTCGGTGAGTATTTTCTCGAGCAGGCTGCTCTCGTCGTGGAATGAGAAACCGATGTGGTGAATTTTACCTTCGGACTTCTTTTTCAAGATGAAACCGAAGGCATCGAACTGCTGCACCTTTTCATAATAGTTCTTGTTGAGCGCATGCAGCCAGTAGTAGTCGAAGTAGTCCACTCCACAGCGATCAAGTTGCTCGTTAAAGATGCGTTCCATGTCATCGGCCGAGTTGATGTCCCAGATGGGCATTTTGTCGGTGACGGTGAAGCTTTCACGCGGATATCGCTTGACAACGGCCTCGCGAAAGGTGGTTTCGCTATGGCCGTTGTGATAGGGATAGGCGGTATCGAAATAGGTGAAACCTCGCTGCATGAACAGGTCGACCATGGGAATTACCTGGTCAATGTCGATTGAACCCTTGTCGTCGTTGTCGAGCAAAGGCAGACGCATGAGCCCAAAACCCAGTTTCTTCATGGCTATGTCTTATTTTTTCAGGACATACTTCAGGAGCAAATATCCACCCACAATCTGGAGCAGCATGCCCGGAATGCCAATGCGGAAGTCTTGCACGGCAGCCATGAAGTCGGCCTTGATGGCCCACTCAATGGCGCATCCAACCACCTGATAGAGCAGCACAACTGCAATGAGCGTGAGCAGGGTCACTTTCTGTGTCTTGTGTGCCACAAAGGCTGCAGCCGAGGCGAGCAGAACGCCCTTGATGATGATGACGGGAACACCTGCCATGGGTGGCATGCCAAACAGCAGGGAGTTGACCAGTGGCGACAGCAAAGCCGTCAGCAAGCCCACTTTTAACCCATATTTATAGGCACCAATCAAGGTGAAGAAATATATGGGGAGCATGATGAGGCCACCCTTGGGGAAGAGGTGGCATAGCTGTGGAAGCACAATGTTGCCCACGATAAAGAGCAGAGCAAACACATAGGTGCGGGCATCTCGCAGTGAGAGCGAATAGAGTTTTACATTGGAAGCGGTTTCCATATTGATGAATAATTATTTGGTTTTAATATTCTTATAGATTTAATCGTCGGTGCCAAAGAGGGGATCTTCGGGCATGACCATGACTGGAGCGGTCTGGTAGGCCTTCATGATGCGTTCGGGCACATATTTGTTGTCGACCACAAGACGGAAAGAGTACTCATTAAACCATTCGTTGGTCATGATGATGTAGCCCTTCTGTCCGCTGTCGGCACCCCAAGAGTTCTCTACTTTCCATTTCACGGGTTTGCCGTTGTCGTCGAGATCCACAGCGCACAGCGTCATAGCGTGGGTCGAACCGCTGTCGAAGGTGGCTATGCGGTCGGCCTTGTTCATGGGGAAAGTGGTAGAGAACAGGGTGGCATAGTCGTAGTTGTCGAGCGAGAGGTAGCCCACATTGCGGTTCAGCTGTTTGCCCACATCGT
This sequence comes from uncultured Bacteroidales bacterium, assembly GCA_902768435.1. Taxonomy (GTDB): domain Bacteria; phylum Bacteroidota; class Bacteroidia; order Bacteroidales; family Muribaculaceae; genus Sodaliphilus. The sequence continues at coordinate 24,074 of CACXLJ010000008.1, read as the reverse complement.
AGCTTGAGTATAGCTTGGTGGAGTCTTTGAGCGAGGCGATTGCCATGGCGGCAATGTCTTCCATAGGCAGGTTCACATAACGCCAGTTGTGTCCGTCATAGGTGTGTCGGTCGAGTTCAACCTCATAGGTTTTGTAGTAGGGGCGACGCGGGTCATTCATCGCCATGATGAAGGTGCCGTTGATGGGGCCGCCTTGTGTCTCGCGGAAGAATTCGAGTGGGGTATAGGTCTTGGCAGGTCCCACGGGTTTGCCGTTCTTGTTGCGGAAGGTGTAGGTGAACTGCTTGACGGGTTCGCCTAAGATGAGCGAGAGCATGCTGTAGATGGTGCCAAGCATCTCGGTCTTGCGTTGCTTAATGGCGCTGGCCGACTTTTTGTTAGCTACCATCGAGCGCAGTTCGAGACCGAATTCACGCAGTTTGGAACCTATAATCTGACGCATCTTGGAGGTGCGTTCGGCCGAGTAGGTCTCAGGTTGCGCTTCAACGGGCACCAGACCATATTTCTCGGCAAGGTCGGCAGCGCCGCAGAAGGTGCCTCCATCGTTAATGGGGTTCTTGAAGAAGAATTGCACGCGCAGGTCGTCGATGGGCTTGTCGGCACAGTCAATCACACCTTGCAGCATGAGGTTGGCTTTCTCGAGCTGGTCGTAGAAGAAGAGATAGTCGTGTGAGTATTCAACTCTGACAGAGTCGCCATGCTGTCGAGCGAAGTTAGCACGGAACACATTGAAACTGGAGTACATCCAGCAGCGTCCGCTTTGGCGTTGGTTGTGAATGCTTTGTACAGGTGTTTCCACGCTGAAGTGCGTGTCGTTGACCTGAAGGTTTCGGTAGTTTTGTGCGAGGTCGTCGATAGAGTTGGCAGCCATGGCATTACGCACGGCGGGGTGGATGGTGGCTGCAGCCGATTTCTGGATTTGCTGTAGCATCTGTGCGTCAATGCCGCCTTGCGAGCGGTTTTGAGCGCTCAAGGATGCTGATGCCACGAGTGTTAAAGCAACGATAAATGATTTGCGTAGGTTCATAATTATGCAATGGTTTTAAGGGCGCAAAGCCCACGATTATTAATTCTTTTGCAAATATAATAATAAAATGTGTGATAATCAAAAAAAGCCCACCGAAAGGTGAGCTAATTTTTGATGAGAATAATGTTTATTTACTGAATCGGCGCCCGTTCCACTTGAGCATAGTCTCTTGAATCTTGTTTCCGCTCTTATCCCATTTTGTGACTACGATGTGCTTGCCGGTGCGTGGCAGAGCGTAGGAGGTTTCATTATAATCTACTTCAAAGCCTGGCGGGTCACAATATACCATCTTCTTGGTGGCATTGTTGTAGCGCAAAAACTGGAGATCACTGGTTTCAGTGTAGGCGGGTCGGCCGTCGATGAAGGTTGCCATATTATTGAATGCAAACAATTTGTGTCTGCCGTCGGCTTCGTTCCAGTAGCACATCTCCATTCTGTTTACATAGGAATCATCCACACGCTCATAGAGTAAGTAGCCGTTTTTCTCGTCGATAATAAAGGTCACACCTTCTTCTTGTGGAAGACCTTTGCGTTGCTGAATCATAGCATGCAAGATGGCGTTGGAGGGTTTGTCGCCGGTTTCTTCAAGATTGGCCATATAGTTGGCATATGCCCAGGCCAAGTCGGTGATGCTGGGCTTTGCGCCTTGATATTTCACCCTGATGAAGTCTTGTGCCAAAGCGGTTAAACTGGCAAAGAGCAGCGCAACTAAAAGAATAGTTTTTTTCATAAGTATTAATACTATTGAGTTAGAATTGTTTCATGAGTTATATTATATTGCAAAAATACAAAAATCGTGCTTAAAATCAAGACTTGTGACGAAAGAGACGATAAAAAAATGAAGAATAATGACAAAAATGACCGAATATGTATTTGCGGCTGTAAAAGAAACGACAGGAAGACCATTTAATCCTATCGACGTTTATTTGAAGTGAAGAAATAGATAAACGAGATGGAAATTGGAAAACTTATTCGGGTTGCAGATGAAATGTCAGAGAATATTTGTAACTTTGCACCCTTAAAAGAAAGATATTGTTAAATTAATGCTATTATGGGAAATAAAGCGCTATTAATGATTTTAGACGGGTGGGGCATTGGTCCTGCCGAGAAGAGCAATGTAATTTATAGCACACCGACTCCTTACTGGGATGGTTTGCTTGAAAAATATCCTCACAGCCAGCTCATGGCTTGTGGCGAAGATGTAGGTTTGCCCGACGGCCAGATGGGCAACAGCGAGGTGGGCCACTTGAACATTGGCGGTGGCCGTGTGGTGTATCAAGACCTCGTGAAAATCAACAAGGCGATTGCCGATGGCTCGATTCGCAAGAATCCCGAAATCGTGAAGGCCTACACCTATGCCAAAGAAACAGGTAAGGGCCTGCACATCATGGGTTTGACTTCGACTGGCGGCGTGCACAGTTCGCTCGACCACTTGTTCGCATTGTGCGACATTGCCAAGGAATATGGACTGGAAAAGGTCTTCATCCACTGCTTCATGGACGGTCGTGATACCGACCCTGAGAGCGGCAAGGGCTTTGTGGCCGATGTGGAGCGTCATTGCGCCGAGAGTGCTGGCGTTGTGTCAACAATCACAGGCCGCTACTATGCCATGGACCGCGACAAACGCTGGGAGCGCATCAAGATTGCCTACGACCAGCTTGTGCACGGCGAGGGCAAGCAGAGCGACAACATGACGCAGGCCATTCAGGAATCGTACGACGAAGGCGTGACCGACGAGTTCATCAAACCCATTGTGAACAGTACCGTCGATGGTCGCATCAAGGAAGGCGATGTGGTGATATTCTTCAACTACCGCAACGACCGCGCTAAGGAAATCACCATAGCACTCACGCAGCAGGATATGCCTGAACAGGGCATGGCCACTATTCCTGGTCTGCAGTACTTCTGCATGACTCCCTACGACGCTTCGTTCACAGGCGTGAACATCCTCTTCCCCAAGGAAAATGTGACTAACACGCTGGCCGAGTATCTCTCGAGCAAGGGCAAGAAGCAGCTGCACATTGCCGAGACCGAGAAATATGCCCACGTCACCTTCTTCTTCAATGGTGGCCGTGAAGAACCCTTTGAGGGTGAAGACCGCATCCTGGTGCCGTCGCCCAAGGTGGCTACCTATGACCTGAAGCCTGAGATGAGTGCCTATGAGGTGAAAGACAAACTGGTCGCAGCCATCGGCACGCAGCAGTACGACTTCATCGTGGTGAACTATGCCAATGGCGACATGGTGGGTCACACCGGTGTCTATGCCGCCATCGAGAAAGCCGTTGTCGCCATCGACCAGTGCGTGAACGAGACCGTGGAGGCTGCCAAGGCAGCCGGTTACGAGGTGATCATCATTGCCGACCATGGCAATGCCGACCACGCCGTGAATGCCGACGGAACTCCCAACACCGCCCACTCGCTTAATCCAGTGCCCTGCATCTATGTGAGCCCGAATGTGAATGCTCATGTGAAGAATGGCCGCCTTGCCGATGTGGCACCGTCCATTCTGCAAATCATGGGTCTGGAGCAGCCTGCCGACATGACTGGTGAACCCCTTATTGAGAAATGATAATCGAATGATAGATTATATCTAACCAGAAAAGCATTTAATATTATGTCATTAATCGACCGTAAGTCAAAACTTACTCAAGAAATCATTGCCTATGTGTTGCTCATAGTGGGCAGCGCGCTCTTCGCCATTGGCGATGTGATGTTTGTCAACCCCTACCTGATGGCGCCTGGTGGCACCTATGGTCTGAGTAACGTGTTCAACACGCTGTGGCCTTGGAAAATCTCGCTTTATGCTATTTGCATGGATGTGCCGCTGCTCATCATCGGCACCTGGATTCTGGGTCCGAAGTTTGGTTTCAAGACCATTTTGTCAACCGCTTTGATATTCCTGTTCACGCTGGTGCTCGAGAGCTGGTGGGGCTACAATCCTGTGATTCATGATGGCGCCATTGTGGCAACAGGCGACGCGTCGATGGTTGAAATCCCGCATCATGGTGGTTTCTTCACTCCCGACTATTTCCTGAACACGGTGGTATCGGGCTTGATTTATGGCGTTGCCATTGGCCTCATCTTCCGTTCGGGCGCAACCAGTGGCGGTTCCGACATCATTTCGATGATTCTGCACAAGTACACCAAGATTTCGCTTGGCACGCTGGTCATGATTGTCGACGGCATCATCACCCTCGTCACGCTGGTGGCATTCGGCGACATCCGCCTGCCAATCTATTCAGTGATTGTGATCTTCATCGAGGGCAAGGTAATTGACCTGGTGGTGGATGGTATGAAGAGCTACCGAACCATGTTTATCATTACCGACAAGCCAGAGGCAATTCGCGACTTCATCATCAACGATATCAAGCGAGGCGGCACTTGCATCACCGGCACCGGCCTGTATCGTGGTACCGAGCACAAGATGATTTATGTGACGCTCGACCGCACAGGCATGGTCAAGTTGCGTTTGGCACTGCACGATATCGATCCCAAAGCGTTTGTCAACATCATGGAGAGCTCAGAAATTCTGGGCGAAGGCTTCAGGATGTTGCCTCAAGAATAACCGAAAGCATTTACTTGCATTCATTCTCACATCCAGTCGGCTATTTAGCTGGCTGGATGTTTGCTACTATATATTCTGATTGAGTACCAATGCGGTATTTGCCGCCCCAGATGCCTATGCCTGAACTCACATAGAACTGAGTGTTGCCTTTCTTGTAGGGACCGAATGCTACTTCATACATAGCATCGGTAATCCAGCTGATGGGCCATATTTGCCCGTGATGGGTGTGTCCGCTCAGTTGAAAATCTACTCCTTCGGCTGTTGGCTCCTCAAGATGATAGGGCTGATGGTCGAGCACAATGAGATATTTACTCTTGTCGACACCGTTAAGAAGACTGGCGAGAGGTTTGCGCTTGCGGTTCATGCGGTCGTCTCGCCCCACAATGCACATGTCGCCCACGGTAGCGGCAGAGTCGCGCAACAGGTGAATTCCGGCATCGGCATAGAATTTCAAGGCCTGATCATTGCCGCTGATATACTCATGGTTGCCTAGGCAGGCATAAATGGGTGCCTTGATGCGTTTGAACTCGTCGGCAACATTCTCCATGAGCAGTGGGTAGGCACTCATGTCGATAATGTCGCCAGCAATGAGAACGATGTCGGGTTTCTCCTTGTTGATAAGGTCCACCCAGCGGGCAAACTCGTCGCGGCGATTGTGAAATCCCAAGTGCAGGTCACTCATCATAATGGCTTTTACGGGTTGAGTCACCTTGCTTGACTGCAGCGTGATGGGGACGCGCACCTTGTTACGGTAATTGATGTTACCGTAAACAAAGAGCCCCGTCAACAGCAAGGCAATGCTGCCTATTGTCCACCAGTTGCTGTGCATGATTGAAGAGGGCACTATATGGCATAGCTTGAGAATATCTAGCACAAGGAATAGGAGCACAAGATAAAGAAGAACCTCGATCCATGTGGTGCCTGTCTCATAGATGGCAGCAGTCACGCCGATGGGCAACTTTTGCGCCACCATGAAACTCACAAAGAGCGATGCCAATGCGAGAAACAAAACAACTATTACGCACACTTTTGCCCACACTGGGAGCGGTAGCAGTTGCCAAATGCGCCATGAGACATAGGCCTGTCCTAATAGGGGAATTAACAGTATGATAAGAAATCCTAATTTCATGATTGTGAATCATTATAGATTGAGCCGCAAAAATACAACAACTTGCTGAAAATGCCAAATAGGAGTGTGCAGGTGGGAGGTCAGTTTTAATGAAGAGATAAGGGGATTTGGGCTTCAAGAAGTGTTCAAAAAAGTTTTTTGTGGTTGAAAATATGGTTAATTGAAGAAAAATGCGTAATTTCGTAAGTTGGAACAGAAAATTCAAAAAATCTAAAAATATTGCACAATGAAGAAAACATGGAAAAGACTGATGCTGGCTGCAATGTTGATGGCAGCAGCATCACCTGCGGTGCAGGCCGAGCATTTGATTATCATGTCAGCTAACGACACGCATAGCCAGATTGAACCTGCAAGTGACGGAAAATCGGGCGTGTTGCGCCGCTTGGCAGCCTACGACCAGGCCCGTCGTGAGAACAAGAATGTGCTGGTGGTGCATGCTGGCGATGCTGTGCAGGGCACCAACTACTTTTCGCTCTATGGCGGCAAGGTGGAGTACTCCCTCCTCGACAGTTTGCACTACGACATTGTGGTTCTTGGTAACCATGAGTTCGACAACGGCATTGATAGCCTTGCCTATTACTACAAGAATGTGAAAGCTACAAAATTGTCGACCAATTACGACTTCAGCGACACAAAACTGGCGGGCGAGTTCCAGCCTTGGGTCATCAAGACCTATGGTGACAAGCGCGTGGGTTTCATCGGGCTCAATGTGAATCCTGTGGGCATGGTGGCTGACGGAAACTTCAAGGGACTGCGTTACCTGAATCCGATGGATGTGGCCGATGCTACTGCCAAATACTTGAAAGAGATTCAAAAAGTGGACTATGCCGTGATGATTTCACACATTGGCTACGACTCAATGGACCCCAATGAGCCTAACGACTCGCTGCTGGTGACCAAAAGCCATTATATTGACTTTGTGATTGGCGGTCACTCGCACACGGTGCTGAAACCTGGCAGCCAGTTCAGCAATGTGCTCAATGCCGACGGCAAAGTGGTGGTGATTGGCCAGAACGGCAAGTCGGGCAAGTATGTGGGCAAGTATGACCTTGACCTTGAGACAGGTGAGGTGATCTACTCGCTCGTCGACATTGACTCGAAACTCGATGCTGCCGCTTCGCAATACACCTCGCTGCAGTCATGGCTGGCCCCCTTCAAGCACGGCGTTGACTCGCTGATGAACAATCCTGTGGGGCAGTCGGTCCGTTTCATGAAGAACGACAGCTGGGCTGCTCAAAACTGGATTTGCGATGCTGTGATGCAGATTATACCAAAACTCACCAAGCAGCGTGCACAGTTTGCCATCATGAACAAGGGCGGCATTCGTGTGGATATGCCTAAGGGTGTGGTGACCGAGGGCTTGCTCGGTTCGATGTTCCCCTTCGACAACCGTTTTGTGATACTGAATATTACCGGCAAGGACTTGCTCGAAGCCCTTAAGGTGATGGCTTATCGTGACGGTGATGCCGTGAGCAAGGAACTGAAGGTGGCTTATAATGCCAAGAAGGAGATTGTATCGGCAAAACTCAATGGCAAGGAAATCAAGCCTAACAAGACCTATCAGATGCTCACCATCGACTTCCTCGCCAATGGCGGCGACTACCTCAACAGTTTCAAGAACTGTGAACGCCTGTTTGTCGACGATGTGAAGTATGGTTCTCGTGTGCTCGACTATGTGAAAGAACTCACCAAGCAAGGCAAGATGATTGATTCTACCGACGAAGCTCGCATGTATCTCAAGAAATAATTAGCTAAAAATTATAATCTATAAAAATGTTTTCAATAAGAAAAACTATTCTCATGCTGATGGCGACCATTATTCCTATGGTCGCTATTGGCACTGAACCTAAGATATTTAACAAGGTTGACAAGCAGGCAATGGAGATATGGGTGAACAACACCTTCAACTCCATGACTCCCGATGAGCGCATCACGCAATTGTTTGTGATGGCAGTGGGACCACGCATGAGTGGCGCCGAAGGATTGGTGAAGAAATTGGTGGCCGAATACAAGGTTGGCGGCCTCATCTACCATGAGAGCGATATTCAGAGTCAGGCAAAGTTGACGAACTATGCCCAGTCGCTGGCCACAGTGCCGCTGCTCATCACGCTCGATGGCGAGTGGGGACCGTCGATGCGTCTGGAAGACGCTCCCAAGTTCCCCCGTAACCTCTATTTGGGCGCTATTGGTGATGACAAACTGTTCTATGACTATGGTCGCGAGGTGGCGCGTGAGTGCCGTCGAGTGGGCGTTCATGTGAACTTTGCACCGGTGCTGGATATGATTGACCGCGATCACACGATTTTGGGAAGTCGTGCCTATGGCTCAGATCCCGAGATTGTCGCTCGTCATGGCATAGCTTTCTCGCGAGGCATGGAAGATGGGGGAGTGCTGTCGGTTGGCAAGCATTTTCCAGGCCATGGCTCCGCAACGGCTGACTCGCATAAGGAACTACCCACTGTCGACAAGAGCCTTAAGGAGTTGCAACTCTATGACTTTGTTCCTTTCCAGCGTTTTATCGATGCTGGTTTGGGCGGAATGCTCACCGCACACCTCTATGTACCGGCTGTCGACAAGACCAAAGGCCCCAGCACTATGTCGAGCAAACATGTGACCGACCTGTTGAAGAAGAAGATGGGCTTCGAAGGTCTTATTTTCACCGATGCGCTGGGCATGGAAGGTGCCAAGGCGGTGAACGGTTCGGTGTGCGTCAATGCGTTGCTTGCAGGCAACGATGTGCTGCTCATGCCCAATGAGGTGCCTGGCGAACTGGCTGCTATCAAGCAGGCTTTGGCCGATGGCACGCTCGCACAAGAAACAATCGATGAGCGTTGCAAGAAACTGTTGCGATTCAAGTATGCACTGGGACTGAACCAGCCGCAGCAGGTGAATATGACCAATATTGTTGCCGATGTGAATTCGACTGAGGCTACTGTGCTTAAACGCAAACTTTGTGCTGCTACCATCACTGTTGTGCGCAACACAAAGAACCTGTTGCCGCTTCACAACCTTGAGTCGCGCCGCATTGCGGTGGTTACAATGGGTAACGAGAATGGTACCCAGTCGATGTTCCAACGCCGTTGTGCCAACTATGCCGAGACTGCCGCTTATGACCTTAGAGGCGACCAGTCGGCTGCCGAATTGGTGGACGAGTTGAAGAAACATCAGTATAACTGTGTAATCATTTCGCTTGACCAGCCCAGTGAAGCACAGGTCAAGAACGCAAAATACATCGCCAGCCATTGCCGCAATGTGGTCGTGGCAGTGATGAGCAAACCCGAACGCCTCGACGAGGTGGGCTCACTGCTGGCCGACAGCTATGTGAATGCCTCGCTCGTGGCTTATGAAAGCAGTTTCACCGCCGAGGACTATCTGGCACAGACTATCTTTGGCGGTAGTGATGCTGTGGGCGTGCTTCCTGTAGCCGTGAAGACGGGAAAAGATGAATTGAAACCTGGCACAGGCTACCATTACAAGGCCGAGCGTCTGGGCTATACCATTCCTGCCGAAGTGGGATTGAAGTCTAATCTGCTGGCAAAAATCGACTCGGTGTGCAACTATGGAGTGAGCCAGCGTGCATTCCCAGGTTGTCAGGTAGTTGTGGTGCGTCATGGCAAGGTGGTGTGCAATCGTGCCTACGGCGAAATTGACTTCAATTCGGGCATTCCTGTGACGGTGAACACGCTCTTTGGGCTCGCATCGGTCTCGAAGGCTACCGGCACACTCAGTTGCGTGATGAAATGCTATGATGACGGCAAGTTTGGTTTGAGCGACAAGGCAAGCGACTACATCCCTGGACTGAAGGACACTAATAAGGAAGACCTTACTTTCCGCGACCTGCTTTATCATGAGACAGGCATGCCACCCTCGTTGAGCATGTGGGAGATGATGTTTGACCGCAACACCTACACGCCGCCGCTCATCACCAACACTCCCAATGAGTACAACACCGTGCGCATCATGAACAATGCTTATGGCAACAGATATGCGCGGTTGCGTACCGACATCTTGTCGTACAAACGCACCGATGTGTTTGATGTGCCCATCGCCAAAGGCATCTGGGGTAGTGCTGCTACCTACGACAGCATCATGAACCGCATCTATCGTGTAGAACTGGGGCCCAAGAAGTATCTTTACAGCTGCTTGAATTTCTGTCTGCTTGCCAATGCAGTGCAGAACGTAACCCACATGCCCATGAACTATTATGCCAATAATGAGATATTTGCCCCACTGGGTGCCTATCACACCATGTACAGGCCGTTGAGCAAATTTCCCGAACAGCAGATTGCCTATACCGAGAACGACACCTTCTTGCGCAGTCAGCACATTCACGGCTATGTGCACGATGAGTTGGCGGCTTTCTCGGGTGGCGTACAGGGCAATGCAGGCCTCTTCTCAAATGCTAATGACCTGGCTAAATTGTTCCAGATGTGGCTCAATGGTGGCACTTATGGCGGCAGACGATTCTATAAACCCTCAACGGTCGAGATCTTCACCACGCAGAAGAGCCCCAACTCGCATCGTGGCTTGGGCTTCGACAAGCCTGTGGTGGGCAATCCCGATGCCTCTAACACTTGTGCCGAGGCAACTGCCGAGACCTATGGTCACACGGGCTTTACGGGCACCTGTTTCTGGGTTGACCCCAAGAACGACATGATCTACATCTTCTTGAGCAACCGCGTGAGTCCCACCCGCAACAATGCGGCATTCTCGCGTGTGAGCGCAAGGTCGCACATTCAATCTATTCTCTATAAATCAATCATTAAGTAAAATATTTTTTGAGCAATGAAAAAACTTTTATTCATTTTAAGCCTCGTGCTGCTCATGGCTTCGTGCAGCAGCAAGGAGGGGGCAGGGAAGTACACAATCACTGTTAACTTCCCCGATGCATCATTTAACGGCAAGGTGGCTGCGCTCACCAGTTATGACACCGGCGATACCGTGCAGCAAGCGAAAATCGACCAGCAGAAAGCCATATTCGAAGGCGAAGTGGAAGATTCCTATTATTCACGCCTGGTGGTCGACGGCAAGCGTTTGGGCTTTGTGGTCGAAGCCGGAGAAATCACCATCGACTGGGATAAGCACGAGGTGAAAGGCGGCGTGCTCAACGAGCGTCTGGCTGCTCTCGACAAGGAACTCGAGGCCATGGGCGAAGAGTTTGAGAAACTTTCACAAAAGGAAGGTGTGACCGAAGAAGAACTCGAAGCAATGGGCGAGGAGTTTGAGGCCAAAGAGGGCGAAGCTTTCTTCAAACTTTATGAGGCCAATAAGGAGAACGGCATTGGTCCGTGGGCTTACTACAACTTCTTGATGTGCAAGAACTATAATGTGGCTCAACTCGACTCGGCTCTCGCTACTGTGCCTGCCGGATACAAGGAGATGAAACGCTTCAAGAAGGCAGTGAGCGATGCTCAGCAGGTGGAGAAGACCGCCGAGGGCAAGATGTTTACCGACTTCACTGTGCAAGGCGATGATGGCAAGACCTACAAACTGAGTGACTATGTAGGAAAAGGCCAGGTAACCCTGGTCGATTTCTGGGCAAGCTGGTGCGGACCCTGCCGCCGTGCTATCCCCGACATCAAGAAACTCTATGAGCAGTATAATGGTAAGGGAATGAGCTTCCTGGGCGTTGCCGTGTGGGATGAGCCTGCCGACACACGTGGTGCCATCGAAGAACTGCAGATTCCTTGGCCGGTGATTGTGGGCAACCAGAAACTCGAGGAACCCACCAACCTCTACGGCATTATGGGCATTCCTCATATCATTGTCTTTGGCCCCGACGGTACCATTCTGTTGCGTGGGCTCGATGGCAAGAAACTCATCGACAAGGTTAATGAAATCATGGCCCAGAAGAAATGATAACTTTCATTTAAGCAAACTGCTTGATAATTTTCATAAGAAGGATGTGGCATAATGCGCTTATGCCACATCTTTTTTATAATGTAAAGGGTGCGCCCGAATTTTGACACACCCACATTGAAGAATATATGATGAAGTAGGTAAAATGATTACTTGCCCAGGCGGGCTTTCTCGTCGCTACCGGCGCCCGAACCACGATATTTGCTTTGAACAGCGTTAAATTTATAACGCACAGTTACTTGCAGTTCGCGAGAATCGTGATGACTGTCTTGATGCAGCCGGCGCAGACCATAATTCAAGTTGATGTGCTCCTGAGCGTCAAGGAGGTTGTGTCCTGCCACCTTTATCGACAAGCGGTCGTTGAAGAATGTCTTAGTAACGCTTAGGTCGAGGTTGGCAGCTGCTTTTGTCAGCGACATGTTCTCTTTATCGCCCTTGGTAGTTAGGCTTAGGTTTGCCGATGCAGTGAGGGTGGGGAGTATTTTGATGTTGTTGTTGAACTGAATCAAGAATAATGGGCGCTTGGGACTGATGAAACCAATGGGTGTAGGAATCTTAATCCAATCCTTCATCATGGCAATCGAGAGTTGAGGCTGATAAATGCCAAAATGCGGTGTGAGGTTGAGCATCACTCTTAACGCATCGGCATGGTCGACGTTGTCGCGTGTTATCAATGTTGTTGACTCGCTGCCTGGAACCTCACGTGCCACATTCACAATAATGTCGCTAGTGCGCTTGTAATCAACCATCAGGTTCACCCACTTCCACATTGCCATGAAACTCAGTTGGTTGTTGATCGACGGTTTCAATGCGGGGTTACCGCTCTCCCATGTGAAGCGGTTAGCGTAGGTCACGCTGCCGTTAAGCTGCCAGTAATAAGGCCGCTGAATCTTCATGGCATAATTAAGCATAAGCTGCACATTGCCGGCACGTGCCGAGAGGGCCGCCGTCGGGAACAGATGGTGATAGGTGCGGCTTTGCTCGGGCACAAGCTCGCCCATGCTGTAATAGTGGCTGCACACGTTCTCGTTGCGCAATCCCAGTCGCATTTGGCCGAAAGGCAATGGTCGCGCATACTCCACAAAGAATGCATAATTGCGCTCGCGCTGCTCTGTGAACGAGGTGGGCACGATGTTCTCGGGATTGATATAGTCGTCGTTTCGGTGGGTGTTGCTAAGCTCGGTTCCTGCCTGCAGGTTGCCACCCCACACTGGCCACGAGAGTACGAGTTTGCCTGCCAGCAATTGATTTCGCTCCACGCTCTGTGCAGTTACTACGCGGCTGTCATGTTCCTGACTAACTTCGTCATTATACTGATTTGTACGGTTCTTGTAGAACATATAGTCGAGATTAACATCAATGCTTGTCTTCCCTATCTTGCCGTTGTAGTAGGCATTGAGGGTGTGTGGCATATTTGACTTCTCATCTTGATCAACTGTGTTCACAAGATGGTCGTAGAACTCCTCGTTAGCCATCACGTCGGCAGTCATGCCACCCCATGTTTTGTTACTGAAATACCATTTGGTATCGTAGCGCAATCCCATCGAGTGGTTGTCGCCAAGCACATAGTTCACACCCACCGAGCTGTAGAGCGAGCGGCTGCGACTGCGGCTGTCGATAAGTTGGTCAAGATGCCAGATGGTATCTGACTTCACATCAAGGAGAATGTCGTCATTTTGATGCCAGTTGTACTCGTTGTACCAATGACTACCAAACACATCTAGGCCACCCTTGCGATAGTTCCAGTTCAGGCCCAGGGCTAAGTCCATATTCTCGCCTTGGTAGTAATCAGCTTCGGTATCGAACGAGAATCCCTCGCCCTGTGGACGTTTGGTCTTGATGAGGATAACTGACTCCACATCGGCCTTATACTTCGCGCCAGGGTTGGTGATGAGTTCCACGCTCGCGATGTCGTCGCTTTTAAGTTGGTCAAGTTCGCTTTTGTTACGCATCTCGCGTCCGTTGATGTAGATGAGAGGAGTGCCTTTGCCAAACACCTCGATGCCGTCGCTTTTCTTCTGCACACCAGGAAGGTTTTGGAGCACATCGTTGGCGGTTCCCACCTTGCTCAGCAACGTGCCGTCGACATCGGTCTTGATGCCTTCGGTGGTAATTTTGAATGTTGGTCGTGTGCCTTTTACAACCACCTCACCAAGCATCGTTGCCTCGGGTTGCAGCTGGATTGTCCCCATATCGCCGCCGATAGAGTTCACAAACTTGGTCTCATAGCCAATATAACTTATCTTCACCAGCGCTTGCTGGCAAGTGCAGTCGATAGAAAATGTGCCGTCATCATTGGTTGTTGTCCCAGCCACAAATGTGCTGTTGTTAGGGGATAGTAGCACTACATTTGCAAAAGCAAATGGTTGTTTGTTCTCGTCAATCACTATGCCAGTGAAGTTTGTCGCCATCATTGCGACAGTACTTAAAATCGTTGTAAATAATAAAGCTGTGCGTTTCATATCATTTTGTTGTTTTATAGTTTCAAGCCATGGCCGCTCCAGGGCGGCTTCATGATTATAGACGCGTCAAGCAGCTGAAATGTTTCACATCGCCATCACTTTTTTCTTTTTTCTAAAATCTTGATTTGGGTCAAGTTCTTTGACTATTACGGGCTTAAAGTGGTAGTAAAAAGCGAAAAGTTTATTAAATTGAATGAGAAAGATTTGCGGGAACGAAAAATAATGACTACTTTTGTACAATTTTGGTAATTTATGGCTTCGGAACTACAAGAAACGCTGAACCGGATAGTCAACAAGAGCAATATCTTGATTGAGAAATATCATGCTCTGGAAGAGGAGAATAAGATTCTCGCTGAGCAGGTTGAGTCGTTGCGCGCTGAGTTGGAGAAGTTGAAGAAGGCCGATGAGCAGTTGCAGATGGATAACAAGTATCTTAAGATGGCTCGAAATATGGCCTCAAATCCCGACGAAGTGAAAGAAGTGAAGCAGATAATTGCCAGTATGGTGCGGGACATTGACAAATGCATCTCCCAACTGAACGAATGAAGATGCTATGGCAACTGAAGATAAAATAAATATAATGATTAGGCTGGCCGATGTGAAGCCAATTCCGCTGAGCATCAGCCGCGATGAAGAACCGCTATATCGCGAAACGGAAAAACTTGTTAACACACTGTGGAACAAGTGGATGGATCGTTTCAAGAACACGAGCAACAGCGAAGAAGTGATGGCTCGAGTAGCGTTTCAGTTTGCCCGCCTGTATGCACAGGCCTATCGTGACAATGCCACCACAAACGAGTTTATTCACGATTTTGAGCAAAAGCTTGATGAAATCGTGGTTAAGATAAAATAACGATATTTAAATTCGCTATACTCATATACATTCGTTTGTATTTTAGGTTCCTGCACCACTCATGACAACTAACCGCTCAAATAGCGGAAGGAGTCGGAGGGTGCTTTTTTATATATTTTTATTTAAATTATTAATAATGAATACTATAATAGTAATAGTTATTGCGTTGGCAGCGCTGGCACTGGGTGCCGGAGGGGCTGTTTACGCTACGAGAAAAAACTCGAAGTCACAGGCCAATACCATTCTTGAAAAGGCAAAGCTTGAGGCTGAAGTGCTTAAAAACAACGAAGTGATCAAAGGCAAGGAAGAAGGCCTCTCTATCAAAAGCGAGGCCGAGAAAGTTGCTAATGCACGCCTGTCGAAAGTACAGGCCAGTGAAGCCAAGTTGAAACAGCGCGAAATTCAACTCAACCAGCAGCAGCAAGATTTGCAGCGCAAGAAAAGCGAGACCGATGCCTTGAAAGTGAATCTGGACAACCAGATGAATGTGCTGGAAAGCCGCAAGAAAGAGGTCGACAAGATGGAAAAGAGCGTTCGCGATACACTCGAGCATGTGAGTGGCCTAAGTGCCGAAGAGGCTAAGGAAAAACTCGTCGAGAGCCTCAAAGATGAAGCCAAGACGGCCGCTGCATCCTATATCAACGACATCATGGACGATGCTAAACTGACTGCCAACAAAGAGGCGAAGCGCATCATTGTCGAGACCATTCAGCGTGTGGCTACCGAAACTGCCATCGAGAATGCCGTGACGGTGTTCCACATTGATAACGACGACATCAAGGGTCGCATCATTGGTCGCGAAGGTCGCAACATTCGCGCTCTGGAGGCCGCTACTGGCATCGAAATTATTGTAGACGATACTCCCGAAGCCATTGTACTTTCGGGCTTCGACCCTGTACGCCGCGAGATTGCCCGTCTGGCTCTGCATCAGCTGGTGGCCGACGGCCGCATCCACCCCGCCCGCATCGAGGAAGTGGTTGCTAAGGTGCGCAAGCAAGTTGAGGAAGAGGTGATTGAAACCGGTAAGCGTACCGCCATCGACTTGGGTATCCATGGCCTGCATCCCGAACTCATCCGGCTCATTGGCAAGATGAAATATCGCTCCAGCTATGGCCAGAATCTGCTGCAACACTCTCGTGAGACTGCCAACCTGTGTGCCATTATGGCAAGCGAGCTGGGCCTGAATCCCAAGAAAGCCCGCCGCGCCGGTCTATTGCACGACATTGGCAAGGTGCCCGATGATGAGCCCGAATTGCCGCACGCAGTGCTTGGCATGAAACTCGCCGAGAAATTCAAGGAGAAACCCGACATTTGCAACGCCATCGGTGCTCATCACGACGAGGAAGAGGCCGCCAGCATGTATGCTCCTATCGTGCAAGTGTGCGATGCCATCTCGGGCGCTCGTCCCGGTGCTCGCCGCGAGGTGGTTGAGGCTTACATCAAGCGACTCAACGACCTTGAGCATCTGGCCATGTCCTATCCTGGTGTGATCAAGACCTATGCCATTCAAGCAGGTCGTGAATTGCGCGTGATTGTAGGTGCCGACAAGATTACCGATGCCGAGACTGAGAAACTCTCGACCGAGATTGCACAGAAGATTCAGGATGAAATGACCTATCCCGGACAGGTTCGCATCACGGTCATCCGCGAAACGCGTGCTGTGAGCTATGCTAAATAAATTCTTTGCTACCATATTCCCATGAATGCTGAGAATTTAAATAATCCAAGCAAGCCGCTCAAGGGCGACGAATGCGTGAATTGCGACAGTTGCTCGTGCTCGTGCACGACCGACACCCGTTGCAATCTGCACGCCTACAACTGGCTTGCCGATGTGCCTGGCGGTACTAACGACTTCGAACTGGTCGAGGTGCATTTCAAGAACACCCGCAAGGGCTTCTATCGCAACACATCGCACCTGGACCTGAAAGAGGGCGACCTTGTGGCCGTGGAAGCCAATCCCGGTCACGACATTGGCCGTGTGTCAATGACAGGCAGTCTGGTGAAGTTGCAGATGAAGAAAGCCAACCTGAAACCCGACATTGAGATACTGCGCGTGTTTAGGAAGGCTAAACCCGCCGATATCGAGCGTTTTGAACAAGCCAAGGCACGGGAGGTGGACACGATGATCCGTTCGCGCCAGATTGCAGCCGACCTGAATCTGAAGATGAAGATTGGCGATGTGGAGTATCAGGGCGACGGCAACAAGGCCATCTTCTATTACATTGCTGATGAGCGTGTCGACTTCCGCCAGCTCATCAAGGTGCTGGCCGAGGTCTTCAAAATCAGAGTGGAGATGAAGCAGATTGGCGCTCGCCAAGAAGCTGGTAGGATAGGGGGCATTGGTCCCTGTGGCCGCCCGTTGTGCTGTGCCAGCTGGATGACCAACTTTGTGTCGGTTGCCACAAGTGCCGCACGCTATCAGGATATTTCGCTCAATCCTCAGAAACTGGCTGGCCAGTGTGCCAAACTCAAGTGCTGCATCAACTTTGAGGTTGACTCCTATGTTGAGACATCCAGGCAGTTGCCGCCGCGTGATATCGTTCTTGAAACGAAGGACAATGCTTACTTCCATTTCAAGACCGACATGTTCAAGAAAGAGATTACCTATTCGACTGACAAGAACATTGCTGCCAATCTTGTCACCATCAGTGCTGAGCGCGCCTTTGAGGTGATTGCTCTGAACAAGAATGGTGTTCGCCCCGACAAACTCAATCCTGATAGCGCACTGCATCAGGCCGAGATCAAAGCCTATGGCGACATCATTGGTCAAGATAGCATCAGCCGTTTCGACAAAAAGAAGAAGAAAAAGAGCAAGAACCGTAACAAGAACAAGGCGGCTGCTCCCGAGAATCGTGAAAAGCATGAGCCTAAAGTTGGCGAAAATGGCGCTGAGGATGAAAATAAACCCAGACCAAGCGGTGGACCTCGCCGCAATGGCGGAGGTAACCATCGTCGTCGCCCGCAGATTGGGCGCCCCGAGGGACCTGCTCACCAGGGACCTCGCCGCAATGGTCCCATGGTTTTCCGTCCGAAGAACGATTCTAACCCTTCTTGATTTACTGAAACATTTGTCATGGCAATCAACCCATCAAATATTAAACAACTGCAGCGCAAGGCTCAAGGGCTTTGCGTTGCATTGTTGTTGATTTGTCTGTGCATGGTGGGTTGTACTTCTGAAACAAAAACATATTCTAAATTTTATTCGATTCCATCTGACGGATGGAGTGTGAAGTCACCGCTGCATTTTGCGCCTGACAGTCTCGACTCGTTGTCGCATTTCGATGTGAAACTGGCTGTTCGTCACAATACCGATTATGCCTATCAGGATTTGCCACTTGCTATTGACTTCATCGACCAGGACGGCAATGTGAAACGCCGGCAGGTCACCTTCCACATTGCCGATGAGCACGGACACTGGAAAGGATCTGGATTTGGAGCGCTTTATCAATGTGAGCAAATAGTGGCACGCGATGTGCCGCATGCAAGCATCAGGCGCATTGTAGTGTGGAATGTGATGCAAACGCGTGAGAAGATGCTCCAAGGAATCAGCGATGTGGGCGTCACGCTCATCAAAACCGGTGAGTGATTCCCTCATCAATCATTATTCATCAATCAAAGGTTATTTCTGCTCCCTGAATGTGAATGTGCGGTTAAATGCATAGTTGGCCAGGGTGTAAACCACCATGGCAAGAATCATGACTATGTTCTGGCCAGCCTTCTTCATGGGCAGCCAGCTGATGGTCAGGTTCTTCATATCGCACACTTCAAGCAGTACCCAGCTGAACAGAATCTGCAGTCCCCAGCACAACAGGAAACCGATGACAAACAGCACGGCCTCGCGGCGCCAGTTGTTCTTGGTCTTGAATACCCAGGTGCGGTTCCAGAAGAAACTGTTGGCCACGCCCAGCACATAGCCTGCTACATTGGCAGGTACATAAGGCACATTGAGCAGCGTGTTGAGCACATAGAAGGTGATGAGCGTGATTAGGGTATTGCTCACACCAATAATGCCGTATTTGACGAGCTGTACGAGAGTCTTCTTTATTTCAGATGTCTTATTGTCTTCCATAACGGCACATTTTTTTCTATGAGGTGTAAAAAACGGTCATGATTTTTAGTTTTCAATATGCAAAAATAGTCATTTTTTTTCTAATCCTGCTCAAAATAGTTATTTTTGCAACACTAAAATGACTATAACTATGAAAAAATCCTCAAATATCGTCAAAGCGTTTCTGGTGTTGGCCATGTTGTGCGTCACTTTCACCTCGATGGCTGTGACCAAGGTTTATGCTGGTCGCAGCACTTATCTGAGCGATATGCTCTACACATTCGACGGCAAGTATCTGTATCGTGGCAACAGCACCTATCGCAGCGACATACTCTATACTTGGGACGGCAAATACCTGTATCGCGGCAACAGCACATATCGCAGCGACATCCTCTACACCTGGGACGGCGAATATCTGTATCGTGGCCGTAGCAATTACTTGAGCGACATCATTGCCACTTGGGATGGCAAGTACATCTACCAGGGCCGCAGCACCTATATGAGCGACATCATTGCTACAGTAACGGGGCAAAATGTGTATCAGGGTCGCAGTACCTATTCAAGTGATATCCTCTATACCATATCAGGCCACTTGCCGGTGCCACTGCTCATTGTGCTGTGACGGGGCGGTACGCTTTTAGTAAAATGAATGGGGTTATCGTTTGTCGATGAGGGGAGTTAACCCAATTTCCTTGGCTTTCAGCAGCATGAAATCGTAGGCTTGATCACGGTCGTTCTTGATGGTTCCGTCAAGAATGGCATCCTTGATGGCGTCTTTGATGATGCCCACAGGTCTTGAGGGTTGCAGACCGAAGATTTCCATGATTTCCTCGCCATCGATGGGAGGCTGGAAGTTGCGCACACGGTCCTTTTCTTCAATATCCACCAGTTTTTGCTTTACCAGCACGAAGTTGTCGCGGAAACGCTTCACTTTCTCTTCGTTTTTCGATGTGATGTCGGCACTGCACAGCAGCATCAGGTCGTCGATGTCATCGCCGGCATCAAAGAGCAGTCGCCTGACTGCCGAATCGGTGACTTCGTCTTCAACGAGGGCGATGGGACGCATGTGCAGACCCACCAGTTTCTTCACATATTTCATGTGCTCGTTGAGCGGCAGACGCATGTGGCCAAAAATCTTGGGCACCATCTTTTCGCCCACGAAGTTGTGGTTGTGGAATGTCCAACCCTGATGCTCATCCCAGCGTTTGGTGCTAGGCTTGCCTATGTCGTGCATGAGTGCCGCCCAGCGCAACCACTCGTTTTCGCTCTGTTGGGCCACATTGTCGAGCACCTGCATGGTGTGCAGGAAATTGTCCTTGTGGCTGCGTCCGTGAGAGTTGTCCACACCACACAAGGCTTCGAGTTCGGGGAAAATGCGCTTCAGCAGTCCGCAGTCGTGCAGCATTTTGAATCCGCGTGACGGGGCTTGGGCACGCATGATCTTCATCAGTTCCTCAGCAATGCGCTCGCGGGTGATGATATCGATGCGATATGCGTTCCTCGTTATGGCTGCGAAAGTCTCGGGCAGAATGTCGAAGTTCAGTTGCGTGGCAAATCGCACGGCACGCATCATGCGCAACGGGTCGTCGCTGAAGGTGATGTCGGGGTCGAGTGGGGTGCGTATGATGCGGCGCTCTATGTCGGCAATGCCGTCGAATGGGTCAAGCAGTTCGCCGTAAGTGTCGCTGTTGAGCGAAATGGCCATGGCATTGATGGTGAAGTCGCGGCGGCACTGGTCATCGTGCAGCGTGCCGTCTTCCACTATGGGGTTGCGGCTCCCACGCTGATACGACTCACGGCGAGCACCCACAAACTCCAGTTCCATTCCTCCAGCCTTGACTTGAGCGGTGCCGTAGGTCTTGAATACGGCAAGGGTCGATTTTTTAGGACCAATTTTGGCTGCTACCGCCTTTGCAACCTCGATGCCGCTGCCCACCGTCACAAAGTCCATGTCGTTGCTGGGCCGGTCAAGAAAAATGTCACGCACATAGCCGCCCACCACATAGCAGGGGCGATTCATGGAGTCGGCCACCTCTCCCACAAGGTGAAAGATGGGCGTGTCGATGTGCTGCAATATTTTCTTTCGGTCAACGGTCATCGTTAGTGCTTGAATTCAACTTGCAAATTTACAACAAAAATGTGATTCAGTAAAAACAAATGTCTTGCGAATTCAAGTTCATTTTCTAGATATGATATGTCGGATTATGATACTTATTAACTTGGTTGACACAAAATAGTGTCAAATTATTGATAATTAAAAAAAATGTTGCTATATTTGCATTTAATACGAAGATAAACCAAAACAGCAAACGCAAAAACGACAATAGAATAATGAAAAGATTCTTTTTCATCGCCACTGCCATCTTGCTTTCGATGATGGCCGTGGCAAAGACCTATTATGTTGAAAAGGCCTATCAGGTAAAAGTGAAAGGCCAGAAAGAGTTCCTGCAACCTGGCACCATCATCGATGCCAATAAAAAGATTAGTGTGCCAAAAAACGGTGTGCTGGTGTTTGTAGACCGCGAAACGGGCAACCGCTGGTTGGTGAAGAAGGAATACAACGGCAAGATAGGAAAGATCGCGCGGCCAGTAGAAAAGAACATGTGGACTGTAACTAAGTCGTATTTCTACACCTTTACACGTTCCGAGAGCACAAGCGGCGAAGTGGCAGGCTATGTTGAGCGAGATGTTCACAGTGACAGCGACATAAGAAAGAAGGAGTCACCCGACAGCCTGAAGCTGTTCGACCCCTCCTATAAGATGGACTTCAGCGTCGCCACCACCCCCGATTCCATACGTTGTTACATCATCGAGTGATAATGAACCTGATGGTTGCGGTCACTTGGTGTTGACTCACGATAGATTTATATGCTATTATAATATTATGCAAGTGATTGAACTCATAATGAAGAAATTGCTGCTGTGGCTCATGCTGCTGATGCCCGCTGTGACTGGTTGGGCCCAGGATATAACTGAACTGCAAGAAAGGGCTGATATTCATATGAATAATGGTCAGTTTAATGATTTTATTAAGGATTATGAACAGTTGTTGAATATAATGACGAAGTCTGATATTGATAGTTGTGATTATGCATATTGTTTATATAATATAGCTGTAGGTAATTATTTATGTGAAAATTATGAGGATGCGCTTAAGTTGCATTCTCAAGTTTTGAAGATCACAAAGAATAATGAATGCGACAAAGCTGTCTCGTATTTTATGTCATTAAAGAGCATAGCAGAGTGTTATGACAAAATGAATAATTACGAAGAGGCTAAAAAATATTATTCAAACGCTTTAGAGGTTATCAACGATGAAGATGATGTGTCAGATTTAACGATTGCACACCTATATCAAAAACTGAACAAGTATGATGAAGCAGTTGATTATTATTCTAGAGCATTTGAAATAATTCGATCTGATTCAAGGTTGACTGAAAATGCGATATATATTCTGTATCAAATAGCGCAGTGTTATGCAGGGCAACATAAATATGAAGCGGCCATCAAAAGCTATGAATCATTACTTAATTTTATGGAAGATTCTGGGGTTATTGATGTGTCTTATGTTACATATTGGATTAAAATGATTAATTGTTATAGAGACCGTGCGCAATTTACGGGTAATTCTAATGATTTTAGAACCTCAATTGAATTATATGAAAACTTAAGAAAAGAGATAAAATCTCTTAACTTGTCTCACTCTATTCTCAGGGAGTGTGATGCTGTGGTCCAGAATAATGTTGCTGACTGTTTCAAGAGTTTGAATGAATACTCAAAAGCAGTTAAGATTTATTCAGAGATAGAAAATGAGTATAAAGATATATATGGAGAGGAAGATACTTGCTATGCTAAAGTATTATATAATTATGCAACATGTTTGCATTTTATAGGAAATGAAGACCAGGCAATTAATAGACATTTAAAAGCCATAAAAATTCAAGAGAACAAGTTGGGTCAAAATGATATAAACCTTGCTCTTACATTAACGAATGTTGCCGTATGTTATGCTAGAAAAAAAGAGTATCCTACTGCAATAAAGTATGCTGAAAAAGCTTTGAATATCCAAAGAAAAAATCATGATCCAAGTATTGTGGCATCTCTCATCAATCTTGCCAATTATTATTCAAAATCAGGTAGGTCAAGTGATGCCGGTCATTTATTGAGTGAGGCAAGAAAGTTGATCGACGATGACGAACGTCCCCTTAATGGGGCATTGTTGAATCAAATTGCCATTCATTTAGCAAATGCTGATGCTATTGATTCAGCGAAAATTATTGCAAAACAGGCACTAGATATATTCAAAAATAATAATGGAGGTGTGAATGATGGATGTTTTGAATCTTTATGGATTCTTTTTAGCATTACTAGTGTTGATATGAACGAGTCATTTGAATATTTCAAGGAAATGATAGATGTTCAGTATAAGCTTATAAACAGAAATCTTGGAAATCTTACTGTGCACAATAGAGAGGCCTACTGGAATAACAATTCATGGACTTTTCAAATTTGGTATCCTTATGTGGCCTGGATGTCAAGGGATACATCTTCGACTTGTGATTTGTATGACAAGTCGTGCCTGTTTGCCAAGGGTTTGCTACTGGCAACAGAGATGGAGATGCGAGATCTGGTACGTGAGAGCGGTGACCCCGTTGCCCTGGAGAAGTTTGACCGTCTGCAGGGCATCCGTTCGGTGCTGAACCAGCAATACACGAAGCCTAAAGAAGAACGCCTGCCCGACATCAAGACCATGGAAGAAGAAGCCGAGCGCCTGGAGCAAGAGCTGATGGGCATGGTGAGTGCCTATGGCGACCTCATGCGCAACCTGAAGCTGACGTGGCGCGACGTGCAGTCGAAGCTTGGTGAGAGCGATGTGGCTGTTGAGTTCCTGTCTTTCCCTGTGGCCGGAGACACCACCCAGTACATTGCGCTGACGGTGCGCAAGGGCTATGCGTCGCCGCATCTGGTGGGTCTGTTCACCTCCGCCGAGCTTGACGCGGCAAAGGACAATGCCTACACCGACCATGGCTTGAGCCGACTTGTGTGGGGCCGCATGTCAACTGAACTGGAAGGAGTGAAGAACATCTATTTTTCGCCCAGCGGCGAGCTTCACAACATCGGCATTGAGTCG